>JAFTOF010000001.1 GCA_017451505.1 Clostridia bacterium | reverse complement strand
TTAGAGTCGCAAGTGCGGGTGTAGTTCATTGGTAGAACACCAGCCTTCCAAGCTGGATAGGTGGGTTCGATTCCCATCACCCGCTCCACTTTTTTGCCACAAAATAAATGTGCCTGTAGCTCAGTTGGATAGAGCAACTGCCTTCTAAGCAGTAGGTCCTGGGTTCGAATCCCCGCAGGCACGCCAACTTATGGTGGGTATAGCTCAGTTGGTTAGAGCGCTAGATTGTGGCTCTAGAGGCCGAGGGTTCGAGTCCCTCTATCCACCCCACTTATCCACCTGAGTTGCACTCAACATATCTATGTTGGGCTGTAGCCAAGTCGGTTAAGGCACCAGACTTTGACTCTGGCACCCGCAGGTTCAAGTCCTGCCAGCCCAGCCAATACGGGCCATTAGCTCAGTCGGCAGAGCACTTGACTTTTAATCAAGTTGTCCGGGGTTCGAATCTCCGATGGCTCACCATTCAAAAAACCGTGTAAATTCCTATATTTAGGCTTTTACACGGTTTTTTGTTTTGATTGATTTATTACTTTAAATTTAGTCATAATGAGTTATTTTTAGAATAAATCTTTGTCAAATCTTTGTCAAAAAGAACTAATCCACATCAAACACTCTATCCAGGCTTTTAATCTCGCAAATACCCTCACCTTTTATCAGCACACTCAGCTCTTCGCACTCGAAAGGTGGAATCTTGATTGAGAATTGTCCTTCTTGTGCCGCGATAAATTTCCATTCGCCGCCGTCAGCTTTAAGGAAGAATTCGCAATGCCCCACATTGCCGCGCATATGGAATTCTTTATACCTCTTTTTTCTGTGGGTGCCCTCATCATACCACAGTTCACATTCCCAGTCCACTTTTTCTTGCGGTGCATTGATATTGTATATTTCTTTTTCTACTGCCATATACATTTCACCGTCCAGCATTGCAAAGCTTATGACGCGAGTATTATCTTCCTTGTGCCATGTTTCACGGTTGACATCGTATACATACAACACATAATCTCCGTTTGGCTCTTTCAACGATAAATAATATTTGTTACCGTCACCTGCACCCACAGCTTCCGTGCCTGTAATTTTAGCATCACGGCTGATGCATCGGGGAATACCTCCGTCAAATCTGTATACTCCGTCATTAGAGAGATAGTATACACTTTCGTTAATCACCGCCACGCTTCGCCTGTTTTCGGGTGGAAGCCCTCTGCACGGAATAGTATTGGAACTCATTATAGCAGTATAGTTACCCGTTACTACAGTTATACAGTCACGCTTCAAATACACTAATCCGTTCATCAGTGCTGCAATGCCCGTAATATCCCCGCCTTGCCATAACGGCTGAGAAATAGCTTCAAGATTGGTATTGTCCCCTCGGTTCCAGTCTATATGTCCGTCGTCTTTAAAGATATCCGCTGCCGTTCCGAAGAAAACATTGCCATCATATGCCCACAATCTCTTTTTCCAAGCAGCTACATCGTAATAGTGAGGGTCTGTTGATTCAAATAAAATTTGTTTTCCAAAGCCACGGGTATCGTTCCATTCAAACGACGCAGTGCAATTCGTTGCCTCAATAATAAGTTCATCTGCATAATCATAATGCCATTTGCTACCCGTGGTCCAACCTGCAATGTTTTTATTTTTCTCATAAGTTACACTTTTTACCGTCATGTAATAAGTTTTTCCGTCAAACACTGCCTTAAAATTTGTCCCGGCTTTATTAAGACCATTGTACACAGTTTCAAAGCCTACGCCTTCGCCTCCGGGTGCAATGATTTTAAAATGCGCATCCCCGCCAGCCGTGCCCGATATTTGGCTATCTAAATATTTGCTTTGCCCGTTTCCGTATGGGGCATAACTGGCACGCACCGTTTGAGAAAAGCTTTCAGCAGTCTGAAAGAATATGTTCGAACCGTCCTTTATTTTCAAATAACTTCCTGCCTCTCCTACGATAATTCTATCACCTATGGGTATAAGTTTTTTTCCCGTTTTATAACTCAGGTTGTTAATCTCCCACACATTCTGTTCATAGTATAAGCACGTCTTTTTCTGTTTATCAATAAAAAGCACCGCGGGGCTTTCCCTAAAGTTGGCTATCTCCAAAATTTCATCCAGTCCCCTGCCGTCGTACTTATCAAGATATTCCTGCACCGTCACTGTTCTCAAAACTTTCGGATGAGATACTTCTTTCCATACATATTTGAATTCTTCATAACAGCATTTTTCAAACTGCCCCGCCGTTGATGCTCCCGTATAATTAAAGAATTTTCCTTCGTTTTCCGCAGAAGTTTCGGGCAAATACGTTGAATCTTCGCATTCAACACCAGTTTCGATTGATGAAACCCTTTTATAATAATATATCGGCGTTCCCTCCCTGTCGGTTTCATATTGACACAGGTAATAATATTTCAAATTAGGAGCACCGCTCGGCCGTTCAATGAATCTTACCTGCAAGCCTGTTTCGGGATTTTCCGGCATAGTTTCAACTACATCGTAACAACTTTCACATTCCTCCCAGTAACCGCTTCCTCGTAGGTAGCACTTGTACCATGTGCCGTAAGCATAACCATCTTTAGTTTCCCCCGTGTAGTAAAAGCTACGCCCCGCCAAATCAACTGAAGGAGTTGGAGGTATCGGAAAATCACCGTAGTCAGAGCGGACATTAGAATCCGCTTCCCAATATCCTTCAACCTCAAGCCGGTATATATAGGTTTTTCCTTTTAGAAACATTCCGCTGTCTTCGCCTAAATATTTAACTTTTCTCCCGCTATAATCGAGAGTTACATTAGAATTGTTAAAAATAGAAGTGGCGTGGCCGAACGTGCCAACATTGTATTGGTCTGCAACAAGCGTCGAACCGATAACCGACGTTACAGCTCCTAAGAATTTTGAATCATAGTAACCCTCAATCCACGCACTACCATTCCAGTAATAAAAACCTCCCGATGTGTATTCCGGAAGTTCCAACGCCCCTGCTGCCAGCCTGTAAATATTGCCCACTTCGTTTATATCTGGTTCGGGAAGCACATCAATATCTTTGTATGCCTCGCCCTCGGAGCTTGGAATTCTGATTGCAAGCGTATACGGCTTTCTTCCTTTTCTCGTTGTTATAAACGGATACGCATCGGAAGAAAGATTTTTCATATTTCGCATTTCTCCGTCTGCAATGTACGGCATTCTATTTAACCCTTTCCACAGGTATGTTCTTTCGCTTCTGTCTGCCATTTTTATTTCTCCTTTCAATATTTCTCCCACCACATTCCGCTGCTACGTGAATCTGATTCCAACGGATTGTACATTTTCTCCACATACTTTTTCTTCGGCGGATTTATGGGATGAGCCATTGCCACATACCTCACCTCGTCATAAATATGATCTTCGCCGTCGGTATCAATATCTTCCACATCTGTCTGACTGTACACAAGCTCCGGCACCGTCCTTATAAAATGCTTGCACGTATTAAACACATACAGCATTGGAATTCCGTTCTCATCAAAAGCAAATCGGTTGTGCATCTGCATCTTTCCGGCAAGGCGGGTGTTGTCCCCTTTATCAAAATACACATGCTCCCTTTCCATCATTTCCGCAATGCTTTCGCCTCTGCTCTTATCAAATATGGACGGGTCTGCAATGCCGTTAATGTGCTTGTACCTTAAATTCTCGTCCGTCTTTTCAATTTCGACAATCTTCCGGGCAATCTCTGCCACGTCCCACCTTACACCCTCGTTGGGCGTTCCCGTGCAGCCGTATAGTTCACGGATGCGGTACATTCTTCCGTCGTGGTCTATTGCATACCAACCTACGGAAAAAGGTTTCGCATAACCAAAGTCAAAACCCCTGTATATCTTCCAACTGTCGGGAATTCTGAAGGGATTGATAACGTGGGTGTGAAGTCTGGATTTATACCCATCAGGGTTATTTCTCCACTCAGTAAATACCTGTCCCGAAAAACTGTCCCAATCGCCATAAAGCAGTGCGTTCCTTTCATTCTCCGGAAGATTCGCCAGTCTCGTTATATATTCCGGGTCGTTCTCCATGAGCTTCTTGTTATCAAATACCGTTGACGGCACAAATATTCTGCTCATCTTTTTTATCTGTGTGTTTCCGTCGGGGAATTTGATTTCCCTTTCTTCCCAAATAGTAGTCATCGGAGGTGCAGGAGTAATAAACCTTTCCTTCACCCACCCGTGTCCTATCCCTCCGGGGTTAGCCTGTGCTCTGATGTAGCATCGTGTGCCGGGACCGTTGGGACGGTTTCGGGAAAACAAATAACTGTATTCGTCCCACGTAAACTGTGTCAGCTCGTCAAAATCAATAAAGTCGTATCTTTTACCCTGATAATTCGTCCTGTCCTTGGTATACTGCATAGCACCGAAATAAATCTTGGCTCCGGACGGAAACGTCCAGCAGTGTTTTGTTTCGTTGTATTTTGCCTTAGGAAACGCACGGGAATAAATTTCCCTGCTCCGGTCAATTAATTCACTAAGCTGTGGATATGTCTTTCGGAATATAATCCCCTTATAATGCGGTATATGTACCTGCCTTAATGCCTCCGCAATCGCACAGTCGCTTTTTCCTCCGCCTGCAGCACCACCGTAAAGAGCTTCGTTTTCCGAGCGTGACATAAATATCCGCTGCTTTGGTTGCGGCTGCCATACTATATTTTGCATTTTATTTCATACCCTTTCATACCGTAGGGGCGGATAATATCCGCCCGCCACTTTTCTTAATACACACCAAACGCCGCATAAAGTGCTTTCCGCATTGCATCTGATACATCCATGCCGTCAATAATCTGCATTATCTGTGACTTGTCGGGAACTGCCTTTGCCACGGCTTCTGCAACATAATTTACACCGGTACTCACACTTGAAATCGTATTGCTTCGTTTTCTCTGTAGGGACGGGCTTTCACGCTCTCTCGTCGTTCTCTTCGCTCCCTGTCCTTGGCTTCCCCTCGAGGGGAAGCTGTTGCCGTCAGATGACTGTTGAGGTGTCATTCCGCCTGCAGCACCGTCAACCTTCCCCACCGCTTGCACTTGCTCTGCACTGTACACACCATAAGGATTTTTCGACCTTGGATTCTGTACCAAAGCTTCAAACAATGCACTTTTAACTGGTTTAGGATAACCGGTAGTTTCAAGATACGCCTCAAGCTCCGTGTTTTTCAAATTGGGACTACCATCCGAAAGTGCAGCCGTTTTCTTAGCTTTTGCACGATGGATTAAATAGTCATCCATTTCTATTACGTTCGAAAGCTTTTCATCATACACTTTCATATACCTTACACCATCATCAAACGGCACATATTCTTTGTCGGCATAATATTTTGCCGCCCCGGTTCTGCCGCTTTCAACCATGTTTTTTTCATCTGTTGTAAGCCCTGTCGTGTCAACCTTTATGCTGCGTCTTAAGTCACTGTTGTATTTGTCGTACTCATCGGTTGAACGTACTTTTTTCTGTAAAGCCTCAACAATATCGTCATGCTCAAAACTGCTTTTACTTAACCGCTCCTCTATATATCTTTCATAGTCTTCCTCCGTATATTCTTTTTTATGACCTGCCTCGTACATTTTTTCTGCCAGTGCTTCAAGGTTGTTACCATCATGCATTTCGATTGCCCTGTCTATGTATTTTAGTTCTCCGTCCTCCATTTGTGCCTGCCATTCAGTTACAGTGAACTTTTCTGCAAAATCCTGTAGGGAAATATTTTCGGAATAGCTTGCTATCTCGTTGAAACCTTTGATTTTTTCTTCAGTCGTCAGTTTTTTGTATTCCTTGTCTGTTACAAAATCATATGCAGTCTTCCAAAGAAGGTTGTAATATTGTTCTGCGTGTTCTTCGTAATCATCTTTTATGATTTCCGTTTTTACACCGTCAGACAAATAGGTAATTGCAGGCAAGCTCGGAATTAAGTCTTCCCCGCTTTTAGAAAACAGTATATCCATTTCCCTGATGACATTTTCACTTTTTTCGTTATCTAATGCTTCTATCGGGATATAGTTCATTTGTGTTTTTTCCAAAGAATGTTTTTTAACTTTCTTTAGTGCCGTTACTTTTTCATCATCCGAAAGCTTTTTGTAATAATTTGATTTAAGCATATTATTAAGATCATTAATATACGACTGGTTGAATTCAGATATAAACTTTTTGTATCTATCATTTTTAAGTTCGATTTTACCGTCATGGAAATTAATTTCATCAGCAGGCTCATTGTAAAACAGGGTTTTGTCCTCTGTTTTTTTGTACAGCCTTGCAGTTTCCTTCATCCACGCCTCTATTATTTCAGGACTTTCTGTCACACTGTAATAATCACAGAATATTTTTGCGGCGGACTCGTATTCATTATTCTTCACGGCGTACTCGTAAAATCTCATAAATTTATGTCTATTTTTCTTATTGTCAACACTGTAATCCCATTTGGTGATGAGGTAATCCATATATTCTTCGCCCAAAATCGGACCTCCGATTGTCCTCGTAAGTGCTCTCACCTCTCTAAGAATATTGCTTGCAGGTATCCCTTTTAAATTAAACACATTCTTTGTCACATTAACAAGCTCCGCTAAACCATTTCTTCCATCTTCTTTATTATAAATTTGTTTAACAGCCTGTATTAGTCGCTCCAGTGGTGCCCATTCTATTCTGCTGCTACTGTACCCGGAAAACATTGACATTATCGTCCCTGCAAACGGAATCTTCTCAATCGGATTAAGCTCATCAATGAATCCGTCAATTACCAAATCAAGCCACACCTCAAATTTACTACGTTTCTTTCCGTCGTCATCATATTCATCTTCCGGTTTTAATCTCATAAGCCCGGATATAGAACGAAGTAATGATTGTACCAACGAAGAAAACACATAGACTTCTATCGCACGACTTATCCCTTTTGCTGTGTTATTTTCTCGCACTGCTTTGAGAACGCGGGTTTGAAAAGTGTTAAGGGTGGTCAGTGGTTCTGATTTAAAGACTGTTTCCACTTTCATAAACCAATTCTTACTTCGCATTGTTGGCGTCTTGTGCAAGGGTGTGTCTACAACCTGTGTTGCGTCTATAATTTCCCTAAATCTGTTTGTTACTTTTTCAAAATAAGCATCACCCCCTACTTCCAAAGTTGGGTTTTCCCTCGCAACTTCTTTTTTTACCGCTGCATATATCCGCGTCCATGTTTTCATATCTGCCCAGCCATAAGGTTTTAACGTCAACCTATCAATAATCGGCTCTTTGCCGAATACTGTTTGCTTCATACCTATACTCATGCCTGTATCATAGAATCCGAGATTTTTCCAATATGCTATCGGACATTTTTCAAGCATTTCCTTTGTATCCGCTTTTGTTACTTTTACTTTAAGATCTCGCGGCGAAAGATAACACATGCTTCGTGTTATGGAACCAAACTGTTGAAAAAGCACATTAAGGCTTGCTGCAACAGCAGTCTTTTTCGAATTGGAAAGAAGAACATCACCGAGTCCTGCACTATCCACATTCTTTTGCCCGTTGATGCTTTTAAAAAGTCCTTCTATGTATTCCTCGGAAGCTCTGCCCCACGCCTGCCGAAACATCGACCTTGCACCATCTTTAATCTGTTCAACTTCCACGCCGTTGATTTTTGTCGTTTCAGATTCAGCGTAATTCATTACCCTGTCAATATCGAGCATCGGTAATACCATGGAGTTGTACAATGCCATGCTGTTAATATGGTTTGTTACCACATCAAAAAAGTCGAGTACCATTAAAGGCTGTCTGGCGTGCTCTTTTGTTTTCTTTGATTGCGGTGGATGTTTCAGAGTCGTGTCCCTCGGCATAGATTCCATTGATTTCGGAAGGGCAATATCTGCTACTTTAATTGGGAAATAATATGTTTCACCGTATTTTTCATAGCCAAATAGTTTCATGCTTGTCTCGTTGCCCCAGTCCGCACACGTGTTAGAAAGAAATCCTACAATTTCATCAACAAACTTCTTTTGTTCCTCAGTGAGTATTTTTAACATTTCCCCAATATCAGTTTCCGTCACTTTATACGGCTTTGCACTTTCAATCTTTCTTTTTAAAAATTTCCCATCTTCCTTTTTTCCTGTATCTGCCTTTCCCGGAACAATTCCCCCGAAGTATATGTGTTCTCTTGCCTGTCTTCGTTTGTTGAGTGCATATAGCGACATTATTTGTGTGGTCGTAAGTGATACCTCGTCACCGTTTGAAAGTTTAAAAGTATTTACCGGCAGTTCCTTTCCTATTAGCTCCGAAAAATCCATTTCTCCTTTAATTTTATCGATGCTTTCTATGGCAAATTTCCAGTTTAGAGTGTACTTGTCGTAACCATCTCTCAGTTTTCCGTACAGCATTTCTACCGTTCCGCCGATTTTATAAACAAAATCGTACGGACGTAAATTGTCTGTGGTCAACAGCCTGTCAAGACCGTCGATTATTTTGTTGCTATATTCTTCATATGAGCCGTCACTTGCGTGATGAAGTTTACCCTTTTTTCTTTCCATTCTGTCGCGGCACTCCTCAATCAGCTCTTCTCCGTATCCGCTAATAGGTTTGTTAAGTCCATTAGTAAAAGCCTTGTTGTATCGGGTTATAGAGTTGTGAATTGATGCTAAAATTTTTTGAAGAGCAGCCATTTCACGTATTTCCATATCTTGTATTCGTTTTGGCTTACCCGTTTCATCAACAGGTATTTCGTTAAGCAGTTCCTTTATTTCACTTTTTATGTATTCATCGTTAAGTTCGGGACTGTTTATTGTATTTGTTTTTTCCATTACTTTTTCATATAAGCTTGATAGTTTTTCGAGTCTTACCGCTGTCGGACTGTTTATGGTCTTTCCCTTATCCCTTAACCTATCAAGCTGTACAGTTTCGAAATTAAAGCATTTTAAAACCTCGGCTACCGATGCTCTTAAATGTTCCGGGACATGCCGCGTGTCTGTAGGATTTTCTATCATTCTTGACAAATAGTTGTAGTCAGAATCGATTCGCTTCTTTATTTCACTTTTATCCCAGCGAAATTTAATTCTTTCGGCTTTTTCAAGAACCCTTTTGTAATCCTGCTTTGCTTTTCCCCTTTCCTTTTCAATCTGCTTTCGAAGCTCCGCATTCTCCGCCCGAAGTTTCTCAATGTCCGCCTTTTCCGCACTGTCATTCTGAGTCTCGCGAAGAATCTCTTCCTCCGCATTATCGCTAAGCCGTGCGGCAAAATCCCCCATGTATTCATCAAGTTTTTCAGAAACCCCCGGGCGTTTTTGTGAAGAAGTGGAATTATTTTCATCGTTTTGCATAGACTTAGTATTGACAACATTTCTACTTTGATGTATAATGGTGTCAAACCTTAGGTTGTCTAATCGCGCAAGCAATCGGAGCTTGCCATCAGAATTCAACCTGAGGTTTTTTCTATTTAGCAATTTATCCATTCCGTTCTTGCTGACGTATAATACTGCATCTTTATCAATAACCGAATCCATGTGATAGCTAAATCCATCTTTTCCATACATTGTGTCAACATGATTACTTGCACCTGTTTTCTTGACTTCCATTTTTACATCAAGGTATTTTCCGTCTTGTTCACTATTGGTGATAACTATTACAATCGGTGCACCTTCATCATTACATTGTGTTGTAAGAATACATATGCTATTATCGCTATTGTCTTCTGATATGGAATCATATATCATTGCCGGATATTTAATCAAATCAGGGATTTGTTTTATTATATCACTGGATATTCCGTGATAATGTATATTATCTGGTGATTTCTCGTGGTTTATATCCCTTATGTGTGACGGATGCATCAACATTGGAAGCTCGGGGTTTAACCCACATTTTTCAAGCAGTTTTGGCAATCGTCCGACATATACGCTGTATCCTCTTTGAATTTTGTTATCAAGAGCATCATCGACTTGTTTGTTAAAAGAATACTCTTTCTTATATTTAACCTCACCCGTTGTTACATCTTTGCTCTTTGCCCTCGAAGCCTCTTTAACACACTTTTTCCACATAAGTTGTGCGTGTGTTCTTTCATCGGTTCTGCCAAACATATCCAGCACCTTAAACCACGCATCTTTTACCCACTCCGCCAATGTGCGGTCTTTTTTTATTAAGCTTGTCAATTCTGCTTCATCACGGAAAAGTCTTTCTGCTGTTTGTGCACAGAGTTCATCAATTAACCCCTCATCGCTTAGGTCTTCATAATCTTCACGCAGCGTTGCCATCGCTCCCTCATATGTACCCTCGCTCTTCATTTTTGAAACAACATAATTCTTAAACTTCGCATAAGCTTTCGGGGCAATTTTCTTCATCAGATGCGTAAATTCGTGCACAGCAATTGAGTGTGCCACATCGGCATAATCGGCATTGATTCTGATAACTCCGTCCTTTTCTTCACCCATTATCACTTCGCCGTTTTTATTAACAAGAAAGTGCTCGACAATAACCGTACTGCCTGTCCTCTTTGCAAAATCATGTATACTTGTACGCGTTTTCTTATCAAGCTCCATTGCCGCATCATTCATTACCAAGCCTGTTGTCTTTGTGGTTGAGGCGTTCTCGCTCCTCATTTCCTCCGCCACACTCAGCACTGTCACAGCACCGTTACTTTTTCTTATCACTTCATAATCAAGCCGTGTTGCCTTTCCTTCTATTGCCGCCTGTATGGACTTTGCCGTTACAATTGCTTCATGACTTCCGATATAGTCGGCTTCTCTTCCGTCAAGTGCATCTATCACCTTAACTATTTCCACCAAATTACCGCTTTTCACAGCATCCGCTGCCACCGATTCAATAAGAAATCTTGCATCATCCGCCGTTACCTGCCTGCCACCCTGCATTTTCTGCAATATATTCCTCGCCTCTGCACCTGAAAGGCTCAATACTCTTTGCATAGCATCGGGATTTTTAACGAGGTTCTTCCCCGCACTTCTCATATACTCATTATTAGTCTTCCATTGCACACTTCCCTCTTTTGTCACTTGTTCGAGGTTTGCAAGGTACAGATTCCCGATTTCCTTGTCGCTGAGGCTCTCAACACCGTTTCTTTCTGCTTCTTTCGCCAAAGCATATGCCCTGCTCATTCTGCTGCTTTCAAGCCCTGTTTCTATAAGGGACTGCACAGCCTCATTCTGCCGCATTTCACCACCAATTTTTTCGGGGGAGAAAGCCTCTTTGATGTTGTTTTTCGCATTGTCATTGTCTGCAATCGCATCGATAATCA
Organism: Clostridia bacterium; assembly: GCA_017451505.1. Classification (GTDB taxonomy): domain Bacteria; phylum Bacillota; class Clostridia; order UMGS1883; family UMGS1883; genus UMGS1883. The sequence continues at coordinate 46,857 of JAFTOF010000001.1, read as the reverse complement.
GATATGCACTTCCGCTGTTACCTGCCGCCGCAAGATTAGACTCCGATTCTCCGTGAAGAATGTACGATGCCACCGCACTTGCCGCTCTCATATCGTCATCAGAGAGAACGCTTCCTTTTTGCCGTCCCTCTAATAATCCGATAGTTTTTGCAATGCTTTCCATGCTTCCGTCTTTTTCAAGGCCTTTTGCAATAGCTTCCTCTACAGCTTTTCCTATTTGCTTATGAGAACTGTTTTCCGCTGCTTCCACGCCCAAATCAATAAGTAAATCGGATTTGTCTGCATAGAGTGAGCCAACTTTTTTTAAGTAGTTGTTATGGTATGTGTTTGATACACCGCCACCGATTCCGCTTGCTGCACCACCCGAAACAAAAGCACCTATAGCTTCAAGCCCAAGCTCCTTAAGGGAATTTTTAATGCCGTTTTGTGCAATATTGCTCTTTTCCCCTGCTATTGCATAATCAGCACCGGTGTTTACAAGCCATTCCGCACCCTCTTCCAGTGTTTCACTCGCTCCACCTTTGATGAAATTTTTCACAATTCCGCCTGTTTTTTTACCGAACAGTCTTTCCATTCCCATTTTCTCGGTGATAGCTGCCATCACACCTGCTGTGATTCCCTCGGCAAGCTGTTTACCCGAAGAAAGCCCTCTCATATGTGCATCCTGCATTTGCTGAGCCATTGCCCCGCTTGCCATATTTAAGCTTCCTGCACTTTTAAGAATTCCGTTTGCCATCTTACCTGCCGTTGGATCTGCAAGTCCCATCCCCATCAGTGAGCCTACCGTAGAATCTAAAATGCTCATACCGCCCTTGTAAATGCTTCCGAATATAGGATGCCACCCCTCGGTAAGTGCATCTCTCGCCGCCTGTGCGTTATAAAGCTGTCGTTGAATAGCGCTGTTGTAGCCGTCGGATTCTCTGTCAAAAAGTTTGTCACCGATATTTTCTGTAGCAGACTCCATTGCCGCAAAGGGGGAATAAACCACGTTCCTTAGTACACTTTTCACTTGTTCCTCAAATGCATCTGCTCCGCCTCTTTTTACTTTTTCCCTAATTTCTTCCTGCTCCTTTTGTGTTGCTCTTTCTTCAAGGACAGGGCGAAGCTCGGCGAGGAAATCATTTGCGTCCTTTTCACTGTGGTTGTGAAGTGTCATATACAGCTTTGTTTCTCCCTCGGTCATCTGTGTAAGCTCTGTGGGAATCATGCCCTCTATGTACTTGTCACCCTTACGGGAATAATAGTATGCATTTATCATTTCATACGGGTCAAGTATATTTCTTCCCGTCGGGCGGTACATATCCGATGCACCGCTTTCCACGGCAATCTTTCCGTACTTATCCATTGCGGAGGTATATCTGTTTGCCAACGGCTGGCTTATGCCGTACTTATGGGGTGTAGTGTTGTATCTAAAATATGCGTCCGTTTCAGGGGCATATTTTTCAATATCATACATAGCCCTTGCATAATCTTCCAATGTCGGCTTTCTCGGTCCCTGTAAGCTTTTTACGGCACTGTCAACCGCCATAAGCTTTTCTTCCTGTGTTTTTCTCTTAGTGGGATTTACCCACTCTCCTGCGGCACTGTTCATTCGTGCAAGGGCTGTAGCCTTTTCAAATTCGCTTTTTGGTCTGTAGCTTGCTTTCTTATACTTACTGTCGACCTCTTTTATTTTACTTTCGTAAAAATCCAAATCACTCTGATATACCGATGCAAGCTTTGCCCCTGCTTTTCCGTACTTTGCAGGGTTTATTGATATGTCGTTAAGCCCACTGAGGGCATCGTCTCTCTTTTTTTCAAAATCTGTTTTTAATACGTCGTAATCTTCTTTGTATACAGCGTTTTTAATGGCACTGTTTGCAGTGTCCGCCTTGTGTGTTCTTATAAGCTGTTCTTTGGTTTTGTTTCCATTTACACGTCCGTCATATTCTTCCTGTATTTCATTGCCATTGCCGTCCATATAAAACTTTTTCTTTGCCATGGTATCTTTTCCTCCATTCATCCCAAAAGCCTCTCTCGGGTTATAAAGGAGGGTTTTTACGCCCTCCCCTTAACCTAATTAGCAAGCTTACGAGGTGTTATTCCGAGTTAATTAAAATTTCGGCACATATCCCGAAGCACGTTTCCATGCTTCGTCAAAGCTTACGCCCTCACTTTCCATAATCGCAAGCGTTGCCTGATAACGATTCTCGTAATCTGTCTGTGTAAGCCCCGTAGTCCTCTGCTGTTCATTGTTGTCTCTCTCATACTCAATATCCGCTCTCTTATCTGCGTATTCCTGATTATACCTTCTGATATCCTCGTTGTACGCTTTCTCGCTTGCATCTCTGCCATACTTATTATCCAGTCCTGACACGTGCAGGTCACGTTTCTCCGCCCACCTGTTATAATCCTGATTGGCTCTCTCCTGCATGAGTGCATAATTTCGCATCATCATGTCACCCTCATCCATATACATGGAATATGCCAACTGTTGAAGTTGTGGAATATAACTGTCTGCGGAATCTATAATATCCGCTTTCGTGTCATAGAGCTTATTCATCATATTTACGGGTATGTCACCGTCAAACTGTGCTGAAAGCCGTCCGTAAGCGTCGTCAAACGCGTCCTGTGCCTCTTTCTCTTTCAACCTCTTTATTGCCTTGTACTGCTCGTCATCACGATAATCATAGCTGAATTTTTCACGATTTTGCATATCCTCCTGCATACGGTCAAGCTCTCCCCGGTATGGGTCTGTATAATTATATACATCAGTAGTGCGGTATGGAGAAGTCATATATCCCAGCTTCTGATTTCTGTAAAACTCCATAAGTGCCGCCTTACCGTAATCGCCCTCCGCTTCGGCTTTTTGCCTTTCGGCCATAAAGTCGGTATCAAAGGCATAGTTTCCTATCATTGCAGGTGCGTTGCTATGCACCTTTACCCCGGGAATAGCTGATGTCTTCGGTGCAACCGTAGGAACTGCCGCACCACCTGTTACTGTAGGATTCGCCTTGTTTGCAAGCTGTGTCTGCACCTGCTCGGTTGTCACAGGCTGTGCTACACCGTTTTCCCTTTTCTTTTTCTCATCATTAAATGTCTGCATATTTTCACTTCCTTTCTTTCGTCAGAATACACGCAGGCTCCGTTTTGAAAGTCTCACGCAGAGGCATTCTTTCTCCACTCGCAACGTGCATTCTTCCTCTTTCGGCGAAAATTTCGCATTCGCTGTTTTTTCGCCGAGTTTCTTTATCGCATTCACTCGTAGGGGCGGATATCATCCGCCCGCCTACTCCCCGTCATTCTGAGTGAAACGAAGTGGAGTCGAAGAATCTCACTCAGCACTCCGCTACGCCTCCATATCCTCCAGAGCTTTCACTCTGTTTGTAAGAGCGTTTATGTTCGCCTGTAAAGTCGAATTTGCTTTCTTAAGCTCACTTATAACCTCATCCAGCCTCTTACCTCCGGCAAATAAAACCTGCTCTGCCATTATTTCATTTTCGTTCATTTTAATTCCACCTCTTAGGCTTCCTGTTTCTTATAATTTCCTTACACAGTTCACGGTATCTTATAGCAAATACAGCATCGTAATTCCCATAATTCTCCCACGCTTCACAATACCTGCTTGCCTCACGTTTTAAGAACGCTTCATACATATCATCATACCCTTCGGCAACGCCTCCGCCACAAGCTAAAAGAACCGTGTTGTCATCAATGTCACTAAGCAAGATTTCCGCCTTGTCGGAAATCTGTTTTTCGAGCCTTTTGACGGCATCCATCAGCACATCCTTAGGCGTATTGCTTGCACATCCGCCCTTTTGTGCCCTTTCTATAGCTTCATAAACTTTCATTTTCATCACCTTAACAAAAAGACCGCAACGGCACCGTGCCGCTTATTGGCACCGCCGCTGCGGTCTTTTTTTAATTTATCACAGTTTTGTCTGTGCTTCTGCCATGAACTCATCAGACTTTTCGTCCATCATTCTTGCAGTCTTTACATCCTGCTTCATGGAAAGAGCAATTACATCGGCAAACTTTTTCTTGATTTTTACCTTTTTACCGCGGGCAATTACACAGCTTTCTCCGTTTACTGCTACAAAAACATTGTCTTTGTAGTCTTTATTATCACGGAAAAGCTCAATTTCCACCAGCGAATTTTCATCAACAACCTTTGCCTTTGTTTTTGTTTTTTCCGAAGTGTTTTTAGTTGCCATTTTAAAACCTCCCTAAATTAATTACCGAATGTGCTTGCGGTTTCTATACGAACCATATAAGGTTCCACAAGTCTCACGGCAGCCTTTGTAGCGGACCAACCTGCTGTAGCTCTCTGATTGAGGGGGTCTGCCGTTCCTGCAGAACCAAGCTGCTTAACAATATGCTGCAAACCGCCGCCTGAGATTTCTGTTGTACCGTAAGCATTATCACCGATAATAAGGGTTGCATAAACGTCACAGCCCTTAAATCCTGCTTCACCGGGGTACAAAATGTCACCCTCGGAGGGAGTATTGATAGGTTCTTCATAAAGATAGAGGGCGTTACCTGCTACATCAACACCGGCCACACTCAATACCTCGATGCTATCTTCTACACCAAGTTGAATGATTGCATCCACAAGTCTTGCTGCATCTTCCTCGGTAAGAGACTCCTCTACGACAAGCTTGTACAAGGTTCCTTCTCCATGTGTCGCCTTGCCTGCAGAAGTAAGTGTACTGTAGGAAGAAACTGTAAGATTTCTGCTTTCGGCAGAGAGGTCTTCCGCGTGAATAACCTTTGCTTCGGAGCTTTCAACAAATCTTACATTCTCAATCTTACCGATTTCGCCCTGGTAAATGCCCTCAGGGTCGGAATATGTCTTAACATTAATCCATTTAGGATCGCTCATAAGGTCGTAAGCAGTATCGGGGTGAATAATACCCACATAGCTTCCGTTAATCGTTTCCGCATTCATCTTCTTAAGGTAGCGTACAGCTCGTCTCACGCCGTCAACTGTAAGATAATGATTGCCCGATTCATTTCCGCCTGCAAGAAGGCTTCTTGATGCAACCTGTCCCTCTGCAAACTGAACGTTTGTACCGCCGCAGAGAACTTCTCTTGTAATAGTGTCAAGAGTTCTTCCTGCCTGACCGCCAAGAAGCTTGGTTGCCTGCACAAGGTTATTATCAATCGCAGTAAGAAGAAGCACGTCCGAAAGCTCAATAAAGCCGCCGTACTGTTTAACTTCTGCCGTGATAACGCCCATGTCCATTTTCTGTCCTTTGGGGGTTACACCTTCAACAAGAGGCGTAGTCATCTTGGGAAGGGGATCATATTTTCTGAATTCAACAACCTTTCCCTTATTTTTGGGAATCGGTACCTTCTGACCGAACTGGTCATGTACCAGCTTGGGTTCCGCCATATCAATAAGAAAGTCGGAATAATACGTTTTCATTTCGGCACTAAGTCCGCCGCTTTCCCCATAAGGGGTTACATTTCCGTTGGCATTGCTTGCCATACCGTCAGTGGTATGTACTGCATCACCTGCTGCGAAATGCTGCAAATTAAACTTAAACATTAATTTTTCACTCCATTCGTTTTAAACTTACAATGTAATTATTTCGCCTCGCCCTGCCCTTTTTGCAAGGTCGGCACGGTCTTTTTTGCTAAGCTTCGACACATTAAACGCACCCGATACCGCATTTTGGTTTCCGGTACCGTTTTCATTCGGTCTCTGCTTATTTGCGTTTACACTTTTTGAGTAGGCTTCCGCCGCCCTTTTTTCCGCTGCTTTCATAAGGTCATCATGGTGAAGCATCTCATATATCTGCTTCATCGGCATACGGTAACGTTCATCGGTTGCTGATATAAGGCGTGCAAAATCGGGATTTTGAAGCTCATCCTCCAGATTAAACTCAGGATAGATTGCCATTATTTCCTTAGCTTCATTACGCCATGCCTGCATCTGCCTTTCAACCTTTGCCTGCTTCTCGTAGTATTCACGCATTCTGTTTTCCTGCATTTTTTCAAATTGCAGATTAAACATTTCTTCTCCCACTTCACCGTCAAGACCTCTGTTCACAGCAAACTCTTGCGGAAGTGTCTTGTTCAGCTTTACTGAAAGCTCTTCCACATTCTTTGCTCCGTGAAGCACCATCAGCTTATCAAGAATGTCATTAATCGGCTTTTGGGATTTGCTTTCCTGATACAATCTTTTCTGTATCGCTTTTTGTGTCTTCATGTCGTTTCTCTTGTCATTTACTTTTTTAAGCTCCGGATGCTTTTCAAAAAATAAATCAAGAGCAGCTTCCTCGGAACTCCCGGCATTACCCACCCCACTGTCATCCGTAGGGGTGAACCCTGCGTGGTCGCCCGTCTTTGCCGACGAATCTCCCTCCGCGTTCTGCACTCCGAATCCCGAGTTCTTTTTCTCCCCGGCGGCGGGAGAACTTGTAGCGGATACACCGCCATCGCCCGAAGTCTGCGGCTGAGCGACTGCCGCACTTACGCCCGAACCCTCACCGCTGCCGCCTTCTGCGAACAACTGTATATTGAGTTCCATAGAATTGCCTGTCATATAAAATGGCTCCTCTCTGTTTTCTTTAATTTTATCGTAATTGAGTTGCCGTTAACTCGTCAAGAAAATTTATTTTGATTATCCCGTTGGAGCGACCATCGGCCGTACGTTCTGACGAAGCACCGCATTTTCATCTGTTGGCATCTGCACTTGCTTTTGCATCTCCATTAATTGATTTTGCAACGTCATTCCGTCCTGTATATATTTCACAACTTCTTCCTTGCCGTCAAAGCTCATCAGCTTGAGTGCAGCAAGTGCCTCCTGTGCCATTTCGGGTTTAAAAAATCCCCTGTCAAAAAGATTCACTGCAGTTTCGTTCTGGCTTAGCGTGGAAAACGGATTCTTCTTCTGTGCATGGACTACAATGTCAAAAATTGGCTTTCTGAATAACTCCACTCCTGCAGCTTCTCCGGCTGGTTGCAGTTTCATTTTTTCATTGTTAAAGCTTTTAAACTCATAACCGCCCTGTGGCCGTGTAATGCGGAACGTCCTTTTAATGTCGTAAAACTGTCTCAGCCTTTCAATCAACATATGCATCACACTTTTGAATGCATCGTAGCTCATATTCACAGTGTCCCTCGAAAGCTTATTTCCCGCTTCCTGCAATGTAGCGATAGCTGCACCGCTTGTCACACCCTTAGAAGTGTTTCCTTGTACAAAATCACTATTTCCGCTCGTCTCTTTTAACTCATTAATCTTTTCCGCACGGAAATTAAGAGCAATCGGCGAAAATTCGGGAGGTTTAATCTGACGAAGCTTCTCCTCGTCCACATTCCCCTCCACTTCAACAAGGGAGTTCTCTAAATCCATAAATTCTTTATTATTGACACCTGCATCACTCTTTGTAAAATACCTTGGCTTTGACGACCATTTCAGATTTTCAAGTGCTGCATCATCAATTAAATCTATGCTCATTTGTGCATCACGGCATATTGAAACGATTCCGAAGCCTATCGGCGTTCCATCCTCGGGATAAAGCGTGTCAAATACCACGGGGTAAAGCCCGTCCGCATACCAACCGTCACTGTATTCTTTTTTGTTTTCACTGGCAAAGAGAATGTTATCCTCGCAAAATTTGCAAAAATGGAGCTTTCCACCCTTTTTGTAGTACCAGTCAACTACAATCGCCTTGTCGCTTGTGTCAAAGGTGTCATCATAGACATATTTTTTTATTTCAGCCCGTTCCCCGCCCGATATTTTTGCATTGGGGTATTGCTCTTTCAGTATATCTACCGCTACCAAATCACAGATAAAGAGATTTCTGCTGTTTTGAATGTCCGTTATTCCGGGTTCCCAGAAAAGATTCAGCATATCAAGCTTCTTTACCTCCACATTGCCCCTGCCCTCGTCTGCCTGTCCGTTCCAGAACACACCGTAAGCCGTCACACCATGCTTCAGTTTGTACCACCACGCATCAGAATATGTCTTTCGAAAATTATTCTGCTCTAATATAACCGGCACAACCTGCGACAAAAGCTCGGCACTTTCCTTGTCACTTTCTTCTCGGGGCATCATTATCGCTTCAGGATAATTGTCCATAGCATCAGCATGCTTGTTTATAATGGAATTGAAAAGCCAACCGCTTGCAGGATGTTTCTCATTTTTTGCCCTCATCTGTTGCCAGTGGCACCGCTTCCATAAAAGTTCATCCTCAACAATCCTGTTTTCAAAATTTGCCTTGCCTTGCTTGTAACTACGCATTATCTGTAATGCTTCCTGTATATCCTCTTTCTTAATCAACTTACTTCACCTCGTTTACTTTTGTTCAAGCTCTCCTTATAAATTGTTCACAAGCTTATACAGAATCCAGTACAGAGAAGAAAAGTTAGCGTTTTTCTTTGCATCATCAATAGCCTTTATCGCTCTGTCGACCTCTGTAATCTCAATTCTGTGCTTGCCGTTCATAAGCTCCCACACAATATCATTACCTGTTTCAAGCATAACCTTTTTTTCCTTTCCGTAGTTTTCTATAAGAGGCATTAAGTTTTTCTCATACACTTCCCTCGTGTTACCGCCAAAGAAGTTTGTACCGGGACACGTCTTGTATGACCGCCCCGCTATGTATGTGCCGAGGAATGTGCCACCGCTTGTCCACCATGCGTGGTATGTCACACCCGTTTTTGCATCAAGTCCAAACTTATCAAGCAGTATGCGACACACGGCAACAATAGCATTTTTCTGTGCCTCGGTCATGGTATCTCCATTTTTGTCGAAGTTGCCCACACACTCGATGCAGATGCCGTTACTGTTTGCTCCGTAAATACCGGCAGGGGCTTTGTTTATGTCCCTGCCTGTGCAAATCTTGCCGTCGGGGAATATGGTAAACGTCTGTGCAATATCAGCATAATTTCTTGTTTTTAAATGGTAGGTCTTCATACCCTGCTGAAGTTCAACATGATTCTTTCCGTTGAACTCTTTGTATGCAGGGGAATATGTATGATGTAACTGCACAACATTAATCTTTCTTGTAATGCTTAGTCCATCAAGATAGCTCTTGAAGTCCTTTACATCAATAAGCTTAAATCCCATAGTATTTTCCTCCTGTACTTTGTTTATGGTGGGTTTTGTTTCCTCTGTCGGTTCTTCTGGAATCGGATCTGCTTTAGCACCGCCCTCCGGAATAGTGATGTAATAGAAATAATTAAGCCATCTGTCATACTTCGCACGTTTCTCATCACCGCTTAGAGTATGGTCGTGGTAATATATATACTTATCATCATATCCGATAATAACAACACAATGGTCTACACTACCGCTGCGTTTTAATGTTCCAATAAGAGGAACTTCATAAGTGTCGACGTACCTTATGATATTTGCTTTTAAATCTTTAGCATTATTCCCTTTAACACATTCCCAGTTCTCAATCGCCCACTTTTCTGCCTCTTTATCAAGCTTGGCTATATCGTGTCTGCTCTCTATAATCTCACAGATTTCGGGTTTCTCGGTGTAGTCCGTACACATTTCGTATGGCACGGAACCCGTCTTTTTCTCCGTCATGCTTTTAAGCACAATCTCAATGGCCGTACCTTCATTACTTCGCCCCGAATGTCTCGCGTAAGCATAACCTTTGGACAATTCTGTATAGTGCCCATTCTTTTTAGCATACAAGCTCTCTATAACTTTAACTATACTGCACGTAACGCAACTGTTAACCGTAGTGTAAAGCCTTCCGCTCTTGTATACATTCTGACTGAACGTCCTTGGGATTCTGTCACTGGGTATAATGGTTTTTTCGGGCAAATTACTCATTGCCGTCACCCCTGTTTCCTTTGTCCTTGATAGCTTCGAGTGCTTTCTTCAAAAATTCGGGGTACGGTACACCCATTAAGCCGACATTTTCAAGTACGCTCAAGCCCTCATTGCCAATAAAGAACAGTATTGCCAAAGCTCTTATATAATCAACTCCCATTATATAATCAAGCTCGTGTGCAAGACCTACAAGGAGTAATATACACATTTTCTTGACAATACCTTTAAACCCTGCAAGAGAGCTTGCACTGCCGTTTGCAGTCTTGGTGGATTTGTGGAAAACGAAAGCCACGGCAAAGCCTGTTATGTAATCTACTGCCATAAAGGCAATAAGTGCTGTAAGCATCTTATCAACTCCTCCAAGGTGTTCAGCCATAAAGCTTCCCACCACCGATAAAACAATTAATACTGAATTTTTAATTTGTACTCCGCTCATTTCTATCCCTCCATTTTCTTATACTTTCCGCTTGTTGTTGCTTCTGCATCTGATTCAATTTCAATCACTGTAACGCCTTTAAAAGTATGTATCTCTGCTGTCAGCTCTCCGTTTTCAAACAATACTGTCTGCGTTTTTTCGGTATTTTCCATTGATTTTACCGTTATGGTCGCATCTGTTAATGGAGCTTCATACTCCGTAGCAGCACTTCCTTCTTCAAGTTGCATATTGGTAAGTTTGACATCTATTGTTCTTTGACCAGTACCAAACGCAATTATCATTTTTTGTACTGTTTTTCCTGCTTCGGTAGTCATTCGCCCATAACCACTTTTAGAACCCGTAACCGTTCCACCTAGGTTGTTCCAAAAATTTTTATTTGTGCCGTCTGTATAAAGCACGCTTAGATTTATTCTATTGTTATCGGCGTTCGTAATCTCATAGTTTGCACTAAAGGTGTATTGAGTATTTTCTTTCCACCCTTCGTACATATTGACTGCATAAACTTTCCAAACATCACTGTTGTCATAAGTTATCCCGCCTTCGTCATTCGCATAATCGGGATAAACTTTTTTAACATCGAGCAAGTTTTTGCCGTGTACATAAGCGTTATACACCTTGTCGTTATAGCAATTTTCAAGCGTTACACTGCCTGTGCCTTCAAATTCTTCTACGGTGTACCCTGCTATTTTTTTATCGCCCTTGTAAAGCTGTGCAGGGCGGAAATCGCCCTTGCACAGTATTGATTTGTTTTCGCCTACATAAATCATTTAACCACCTCAATACACAAGATAATATGTGTTTTCATCCTTGACAGCTGCCTGAAATTCTTCCTCTGTCATTTCCACGATACGGTGATTGTTTATCATATTGGCGTTTAAGGCATTGTTTGCCGTAGTTGCATTGCCTGCCTGTACTGCATAGCTTGTACCCCATACAACCCAGTTTTCACGCACCGAAGCATCGCCAAGGCATTGCCACGTTTTTGTGATGGTCTGCTCACCGTCAACTTCCTCGATAAGCTCTGCCAAATCGCCACGTTGAGCAACAAGGCTTGTAAGCTCATCTTCGCTTGTAACGGTATATATTTCCTGTGTTGCCGTTGCAGGGATTGCGGAAAGGGGAAGCTTGCCCTCTGTAGCAAGTATTAAATCACCACTATTTATCATAGCAAGCAGGTCCGCAAGTGCTTGTGAGGCTGTTTTTTCAGAAGCCGAAGAATTAACCTCTGACTTTTCCGCATTTTCTGCTGCCGTTTCGGCACGGCTTGTCAGCTCTGCAGTGTTAGCTTCACTTTCTGCCGTTGCCTCTTCTGAAGCTTTCGCATTGCTCTCCGATGTCGCAGCGTTATCGGCACTGTTCTTAGCTTCTGCCGCTGCACTAAAGGCTTCTCGTGAAAATTCCCAGGCCTTCGCCGAAAATTCTTCTGCATTACGTTTCGCGGTTTCGAGTTTTTCTTTTGCCTCTAATGCTGCCGATGCAGCCACTTCCGCCACTCTCATTGCACTATCAGCACTTGTTTTAGCGTTTTCGGCATCTTCCGCAGCCTTTATAGCAGCCACTTTGCTATTTTCAGTAATTTCTGCGTTATTTCTGGACTCTTCCGCACTTTCTCCTGCTTCATCTGCGGCAGTAGTTGCGTTTTTTGCTGCGTCTGCCGCCGTCCCCGCTGCCACCTCAGCTTTAACCCTGTTATTTTCCATGTCGGAAAGATACTTTTCCCAAACCTGTGCTGCAGTGTTAAGCTGTGAATTGGCTTCCTTGTTCGCAGCTCCGTCCAAAACTCCGATAGTTTTCATATTTGTGGATATTGTGCTTGCTTCATCGTCCTTGGACGTCAGTGTTCCTATTACGCCTATTCTCGCCGTACCCCTTTCCATTTCGGGAAGAAAGCATTGTCCGTCAGTTATAGGAATAGAGTATATCTTTTTACCCTGTTCAACCACGCACACTTTCACACGGTTTTTCCATTCTTCCGAAAATTCAAACCAAGCCTCATAGCTCCCCTTATTGCCCTCTATAAAATCATAAGCCCTCTCAGGGGTTATATTGTCACCCCGAACCGCAAATTTAAATAACACTTTCATCGCTCCATTCGTCATATTTAATCAATAATTTCCGCTTCCTGCACGTCCTCATTGCCCACACCCGGCAGCATAACAACACCTGATTCTTCTTCATCTTCGTTTCCGGGCGGAAGCACCGCATTTTCAGGAATATATCTGTCGGGCATACGGTTAAGGAGATAAAACTTCTGTGCCGCAACGCTGGGAGGGATATATTCTTCTTCCTCCACATCCACAAATTCCTCATATTCGGCAGTTACTTTTCCCCTGTCATCGTATTCCTTACGCTTCACCTTTTGCTTTTTTAAAACCTTTTCATGATAGCCTGTGCACATTTTGATGAAGGAGTTTTCAACCTTTTCATCTACAACTCTGCGTCCTTCATCAAAGGCCTGTGCAATTTCAGGATAGTCATTCCTCCACCGCCTGAATGTCGCAGAGCTTATCTCCATTTTTTCCGCAATATCTGATATATTAAGGCTGTCATCCCTCGCCCACTGGGTTATTTGTCGGAGGCCTTCTTTTTTCAGCCATTTCTTAACGCCATTTTTCGCCATATGTCACCACCACCTCGTCGGAATAACCTTTGCTCTGTACCGCTTCTCTTTTTTAATCATAATTTAGTTGCCGTTAACTCGTCAAGCACACACGCACGCATACGCCCGCGTACGCATAACCCGCTCAATCGCTCACACAAAAAAAGAACAGCCTGTAGGCACGGATATTATTTGTCCGTAACCTACATCAGCCGTTCCCTTGTTGTTATTCTTTTCTTTGAAGTACAATCTCTCCGCTATCAAATTTTATGTCGTACCCCTGCTTGACACGCCGATTTATTTCATTCCTTGATATGCGTATCTCGCCCTTTGCCGACACTGTAGCATCCAAAAACGCCGCCAAAATATCAAGAGTTTGCCGTAGTCCGGTTATCTCTTCCTTTAGCTCGTTTATGATTTCTTTCCTCGCCTTTAGCAATACCTCCGTCCTTTTTCTTTGTTCTTCCAGTTTTTTCAGCAAAAGCTTTTTCATCATTCTTCATCCTTTCTTTTTAACCCGAAATCCTCGGGTAGACACCCGTTATAATACATTCCTTGAAGCGTTCCGTAACTCATGTGCATCTTTTTGCACTCTGCATCCACCTGAGCAAGCGACATCACCTCCCACCTTTCCCCGGGAGACAATTCATTCCATTTAACGCTTTTCTCTTTGACAATCTGCCTTTTTCCTGCACATACCATAACCCTGCACGATTCACTGTAATACTTCCTGTTATGTGCCGTAACAGGAAACTCTCTTCCGCATCCGCACTCACACTTTCTGAACGTCATACTTCATCGCCTCCGCTCTCCGCAGATAGCGCCCCCGTCGTAGGGGCGGATATTATCCGCCCGCCACCCTCGGAGGGATTGTCATTGTTCGTTGTACCCATCACCCGATACCTCAAATACTGGCTAAGCCCCCTTGCATGAGCACTCCTGTATATAAGCTCACAATTTTTAGGCAAAGCAATTTCCGCACCGTTTTTCGCGATGCGGTCAATACACTTTGCCTTTTCAAGATTTCTTGTTGTTATGTACGCCTTGCCACCCGGCACATGGCTAACCTGCTCCATCAGATAATGTGCAAGAGGTGTTCTGTCCTTTTGGTCACTGTAAAGATACTCATAGTCAACACTTTCACTGTGCTTCCATTTCTCTCCGAACAGCTCCGCTGCCTCCTTGTTTACCACTATGTGGTGATGCACTCTCACCTCTTCCTTCGATTCTCCGTCAAGGTCTGCCGTCACTATAACAGTCTTCACCTCTATACCACGCTTCTTTGCTTCTCTCTGCACACGTCTAAGGCACAAGGATGCCTGATGCTTTGCCGCCTCACAAATCTCCTGCCTGTCACGGCACGCTCCAAAGAGCTTTTTGTATGCCCTGTCGGAATAGTCCAGTCCCACAAGCACGCCGCCCTGTATACCAAAGTTTGTGTTCAGAATCCTCGCCAGGTTCTTCTCACTCTGCTTTTCATTCTTTTCAAGCCTGTTTATATCAGACTGCATTCTCCTTTTACCCCTAACAGGTTTACTGCCTGATACCCAGTACTTAATCTTCTCCCCGATATTCCCTGCCACATATGTCCTTATAACCCAATACCCGTTTTTCATTCTTTTTCCCTCACCCTTCTTAGATTCGATGGTTGAATTGTTAGCCTCTTACCGAGCCCCTCAAAGAACACGCGTGCGTCAGAATGGATAAAGGTTACGTCTCAGCATCCGCTTCGTCTCACAAAATCCATTCTTCCTTTTTCGCAGAAAATTTCGCTTCGCTGTTTTTTCTGCGAGTTATTCGGCTACGCCGTTCTTCGCTTTAAATTCTTTATTATATATAAATGAAAAGAAGCCTCTCACTCTTCCTTTCATTTATATATAACGTTTCACGTGAGCGTAGGGGCGGATATCATCCGCCCGCCACATCACTCCAAATAAAGTAAAACCGTCTCTCCGTGTTCGTGGAATATATCTTTGACCTCTCCGCCCACATCGTAGACGGTCTTGTCGTCAATCGCTCTTTCAGCATCGCATTCTTTTTCTGCCACTTCCCGGAGCGTCATTACCTTTGATACCTCCACCGTAGCCCCTGCGGGTGCCCCTGCAAGCTTTTTCATCAATTCATACACTTTCATTGTTATCACCCTGTTTTCATATCATTTTTACAATTTCTTTAAGCTCTCCCGCAATATCTGCACGTAAGCCCGTTTCAGGGACTATAATTGCTTTTATAAACATCCCTGCAGTTACCACGAAATACTCACCGATAGGGCCTGTTCTTCGCCAGTATTGCACTTCCTCCTTGAACGGCGTCAGATACATTCGCTTTACGAAACTGATTCCTCCGCCACATTTAAGCATAATGAGGCTTGTCCCTCCAAAATGAAGTCCAATATTTACGACTTCCGCTGCTTCCTCGTCACCATTAATTGCACTGAAATCTATTTTATATTCAGAAGCATCCTTTTCATTGAGTATCATTTTGTCACGCTGTTCTTCTGTTATAGAATAAATTGTACATAATTCCTCGGCCGTCAGCTTCGGCAGGTCATAAAGCGGATATACAGCTTGTCCGTTCCCGATCCACTGCGCACCCTCCGCTTCGGTTATATACAATTGCCCGCTTTTTTTACATATATCAACTATCTTTTGAATTTTCATGCGAAGCACCGCCTTCGTATAATTTTTTCTGAAGAGCATAACCTTCCAATTCCCAGAGCTTGTTTTCTATCTTTTTTAAACAAAGTTCTCGACCTATTACTGCATCATAGTTTTTCGGATCAACACATGCACTGGATTCCGTCAGTACAAATCCGTTCTCCAGTCTGACCGATAGAACAAAGCACTTTCCAAAAGCTGTCGTTGATTCGCGTTCCGCTGTTTCCAGCAGATGATTGATTCTTTCTTGTGTTACTCTTGTTTCGTTCATTTTCATTTACCCTTTCACAATTGTTCTTATCCTATCTGTATGCCTATGTACCACTACCATTTCCGTTGACGTGTCCTTCACTATAAGCCAGTTTTCATAATTCAGATGCCACGGCGTCAGAACAACCGTATGCTCCGTATCGCCTCACGGCTCACATCGTTACAATTGTTCTTCCTTTTTCGGCAAAAATTTCGTTCCTGCTTTTTTGCCGAGTTTTTGATTATTTAGCATCTTCTGTGCCCTCGTAGGTTTCTTCCCGTTTTTCATTATGTATCACCCTTTCCGTCCATTTTTGCACCGCAGTTACAATACGGCTCTTTGTTAAACTCCGCCCTATTGCACACGGAGCATCTGTAGCCTACTAACGCTTTTATTGGCACGATGCCGTTAAGAGGGACGATTTCTTTAATATCTTCAATCCAATACCCATGTACCACTTCCACAACATCGGCGGTGGGCTCTTTTTCTAATATCTTTAAGACAGCATTCCAACCGTCAGCAAATTCAGGAACAAGAAATTGCTCTCTGTTTGCCTTGCCAATTCCTGCACCTTCTATGTCAATATACCTTGCCATTACTTTCGTCTACCTTTCTGTTATGTTCAATAATTTCAAGAGCCGATTTTGCATATCCCTCTCGCATACAAGATTGACATATTTCGTGTCCGTCTTTGTCAAGCTTATAAAAGGTGCTTCTGCTTGTTTTTCTCTTTCTGCAGAAGAAACAATAAGCCATCACTCTGCACCTTCTTCCATAAAGTTTACAAATTTTTCATAACAATCAGGACACAGGTCAATTCTTTGTCCAAAGCTACTTCTTGTCTCTCCTACAGGCCACAGAGTTATTTTTGCTGAATAGTTTTTTAAGGCATAAGTTGGGCAATAGCACCCCGTGGGATTGATTATCTCTTTTCCGCATTTATCACAAACAATCTCTGTTTTTTGCGCCATCTTACTTCCTCCGTTTCTTTTTCTTGGCTCTCAGCTTTTTATTTTTAATCTGCTGTGACCTTTTTGGAATGTACACAGCGTTACAGTAGGGCGGTTCTTTCAGGTAAGAAAGATGTGAATACGGACAACCTAAAAACATTGTTCTTTTAACCTACCTTTCTGTAATAAGGGCAGCTACGGCAATGCCGCTTTTTGTATTCTTCGTCGAAGTATTCTCCTGAACACATTCCGAATACGGCGACACCCTGCCACTCCATGTTGCTGTAACATCTGTTGTAACGCATTTTTTCTTTTGCCTTTGCAATAATTGCTTTGATTTTATCTATCACTTTGCAGCACCGCCTTTCTCGGTTAGGTGGTCGGCAAGATAATATTCGCATTCACTGCAACATCTTTGCTGATAATCGTCAACTGCCGAAATCATTCCTTGTAATGTGTAATTTGTCTTGCTCAACAATCCGCCTGTTGTGTGTTGCAATAATCCCGAAAACCTTTCTTCCATATCGTCAAAAAATTCGGGGTATATTGCATAAGCCAATCTATATCTTAATCGTGCAAACCATTCTTTCATTTCTCTTTACCTCCGTCCAATAGCTTAATACGTTTATACCACCAAGAACGGTCATAATTCTCACCCATAACAAAAGTAGCAAACATACTCACGATTTTCTCTTCAGGATCATCATCGTGGTGTTCTTTATAGTAATTGTAATAGTCATCGTGTGCCCAATAGATACCATCCTTACCCTCGATACCTTTATCTTTATAATAGGTAGCCTTAGCTCCTTTAAAAACGCCTTCGAATACAGAGTTCGTAAGGACAAAATGCCCTAACTCGTGGAAGAACAACCAACAAAGAGAATCGTAGGTTTCATACTTTGTCTTGTGAAGTGTAAAGAAGTCTTGAAAAGCCTCCCCGCGATAATCTGTTCTGTCGCCTGCAAGGACTTTTACCTCAAAACGTTGATTGTGAATGAAAGACCACAGGCAACGCATATAAACATTACTACTATCTGCAAGCGTTTTTAACTTTTTTTCCAGATATTCAAAGAACTCTGTATCTTCATCTTCAATATGAATAACCGCACTATCGGTTAAATTTCTACTTACCATTTACTTTACCGCCTTTCAATACTTCCTCTGCCTTTGTTTTATCAAGGAACACAATTTCCCCGACATCAGACCACAGCCACAAATCTCCGTTCTCATCACTGTCTTCGTGTCCTGATGTATAAAAGCCTTTGGTGCATACATCTGTAATTTGCTCGGGGCTTATGTACTTTTCACCTGCAACCGTATCCTCTATCAGAAAATACACCGTCTGCCCCACCTTACAAGGCGGTACAATTACATTCTCAGCCGGCACGTTAAAACACTTGCATTCCTTTCCGCTCTCCTGGGCGAAACAAAGCGTCCCTGTTAATTTACATTTGGAATATCCATCCATCATCACGTGCTCTTTATCCCAGTTACAGCAATTTTCACACCAGTACTTTTCAGCTTCTAACATTTCAAATTCTGACACTTGTCATCACTCCTTATATCTCATCAATACATATCTGCGTATAGTCAGGAATAAAATTCATCCACAATTTTTCAGTTCTGTGTAATCCCATTTGCGCCGTCGTTATTTTCTCGGACGTAAACCAATTCGAAAGCATATTATTGTATAGTTCGCTATCATAACCGCTAAGAACAATTTTTGACTTACTCCGCTTTAACAACTCTAACATCTCAATGTGCTTTTCCAAGCTCATTTCCTGAGCATACATATTTTTCTTTCGCAGCTCCGGAAGATATGGCGGATCACAGTATATTAAAGTTTCCTCGTTGTCATAACGGCTTATAAGTTCAAGTGCATCAATGTTTTCTATTTGCACCTCTTTTAATCTTTCACAGACGTCTATAACAGTTTCGGGCAAATAGTTCCACATTGTAGCACAACGAGGACCGCCCGCAGTTTGTGTGTTTTTCCAACTGCTTTTGAAGCTATTACTTGTACCAAAGGATTGATGGTACCTAACTACTGTTCGCCTTGCTCTTTCTATAGGGTCTTTAACATTCATATCGTAGCAATTACAAAATTCTTCTCTTGAAAACGGGGTAAGGTTAATTGCGGCCGCAAGTTCTTTTGGATGCGTTCTGCAGACTTCAAACAGATTTACAATATTTCCGTCAATATCGTTTATGGTTTCCGTATAAGCAGGTTTCTTATTGAAGAATACTGCACCGCTGCCAAAGAAAGGTTCACAGTAAACTCTATGTGTAGGGAAATAACCTATAATCCAATCTGCTATTCTCCATTTACTGCCCGGATATTTTAGCATTGCTTTCATCCGTATCATCTTTCCCTTCATCATAATGTGAGCAGTAATTACCCTTGCACACCTTACCACCCATACCGTGTATACTTCCGCAAATACCGTCAGCATAAAACCGGCACGTTCCGCACGTCTTTTTCATTCTCAAAAGTGCATCAAGTGCCAACCTCCGATACACGGCAAGGTCGTCGCTCAATCCTTCGTCGCGTTTCACACACGCCTTAAAAAATTCTATTGTCTCCTGCAATCTTTCCATTCAATTTACCCCCAAACCAAAATCTTCAGGCAGTGTTCCCATATTCGCCATTACCTGTGCCTGTCCATATGTAAGATGCAGCCTCTTGCATTCTGCAGAAACCTCCCGAAGCGACATTTTTCGATACCGCCTCACAGCCTCGCTCTCCGGACTCCCTTGTGTAGTAGTAGGTTGATGGGGTGCGACAACTTCATACTTCTTAGTTCTTCTGCTTCTCGCTTTCGCAAAGCATTCGGGAGAGCAATATCGTGCACTGCCACTTCTCGGAACAAACGGCTCTCCACACTCAACACACGGCTTCGGAGGGTATACTTTTTCTTGTTTACGCTTCTCCACAGGGATGTACTTAGCCCTATTTCGCTCTGCGTCCGCCTTAGCATGGCAAAGCACACTGCAATACTTCGCCCCGTGCAGAGATGTAAACTCCTCTCCGCAATATATGCAGAGACTTACTTTTCCGCTTTTTCCTACTCTCTTTTCATTGTTAGCCTTTATCTTGCAACCGGGGCGGCAGTATAACTGCCGAGGGCTGTTTTTTACAAATTCCTTACCACAATATTTACAAACCAACTTCTTCGTCTCCTCCCAGCAGTGCCGTTATGTCCTCATTCTCTTCATAATACCTGTACTTTCCGCTGTCTTCATCATGGCAAACCATACACTTGCACTGTGCTACTCCGAACCTTATCTGCTCAAGCACCGCCTCGTAGGGGCGAGCATTGCTCATCCGTTCCTCAAGCGTTCCATTCCCCACAGCATGTCCGCAGACATCACATTCTCCGTCACACTTGCGAAATAAATTTTTGCACGTCGCACAACTTTTCATCATCGCTTTTTCCTGCCCTTCACCGTGGTACACTTCAACATTTCACGCATAAATACAAACGTCGCAAACGTTCCCCACCACGGATTAATTCTTTGAAGACCTGTTTGATTGGCAAACCACAGCATTAAAGCCATATATGTAAAAAACTTAGTCATCTTGCTTGCTCCCTTCGTCGCTCAGCTTTAAACGCTCAATCGAATATCTTGATATGCACCTTTCACCGGTTTTAAAAACCAACGCCATTCTTGTCAGCATCGACTCATCCCTTATGTATATAAGCTCTATCGGTGCATCGAATTTCAATTTTTCTCCGAGACTAACATCCACCGTTGCCATCTCACACGGCAGCATTTCCCAAAATGCTCTCTCTGCTTCCGCTGCATTCATACGCTTCCTCCTATCCGCACAAATATCTTGCTACGCTTCCCAATGGAATCTTATTATCAATCAGTTTGATATGGCCTCTGTTTATCATCTTCGCAAGATGAGTGTGGGACACACCAAGCACCTCCTGAGCTTCTTTCCTGGATAATGTCATCTTGTATCCCCTTTCACTTAGGAAGGCCAGCATCTCTCTGTAACCTTGCTTCTCCATCACAAAACCTCCTTTGTAACCGATGCCGGCGGAATAATCCTCTGCCCGCATTTATCACAAAAGGGAAATGATTCGGCATATTCCCTTGACGCCGCATGAAAGTTGCCGCACGAAGGACAAAGGAGGTTTTCGCCAAACACGGTTGCTTCCTTTGCCGTATCACGTCTTACCAAATCCATTAAGTCCGACGGTTCCATTCCGATTTCTTCAAAAGCCGCCTGCCTTTCAGAAGCGAGAAGAATCTCATCAGGAGACATGTCCGTATTCCTGTATGCCTTTAATTCCGCATTATTTTTCAGAGCTTCTACCATCGCCCGCCTTATGTCTTCCCACGCCTTACAACTTACCTTGATGTACTTTTTCCTAAGCATTTACACATACCCCTTTCTTTTTACTTTGTCTTTTTGACATGCTTTTCTATTTGTGCTATAATCACCCCGAAAGGAATGATTATAAATGAACGATTACTATTTTTATGTATCCAAAATTAAAAGCGGCTCATTCCCTTTAACGGGAAAGTTTTTCAATGATAATAACGGCAATAGATACGCCATTCTACGTAATTCCCCCAAGTTCCAACGGGGAAGCTTACTTATTGTCAAGGAAAAGACAGAGTATGGCGAATCCGAAAATGAAGAACGTTATTACATAACTAATATCGAACCCATTCACAACAACCAAGAGATAAAAAAATCCAAAGTTTACCTCGAAACCGAATGCGAACACGCCGAGCGAAGGACGCAAAGCAGACGTTTTTGGATTCCTCTTATAGTTTCTAACTTAATTTCAATAGCAGCACTAATAGTGGCTATCTTAGCCTACATAAAGAAATAATAATTATTATTATGCTAATGACAGTTTGCGGTACCCAAGCCCACCATGGCAACTTCTTCACCGCCACTCACCTCCTCTATAATATTTTGGTTAATCACCCAATAATAAAAAGGCTATAATTGCACCAATAATTCCGCCTGTTAATGACAAAAGAAACTTTGCAACCGAAAACCAATATTCCGCCCTTCTTCTTTCCCACGCTTCCTTATATGATAAGGGAGCTTTTTTCTTTTCACTACCCACTTCACTCCCCCCTTTCTTTTTTTACTTTGTTATCGTTTAAGCAACAGTCCCGGTATAAAAATAATCGGCAGAAAGCCCATACTTTCGCCTTAATGCCTGTACTTCTGACAGATAGAAATCTGAATCTCCATTTATCTTAGCTGCTACTGTCGGTATTGTAAGCCCTAAAAAATCAGCAATTTCGCGATATGGAACCCTGTTTTCTCTCAACCAATTCTTAAGCTTGTGGTATGGTTCATGTACTTTTTTCATAGTTCCGCACCTCCTTTTGTTGCTTTTACGATAACACGTTTTTGTTGCTTTGTCAATAACAATTTTAAAATTTTCTTATATTTTTTTCAATTTATTTTAAAAAAATGCTTGTAAACTACGTGTTTCCGTGCTATTATTGTGTTGCGGAGGTGATAACAATGTTTTCAAAAAGATTAAAAGCATTGCGAGAGGAAAAAGCTCTTTCCATGGATAGTTTTATTGAACTGTACAACAAGAGATATAATACAAAGATGAACAAAAGCACACTAAGCCGTTACGAGAACGGAACACAGGAGCCTATTTACACGGTTGTTATAAATCTTGCTAAATTCTTTAACGTATCAATTGATTATCTGACGTGTGCCGACACCGCTATTTCTACAGATTCCCTCTCTCCTTTTGAGCTACAACTCATCGAAAACTATCGTCAGCTCAATGAGGAAGGTCAAGAAAAACTCCTTGACAATTCAATCGACCTTGTTTCATCAGGTCGATATATAAAAAGTAATAAGCCTCTTCACTTCCCGAAGGAAGCTTCCTACAAGATTGCCGCATACGGTGCTGACGGCACAGAGGACACTCAACCTCCTGTCAAAGAAAAAACCACTTAATACTCCACGATAACAAAATAGCAGCCCGATTCGAAAGGAATGACTTTTTTTTGAAAATCGAAACGGCTGCTAATAAGTTTTATAAATCCATTAATGGTAAAATCGAATTTGAAATTGTAGAAAAACATCTTAAAAAGCTCGGATATGAAACTATTTTTTTTAACACCGCTGCAGGTGACAATGAGCTTGCACGGTACGGGCAAACAGAAAAGGCGAAAACCTCAAAGGCATTCACATATGTCGGAACAGCTAAAATAATATTCATAAATAACATGCTTTCCGTTGAAGATAAGCTCTACGTTTTGCTTCACGAAGTCGGGCATATAGAGCTTAAACATCTGGATTACGAACGTCTCAGTACGCATAACAGAATTCTTCTTGACATCGATGCCGATGCCTTTGTTTATTTCGTTTTAAATAAGAAACGTAAGCCTGTCACCCCTGTATTGTTATTGCTTTTTGCAGTTATAACCGCTGCATGTATGTTTCAACTTACTTTTTCAACCAAAACCAACGTGCCGATAAATAATTATCCACGGGAGGAGCATTTCGAGCACGTTGTCATTACCTCCACCGGAGATTGTTATCACCGTGAAACCTGCGGAACCATTTCCGGATGTCCTACCGCTTATATGGAACTTTTAGAGGCACAAAAGCTTCTCTCTCCCTGCAAAATTTGCAACCCGTAACACTTAACACATAACAAAATACTAAATCGGGTTGTTATTTTGTTATACTAATTCAAATAATTTTAAAGGGTGTCTTTAATATGAAAACAAAATCTGATGGTTCTTTGATATTTTTTATAATTTTAATCGTTGTTTTCTCTTTGGCAAGCGGAAAAGCCGAAAGAAAAGCCTATAACGAAGGTTATGCCGCTGCACAAGAGGAATATGGGAACTACGAAGAACACATTGATAGTTGCGATGGCAATTGTGACCATGTTCAGAATGAAATCGAAAATCTCATATATGATGATGTGCTTATATACAGAGATGCTGTTTTTGAAGAAGATGATATTTTCGACGAGGATGATATGTTTGACTCCTATTGGGAAGGGGCATACGACGGATATATTCAAGGTTATGGCGATTGTCGTTACGGCAATAAAAGAGAGCTTGATATTTCCGAATATAAAAACAAGGATATGTTTTAAATAAAATTTATAAATTTAAAGGAGTTTTACAATGAAAAAAATCACAGCATTATTATTAGCAGTATTGGTGTTATTGCCTTACGTAGTTACAGCAACGGAATATGTGTGCACGGAAGTTAATTACCCTATTTATGTAAATGGTGTCGAAATGGAAAAAGGGGATCTTCCGGCTTTGAATTATAACGGAAACACCTATATACCTATGCGAAAAATAGGAGAAGGTAGCGGTTTAACAGTAGAATGGGATGAAAAAAACCGTACGGCAGAAATTTATAACGGCGAAAGCAATTATTTTCAGTATTGTATGATTGTTACTACGATTTATAATCTCTTAAAAGAAACTCGAAACGAATTACTTCTTTGTCAGATGAATTGCTATGATGCAATGACAGAGGGCGACTCAACCTATACACAATTTATCAATTATTCATTAGATACATTAATTCCGTCTAAGATTAAGCAAATTAACATTTTACTCAATGCATTGTCGGAAATTTATGGTTTAGAAGTAAGTGATGAAGATTATATTGATATAACCAATAGGCTCGCATACGTAAACATCGCAGGAGAAGCTCTAAGAAAAATTGCCAATGTAACTATCGGTTATACAAACGGTATCTATTCTTTTGAATATGCACAAGGCGTTTGGAATACTTACAGTGATACATACTCAAATAACGCCGAGAATATCGTTGGCGGCGTTAATACTGATATAGACGATATACTTTATGAACTTCTCGGTCCATGTCTTGAATATTAAAAACAAAGGGGATTATTTGTATGAAAAAGATTATAGCTCTCATTCTTATATTGGTTGTTGCTTCGCCTTATTCTACATTGGCTACGGACTTCACCTGCACGCAGGTTTATTATCCGATTATAGTTAATGGTTTGCAGTTAGACGTTGGGAGTTTGCCTGTACTTAATTTAAACGGTAACACATATATTCCGCTGCGTAAAATTGGTGAAGGCAGTGGCTTAACGGTAGAGTGGAACGCTGACAAGCAAGAAGTTAGAATTGCTAACGCTTCAGCTAATGCTTTGTTGTTTGAGCTTGGAATAAATATTCTTAACGAAACCGAGTTAATACGCCAAAACCTTCACTCAACACTGAGGCTCTGCAATATGACCTATGATTACGAGGTTTCAGGAAGAACACATGAATTGGTTGCCAATCTTACCATAAACAAAGACTATCTCGTTCCGCACGCTTTGATAGACTTAGAAAGATTAGTCAATTATTATAATAAAGCTTATTTAGGAAAGACAATGGAATCACTGCCGTTCGAACCAAATCAATGTCTTACCCTATCAAAAGAAGCTCAGCAAAAAATTTATGAACTTGTTGACGTAACACTTGGGTATTTGAACAAAACTTACACCTACGACCACTATCGAAAAATATACGACAACGTCCAATCTTATATTCTGTCTGAATATGACTATAATACGCTTGAACTCTATGCCACTAACAAAACCAAGCTGATGAATTCACTCTATCCGGATAACGGTTGACAAGCCACACCCCATTATTAATCAAATAATTTCTTCAGCATATAATAACTATAAATCTATATTGGAGGTATCATTATGTCAGTTAAATGTACAGTTGTAATTCAGAAAGAGGATTCCTGGTATGTTGCAACCGACGTTGCTACAGGCGTTGCATCACAGGGAAAAACACTTGACGAAAGCATTGATAATTTAAAAGAAGCTCTTTCCCTCTATTTTGAGGACAATACGCCTACCCTTTCCGAAACAAGCATATTTGTTACCACAATGGAGGTTGCAATCTGATGGGTTCCAAATATCCGATTCTCACACCGAAAGAAATTATCCGTGTCCTTGAAAAATTCAATTTCCGCTTTGTCAGTCAAAAAGGAAGCCATATCAAGTATTCCGACGGCTATCATGTTGTAATCGTACCTAACCACGACGAGGTAGCTCGCGGAACCTTCAAAAGCATTCTTAATCAATCAGGTATCAGCTTAGAGGATTTTCTTCTCTCACTTTAATCTACAAAAACAAAAAACTCCCACAGCGTTTCACCGCTGCAGGAGTCAGGGGTATGTGTGGGTCTCTTTCGACCCACATCTATTTTATCACATTATTCGTAACTAATCAAGGAGGTGTTATTATTGGGAATTACACGCCGCAAAGATGGCAGAGCAATGCAAACAGTAGTTATTGACGGCAAGTCAAAAACATTCTACAGTAAAGAGTCAAACGATAAAAAAGCCCTCAAGGATATTCAGCAGCAGATGCTAACTTACCAAAGCGACCTCTACGCCCGGAAGCACAACTTTCTCAAGCTTGCCGAGCAGATGCTTGATTCCCACGAAGACACCGTCAGTTACTCCACTCACCAAGGCTACGTGCATGCACTTAAGCACCTCACCGCATTTTACGACAAGAATATAGAGGATATATCCGCTTCGATGGTACAATCCCTGCTCGACGATATGGCAAGACAAAAGTATAGCTATTCCGCTATTCACAAAGCAAAAACCGTTTTCGGGATGGTTCTCACCTATGCGATGCGGCAGGACCTTTCGCTTACAGATTTCCGTCGAGCCCTCAGAATACCTCGCACGGCAACAAAGAAAAAAGTAAAATCACCCGATGATGTTATAATCGAAACCATTACCCAAAGTGCAACATCTGTAGAATGGGGTATGTGGGCAATGTGTCTTCTGTGTACCGGGTACCGTCGCGGCGAGCTTGCCGCCATTCAGAAAAAGCAGATAGACTTTGACAATAATATAATCTACTACAAGCAGACAGTAGAATTTATTCACAATCAGGCACACGTCAAAGAAACCGCAAAAACTTTAAGCAGTGAAAATGATATGCCGCTTCTGGCAATTCTGAAACCGCTGCTCTTCGATATGGTCAAGGATATGCACCCTGATGATTTTATCTTCGGAAAAGAGAAGCCTCTCTCGGAAACTCAGCTCAATAAGCGATGGAAAAAATACTGTAAGGCAATCGGTCACAACATTAATATGCATCAGCTACGCCACGCATATGCCAAACTATTGTACAAAGCAGGCGTAGATGTTAAAACGGCCCAGCGTCTTCTTCGCCACGCCGACATCAGAACCACAATGAATATCTATACCGACTTCGCCGACGAAATGACGATTAAGAGTGTAGATAAAATCAATCAGTATATGTCACATAACTTCTTGTAATTTTGTCTCGTCTTTGTCATTTTTCTTCAATCCCGTATTATTAAAGGCTTTTATATTCACTTTTAATCAAGTTGTCCGGGGTTCGAATCTCCGATGGCTCACCAAAACAAAAAAGAGATGTCCGCAAGGATGTCTCTTTTTTTGTTTTACCTACAGATTAGAGGAGATTCGAACCCTGAGAGGGCAACGAGCGTTTAGAAAACGGTTGATGACCGTTTTTAGCGAAGTTGGTGCGAAGACGGGTACTGCAAACAAAGTTTGCGGTCGTCAAGCAAGAAAGATGCGAAGCATCTGTTCTCCGATGGCTCACCAAAACAAGAAGAGATGTCCGCAAGGATGTCTCTTTTTGTTTTGCTTACAGATTAGAGGAGATTCGAACCCTGAGAGGGCAACGAGCGTTAAGAAAACGGTTGGTAACCGTTTTTAGCGAAGTTGGTGCGAAGACGGGTACTGCAAACAAAGTTTGCGGTCGTCAAGCAAGAAAGATGCGAAGCATCTGTTCTCCGATGGCTCACCAAAACAAGAAGAGATGTCCGCAAGGATGTCTCTTTTTTTCTTAGAAATCGGGCAAAAAATCTATAGGCTGATTTTTTGACATAAAAAAACTTATTTTATTGACCTTTATTCAAAAATGATGTATAATTATACGGAATGCAAATATATAAGGAAGTGATTTTTTTGAAAAAGATTGCACTTATAGTTAATTTTGATAAAATCAATGCATTGGAAATTGCAACTAAGCTTATATCAATGCTTTCAGGCAAGGCGGAATTATACACCGACAAGACAGGATTTGAAAAACTGCCTCTATTGACATACAAGCCTGATGAGGAGCTTTTTTCCATATGCTCCGTTGCGGCAGTACTGGGCGGTGACGGCACAATTATTTCCACCGCCAAAAGATGTGCTCCCTTTGGCACAATCCTTTTAGGGATAAACATTGGCAATCTTGGTTATCTTTCAACCTTTGAAAGTAATAACCTAAAGGAAGCGGCAGAACTTTTGCTAAGTGATAACATTCACTTTGAAAATCGTTTTATGCTTCGTGCAAGTGTTGTAACAGACGGAAAAGAAGCGTCAGTCTATCACGCATTGAACGAGATTGTTGTATCACGCAAGTCAAATTCAAGGCTTATGGATTTTACTGCATACTGCAATGAAAAAACAGTCTGTGCATACAGAGCCGATGGTATGATTATAGCAACTCCTACAGGCTCTACCGCTTATTCCTTATCTGCAGGCGGTCCTGTTATTTCCCCAGATGCCGACACGATGCTAATTACTCCCATCTGTCCCCACATGCTTCGTGCGAGAAGCATTGTTCTTCCCCCTGAAAAAATCAAAATAGAATACAACGCTAATGCAGAGCTTGCAATAGATGGGCAAATTTTCGAGTCGCTCAAAAACGCAGATTACATAACGGTGGAAAAATCCGAGCACATAACCCGACTTGCTTGTAACAAAGAACTGAATTTTTATGATATTCTTCAGAAAAAGCTTTAATTTAGAGGTGCTACGATGAGAAACAAACGACACGAGGCAATTTTCGATTTAATAACTAAAAACAACATAGAAACCCAGCAGGAGCTTACCATTGCACTTTCTTCCATTGGTTTCGACGTAACACAGGCTACTGTATCAAGGGATATTAAGGAGCTTCGTCTTTTGAAGAAGCTCAATGATTCGGGAAGGTATGTATATGCCCCCCACACTTCGGAAAATAACGAAGGCGTAACTGACAAGATGTCCATAATTCTAAGTAAGAGCATCATCAGTGTTGACTACGCATTAAACACCGTTGTAATAAAAACTCTTGCAGGAATGGCACAGGGTGCGGCAAGCGTACTTGATGCAATGCAGTTCTCGGAATGTCTGGGAACAATTGCAGGTGATGACACAATTTTTGTAACGGTACGCAGTGAAAACGCCGCACAAAAGCTGTGCAAAAAGCTCAAAAATATGACTAAATAACGAAACGGTGATTTTATGCTTATCCAGCTTGATATTGAAAACATAGCGGTAATTGAAAAAGCATCAATAGAATTTGAACACGGACTGAATGTAATAACAGGAGAAACAGGTGCAGGTAAATCGCTGCTTATAAATTCGCTCAATATGGTTTTGGGGGCAAGGGCTTCCCGCGAGCTTATCCGCGAAGGTGCCAATTTTGCAAAGGTAAGTGCGGTTTTCTTCTGTGATTTTCTTAATGACATTCTCTCACTAAACGGAATTGATACAGATGGTTCTAACATAATCATTACCAGAAAGCTTTACAAAGACGGTAGAAACCTATGCCATATAAACGGCTGTGCCGTAAGCGTGGCACAACTGCGTACAATCGGAGAAAAGCTTGTGGTTATCCACGGTCAGAGAGACAGCAGTGAGCTTATGGACACTTCCTCCCACATTAATTTTCTTGATGCTTTCTGTGAAAACGAAAAGCTTCTTAATGAATATAAGGAAATTTACAAAGAACTTTGCACGGTTCGCTCCGAGCTTGAAAAATTAAACGGGGATAAAATTTCGAGGCAAAGCGAAATTGAGTATCTTTCCTATCAGGTTCAGGAAATTGAGAATGCAAACCTTTCCGAAAATGAAGAAGATGAACTACTCTCAAGAAAGAGCATACTTGAAAACGCGGAAAACATTGAAAAGAATGCACAAAAAGCATATTCGGCTCTTTATTTTGAAGGCGGTGCTAAGGAATCACTTTACAGTGCCATGCGTGCACTTGAAGCATTGTCTATGACAGATTCGTCGGCACAAGGCTACTGCGAAAAAATAACAGATCTGTATTATGAAACCGAGGAGCTTTCAAGAGATATTTCTTCATATATTTCCTCGATTGAATTTAAACCTGAAGAGCTTTCACAAATTAATGACAGGCTTGATATAATCAGGAATTTAAAGCGTAAATTCGGCGGAGAAATTTCCGATATACTGAAATTCTACAATGAAGCAAGTGAAAAGCTTCTAAAACTGAAAAGCTTTGATGATGATAAAGAGGCTCTTGCAAAGAGAAACGATGAGCTTACAGTTTGTGCAAATAAAATTGCCGAACAAATTTCGCAAGCAAGGAAAAAGAGTGCAGTACTTCTTTCCGAAAGACTTACAAAAGAGCTTGAAAGCCTCGATATGCCAAAATGCAAAATCGAATTTCTGTTCACGCCGTGTGCCTTGAGTGCAAACGGAATTGAAAATGTTGAGTTTGTGATTTCAACCAATCCGTCGGAATCCCCGAAAAGTTTGGCAAAAATAGCCTCAGGCGGTGAAATCAGCCGTGTAATGCTGGCAATTAAGTCAGTTTTTTCAGATTTTGACAAAATTCCAACGCTTCTTTTCGATGAAATTGATACAGGTGTTTCGGGCAGAGCCGCGGAAAAAATTGCAAATAAAATGCAGATGCTTTCCGAAAAGTATCAGTTGATATGCGTAACGCATCTGCCTGTTATCGCCGCTGCGGCAAAGCACCATATGCTTCTCGAAAAGAAAACTGACAGCGAAAGCTTTAAGACAATTATCCGTTCTCTTTCCGAGAAAGAAAGAATCAGCGAAATTGCACGTATTATTAGCGGGGATAATATTAATGACATATCACTAAAAAATGCAGCTTCAATGCTGGGAATTTAAAGGAGATTTTTATGGAACAAATCGGTGAAATTGTAGAACTTCGCGGCAGAAGTGCCGTTGTTCGCATCAAACGTGCTTCTGCATGCGGCGAAAATTGTGCACAGTGCGAAGGCGGCTGTAAGCCTACCTCTCGAACGATAAATGCAGTAAATAAAGCCAATGCACAAGTAGGTGACATGGTTAAGCTCGAAATGAATTCCGCCATGTTTATGCTTTTGGCATTTGTGGGTTACATACTCCCTATAATTGCAGCCATAGGTGCATATTTTATAGCGGATTCATTGACGGATAACACTGTCATTGCAGATGCCGCACTTATCTTTACCCTTATCGGCGTGCTTGTTTTGTTTTATATTATAGACAAGTTCCCCCGTAAGACCTCGAGATTTTCTACGCAGATAGTAAAGATTATAAAATAAGAAAGGATTAAACAAATGATTAAAGCATGTATATTTGATATGGACGGCACTGTTGCCAATACGATAAATTCAATTAAATACTTTGCCAACAACGCACTGAAAAAAGCAGGACTTAACGAAATTGATACTGAAACCTACAAGGTTATTGTGGGAAACGGTGCAAAGGTTCTTGTAGAAAGAATGCTTAAAACGGTGGGAGCGGACGAAAAGTATTTTGATGAAGTTTCTTTTGAATACAACACTAAATATGATAACGATTTCCTTTACTTAACTGAGCCTTATGAAGGCATCATAGACATGCTTAAGGAATTAAAAAAGCTTGGAATTAAAGCTGCCATCCTTTCCAATAAACCTCACGGCACCGCTATAAAGGTTTCCGAGGCACTTTTCCCCGAAGGGCTTATTGATGTTTGCTACGGCGGTCGTGAAGGAGTTGCTCTTAAGCCTGACCCGCAGGGGGTATTTGATATAATAGATGAACTTGGCGTAAAGAAAGAGGAATGTCTTTATATCGGAGATACAGGTACGGATATGAAAACAGGTAAGGGTGCAGGCCTTTACACAGTTGGCGTTCTTTGGGGCTTCAGGAAAGAGCCTGAGCTTCTGGAAAACGGTGCTGATGCAATTATCAGCCACCCCTCTGAGCTTTTGGATATTGTTGACAAAATGAAATAAATGTAATTTTACATAGATTTTACATAACTTTGGTTTTAAATTTTACATTAGTAACATATACTGAGTATATTAAAACAAAGGAAGGTTGTATTTCTATGGACATTTTTTCAATTTTGTCGCTTTTTGGCGGTCTTGCCATCTTTTTGTTCGGAATGAACGTAATGGGAGACGGTCTTGAAAAATGCGGCGGTAACAAGCTGAAAAAAATTCTCGAAAGCGTTACCCAAAACCCTTTTAAGGGACTGCTTCTCGGTATGGCTGTTACTGCTATTATTCAAAGCTCATCTGCAACCACAGTAATGGTTGTGGGCTTTGTGAACTCAGGAATTATGAAGCTTTCTCAGTCAATCAGCATCATCATGGGTGCCAATATAGGAACAACAATCACCGCTTGGCTTCTCAGTCTTACAGGGCTTCAGGGAGACAATATTTTCATTCGATTTTTAAAGCCAACCTCCTTCTCCCCCGTTCTCGCAGTAATCGGAATTATTCTTCTGATGTTCAGCAAGAGGGATTCAAGAAAGAATATAGGCTCGGTTCTTATCGGCTTTGCGGTACTGATTGCCGGAATGGAAATGATGACATCATCTGTTGAAGGGCTTAAGAATAACGAAACCTTCACAAGTATATTCACACTCTTCTCAAATCCCGTTCTTGGAATTTTGGTCGGAGCACTTCTCACAGCGGTTATTCAGTCATCGTCAGCATCGGTAGGTATTCTCCAGGCTCTTTCTACCACGGGAACGGTTACCTATTCCAATGCAATTCCTATTATTTTAGGTCAGAATATAGGAACCTGTGCCACGGCACTGCTTTCCTCTGTCGGCACAAATAAAAATGCAAGACGCACGGCGGTTATTCACCTTTCATTTAATATAATAGGTGCAACGGTGTTTGCCTTAGGATTTTATGCACTTAATGCAATTTTTGATTTTTCGTTCTTTTCAAAATCAATTAATGCCGCAGGGATTGCAGTAGCACACTCAATCTTTAATATTACTGCAACTGCACTCCTGTTCCCCTTTATTAAGCAGCTTGAAAAGCTTGCGTATCTTTTTATCCCCAATAATGAAATCAAGGATAAAAAGCAGCTTTTGGACGAAAGACTGCTTGTTACTCCCCCCATAGCACTGTCCCACGCTAAAAACGTAGCCGTAAAGATGGCACACACTGCTAAAAATTCAATCGTTATGTCCCTTGAAGCTTTAGGGAAATATGATAAGGACATTGTCGAAGCAGTTCATAATGCCGAATCAAAAGCGGATATGTACGAGGACCATCTTGGTGATTACCTTGTAAAATTATGTAAAGAAAATTTAAATGCGTCAGACAGCCGCGAGGTTTCCGCACTGCTCCACTGCATTGGCGATTTGGAAAGAATTTCCGACCATGCGGTGAACATATGTGACGTTGCAACAGAGCTTAACAACAAAGGTATTGTCTTTACTGACAATGCCAGGAAGGAAATTAAGGTTATGTGCGACGCTCTGCGTGAAATAATCGGACTTACTGTTGATGCTTTTGAAAATAATGACCTTGCCAAAGCCCAATTAATCGAACCCCTTGAGGAAACAGTCGATTACTTGCGATATAAACTGAAAGAGGGGCATGTCATCCGCCTTAAGCAAGGAGAATGTACAATTGAAACAGGCTTTATATACTCCGACTTTCTTATAAACTGTGAGAGAATTTCAGACCATTGCTCGAACATCGGTGCATGTATGCTTGAAACCGCTCACGACAGATTTGAAATGCACGAATATCTCTCCCGAGTTAAGGAAGGCACAGAAAACGATTTCAAAAAACAATGTGCATACTACAGACAAAAATACGCATTGTAAATCTATTTTAAAATTAAGAGGTTTTTTCAATGAAACAAAAGAGATTAGTTACAATTCAGGATTTATCATGTTTCGGAAAGTGTTCAATCACAGTTGCACTCCCCGTTATTTCCACCCTTGGCTCGGAGACGGTAGTTCTCCCCACCGCTGTCCTTTCCACACATACGGGGGAATTTAAGAATTACACTTTCCACCCTTTATATGATGAATTCAAGAAAATTACTCATCATTGGGAATCTCTTAACATGGAATTTGATGCAATTTACGTGGGTTATATAGGAAATTTGGATTTGATTTCTGCGGTATCCGATTTCATTGATAAGTTTGCAAAAAAAGATACCGTAGTGTTTATAGACCCTGTAATGGCTGATAACGGAAAGTTCTATTCAGGACTTGATATAGATTATGCAAAAGCATTGTCCGAGCTATGCAAAAAAGCCGATATTATAACGCCAAATATGACAGAGGCAATGATTCTTTCGGGGAAAAATCCGTCTTTGTATAAAGAGCCTTGCGACATTAAAGAACTGACACGCTTGCTTTCTAATCTCTGCGAGAATGTAATTATTACCGGTGTTCATACACCTAAAACAATCTCTACCGTCGCTTACGACAAAGCATCGGATGAGATTTTCTCTGCCGATAAGCCTCTATACGACGGAGTATTCTACGGAGCAGGAGATTTATTTTCCTCTGCATTTATAGGACTCTATATCAATGGAAAATCACTCTTTGAAGCAACGCAGATTTCCTCGGATTTTGTAAAAGACTGCATTATGAAAACAATGGATGAACGCAGTAAATACTGGTATGGGCTTAAGTTTGAACAATCCCTCCCCTTGCTTGCAAAAACACAGGAAAAAGCGGTCATCTCATAGAAAGCCATTCAAAGAAGGTTGACGGGACAGGATTGGGACTGTCTATTGTAAAGCACATTGCAAAACAAAATAATATAGAAATTTATGTAGACAGTAAATTAGGCGAAGGCAGTAAATTCACAGCAGTATTTAAAGAAAAAATACACTAAATTGTGTATTTTCTCCATATTTACCATTTATGTACACAAAACGTTGGTAAATATGCACATTGATTAATTTGTTCTTTTGTGTTATCATATAAACAAATTGAACAAATGGTGGTATGAAAATGGAAACAATCGATATTGAACTTTTTTACAAATGTGTTGAGACCTACGGACTTCTTCCCGTTCTCGCACAAATTTTCTCAACTGTAAAGATTAACATTGCACTTACTGCACAGACTTGCGGTATGGCAATTAAGGATATGGACCTTTCAGTTAGATCTTACAACGCTCTTATGGCACACGGTGTAAAGGATTTGGGAAAGCTTGTTGACCTTCTTAATTCCGGTAATCTCCGAGATGTAAGAAACCTTGGTGTTAAAAGTGCTAAGGAAATCCAGCTCAAAGCTCTCGAATACAGCTACGAAGCTCTCAACGAGCATGATAAGAAGAGCTTCCTTGAGAATCTTCTCAAAATCAACTGTGACTAATCTACATAATACAAAGAAGCATCGATTATTCGATGCTTCTTTTTGCTTCTATATAGTTCGTATTCTTAAAATTATTTTTTATTTCTTCACTTACAGGTAAATCCGTAATAAAATAGTCTATCTTCTCCAATGAAACGCTCTTGAAAGGGTTGTTGGCGTCAAATTTATTTCCAGTGCATAAAAGAACGCTTTTATTTGAATTATCACATATATGTCTAACGGTAAGTGCAGTCAATTCATAATTATGCACGCAAAAGCCGTCTGCACTCAGCCCCCTTGCTGAAAAGAAGGCAGCATCTATATTAAATTGCTGAAGGCTTTTATCAAGGTGAAACCCCACCACTACACCTGGCGTTTCAACAATTTTTCCGCAAACTGTATAGACTGTCACTCCGCGTTCATTAAGGTACATTGCAAGGGTAAGATTGCTTGTAACCACTCTTAAATTTTTCTTTTTTAAAAGGAAGTTTGCCATATGTTGAACGGTGGAAGAATGATCAAGAAAGATTGTATCTCCGTCATGAACAAGCTCGGCTGCCGCTTTTGCAATTGAAGTTTTTTCCTTATTGAATTGATGCTGGCGAAATTTGAAAGGAACGTTCTTTCCGGATTTTGTTATTTCTACTCCGCCGTAGCTTCGCTTTACTCTTCCCTGCTTTTCAAGCAATGTCAAATCGCGTCTGATGCTTGAGGGAGAAAAATCAAGCTCTTTGGCAAGATAATCTACTGTCACATAGTTATTTGTCTGAAGTATTTTTATTATTTCGTCCATTCGCTCTTGTTGAAACATAATTCTCTTTCTTTGCTCATTGTTGCTCATTTTGTCTTTTTCACCGCCATTGTTGACTATTTAGCTCTTGTTATTTATCATTATAACTGTAAAGGTCAAATATGTCAATAAGAGAAAGGATAAAATATAATGGCAAATATTAATATTGATTTTGACAAAATCACAGGTAAAATCAAGCCCATGCACGCAGTAGGTCAGCCACCGTTTAAAGGCGGCGGTTTTGGCAAGGGACATGACTTTTCCCCCATACAGATTCTCAAGGACGCAAATATCCCATATTCAAGGCTGCACGATGTCGGCGGTGCATTCGGAAGCAACAGGTTTGTGGACATTCCCAACATTTTCCGCGATTTTGAAGCAGATGTTGATGATCCCGCTTCCTATGATTTCGCTTTTACCGATACGCTTATCAAAGGGCTTGCAGACTATGGAGTTGCACCTTATTTCAGATTAGGCGTTACAATCGAAAATCAGTGCGTTGTCAGGGCATATCGCATTCATCCGCCAAAGGATTATGATAAATGGGCAAAAATATGCGAGCATATTATACGCCACTATAATGAAGGCTGGGCAGACGGATTCAATTACGGTATAAAGTACTGGGAAATCTGGAATGAACCGGATAATCGTGAATTTCCCGACATGAATCAGATGTGGACAGGAACACCTGAAGAGTATTACAGGCTCTATGATGTTACCGCAAAGCACCTTAAAGCGTGTTTCGGTGATAAAATCAAAGTAGGAGGCTATGCTTGTACTGGTGTTTACGGCATTTTTGGTAATCCGGAAAAATACGGCTTGGAGATTGAAAGACGAGAAGAAAAAAGATATAACAGTCCCAGAGAAGATTATCGTATGAACTTTCTTTACGGATTTCTTGATTACATAAAAGAGCATAACTCCCCCATTGATTTCTTTTCATGGCACGTATACTCTACCGTAGATACCGCAGAAAAAATGGCTGACTTTATCGATAAAGTGCTCACAAATTACGGTCTTGGTCATATTGAAACTCATCTTAATGAATGGAATAACTCTCACGACAGGCTTCAAAACCGTGATTGCTCCTATGCTTCTGCACAAACTGCCGCAATGATGTGCGGTATGCAGAACAAAAAGACAAGTATGCTGATGTACTACGACGCGAAATATGTGGCTTTGGGACCATATGCAGGTTTCTATGATGTTAAAACATATGAACCAAGTAATGTCTATTACACGTTTAAAGCCTTTGGCGAGCTGTATAAATTAGGAAATCAAACGGAGCTTAATTGTGATACAAATGGACTTTATGCAGTTTCTGCTGCTTCTGATACTGAAAAGGCAGTCCTTATTACAAACACAACAGGCAGTGACCAAGTGATTGAAACTAATCTTGAGGGTGAATTTGAAGCCTACTTAATTGATATTGACCACCTTATGACAAATGAAGAAATTAACCCAAAAAAATTTACGCTTAAAGAAAATCAAGTAATATTATTAAAGAGAGGGATAAAATGATGAAAAAATTTATAATTTCAGCGTGTGCTCTGTTGGTGCTTTTTTGTCAATCGGCATTTGCCCAGTCAAAAATGTATCCTCATCCTGACGTAAAAACAGAAGTTACAACAAACGAAGGGACGCAAAAAGCCTCTTTAAATAGGGTTTGGAAAACACTTTCCGGTGAAGTAAAGCGTGAAGATATGGAACACGGTGAGCTTCGTTATACTGTATATCTTCCCGAAAATTATGACAGTAACAAGGAATATCCGTTCTTGCTCTATCTGCACGGCGGTGAGCTTGGCTATTTCCGCACAGTAGGTGCTACCCCATGGTCTAAGGACCTTGGAGGAAGTGCAAAATATGCCGAAAGCATTGCAAACAGCATCGAAGACTGTATTATTTTCGCACCACAGGCACCCGGTGCTCCCAACGAAATCAAGGACAGAAAAAACGCATACTGGAGCGAGGTTCCCGCCGGTGGTATTGTACAACAAATTACCGAAGACAAGAGTAATTCTTCGCCATATCTTCGTGCAGTCGAAAAAATGATGGAAGGTTATCTTGAAAAAGGGATTTCTTACGGCGGCAATATCTATACCGTTGATGCATCACGTTTATATTTAGCAGGTCATTCAATGGGTGCAATCGGCTCATATACAATTTTAAGGGACTGCCCCGATGTGTTTGCCGCTGCGGTCATCGGTGCCGGCATTGGAGATCCCGACAGTGTAGATTTATGGAAAAGTACTCCCATAAGAATTTGTCACGGCACCAAGGATACTACTATCCCCTACAAATCCACCCAGGTAATGGCTGAAGCATTAAAAAATTATCCCAATGCTGAGATTGTTACTCTTGAAAACGGTGACCACAATATAAAGCCGTTTATATATGGTCCTAATTGGGATGGCAGTGCAAACGACAACTTTGCATGGATGGCAAGCAAAGACCGCGACACTAACGTATTTGAAGGCAATTCTTCCAAACACACACTTTTAAAACATGCTTTAGATCTTCCCGAAAACAAAGGGTTTAAAGTGGTGCTTGACGGAGAAGAAATAATTTTCCCCGACCAGCAGCCTTTTTCCAATACCGCGGTAAAAATGCCTAACGGTTCAAAGTTTAACGCATCGGATAACAGAGGTATGTTTATTCCTCTGCGTGCAGTAAGCGAAGCTGCAGGCTTTGATGTTTCCTGGGACGGCGAAACTCAGACAGTAACGGTGAAAAAAGGTGAAAGAATCACTACCTTCAAGCTTGGCGGAGATTGCCTTGTAAACGGAGTGAACAAGCCCTGCTATTTCAATTTCCCGCTGAAAGGCGACAGAGTATTTGTTTCCGTATACGGAATATGCCACGCTCTTGATTGCTCTATGAGATGGGATGATGTAAACCGCGTTTTATATTTCTACTCAAAGGAGAAATATCCCCTCGGTTCTGATTTAACGCAGGGTGGCTACACGGGTGCTAATACAGACTCAGCAAAATATCAACAGTTTTATTCCATAGCAGAAAAGGCATTTAATACTCCCGGTGTACAGGAGGATTTTGTTCCCGGCGGAATTGCATACAGAAAAGCTACCAATCAGTTTTATGTTTCCGGATATTTTAACACAGACCGAAACTCAATAATTGCCGTTATTGATGCCTCCACAGGAAAAATAGCCACGCAGTACAGACTGCTTGAAGCCGATGGAGGTATGCACAAGGGAAAATTAAGCGGTATTGCGGTAAGCGATAAGGACATTTATTTTGAAAACGGTAACTATATTCAGCGAATTTCACTTGAAGCTATAGATAAGTCCTCTGACGGATATATTAAGGTTGAAGAAAATATCAACCTCTCTTTGGGACACAGCTCAGGAAGCTCCTTTATTGAATTCAAGGACGGATTTTTGTGGACAGGAAACTACTATAAAGCTGATGATAAAAAGTTCGCATCAAAAGCTCACGAAAACTATGGTTTCCTTCTTAAAGGCTACAAGCTTGATTCTGCAACAGGCAGACTTGACAAAAACAAAAAGGCAGAAAACGGCGAGGCCTATGACTACATTCCCGATTTTCTCTATTCGTTAGATAACTCCGAGGCAATACAGGGAATGACTGTTTCGGGAAGCTATATTATTACAGCTTCATCATACAATGACGGTCTCTCCAACATTCAGATTTATGATACCGAAAAAGCCGTTGACAGTGGCGAAAAAATCACTCTCGGTTCGGCTGAAATCCCCGTAATCAAGCTTAATTGCGAAAAGAAATCAGTCGTAATGCCACATCTTGAAGAAATCACACAGACTGACGGACAGCTTTATGCAATATTCAAATCCTCTTCCATCGCACTGCGTAAGGCAGCCAATGTAACTGCCACTGACAGTGTATGGAAAATTGATATAGAAAAGCTTGTCGCACCAAGCAGTAAATAATTACATAATGGGATGTAAAAAAGATTCACTTCTTTACATCCCATTTTTTGATTGGTTCTGATTGTTTTTCATTTTTTCCGCCGTTGTTGAAATATTTTCTTTTCTTGTGTATAATTTTATTAGCAAAATAAATCATATACGAAAGGAAATTGAAAATGAAAAAGTTAAAAAGAACCTTGGCATTTGCACTTGTATTTTTATTACTTTTCTCTATGAGTGTATTTGCAGAAGAAACACCACAGGACACAAACTTCCGTGTATTTTTTGACGGACAGGAAATTAATTTCCCCGATGAAAAGCCCTACCACACGGCTGACGATTTCAGATACCTTTACATTCCGCTTCGTGCAATCAGTGAAGCTATGGGATTTGAGGTTTCCTGGGAAGGTGAAAGTAAAACAGCGACTATCACAAAAGGTGACAGAACTGCTACATTTACCGTAGGCGGAAGTATGTTTGTAAACGGCGAGGAAAAAGCTGCTATGGTTAACTTTCCTTTGATAAACGGCAGAGTTTTTGTTTCACAATATGGAATTTGCCATGCTTTGGACTGTACAATGAGCTGGAATGATGTGGAGCGTGTTCTCTGTTTTTACTCCAATGAAAAGTACGAAAACGGCGTTCCTTTTTCCCAGGGAACACTTGTGGGTGCAAATTTAAAAGACGAAGTGTATGAGGAATTTTATTCCATGGCTGAAAATGCATTCATCTATCCGGGACTGAATGAACATTTTATTCCCCAAGGAATTGCATACAGAAAAGACACCAATCAGTTCTATCTTTCCGGTTATTTTTCTGCAAAAATCAAAAATATGAATTCTTCTATTGTTGTAGTAGATGCAGAAACGGGAAATGTAGCACGGCAGTATCAACTGCTTCATGAAGACGGCAGTC
Organism: Clostridia bacterium; assembly: GCA_017451505.1. Lineage (GTDB taxonomy): Bacteria > Bacillota > Clostridia > UMGS1883 > UMGS1883 > UMGS1883. Next base: position 6,212 of record JAFTOF010000001.1, on the reverse strand, counting down.
CACATCGCGGTCACATGGGCGGCATTGCTATAAGCGACAAGGACATCTATTTTGAAAACGGTGCACGCATACAGAGGATTTCACTGGCAACGATTGATGCTATGGAGCCAACAGGACATCTAAAGGTAGAGGAAAATATTATGCTTACATTGGGTATATCTTCCTCAAACGATTTCTTGGAGTGCAGTGACGGTTACTTATGGATGGGCAATTATTACGATATCGATGACAAAAAATACAGCAAAACAATAGTACATGAGTCCTATCCTTTCTTAATCAGAGGGTATAAGCTTGATTCCACACAGCCAAGCGGTCTTGCGGCGAAATATAAGGTTGAAGGTAACGAATTGTATGACTACGCTCCCGAAGTTCTCTACGAGGTAGAGGAGCAAAAAATTCAGGGAATGACTTCCATAGGTAAATACCTTGTGACAGCTACTTCAAAAAGCTGGAACCCCAGTTATCTCTATGTATATGACACCTCCAAGAGTGTCGGCACACATGGAGCGGTTACTCTGGATGGAGGTTTTGAAATTCCTGTTATTCGTTTAAGCCTTGAAAAATCCATAAAGGCAATACCTTACATGGAAGAGATTGCAGCGGCTAATGGCAATCTGTATGTAACCTTTGAATCCGGAGCTGTAAAATATCGGAGAAAAGCCAACAAGTACACCACTGACAGTGTATGGAAAATTGATATAGAAAAGCTTGTTGCACCAAGCAGTAAATAATTACATTGAGCACAAAAAAATGCAGTTCAAAGTGAACTGCATTTTTTGTTGTGCTTATATAAACAGCCAGTCTATTAATTTTTGAATTCCTCTCATATCTGCTTCGGAATTAAATACTTCAAGGAAATTGGTGTCTTCAGGTGATTTATAAAACTGATTTCTATACTTTACAAGGTCGTATCTTTCGCCTAAAGAAGCATCACCACAGAACTTATACGGCTGACCTACGGCACTCTCTCCCGTGATTGCACAGAAAGCAGTAAGTGCTGTAATATATCCGCTTAAAGCATTTTCGTGATAGCCGTCTTTATTATTGACAAAGGTGTTTATGTTATATTCCTGCGTTGCACCGGGAACAACACCGCCATCTAAAATACCCTTTACCACTGCACCCCAGTCTGCAATTAATACACCCTTTTCTTCCTTAAGGGTCTGATAATAATTAGAGATTCCGGGGAATACTGTTTTTTTGTTCGTCAATCCGTAAACGGCGTGATTGCCAAGGCAGACAAATTTCACATTGGGATTAGCCTCACGGAAAAAGTTCATAATATAGTCAAAATTCTTCGCTATATTCTGCTCCTCTCCTGCCGATGCGTGAGGAGATACAATTACATAGTCGAAATATCTGTCCTCCAGATGACTCTCGTGGAATACTCCCTTACATTCTACGCTTCCATCGCAGGCACCATCAAATGTGTTATACATTGTATGACCGGTAAAGCACCAGTTTACAACCTCGACCTCAGCTCCGTTCTCTTTACAAAGCTGATAGAAATAGCCTTTATCGTGACTTCTGTCAGCCCAGGTGTAGGCAGTTCTTGCCTTCGGTATTACACAGTTTCCGTAATATACATAAGAGTTGCCGATAATAATTACCTTTTTGCCGTCAAGAAGCTCCTTAACCTTGTTATTTACTGCCACTTCACTCTGTGTCTGAGATGAGATAACCACAGTGCGGCTCTCGCCTACCCAGTCAACCTTACAACCAAGGCTTTCGGAAACAAATCTTACGGGAACCATGGTTCTGCCGTCAAGTATCTTTGCAGGAACATCCAAGGTTACCTCTTTCCCGTTTACCGTTGCAACGGGATTTCCAATTTGAAGAACAACCGTTGTGTCACCCTTGGTTGCGGTGACGGTAGATGTGGCTCCGTCCCACGCAACCTGTGCACCGAGAGATTCAAAAATACCCCTGAGCGGCACAAGAGTACGGCTGTTATCAATAATGGGCATAACGTCAAAATTCTTTGTTTCTCCGTCAATTATAATATTTATACCATTTTCCGCCATAGCAGGGAAACATGGTAATAAAAGCATAATTGAAAGAATAATTGCTACTACTTTTTTCATATTGTGAACCTCGCTTTTGTTACTGTAAATGTCATCCTGAGCGAGCGTAGTTTTCAGATTCTTCGCTACGCTCAGAATGACTTGCATTTTGCTTTATTCTGCTGCAACTGCTGTGAATGACAGATTCAATAAACTTGCATCAAATTTCAAAGCATTTCTATAGCGCTCCGCATTGCCATGCGTACCGTAAATTCTGAAATAAAGCTTTGAACCTACTGCCTTATTGAAAATATCGGTTATATCATAATTTGTTGTAACTGCTGTATTTTTCTGCGAACTTGTATAACTGATTTTTGTAAGTTTTGTTCCGCTTGCATAATTTTCATCTACAGCAGGATATGAGTCAACCTGATATATATAGAGAGAAGCAGAGCCTGTTGGCGTTGCGGTCACATTTATTGTAACCTTTCCGGCAGGAGCCTCGTTTGTCAGGTCAATGCAGGCATAAATAAAATGTCTGTTTACGTACGAATTAACACCGTCTTGTTTTACAACCGGTCTGTAAGAATTGATGTCCTGAGAACCTGTAATTCCTGAGGTTATAGATTTAACCGAATCATCATACGCCGATGCAGTAGCATCCCATGCACCCACTTTAACAAGGCTTATATCATCAAAGCTTATTGTTCCTTCTGCACGTGGTGTACTCGTCCAGGTTGCAGTAAGAGACATGTTCTGATTAAGGGTAAGCTTATCACCGGCATTATAGGTCTTGGTTCCGTCTGTCCAGCCGGTAAATGTGTATTCCTGTGTCTTAGCAGATTTTGTAGGTGTAGGAAGTGTTACCTCGTCGCCCTTTTCATAGGTAGTTGTTCCTGCTTCCTCACAGTCATTAAGAGTAAGCGTTACGGGAACAATTAATTCAGGATTTATGTACCTGTCAACAAGCTTCTGCAAGCCGAGCATATCTGCAGGAGATTCAAATACTTCTATGAAATTGGTGTCTGTGTCGTTCTTATAACGCTCGCTTCTACGCTCGTACAAATCAAAGTATTTGTGAAGAGTCTTATCTGAACAGAATGCATAAGGCTGACCTACTGCACTTTCATCCGTAATAGCACAGAATGCAGAAAGTGCTGTAATATATCCTGACAATTCATTTTCATGGTATCCGTCATTAGTATTAACAAATGTGTTTTTGTTATAAGTCTGAGTTGCACCGGGAACAGCGACTTCGCCGTTTGCTACGTCATTCACAATTTCGCCCCAGTCAGCAATGATGAAGCCCTTCTCTTCAAGGGTCTTGTAATATTCTACAATTCCGGGATAGCTTTCTCTGTTAGTTAAACCGTAAACCGCATGGTTACCAAGGAGTACGAATTTAACATCGGGATTAGCCTCGCGGAAGAAATTCATTACATAGTCAATATTAGCTTCTAAATTTTTTTCTTCTCCACTTGATGCGTGAAGTGAAATGATAACATAGTCAAGTACCCTGTCTTCCATGTGCGATTCATGGTCTACTCCGGCACATGATGCGTAACTGCTTGTGCAGGGACCCTGGAACGTCTGATTCAGGTCATGACCGCTGAAGCACCAGTTCCTTACGGTAACGTCTATATTATTTTCTTTACAAAGCTGATAGAAATATCCCTTGTCGTTATTTCTCTGATCCCATTGGTACTGAAGCTGTGTGTGCTGCAATACGCAGTTTCCGTAGTATACATATGAGTTACCGATGAACATAACCTTTTTGCCGTCAAGTGCTTTCTGTGCGGCGGTGTAGGTTGTAGGATCCTTTTCATAGGTTGCGGTGAATTTCACGCTTGAATTAACGATGTATTTGTCACCTGCCTGGTAGACATTCTTTCCGTCCGACCAGCCTGCAAACTTTCTGCCTGCAATTACATTTGTACACTCGGGAAGAGTGATTTCATCATATACGCCTGCAGCAAAGTCTTCCGCACCTACGTTAAAGGTAACCTTGAAATCATTTCCTGTAGAGGGTGTTACTGCAAGTGAGAGGTTTGTCGTATTAAGTCGCACCGCATTATCGTAACGCTTTGTAGCTCCGTACCAGCCATACATTTTGAGGTAAAGCTTGGAGCCTACTGCCTTATTGTACGCCTCTGTAATATCGCAGGAATATGCAACATCTGAGGTGTTGCCATTCATTTTTGCATATGCAAGGCGTGTTCCTTCTACGATATTCTCCCCTGCTTCCGGATATTCGTCCACCTGATTAATATAAATATAGCTGGTGGCTGAAGCCGTTACAGTTCCGGTAAAATTAACCGTAACCTTCTTTGCAGGAAGCTTATCGCTGAGATCAACTGTTGTGTAGACGTACTTTCTATTAAAATATACGCCAGATGAGTTTATTGCCATATTATTGTTCACATACTTAACTCCGCTGATTCCTGATGTCACCGACACTACAGTATCGTCATAGGCACCCAGTACATCTTCCTCCACAGATACATTTGGGTCGTATGCACCTGCTGTAACAAGGCTCTTATCATCAAATGCAAGAGCAACGGTGCCGTCGTCCGTTGTACGGGTAAGCTCTGTGGAAGCACAAAGGGGCACTAAGTTTTCACGGCTGTCCATCACGAAAAGCTTTATTTTACGTGCACCTGTAAGGTCTATATCTTCTGTGGTGTACTCACTTGCCGTACTGATTGTTTCACAGATGTGAGTAGTCAAAAGCTTGTCATCTCCGTCGTAAGATGAGCAAATTATAAATGCATTCGCCTTTTCAGGTGAGGTGAAGCTTACTTTGGCATATGTACTGCCCACACCCTCCAAGCTTGTGATTGCTTCTTTTGTCATAACATCATAAAAAACGACGCTGACATTTGTTTCTGATGCCGAAACCGTAAGGCTTAGAGAAAAGCTCAAAAGCATAACGATAACAAGCAGCATACTTAATACTTTTTTCTTCATCTTTTTCTTCCTTTCTTTTGATGATTTTATACGTATAAATTATATCATTTTATCCTGTTACCCGCAATAGACTATTTTGTCAACATCATGTGGATATGCCATGGATTTTTAAGCATTTTTTGAATCTAAAGTTGATTTTTCGCACAAAAAAGCAAGTGACAGAAAACCACTTGCTTTTTCATCATATTAATACTCGGTAAGGAATGCTTTTTCTTCCATATACTTATCTATAAGCTTCTGTATACCTCTGATATCCGATTCCGAGTTAAGGATTTCGGGGAAGGTTGTATCTGCGTCACCATCTGTGTAGTAGTCCGCCACATATGATGCCACATTTGCAGGAGCAGTGGTTGAATCCCAGAAATACATATAGGGCTGACCTAATGCCTTTTCCCCTGTTATTGTACAATAAGTGAAAAGAGTGGTGATATATCCCGAAAGAAGATTGGGGTGGTAGCCGTCGGAGCTGCTCTGATCTACGATAAAGGTATTCTTATTGTAGATTTGGGTTGCGCCCGGAACAGTTTCTGTTCCGTCAATAATGTTCTTTACAAGATGGCCCCAGTCTGCAATGGGATAACCTGCATTGTAAAGAGTTTTGTAGTTTGATGTAATTGTTGTAAGCTCTTTACCAACACCATGTCCCGCAGTATTACCCAAAATAATTATCTCCACGTTGGGATTTGTTGCCTGGAAGAAGTCTGTTATATATTCGATGTTGTCCATAAATTCGTTACTCTGTCTTTCACCCGAGCCAGGAGATACAACGACATAATCATAATATTTGTCTGTAAGGTAGTCCTCGTGCTTTATTTCGCCGTAATTAGGGCAGTCCGAGTAGGCACATTTATCACCGAATAAATCTCCAAGTTTGTGACCGCCAAAAGTCCAGTTTGTTACTTCCACATCAATACCATTCTGCTTACAAAGCTGATAGAATCCACCCTTGTCATTGATTCTATCGCTTTGCTCATAGTATTTGCTGTTGACATGTTTCACCGTTCTTCCGTAGTAAATGAATGAATTACCGATGAAAATTACCTTCTTACCGCTGAACTGCTCCTGAAGCAGTGTCTTAACAGGTGTTTCCTTAGGCTCTGTGTAGGGTCTTAATGTATTTCCGTCCCAAATAAAGCACCTGACACTTGTAGCATCTGGATATTCCGAAAGAGGAACTGTGAGGCTGAGGTTACCGTTATTTGACGAAAGTGTATCGCTCATAACCACGCCTGAAAGTGCACC
>JAFTOF010000024.1 GCA_017451505.1 Clostridia bacterium | reverse complement strand
GCTAGAGCAAACGGTTCATACCCGTTAGGTCGGTGGTTCGAGCCCACTCGCCGCTACCACTTTGGCCCGTTGGTCAAGCGGTTAAGACACCGCCCTTTCACGGCGGTAACACGAGTTCAAATCTCGTACGGGTCACCATTAATATGGGAGCATAGCTCAGCTGGGAGAGCATCTGCCTTACAAGCAGAGGGTCATAGGTTCGAGCCCTATTGTTCCCACCAAGAAGCACTTCATAAGAGGTGCTTCTTTTCTTATTAAAAGACATAAATAAGAGGGGCTCGAACCTTGAGAAGGCAACGAGCGTGAAGAAAACGATTGACAATGTTTTTCGCTATTGGTATAATAAAGTCGATGCAGAGATTTGGAGCCGTATCAAAAGAAAACCTTTTGATACGGGTTTTTATTTCAGGAGGATACATATGAAGCTTTCAATGACTGATAAAAAATTGTTTTTTAATCTTACGGATAAGCAGAAAACGCAAATTGTTCTCGGAAATTACCGTGACGACGGAAAAAACGCAGAGGTTGCCATCCTTTTGGGAGCAGGGGAAACCGAGCAGATGTATGAGCGTGTCGGTGCCGCGGCAGAACTTTATCACAGCGGCAGAGTCGGACACATCGTGGTAACGGGCTACATGGCAGAGGGGCAAAGCGTTAATCAAGCGGAATTTATGGCAGAGGAGCTTAAAAAACAGGGCGTTCCAGAAGAAGCAATTATTATGGAAAAAGAAGCCCAGACCACTAAGGAAAATATGATGTATGCCTCAATCGTGATTAACCGCGTGCTCCGTATGACAAGAGTGAAGCGTGTTATAATAGTCACCTCTTTCTGGCATTTGAGAAGAAGTGTGGCACTGGGTAGGCTTTTGCTGCCGAGGCATATGGAAGTATCGGGCTATGCCGCATATCCCGAGGGCTTTAACGGTGAAAACTGGAATGAGTCCGATGAGCTTAGAAAATGGTTTGATTCTGAGGTTCATCTCTTAAAAGATTTGGTTAATAAAAATTTAATGGAAGATATAGAGTATTAAAAGGAGAGAATGAAAATGAAGAAACTGTTATCAGCAATTCTGGCATTGCTTATGGTGCTTTCCTGCGTAGGTATTACCGCCATTGCAGAGGAAGACATCAGAATAGTAATTGACGGAAAGTATCAAAGCTATGATGTGATGCCCGTCATCGAAAATTCCCGTACGCTTGTGCCTATGAGGGGAATATTTGAAACCCTTGGTGCAGCGGTTAACTGGGACGGAGATACCCAAACCGTTATGGCGGCAAAGGGTGACATTGTAGTTATGCTGCAAATAGGAAACACCACAGCCTGGGTAAACGGTGAAGCAAAAACCCTTGATGTGCCTGCAAAAATTATAAGTGACAGAACTATGGTTCCTGCAAGGTTCGTTTCCGAAGCTTTAGGCTGCAAGGTAGAGTGGGATGAATTAAAGAGAAGGGTTTTTATTAATTCCCCCTCTTTGCATGAGGAAGGAGTGAAGGCACTTAATGGAAAGAAAGTGCTTTTTGCAGGAAATGCCAATTTGTATCATTCACGAGTGGTTATAAACAAAAAAACACTTGACCAGGCTTCGAGAACGGATGTGCAAGGTGCTTTTTATCAGCTCTGTAAATCCAACGGGCTTGATGTCAAAATTACAAACTGGTGCTTTGCAAATCATAAGATAGCTGACATTTTCAGCGGAAAGCCCTGCTCGGTTTCGGCCACCTGTAAAGACGAAATTCACGAAAATTATCTTACCGACAAAAACTATGATTATGTAGTGTTGTCACCGGCAGAGGGCGAAGATGTTGAAGAAAGCATTGATTACATAATGAGCTTTTTCAGGGAAGCAAACCCCGATACAAAGTTTATCCTTCTCGGAAGTGCAATGCAGTACGGCTTTAATAAAACAGGCAAAATCTACGAGGAAGTAATTTCAGCCTATGAAAGAATCGAGAAAAAAGGCGTAAAAATAGCCGATTGGGGTAAGGTTGCATCTGACAGCGTGAAATACGGCGTTGAGGGTATTTCCGAATACTTTGATAATTACAGCTATGTTGTAAAAGATGGTGAAAACCCCAACCTTTTGGCAGGCTTTACCGCACAGATAATGGCATACTGTGCAATCACAGGTGAAAAAGCACAGGATCAGCCACACGATTTTTATTTTGATACCAAGCTTGTTCCCGATATTGATATTCCCGGATATGTTGAATATTACTACTATAACGGCGACAAGGACACCATTTCAGGAAAAATATTTGATTCGGAAGAAAGCATGGATGCGTTCAAGAAATTTATAGATCAGCATATGGATGGCACATACAAAGCCCCCGAAAAACCCTTTGCACAAAAACCTGAAGAAAGCGAAGAAAGCTTGGTAAAGGTGGCCTGTGCAGGCGACTCTATCACATTCGGAACAGGGATTAAGAATGGCAGACATACATACTCGTACCCCGCACTCCTTGCACAGAAATTAGGAGAGGGATACAAGGTATCCAATTTCGGAAGATCAGGGTACTGTGTTTCAAAGGCTTCCGATAAGACCTACTGGAAAACAACTGAATACAAGGACTTTTTGGGTATGAAAGCGGACATAGTTGTAATAATGTTCGGGACAAATGATATGCGTACTGACCGCTGGCTGGGAAGTGATGTTACGGGCGGTGTAGCTTTGAAAGATACCTATGTGGACGACTACTGTGCCCTTATTGAAAGCTACCGTGCGGTAAACCCCGATGTAAAGGTTTATATAATGATTCCTCCGGCACTGAACACTGCCGAGGGAGCAGACCGCCCCAGGGAAAGAATGCCCGAGGAGGTAATACCCAGAATCAAAGAAGTTGCAGAAAAAGCAGGGGCAAATATTATTGAGCTTTATCCCCTTTTTGATGATAAGGCAGAGCTTTTCGCCGACACACTTCATCCCAATAACGAGGGTGCTGAAATCATAGCGGAAAAGGTTTATCAGGCAATAATTAATAATAAATAAGAAGCAAACCGGACAGAAACGCAAAGCGTCTGTCCGGTTTTGTAAAAAATAATTTAACCGATCAAAGTAACGTGATATGATAAACATACCAACAGAAGAAAGGAAGCGTTACCATGAAACTTGCAACGACCACAGGTGATTTTGGTGCATATGCGACCAACCAGCTTGATGCTATGGAGTACATAGCCAAGGCAGGGTTTCGGTACATCGACTACAATTTCGATGTTGATTATAAAAATCAAAGCGGAATCTACGGCGATGATTTTTATGGATATATAAACAAGGTAAAAATTCATGCAGACAAGCTTGGGGTGAGGCTTGTACAGGCACATTCGCCAATGGGCAAGCCTCTTTTGGATGAGGACGGGGCGTTTTCGGAAACCACACGCAAATGTATTGAAGCCTGTGGGCGTTGGGGAATAGAAAACGTTGTGGTTCATTCCGGCTACAGGGCAGGACTAACCCCCGAAGAAACCTTTGCGGAAAATAAGAAGTTTTTCATGCCTTTGCTTTGCGAAGCGGAGAAATATAATGTAAATATCCTTGTGGAAAATTTCAACAAAATGACACGTGACGACCTCTACTGGATTGACAATGCTCCCGACCTTCTTAAAATGGTGGAATGTGTAAACCACCCTCTTTTTCACGCAGTGTGGGATGCAGGGCACGCAAATATGCAGCAGATGCCACAGAATGAGGCACTTAAAATTATGGGCAGCCATATCCGTGCACTTCACGTACAGGATAATATGGGAGAACATGATACACACAACGCACCATTTTTCGGCTCGCTTAGCCTTGACAGCCTGATGCACGGACTTATTGATATCGGCTATAAGGGCTATTTCACATTTGAAGCTCCCAATTTTTTCACACCTGCAAAGAAAAGAAGTGCTTTTGAAGAGGACGAAAGATTACTTAATGTTCCCTTGGAGCTTAAAATCAAAGCAGAAGCTCTTTTATACGAAATAGGTAAAACCATTCTATCGGCATATGATTTATATCAAGAATAGTAAGGGAATGTGTCTATGGGAAATTTTCAAGAATTTTGCAAAAAAATATGTTGACAAAAAAAAAGCATTGTGGTATATTATTCTTACCTCGCTATGCAGGGCTTTTTTTACGTGCATAAAAATTGAGGTAAATCTTACATTGGAGGCGCAATTATGAGAGTTAAAATAACTTTGGCATGCACAGAGTGCAAGCAGCGTAATTACAATACTGTAAAGAATAAGAAGAACAACCCCGACAGACTCGAAATGAACAAGTATTGTCCTTTCTGCCGCAAGCACACCGCGCATAAAGAATCTAAGTAATAGAAGGTGAACTTAATGAGTGAAAATGTAAAAAAGGAAGGATTTTTCCGCAGAATCGGCAAATCATTTAAGTCCACAAAGGCTGAATTCAAGAAAGTTGTTTGGCCTACAAAGAAGCAGCTTTTAAATAATACAGTGCTTGTAATTGCAGCTTTGGTTATTATCGGACTTATTATTTTCGGTCTTGATACACTCTTCGCTTATTTGGCTAAGTTTGTTCTCGCTAAATAATTTAAGAAGGAGGAAGGGCACATTGCCCGGTGTATTATGAGTGCTGAATTTAAGTGGTATGTTGCTCATACTTATTCAGGATACGAAAACAAGGTAAAAGACAGTATCGAAAAAACTGTTGAAAACCGCGGCCTGGGTGAACTTATCGGTGATGTGTGCATTCCCGTTGAGGAAGCAATAGAGGAAAACGATAAGGGAGAAAAGAAAACCGTCACCAGGAAGATTTATCCCGGATATGTATTTATAAAAATGAAAATGACCGACGAAAGTTGGTACGTGGTACGCAATACCCGTGGTTGTACGGGATTTGTAGGACCAGGAAGTAAGCCTGTTCCCCTTTCAGAAGCAGAGGTTGAGAGACTGGGTGTTGAAACCGCAGTGGTTGACCTTGGCATAGACGTCGGCGATACAGTTCGTATCACAGACGGCAGTATGGAAGGCTTTATGGGCGAAGTATTGGAAATCAATAACGAAAAACGTAAGGTTAGCGTTATGGTTACAATGTTCGGCGGCAGAGAAATGCAGGTAGAATTTGATTTCTACCAGATTGAACCGCTGGAATAATTATCGTTAATAAGCCGTAAGGCTTGTTATAGATGGGAGGACGCTCAAAGAGCGTTCGTTATCACCACATTTTTTTCAAGGAGGTGCAAACCATGGCTCAGAAAATCGCAGGTTATATCAAGTTGCAAATCCCCGCAGGTAAGGCTACACCGGCTCCTCCGGTAGGTCCGGCTCTCGGTCAGCACGGTGTTAATATCGTGCAGTTCACAAAAGAATTCAACGAGAGAACAGCTAAAGACGCAGGATTAATCATCCCCGTTGTAATTACCGTTTATGCGGACAGATCCTTCAGCTTCATCACTAAGACTCCCCCGGCTGCAGTCCTCATTAAGAAGGCATGCAAGATCGAGAGCGGTAGTGGTGTACCTAACAAGACGAAGGTTGCTCAGCTTTCAAAGGCAGATCTTCAGCAGATTGCGGAACTTAAAAAGCCCGATCTCAATGCTGCAAGCTTAGAAGCTGCTATGAGCATGATCGCAGGTACAGCAAGAAGCATGGGCGTAACAGTAGAAGAATAATCTAAGAGTAATGTGGGAGGGGTAATTCCCGATGAACCACAAGGAGGTTAACAGTAATGAAACATGGTAAGAAATATGTAGCCGGTGCACAGCTTATTGAAGCCGGCAAGCAGTATGATCCTGCCGAAGCTCTTGCCCTTGTTGTTAAGACCGCCAGTGCTAAGTTCGATGAAACAATCGAATTCCATGCAAAGCTCGGCGTTGACTCCCGTCACGCAGATCAGCAGGTTAGAGGTGCTGTAGTTCTTCCCAACGGTACAGGTAAGAAGGTTAGAGTTCTTGTTTTCGCTAAGGGCGAAAAAGCAAACGAGGCTCAGGCAGCAGGCGCTGAATATGTAGGCGCTGAAGAATACGTTGAAAAGATTCAGAAAGAAAACTGGCTCGATTTCGACGTTGTAATCGCTACACCCGATATGATGGGCGTAATCGGACGTATCGCAAGAATCCTTGGACCTAAGGGCCTTATGCCCAACCCCAAGGCAGGTACAGTAAGCATGGACGTTGCTAAGGCTGTAAACGATGTTAAAGCAGGTAAGATTGAGTATCGTCTTGATAAGACAAATATCATTCACTGCCCCATCGGTAAGGCTTCTTTCGGACCTGAAAAGCTTCAGGAGAACTTCGATGTTCTTATGTCAGCTATTCTCAAGGCGAAGCCCGCAACAGCTAAGGGTCAGTACATTAAGAGCGTTGCAGTAGCAAGCACAATGGGCCCCGGCATCAAGATTAATGCTTCAAAGCTTAACTAATTTTGAATTACTTTTAAAATTAGTGCTTGACAAAAGTTAACAAGCGGTGTATAATAGCACCGTTGGTTCCATAGACAGCAGGCATAAAGGTAAGTCCTGCCGAGGAAGTATTCCTAAAAAATTTCGGGATTCTTTGCGTCTATGGGCGAAGAATCCCTTTTTCATTATTATTTGTGAGGTGAAAACATGCCTAGTCAGAAAGTTCTCGAAGAAAAGAAGCAGATAGTAGCCGCTATGACAGAGCAGTTCAAGACAGCAGTTTCCGGCGTTTTCGTTGATTACTGTGGACTTACTGTTGAGGAGGATACTCAGCTTCGTAACAAGCTTCGTGAAGCAGGCGTAGAGTACAAGGTTATTAAGAATACTCTTACACGCTTTGCAGCGAAGGAAGTTGGCTTTGACGAGCTCGATCCTATCCTTAACGGACCTACATCTCTCGCTATCAGCATGACAGATGAGGTTACTCCCGCTAAGGTTATTGCAGATTTTGCAAAGACACACGAACAGCTCGAAATCAAGGCAGGTTTCTTGGATGGTAAAGTGCTCGCTCTTGACGAAGTTAAGAAGCTTGCAGCTACACCCAACCGTGAAACTCTTCTTGCCAAGTTGCTCGGCAGCCTCAACGCACCTATCAGCAATCTTGCACGTACATTGCAGGCATTGGTTGATAACGGCGTAGAGCCCGCTGACATCAAGGTAGAAAAAGAAGAAGCTCCTGCAGAGGAAGCTCCCGCAGAAGCAGTAGCAGAAGCTACAGAGGCTCCTGCAGCAGAGGAAGCTCCCGCAGAAGCAGTAGCAGAAGCTACAGAGGCTCCTGCAGCAGAGGAAGCAGCTACAGAAGCAGCTCCCACAGAAGAATAAAAATTATTTAACTTATTATAGGAGGTAAGTAAAAATGAGTAAGATCGAAACAATTATTGCTGAAATTAAAGAACTCAAGCTCCTCGAAGTAGCTGAGCTTGTAAAGGCTATGGAGGAAGAATT
>JAFTOF010000023.1 GCA_017451505.1 Clostridia bacterium | reverse complement strand
CTGCCGACCTCTTCCTTACCAAGGAAGTGCTCTGCCAACTGAGCTAGGGCAGCAAAATTGGCGACCCGGAAGGGGCTCGAACCCTCGACCTCCAGCGTGACAGGCTGGCGTTCTAACCAACTGAACTACCGGGCCGGATAAATCGTCACGTCAGATTTCGATGTGCTGTGCACTTTTGTCATCCGCTGACTTGACCTATTATACTTGTTTTAATTCAATTTGTCAAGAGAAAAAATAAAAAAAATCATTATTTTTCAAATTTTTCTTTGGCGGGTGCTTCTTAGCGAAGAAAAATATGAATTTAAGAGGGCAATTCCCCTTTTTACATTAGGGGAAATTGCCCTCTTAAATTTAACTGCATTATCTTTTTGATTTAGTCTATTTCAGTAATCTTCCAATTTCCGTTAATTTTTTCTACGACAACTTCTCCGTCTTCCTCTACTGTATCAACATCCTCAATTTTTTCTATTACCCAGTTTATCATGCCGTCTAACGCTCTGTCCATAAGCTGCTGGGAGGACAATGATTCAATCTGCTTTAAACCTGAGGGGTCGTTCATATCTATTCCGAGGATTTTCATCATTACTTCATCGTCGGGATTCTGAAGCTCACTCATATCTATTGATTCAAAATCAGGCGTCTGTATCTTTATAGAAAATTCCACCTTATCTCCGATGGGTTTTCCTTCTCCCACTTCCATTTTTACGCAGGAAAATATTTTTTTAACAATTTTATCTGCATAGGCGTCTGCCTTTTCTTTTGATATGGCTCCGTTGGTTTCAGAAACGAGGCTTGCTCCAAGCTCTGAGAAATCCTCTTCCAATTCACTCAAAAATTCAGTTGCATCTTCACCGTAAAGGTATTCTTCCATTTTCTCGGTATCGTATGCGGTAAATGCTTTTGCGAAATCATCAGCTGTTACCCTTGCTTCTTCTACTATTACATCGACTTTATTTTCTTTTTTTTCGTCTTTGCTGCACCCGGTAAACGCAAATGCCATAACGATAGCCATCAAAAGTGACAGTACTTTTTTTGTGTTTTTCATTTTTTGTTGCTCCTTCCTATTTATATAACCAATTATACGATTAATAAGTTTTGTTGTCAATAATTAATGGTACATTCTGCTTTTTATTACATTATTTTTCTTTCCCGCACAAGGAAAAGAAAATCATCAGCGAAGAAAGAAAGCAAATATAGCTGAAAATCTCATCTTTGTGAGCTATTATTGCCGAATATGCCATAAACATACATGCACACAACCCTGTGGCGGAAAGTAAACACTTTCCGTAAAGATTCTTTTTTCTGCATTCTTTCATATACATAAAAAATATCGGAATATATGTTACATATGCTGTCACTACAGGGAGTTCGGAACTGTCAAATGCAAGAAGCGAGAAAAATGCCCTGTCTGAAAGTTGTGTGCAAAAATAAATTATAAGCCACAGTATGCTGAGCAAAAAGCCTGTTATATATGAAAAAATTGGTGTGGTTTGCGATTTATTTGTTTTCAGAAACAGAGCTTTAAAAGGGCATCTTCCGCTTTGTGCCAGAGTATGTACAGCATTTGTGCAGCCTAACATGAGGGCGTTTAGTGCTCCGAAGCAGGATATTGCCACAAAACCTGTAAGAACACTTCCGCCTCCCTTTATTACCTTATCGAATGCCAGTCTTACCGATTCCTTTGAATTACTGCCGGCAGGGAGACCTTTCAGTGTAGAGGAAAGCCCTGTGTGGTACAGAATATATACCGTCACTACAATAACACCGCCCAAAATAAGAGCCAGCGGCAGATTTCTGCGGCGGTTTTTAATTTTTTCGCCAATGCTTACTACCGAAATCCACCCGTCGTATGCAAAGGCGGATGCCGCCACCGCCCCGTATAAGGAAGTTTTTAAGGGAACTGCATCGTTATTTTCCTTAACAGGAGGTAAGCTTTCTTCACCGTGAAAAATTCCGAAAAATATCATAATAAAAAGCGGAATTAATTTTATGAATGTGGTTGCTATTTGAATTTTCCCGGAAACACTTGCAGAGGAACAGCTTATAACAAAGCTTATAAAGAGGAATAATATTGAAACAAACATACATTTAATGTTTGCACTGTCATATGTACCCAAGAAAATCAAGGTATATCTGCTGCAAAGGTAAGAGAGCACACTGCACATTGCCGGATAATAGACAGTTGCCATAAATACACCTACATAATAGGCATATGGTCTGCCGACGGTTTTTGCCATGCAGTCCATAAAGGTGCATTCTTCGCTAAAGTCGCGGAAAAGGCACGCAAACACACTAAGGCATACCAGCATGATTATGCCCCCGACTCCCCAGGAGATTGCACCTGAAACTGAATTCCCTCCCAATGCATGGTCGATTTGTTCAGCCTTAAAAAATATTCCGCTACCAATAACAGAACCAACCACCATGCAAATTGCACTGACAATCCCGTATTGATTCTTTTTGCTTGCCAACGAAACACCCCCGTTCTCTTTCGGCTCTAACTTAATTATATTAGTCCTATGTTAACATATTGAAAATTTTCTAAATTTTTCTTGTAATGAAGTGCAGTGTGGTGTATAATGACATAATGTAAAGCCGTTCAAGAACGACAAGACAAAAGTTGCCAAAATTCCGCCGTTTCAGGCGGGCTTGGATAAAATTAAATGGCTGAATGATGATTTTACGGAGGAATACAAATGCGTGACTTTATCAGATATTATAAATGGCACCTTATCTTTTTTCTGATAATTGCCGTCTGCACAGCTTATGTTGTTGTAAAGGTAACTGAAGACAAAACTCCGGACTTGGTTGTGGGATATTTTGGAACACATTATGTTAACGACCAGACCTTTAATGATAATCTTCCCATGTGGAAGGAGCTTCTTCACGATTCTAATGAAGACGGGGAGAAAAAGGCTGCCATGTACGCTTTCATATATGACCGCCAGAGAGATATTGATGAAGATTTTGTGGATGTTGTTGACAGCGATCAGTATGATCTCTACATTTCAACAAAAGAAACCTTTGAAAATTTTGAGGATAAAACCCGTTTTGAGGATGTTGAGACTTATTTAAATACTCAAGAAGAAAAGGTACCAATGCTTAAGGATTCCAAAGGTCGGATATATGCAATATCAATTGAAGATAATGACTATGCCAACTATATGGGGTTAAACGATTCCAAGGATATATATATTGCCGTTGCCGCTCCTAAAAAAGGTGACGAGCTTACAACCAACAAAAAAAATGCACGTAATATAGCTCAATATATAATTGAGGAAGGTTAATTTGTTATAATGCTGTATAGCTTATATATATAATATTTTATTTTAGAGAGGATGTTTTTTATGAATGCAATATTGGCACTTGTAATCCAGCTTTTACCCTTTATTCTGATTTTTTATTTTCTTCTTATCAGACCTCAGAAAAAGCAGCAAAAGCAGATTTCCGATATGCTTAGTTCCCTTAAAAATGGCGATGAAATCGTAACGGTAGGCGGAATTGTAGGAAAAATCGTGAGAATTAAGGATAATGACATCATTGTTGAAACAGGATTCAAGCAGAATCCCGTACAGATTAAGTTCCAGAAAGCCGCTGTAGGTAAGGTTCTTAAGTCTGCACAGTCAGATTCACCCGAGGAAGCCGCAACAGGCAAGGACGCAGAGTTTGAAGATTAAAAAATAAGAACGTATAGAATAATCAAAAACACCTTCGAATATGGTAGTAGGGGATTTCCCTATTATTTCGGAGGTGTTTTTATGTTTTCATCATTTTTCAAATCCGTTCCAATGAAAAAATATATAGTATCGTACATAATAGCTTTTTTATTTACTTTGGTTGTGCTTTCTGTACTTTCTGTTGTATTTATGTTTTATCCGCCATCTGAAACTGTGCTTTCAATAATTTGCGATTATAGCGGAATTTTCTCCGCCTTTGTTGCCGCTCTTCTTTGTTCACGTAAAACCACAAGCAGAGGGTATCTTGTGGGAATGATTTCTGCCTGTGTTTATACCTGTATCCTTATAGGTATCGGGTGCCTTTTGTTGGGCGGAGGGGCTTTGCCTCACGGTACGGCATCATATTTAATTATTGCATCTGTGGCAGGTGCGGCAGGAGGAATTACGGGAATAAATCTAAAATAATTATTTTTTAAGGTGTAAATATTCCCTTTTTCTATTGACTATTGGATTAATTTTGGCTATAATAGGTATGTTATAATGACAAAGGAGGAACAAAAATGAAAGTAAAAAATGTCATTTCATTCTTACTTGTTGTCGTGCTTATCGTCGCATGTGCATGTGTTGCTGCATTTGACGTAAAAATCGGCAGCTTGAGAGTCCCCAGTACCTTTGACGAAGAAAGGGGTATTAAGAAGGGACTTGACCTTGTAGGCGGTTCTATCATAGTTTTTGAACCCGATGTAGAAGATCTTGCAAAGGTTTCATCAGCAGATTTGGAAGCTGCGGAAACTATCATCCGCCAGAGAGTAGATACAATAGATCCCGAATCTGTAATTTACAGACAGGGTGAAGCAGGTATCCGCGTTGAAATCCCCAACATCAATGATCCTGAAGAAGCAGTTAAGCTGATTGGTGCTACTGCGAAGCTTGAATTCAGAGATGCTGACGGTCAAATCGTAATGGACGGCTCTAAGAAATATGTGAAGAGTGCCGGTGCAAAGTATGGCCAGACTGATGAGTATAGTGCAAGTCAGAACTACATTCAGCTTAATCTTACCGATGAAGGCAGAAAGAAGTTTAAAGAGGCTACACAGAAAGCAGTAAATGCAGGTGCAGGCAAAAACTTCATTTCAATCTATCTCGACGAAGCAGAGCTTATGAGTCCTACCGTAGAAACAGTAATCGATGATACCAGCTGTATCATTACCGGTAACTACACTGCTGAAAAAGCAAAGAGCTATGCAGACCTTATCAATTCCGGTTCACTTCCGTTTGCACTTAAGGATGCAGAGCTTAGACACGTTGGACCCACACTTGGCTCCAAGGCTCTTTCTACATCGCTTACAGCGGCACTTATCGGTATTCTTTTGGTAATGATATTTATGCTGGCTGTATACAGACTTCCCGGATTGGTTAGCTGTGTATCACTTGTTGCATATATTGCACTTTCTACGCTTATCATGGCAGGCTTCTATCAGCCCGAATGGCGTTTTGTAACTCTTACTCTTCCCGGTATCGCCGGTGTAATTCTTTCAATCGGTATGGCAGTTGACGCCAACGTGGTTATTTTTGAAAGAATTAAGGACGAGCTTCGTAACGGAAAGAGTGTGGGAGCAGCAGTAAACGCAGGCTTCAAGCGTGCACTTACCGCAGTTATTGACTCTAATATCACAACCATTATTGCCGCAGTTGTGCTCTACTTCTTTGGTACAGGTACAGTTAAGAGCTTTGCAACAACACTTTTCATCGGTATAGTACTCAGCATGTTCACAGCGGTTACTCTTACAAAGTTCTTGCTTAAGAGACTTGTGGCAATCGGAGTTAAAAACCCCTGGCTCTATGGCTTAGCTAAGAAGAAAGGAAGTGACGAATAATGTTTTCACCCACAGCTAAAAGAAAAATATTTTTCACAATTTCTGCAGTTCTTGTTGCATTAAGCATTATTCTGCTTTTCGTAAGAGGTCTTAACTTTGGCATCGATTTCACAGGCGGTAACAGTATTGAAATTGATATGAAAAAGGAAATCAAGAATTTCTCCGAAGTGGAAGAAACCGTAGAAGATATCGTTAAATCGCAGACAAAGGCAGACAACGTTATTGTTCAAAAAACAGGTTCTTCAGGAATTTCCATCAAAACAACGGAAATTTCAAATGAAGAAAGCGATGCAGTTGTAAATGAAATTAAAAAGAAATTCTCATTGAGTGATGAAAACATCATTTCAAATGAAAAGGTTTCTGCGGCTGTAAGCGGCAGACTTATTGCAGATTCCCTTAAGGCTATATTTATCGCAATAATTCTTATGCTTATCTACATCACAATACGTTTCGACCTTCAGTCAGGTGCAAGTGCTGTCTTGGCCCTTACACACGACGTACTCATTATGCTTGGCTTCTATGCACTCTTCGGTCTTACCGTTAACACAAGCTTTATTGCGGCAATTCTCACAATCTTAGGTTATTCAATCAACGCTACTATCGTTGTGTTTGACCGTGTCCGTGAGAATAACAGAACTATGCGTAAGGCATCCTTTGATGCAATTGCTGATGACGCAATCAAGAGTTCATACTTCAGAGCAATCAACTCCTCTCTTACAACGCTTTTCACAATTGGTGTGCTTTATGTAATGGGTGTTGCTTCAATCCGTGAGTTTGCACTTCCCATTATCGTGGGTATTGTAGCAGGAACTTATTCTTCGCTCTTTATAGCAGGTCCCTTCTGGGCATGGTGGAAGAATCTTTCTGCTAAGAAAAACGCAGCCTATACAGCAAAGAAAAAAGCATAAGATATTAATATCTTGAATAAAATAGCACTGTTTAACACAGTGCTATTTTTTATGTCTTTGGAGGTAAAAATGCGTAAATACATAATTTTCGTGTTAGTCCCAATTCTTTTTATGTTTGGTTGCACAAAGAAGTCCACACCACCCCAAGAAGCATCTTTTGTAAACGGTGCTTCGGGCAGAATAATCTCAAACAAGCTTCAGGGCTGGGGATTTCGCAGAACGCCCGACGGTCCTGAGTTTACGCAATATCAGAAAGAACAGATGAATCGTTACGGCTGTATCTATAAAGAAAATACTAAAGATAAAAATATATACCTCACCTTTGATGAGGGCTATGAGAATGGGTACACCTCCATAATACTTGATGTGCTTCGTGATAAAGGTGTGAAAGCTGCGTTTTTTGTTACCGCCCCATATGTAAAAGGAAATCCTGACTTGATAAAAAGAATGGAAAAAGAGGGGCATATTATAGGAAATCACACGGTAAATCATCCCTCTCTGCCATCGGTAACAGACGATGAGAAACTTCTTGCAGAACTTTCAGGTCTTGATAGACTTGTCTACGGAATTTGCAAAAAGAACTGTAAATACTTGCGTCCTCCCAAAGGGGAGTATAGCGAAAGAACATTGGAACTAACCCATAAAAGCGGATATACAAACGTGTTTTGGTCACAAGCATATGTTGACTGGAATAACAATGTGAATGCTGACACAGCATTTTCAAAAATTATAGCGGACATTCATCCGGGCTGTGTGCTTCTTTTGCACGCTGTTTCCAAAGGAAATGCCGAAGCTCTCGGCAGAGTAATTGACTATGCCCGAAAGGAAGGATATACCTTTAAAAGCTTAAATCAATATAATTTTAAAGAATAAATTTCCTACATAATATGAAGCGGTTTTAGGTATCATAACTCAGGGAGGTAGTGCGTTATGAAATCTTTTAAAAAACCGCTTCGTTCAATTTTTGCAATTTTGTTTTCCGTAACAATTTTGTATACTGATATATTATGTGCATTTCCCGCTGAAATAACAATGCACCTGAACGAACTTCACCAAAAAAATCTCGGAGCAGGGGTGAGCCTCGGAAATATTCCTGAGGGGGTTTGCGTTTCTTCAAATGCTGAAACAGTAACTCCGCTTAAAGAAGGACTGTACAATGCAATTTTAAAGATAGGCGGCAAAATCCCATTTCGCAGGGTGAAGCTTAATGTTACCGCCCCGAAAAGTATATATGCATCAGGAGAACTTATCGGTCTCAGAATTTTCAATAAGGGGCTTATTGTAACAAATCTGTCTCCCATTAAGGGCGAAAACGCCTCTGTATGTCCGGCTCTGCAGGCAGGAATTCAGGTGGGGGACATTATAACGGAGATTAACGGAGCTGTGCCTAAAAGCAGTGAAGAAGTCCCCAAGCTTCTTAAAGAAAGCTCGCAAATCAAACTGCTTCACGCAGGACACGAAAAAAAGATTAAAATTAACCCTGTACGTGATGCTAATGACGGAATACTTAAAATCGGGGTATGGGTGCGTGACAGCACGGCAGGTGTTGGAACCATGACATATATTAATGAAGAAGCAATGACGTACGGAGCATTGGGACATTCCATAAGTGACAGCGACACGGGAATTCTTTTTGACGTGGGAAGCGGAACTATAGAAAAAAGCCGTGTTCTTTCACTGACAAAGGGTAAAAAAGGTACTCCGGGGCAGATATGCGGAAGCTTTTCTTCGGAACAGGAAATTTCCGGAACGATTCAAAAAAACTGTGAAGCAGGTATTTTCGGAGACGTTTTCCCCCATGCCGATATAACCGGAACACTATGTCCTATCGGAGTTATCAGTCAGGTACACACAGGAAAGGCAAGTATACTCTCCACGGTAGATGACAGCGTAAAAGAATATGAAATCAGAATCCTCAGAACAATGCCCTATCAAAGTGCCACAAAAGGACTGGCAATAGAAATAACCGACCCTGTGTTACTTCAAAAAACAGGCGGAATAGTACAGGGAATGAGCGGTAGTCCTATCGTTCAGAATGGTAAACTCATCGGAGCCGTTACCCATGTTTTAGTAAATGACCCGACGAGAGGTTACGGAATATTTATCGAGAATATGCTGAAGGAAGCAGGCTAAAGCCCTGCTTCTTTTTTACCGTATAGGAATTTGCGTAATTTAATCGCGAGCAAAACTTGTTCGTTTAAAATTTAGTCTGGACGCGACAAGGGTGAAGCGGCACGCTTCTTTTTATGCAAAACGGACTTGATTTATTGTTTGTTTAATTATATAATATTTCTGTAGTAAAAGAGTAAGAGAGGATAGATTCTATGGAAAATAATTTTTCGTATTTTGAAAACAAGGACTGCATATACTTCCCCTGTCATAAAACAGACGATGAATTTTTCAACTGTCTTTTTTGTTATTGTCCCCTCTATGCTCTGGGCGACAGGTGCGGAGGAAATTTTAAGTACATAGAGGAGGGAATAAAGGATTGCTCCGAATGTCTTATCCCTCACAAGGAGAACGGATATTCTTATGTGATATCAAAATATCCTGAAATTGCCGAAATCGCAAAAAAGAAATAATATTAAATGAGCTTTGAGAAATTTTTCTCAAAGCTCATTTGTTATTTCGTGAATAAAATATGTAACTGCAAGTAAATCCGCACACCCTCCTGGGGAAAGGTTTTTTTCAATAAAGCGTTTATCTAAATCCCTTACTTCATTCAAATCGTGAAAGGGGGGGTTAGAAAGAAGCTCCCTTGCCGCACTCTTGGCAAAAACACTGCCTTCCTCACCGCCGCGGCTTAGTATATTTGTATCTTCAACGTTTCCAATAAGGTGAAGGAGGGCAAATACACCGGCAGTATTTTCCGAAAACCCCTCGGACAATGCTTTTTTTAACGCTGGCAAACCGATGTTTTTCAACGATGGAAATCCCTCGGCAGCTTCTCCTCGGATTCCTCTTATTCCTTTTTCAAGATAAAGTCTGCCGCCTGCGGTAGAGTAGTCTATGCTTTGGAAATCGTCTTTGACGGCTTCTTTACTAATGCGACTGCACATTGAGAAAATCTCATCCGCACGCAAGACTTCCTTTTCTGCCGACCATAGACATCCCAAAGCTCCGCAAATTATTCCCATCGAATAAATTGCACCCTTGTGGGTATTTATTCCGCCTGTGGCTTCATACATGGCTTGCTCGGCTAAAAGTCCCTCTTGTCGTAGCTTTTGGAAAACTTCATCAGGATATTCTGCGTAATTCTGCCCGATTTCTATACATTTTTTAAAGTATGGAGTAAGAGCGTGTGCACTTTTAATAAACATATCCAAATCCATATCCTTATGGCTGCCGTTATTGTCCATATCCACAAGACCGGGTTTTGGCGTGGTGCGTGCTTCCTTGATAAGGCTTTGCGTTGCTAAGTCGGCAAGCTTTTCCCTGTCTGCTTCTTTGAAATAATCGCAAATTATTTTCTGCGTTACCTCCCGAAGCTTACTTATACTGTGAAGCCTTCTTGCACTGCATCCTCTGCCCTCTGCTCCGCACACGATACAACAGCGTTCTTTTTTTCGTGTAAGCTTTTCACCGTTTTGGTCAATAACATCCATATCAAAGAGCCTTCCCAAGGGGGTGGCTTCCTCAATTTTTGTGCAAAGTTCTTTTAAAACGGCAGAATCCTCATTAATAGCTATCAGCATTTCGCATCCTGTATGGCAAGCCTCTATTTTGCGAGCCTTAATTTTTTTCTGTGGAAGTGATGTTTTAAGTAAACGTACACCCTCATAAAAAGCACGCTCAATAAGGGGGGAACATTTTACAGGCCCTGCAATATTCATAGTGAAGCAAATCAGCGGACATTTGTGTAATGAAAGAAATTCCGCCTGTCTTATAACACGCTCTTCACGAGTGCGAAGCATTTCTTCTAAAGTTACTTCTCTCATAACCATCTCCAATAATCACATTATAAGGTCAGACTGCATTTTCTGCTGAGCATCAAGCCTTTGAAGATTTGCCTCGGCATCTTTTCCGACACATCCAACGAGCAGATATCTTCTGCTGAAACGGTCATAAATAAAGTGATGAAGCAAATGAAAGTTTTCTATAAGCCCCGTATGCGAAACGTGAATACGAGGTCCTGTACAAAAATGTGATCTGCCATTAACGTTAATGTGGGTGGCGTCTTCATATGTAATGGGGATATTTGAAGCAATCAATTCATTTACTTTATTTTCAATTTCCTCAATGTCAAATTCAGGCTTGGTTTCAGGGAAAGAAATTACAAAACCATGCCTTACATCGTCATGACCGCAACGCTCCATATCGGCAGGGGGCATGCACATTTCGCAAAGGTCCTCTGCACTGTGTGCCATAAGTCTGTAAGAAAGTGATTCGTAAACCTTACTGCGGATTTCATTTGGCTCAGGACCAAAAAGCGTGGGGCGGGATATTAAAATCTGCTCGCCAACACCGATAAGAAGATTAGCGTTAAATCCAAGCAAAGGATAGACCAAATCAAAATGCTCCACAATAACCCTCTTTCCGTTATGCAGAGCTTCTGTGATGGCATCTGCAAGCACGCTCATCTGGGTGAATCCGTTTTCAAAACGTATATCCACATGATAGGTGTGTGGTGTGAAAAATCCTCCGTCCTGATCCAGAAGCGGAAGCGGACGAACATAAACTCCGTCATCATCATTTGTAAGCTCAAGCCCGGGGAACATTCCGCGAAGAAGTGCACTCTTACCGCTTCCTGCTTCGCCTATAACGCCGATAAGCTTATCAAAAGGCGAAAGATAGAGCTGTGCTAACTGCATTCCCAGGGCATACATACGGTTATGTCCTCTGGGAGCAAAGTAACTGCTCAAAATATGGCTTTGTTGTCTGTCTTTCATAATTTTACTCCTATCAAATTATTTTCTTTCATATATTCAAAGGTGGTTTTCGGAAGAAACTTTTTTGCATCTTCTATATGTCCCTCATCTATAAGCTTTCTTACAAGACTTGCACTGATGGGGGAGCCTTCTTGTTCTTTTCGGCATATTTCTATCAGCGATACATTGTGCTTTGGCAGATTTTCAAAGAGAAGCTTGTTGTAACTGTTTGTAACAGGGCAAAGCGGTTCACTGCCCACATATCTGTGAGTTATTGAAAACTTAGGCACAAAATATTTTGTAAATACCTCAATATCAAGTTTACATTGCACATCCGAAGGATCTGCGGATTCTTTAAGAAAATAAGTGGGGAAGGTTGCCGAAGAAATCATATAAGGTCCCGTGGGGAAAACCGTCACATTGTTAAGGTCGGCTGTTCCTCGTTTTACCATTTCCATTCTGTCCTTTGCACTAAAACGGCTTTGCTCCTCGGAAAGCACAAAAATATATACCCTGTCACATTCTTTGGACGCTGTTTCGGCAAGATGCCGATGCCCCAAGGTGAAAGGATTGCAGTTCATAACAATACATCCCACTTTGCCGCCACCTTCTTCAACAGGAAGTTCTGCCAGGAAATCGTCTATACCGCCCTTTTTGTTTTCCATTAGAAGAACGCTGTCTGTCTGTGCTATGGGGTAAAAAAACAGTGAGGAAAACAGAAACTTATTTTCGGGCTTCGTGTACAGAAACAAATGGGAGTAACCATTTTGAAAAGCATCCTGCCTGAGCGTCGTAAGCACCGAAGCCGTCAAATCCTCGCCACGGTGGTTTTCATCTACGGCAATACACTTTAAAAGATTGCCAGAGCGGGAGCCGCAAGCAATAATTTCATCGTTTTCCCATACCAGAGCCGTACTGTCTGTTCTCAGGTCGGGAGAAAGGTGTGCATTGTTTAAAAAAATCTTCCATTTATTAAGTTTTGCCCCCTGTAGTTTTTGGGTAAGCTCAATATTCATAATCAAAATTCCTTTAATAACTTATACCTTTATTATACAATATGAAATGTTATATGCAAAGAAAAATATGAAAAAATTTTTAAAAAGAATTGCTTTTTTATAAATTGTGTTATACAATATCCTTAAATTGTTACTATAACAATGCAGAAAGGGGATTTTCCATGGAAATTTTGAAAAACGCATTTGCAGGAACTATGGAATCCAGCGATGCCTATGTTGAGATAATGCCGGGTGACGGAAATATTGAAATTCAGCTTGAGTCCGTTGTAAAAGAGCAGTTCGGAAAAGAAATTGAAGAAGCGATAAAAGATGTACTGGAGGAAAACGAAGTCAAAAGTGCCAATATCCGCGTGGTTGACCGCGGTGCACTTGAGTGCGTTATCCGTGCCAGAGTAGAAACTGCAATCCTTAGAGGAAAGGGGAATGAATGATGCGTCGCAGTATGTTGTTTTTGCCGGGGAATAACCCCAATATGTTAATTAACGCATCCTGCCTTGGTGCAGATGCCGTTATATTTGACCTTGAAGATGCTGTTTCACCTGCTGAGAAAGATGCGGCACGCATACTTGTCCGTAACACAATGCGTTATATGGACTTGGGCGGATGCGAGGTAATAGTGCGTATCAATTCCGTAGACACACCGTATTGGAAGATGGATATTGATGCCCTTCTTCCGCACAAGCCAGCCCTTATTCTTCTTCCCAAGACCGCATCCAAAGAGGACGCTCTTATTGCAGATAATTATATGAGCGAGGTTGAGGAGAGATTAGGCCTCGAAACAGGCGTTACAGGGCTCATGCCGCTTATTGAAACGGCGGCAGGTGTGGAAAATGCTTACGCTATTGCATCTGCGAGTCCGCGTGTAAAAGCTCTCTTTTTGGGAGCGGAGGACCTGACGGCAGACCTACAGTGTAAACGTACCAAGGAGGGCAGAGAAATCGAATATGCAAGATGCCGCCTTGTTGTTGCCGCACGTGCTGCAGGTATTGATGTGTACGACACACCCTTTACCGACGTAAATGATGATGAGGGAATATGGGAGGATGCCCGCCTTGCAAAAAACCTCGGATTTACGGGAAAGGCATCTATTTCACCCAGACACGTTGAGGTGATTAACAGCGTATTCAGCCCCACGGTTTCCGAAATTGATTACGCATATGAGGTTATGGAAGCAATTCGCCGTGCAAAGGAGCAGGGCAAGGGTGCAATAGCACTCTATGGCAAAATGATAGATGCACCCATTGTAGCAAGAGCAGAGCGTACAATTTCTATGGCACAGGCTTTGGGAATAGGCAGGGGGGATAATTAATGAATAAGATTGTAAAATCAATAAAGGAAGCAATTTTGCTGTCAAACCTTAAAGACGGAATGACAATTTCTTTTCACCACCACCTTCGTAACGGAGACTACGTTTTGAATATGGTTATGGATGAAATCGCCGCAATGGGAATAAAAGACCTTACGGTAAATGCAAGCTCCCTCTTTGATGCTCATATGCCGCTGGCAGGTCATATAAAAAATGGTGTGGTAACCACAGTCCAGACCGACTATATTGCCGCAGGATTGGGAAGAGAGTTTTCCGAGGGTATTATGAAAAACCCCGTTCAGTTCAGAACTCACGGGGGAAGACCTGCCGATATTTCCACAGGGAAAACGCCTATTGACGTAGCATTTATTGCGGCACCTGCCGCAGACCCCATGGGAAATTGCAGCGGCAAATACGGAAAATCCGCCTGCGGAAGCATGGGCTATGCCTTTGCTGATGCAATGTTTGCAAAAAAGACCGTCGTAATTACCGACAATCTCGTGGAATATCCTTTGCAGGACTACTCAATATCGGAAGATTATATTGACTATGTGGCAGTGGTAGATGCAATCGGTGACCCTAAGGGCATTGTGTCGGGCACTACAAAAATCACCCGTGACCCTGTAGGCCTTGTAATGGCTGCTAATGCTGCGAAGGTTATAGAAGCTTCGGGACTTCTTAAGGACGGATTTTCATTCCAGACGGGTGCAGGGGGAGCGTCCCTTGCTGCGGCAAAGTTTCTTAAGGATATTATGCTCCAGAAGGGCATTTGTGGTTCTTTCGGACTGGGCGGCATCACGGGATATATGGTAGATATGCTTAAGGCAGGGTGTTTTAAAAATCTTTTGGATGTTCAGTGCTTTGACCTTGATGCGGTTGAATCCATTAAAAATGATCCCCGACATATGGAAATTTCTTCGATGCAGTATGCATCTCCCGCATCACGCAGTGCGGTTGTAAATAGCCTTGACGTGGTGATTTTGGGTGCAACGGAAATAGACACAGACTTCAATGTAAACGTGCATACTGATTCCAACGGCTATATTATGGGCGGAAGCGGAGGACACAGCGATACAGCGGCAGGTGCGAAGCTTTCTATGATTATTGCACCTATGATGCGTGCAAGGCTTCCCATTGTAACAGACCGTGTTACATGCGTGTCAACTCCGGGAAAGGATATTGATGTTCTTGTAACTCAGGGCGGCATTGCAGTAAATCCCAAAAATGCCGAGCTTCGCCAAAGGCTAAAGGATGCTAAGCTCCCCATAATTGATATTGAAGAGTTAAAGGCAAAAACGGAGAAAATAACGGGTACACCCCGTAAAATCCCGAAAGGTGATAAAGTCGTGGCAGAGGTTATATGCCGTGGCGGCGGAGTACTTGACAGGATTTACAACGTAAAATAAGGAGAAAAGTTATGAGAGAGATAAAAGCTTCGCTTATTACACAAACGGTAAAAAAGCTTTGTATAGATGCAAACTGTCATCTTGACGATGATGTGAAAAATTGTATATCTAAGTTTCACAGTGAGGAACCTTGGCAGCAAGCGAAAGAAATTCTTGAACGTATTATTGAAAATTATGAAATTGCCGATGATAAAAAACAGCCCGTCTGTCAGGATACCGGTGTGGCGTGTGTATTCTTAAAAATCGGTCAGGATGTGCATATTGACGGAGACCTTACCGAAGCGGTTAACGAGGGCGTAAGGCAGGGCTATGAAGAGGGTTATCTTCGTAAAAGCGTTGTCAGAGACCCGCTTGACAGAGTAAATACAGGGGATAACACCCCTGCCATGCTTTATACGGAACTTGTGCCGGGAGATAAAATTGAAATTACCGTTGCACCAAAGGGTTTTGGAAGTGAAAATATGAGCAAAATCGCTATGCTTCGTCCGTCTGACGGAGTAGAGGGCGTAAAGGAATTTGTTGTAAAAGCCGTTGAAGCGGCAGGGCCTAATCCCTGCCCTCCCATTGTCGTAGGTGTAGGAATCGGCGGCACCTTTGACAAGGCGGCATATCTTGCCAAAAAGGCACTGCTAAGACCCCTTGACAAAAGAAACAGCGTAGAATTTTACAGAGAGCTTGAAGAAGAGCTTCTTGAAAAAATCAATACTCTGGGAATCGGTCCTCAGGGCTTTGGCGGAAGAACAACAGCTCTCGCCGTAAATATTGAACAATTCCCCACACATATTGCGGGGCTTCCCGTGGCAGTAAACATCAACTGTCACGTAACAAGACATAAAACGGAGGTGATATAAATGTCCATTAATATAAAAACGCCTCTTACACGAGAAGACGCAAGAAAACTTAAGGCGGGTGACAGTTGCCTTATTTCGGGAGTTATTTATACAGCCCGTGATGCGGCACATAAAAGACTTTGCGAGCTTGTAAAAGAGGGAAAAGAACTTCCTCTCGACATGAAGGATGCGATTATATATTTTGTAGGTCCCACCCCCGCAAAACCCTCGCAGGCAATAGGCAGTGCAGGGCCCACCACATCCTACAGAATGGATGCATACAGTCCCACACTCATCGCTGAGGGACAGACAGGTATGATTGGTAAAGGTAAACGCGGCGAGGAAGTTATTGCCGCTATGAAAAAACACGGGGCAGTGTACTTTGGTGCAATCGGCGGTTGCGGAGCACTCCTTTCCAAATGTATCAAGAAAGCGGAGGTTATTGCATACGATGACCTAGGTGCAGAAGCTATAAGACGCCTTGAGGTAGAGGATTTCCCCGTGATTGTTGTAATTGACAGCGAAGGAAATAACCTTTACGAAACCGGCAGACAGGCGTATTTTGCAAGTTTGTAAACTTATAAAAAACGCAGGGAATATTAATGTTCCTTGCGTTTTTTATGCAAAAATTGGGACAATACCTCTTGACAAAATCATGAAAAATATCTAAAATGGTATAGAACAATTTTTAAAGAGGTAATTTCAGATGGAATATAATCTTACTATTAATCACGAGCTTGATGTGCCTATTTATCAGCAGTTGGTTGATACAATACGCACTGCTATTAAAAAAGGAAATCTAAAATCAGGGCAGCAGCTTCCCACCGTGCAGGAGATGACTCAGAATCTTGCCGTTGCACGGGGAACTGTAAAGCGTGCCTATGACGAGCTTGAAAGAGCGGGGCTTCTGGAAAAGGTACAGGGCAGAGGAACCTTTGTCAGCTACAGAGCGGAAAACAGTGGAAGCCGTAAGGAACAGGCGATGGCGGCTATTGATAAAATGCTTAATTCCTTGGAAGAAATGGGGTTCAGTAATACAGAGATAAATATATTTCTGAATCTTAAACTTCGCGAGCGTTCCGAAGAGGAAGCTCATGTGAAGATTGCAGTGGTTGAATGTAACCCCGAAACGCTTTCCCAGATTTCCGAGCAGCTTCGCCATACCCCTGGTGTTGACCTTTATTCATATATGTTGGAAAACATTAAGGAATACCCCTATCAGTTAGGTGAGGATTTTGACCTTATAGTTACTACTTCTTCCCACGCTGATTATCTTGAGAATGTACTTCCGGTAAAAAAGAAGCTTGCCCGTATGGCTCTTCGTCCCTCGCCCAGATGCTTGTCCCATATAATAAAGCTTCGCAGCGGCACAAAGGTGGGAATAATGAGCTACAGCCCAAGATTTGGAGACCTTCTCTATGAAGCCTGCATGACATACGCGGAGGATGTGGAGGTTTCTCGTCCTGTTGTAATTTCAGACGGGGAAAACCATGTGAACTACTTAAAAGGGAAGGATGCAATTCTTGTTCCCAAGCATTACAATAAGTATTTCGGAGCGGAAGCGGCAGATGCTTTGAAAAAGTTCAAGGGTGAAGTTATAGAATGTTATTACGAAATGGACGAAGGCTCGCTTATATATCTTGAAGCAAAGATAAAAAGGCTTACTGAAAATAAAACCTTGTAATAAAAGGGTTGTGACAGAATGAATTTCATTTTGTTATAACCCTTTTTATATACTCGCAAAAAAACTTGCAAAATTATGAAAATGTTTCTTGACAAAAGGTATATCACATTATATTATATAGGTATAGAACAATTATAAGATGATATAATGAGGTGCAACTATGGGAAACAAAGAAAAGAAGGTATTGGTCATCGGTGTAATCGGTGCCGATGTTCATGCCGTAGGAAACAAGATTTTGTACCATGCTTTTACGGAGGCAGGCTTTGAGGTTGTAAATCTTGGTGTTATGGTTTCACAGGAGGAGTACATTGCCGCAGCAATCGAATCAGATGCTGACGCTATTGTAATTTCTTCTCTGTACGGACAGGGCGAGCTTGACTGCCGCGGTATGCGTGAAAAGTGTGACGAGGCAGGTCTTAAGGGAATCCCCCTTTTGGTAGGCGGAAACATTGTTATAGGTAAGCAGAAGTTTGAGGATGTTGAAAAGCGTTTTAAAGCAATGGGCTTTGACAGAGCATTCCCTCCCGGAACAACCCCCGAAACAACCATCGAGGCTCTTCACGAGCTTTTACATATGGACGGTGAGAATAAGTGAAAAGTGTATTGCTGATTGATTTCGGCAGCACATATACCAAGCTTACTGCGGTAGATGTTGAAAATGAAAAAATTCTTGCAACTGCGGCATCGTATACCACCGTACAGACGGATATTAATGACGGACTTTTGAAAGGGTTAAACCTTTTAAAAGAAAAAACAGGGGACATAGTCTACGATAAGTGCTATGCGTGTTCTTCAGCGGCAGGCGGCCTGAGGATGGTGACAAGCGGTCTTGTACCTGAGCTTACAGGAGAAGCGGCAAAGCTTGCGTCCTTAGGTGCAGGTGCAAAGATTGCAGGGATATATGCTTTCGAGCTTACGGATAGTGACCTTGAAGAAATTGAAAATGCTGCTCCCGATATTTTTCTTTTGGTAGGCGGAACGGACGGCGGAAATAAGGAATGCATTATAAATAATGCCAAAATGCTTAGAAAGCTTAATCCGAAATTCCCGATTGTAATTGCGGGAAACCGCAGTGCTGCATCAGAGTGCGAAAAAATCCTTGACGGATGCGAGGTTTATGTTTGCCCCAATGTAATGCCGAAATTCGGAGTTCTCCAGATAGAACCTGTTCAAAAGCAGATTAGGGAAATCTTTTTAAACCGCATCGTTCAGGCAAAAGGACTTAGCCGAGCTGCAGAGCTTCTTTCCGACATTATGATGCCGACTCCCTCAGCAGTACTTCAGGCAATGGAGCTTCTGGCAAACGGATACGGCGAGGAAAGGGGAATAGGGCCTCTTGTGGCAGTAGATGTAGGGGGAGCTACCACCGACGTATATTCAATAGCTGACGGAATGCCCGAGCATATGAATACCGTCTATAAAGGAATCCCCGAACCCTATGCAAAAAGAACCGTAGAGGGTGATATCGGGATGAGGTACAGCCTCAGCGGTATCATAGACGCCGCAGGAATTGACCGCATCTGCACTCTTTCAGGCCTTACAAAGGAAAGAGTCTCCGAACTTGCGGCAGACCTTAAATCCCACACAGATAAAGTGCCCTGCGGAGCAGACGAGCTTGAAAACTTAGATTTTGCACTGGCATCGTGTGCCATAGACGAAGCGGTGGGCAGACATGCAGGAACTATTACAGAAACATATACAATGATGGGACAGACCTTTGTTCAGGAAGGAAAAAATCTGACAGGGGTAAAAAATATTGTGGTGACTGGCGGAAGCCTTATCCACACAAAGAGAACGGCAGAGATTGCATCTTTCGCCCTTTACTCAGGGCAAAAACCTGCCTCTCTGAGACCAAAAAAAGCAGATGTTTGGGTAGACAGAACATATATATTGGCGGCTATGGGGTTGCTTTCATCATATTACCCCGAGGTCGCATTACGAATAATGAAAAAGGAGCTTAAGTATTATGAATCTTCAGAACAAAAGAATCAGTGACGATGAATTTAACGCACTCAGACAGGAAGTTCTGACTCAGTGGCCCACGGGTAAGGATGTAGACCTTGAAGAAGCAGTTAAGTACCACAAGGCAATGCCCGAATGCAGAAAATTTTCAAAGAAGCTTTTAGATGCAAAAAGAGACAGACGTACACTTGTGCAGCCCCGTGCAGGCGTACCTGTTATCGAAGAACATATCAAACTGATGCAGTATCTTGAAGAAAAGGGTGAAGCGGACCTTCTTCCCTCAACCATTGACAGTTACACACGTCAGAACCGCTATGAGGAAGCGGAAAATGGTATTGCCGAGTCACTCCGCCTTGAAAGAGCCATGCTTAACGGCTTCCCCGCAGTAAATCACGGTGTAATGAACTGCCGCCGTGTTATTGAAAGTGTAAACGTTCCCATGCAGGTTCGCCACGGTACGCCCGATGCCAGACTTCTTACGGAAATCACTCTTGCAGGCGGTTTCACAAGCTATGAGGGCGGCGGTATTTCCTACAACCTCCCTTACTGCAAAAACATTCCAATGGAACGTACAATCCGTGACTGGCAGTATGTTGACCGTCTTACAGGACTTTATGAGGAAATGGGTGTTTCCATTAACCGTGAGCCTTACGGACCTCTTACAGGAACATTGGTTCCCCCTTGTATTTCTCATGCAGTAGCAATAATCGAGGCACTCCTTGCTGCAGAGCAGGGCGTTAAAAATATTACTGTAGGATATGGTCAGTGCGGAAATCTTGTTCAGGACGTTGCGGCAATCCGCACTCTTGAGGAGCTTACTGATGAATATCTTCAGAAATACGGATATAACGATGTACAGGTAACGACAGTTCTCCATCAGTGGATGGGAGGATTCCCTGCAGATGAGGCAAAGGCTTTCGGCGTAATCTCTTACGGAAGCACCATCGCAGCACTTGCAAAAGCAACAAAGGTTATTGTTAAAACTCCTCACGAAGCAGTGGGTATTCCTACAATGGAGGCTAACGCAGAAGGACTTCGCTGTACAAAGCAGGTTGTAAATATGCTTGCCGATCAGGAGCTTCGTGCAAACAGCCTTGAAGATGAAAAGGAAATCATCCGCCGTGAAACACGTGCTATTGTTGACAAGTGCTTTGAGCTTGGTAAGGGTGATATTGCCGTTGGTACATGCCGTGGCGTTGAAGCAGGTGTGCTTGATGTTCCCTTTGCTCCCTGTCGTATCAATGCAGGCAAGATGCTTCCCTGTCGTGACAATGACGGTGCAGTTCGTATTCTTAATGCAGGTAACCTTCCCTTTGATAAGGACCTTCTCGACTTCCATAAGGCAAAGATTGATGAAAGAGCAAAGGCAGAAAAGAGAGAAGCTTCTTTCCAGATGGTTATTGACGACGTTTATTCTATTGGTAAGGGTAGACTTGTAGGAAGACCTAAATATTAATGCAAAATTAAAGGAGTGTTTTTAAAATGAAAATTATAGATGTTGTATGCAGTGCCGGACGTACCGGTTTCTACTTTGATGACCAGCGTGCCATTAAGCAGGGTGCAGGTCATGACGGAGTATTTTATGTGGGTGCTCCCGTAACAGACGGCTTTACTGCAGTTCGTCAGGCAGGCGAATCAATTTCCGTTATGCTCGTTTTAGAGGACGGACAGATAGCTTATGGTGACTGTGCCGCTGTTCAGTACTCAGGTGCAGGCGGACGTGACCCTCTTTTCCTCGCAAAGGATTTCATCCCCGTAATTGATAAGTACATAAAGCCCGAGCTTGTAGGGAAAGAAGCAGACGATTTCAGGGGACTTTGTGCCATGATGGAGGCAATCCAAGTTGAGGGAAAACGCCTTCATACCGCTATCCGCTATGGCGTTTCTCAGGCAATACTTGACGCAGTTGCAAAGGCAACAGGCAGAATGATGTGCGAGGTTGTAGCAGATGAATACGGATGCACAGTTTCCGAAAATCCCATTCCGATTTTCACACAGTCGGGTGATGACCGCTACGACAACTCTGATAAAATGATTATCAAGGGTGCACAGGTTCTTCCTCATGCTCTTATCAATAATATTGATACAAAGCTCGGAAGAAAAGGCGAGAAGCTTGCAGAATACGTTGCATGGCTTCGTGACAGAATTTTAAATAATCGTACAGACGAAAGCTATAACCCCGTCATGCATATGGACGTGTATGGAACAATCGGTGCCGCTTTCGGTAACAATAACTATAAGGAAATGGCTGACTACATTGAAGAGCTTGGCAAGATTGCAAAGCCTTTCCACCTTCGCATTGAAGGACCTATGGACTGCGACTGCGACCGTGAAACACAGCTTGAGGCACTTGCAGGTCTTACAGCAGAGCTTGACAGACGCGGATGCGATGTAGAGCTTGTTGCAGACGAATGGTGCAACACCCTTGAAGATATCAAGCTTTTTGCCGACAACAAGGCAGGTCATATGGTGCAGATTAAGACTCCCGACCTCGGTGGTATCAATAACACTATCGAAGCAGTTCTTTACTGTAAGGAAAAGGGTATCGGTGCATATCAGGGCGGTACCTGTAACGAAACAGACCGCAGTGCACAGGTTTGCGTACATTGTGCTATGGCAACTCAGCCCGTACAGATTCTTGCAAAACCCGGTATGGGCGTTGACGAAGGCTTCATGATTGTTTATAACGAAATGAACAGAATCATGGCAATGAGAAAGGCTAAGAAATCTGTTAAATAAAAAAACATTTATTAAAAAGGCATCATTCCTTGCGGAAGATGCCTTTATTTTCATTGACAAATACCGATAAATAGGGTAAAATATAGTACAATGGATAAAAATTGTATTATTTTATTGGGAGGAAACCTTAAATGAGAAATCAGGATAAAACAATGGACAAGATTGTCGCACTTTGCAAAGGACGCGGATACGTTTATGCAGGCAGTGAAATCTACGGCGGTCTTTCCAACACATGGGACTACGGTCCTTTGGGTGTAGAATATAAAAACAACGTAAAAAAAGCTTGGTGGAAGAAGTTCGTTACTGAAAGCCCCTACAACGTAGGTCTTGACTGTGCGATTCTTATGAACCCTCAGGTTTGGGTAGCAAGCGGTCACGTTGGCGGCTTCTCCGATCCTCTTATGGATTGTAAGGAGTGTAAGGCAAGACACCGTGCGGACAAGCTTATTGAAGACTTCTGCCACGAAAAAGGCGAGGACATTGTAGTTGACGGCTGGAGCAACGAGCAGATGCTTAAATATATTGATGATAACAATATTAACTGCCCTGACTGCGGCAAGCACAACTTTACAGACATCCGTAAGTTTAATCTTATGTTCAAGACATTTCAGGGTGTTACCGAGGATGCGAAGGCTGAAATCTACCTTCGTCCCGAAACAGCTCAGGGTATTTTCGTAAACTTTAAGAATGTTGCACGTACAAGCCGTAAGAAAGTTCCTTTCGGTATTGCACAGGTGGGTAAGTCTTTCAGAAATGAAATTACTCCCGGTAACTTCATTTTCCGTACAAGAGAGTTTGAGCAGATGGAGCTTGAATTCTTCTGCAAGCCTGGAACAGACCTTGAATGGTTCAAATACTGGAAGGATTATTGCAGAGATTTCCTCCTTACACTTGGCATGAAAGAAGAAAACATTCGTCTTCGTGACCATAGCCCCGAGGAGCTTAGCCACTATTCCAATGCTACAACAGATATCGAGTTCATGTTCCCCTTTGGTTGGGGCGAGCTTTGGGGTATTGCCGACAGAACAGATTTCGACCTTACCCAGCATCAGAACCACAGCGGCGAGAGCATGGAATACATCGACCAGATTACAAACGAAAGATATGTTCCTTATGTAGTTGAGCCTTCCTTGGGTGCGGACCGTGTGGCTCTTGCATTCCTTTGCGAAGCATACGACGAGGAAGAAGTAGGCGAGGGTGACGTTCGTACAGTGCTTCGTCTTCATCCTGCACTTGCACCTGTTAAGGCGGCAATTCTTCCCCTTTCCAAGAAGCTTGGCGAAAAGGCTGACGAAGTATATCAGAAGCTTATCAAGAAGTACAACTGCGAATATGACGATGCAGGCTCTATCGGTAAGCGTTACCGCCGTCAGGACGAAATCGGTACTCCCGTATGTATCACAATCGACTTTGATACACTTGAGGACGAGTCCGTAACAGTTCGTGATCGTGACACTATGGAGCAGAAGCGAATCAAGATAGATGAGCTTGATGCTTACATGGCAAATCTTCTTGAATGGTAAAAACATATGAGAAATCCGCGTGAAATTGTATACGATAGATTTATAAAACCCTTTGAAGGGAAAGAAACCTCCAATGTGGGCGTAGAACTGGAATTTCCGCTGATAAACACTAATGGAGGCGACATAGATATTCCTTTTGTCGCCTCCATTATGGATTATATCGAAGAAAAAGGTTTTTCCTGTGTGCTTTTCGGAGTAAACGGAGAAAAGCTTTTCATGGAGAATGAGAAGGGCGATTGCCTCAGCTTTGACAACTCCTACAACAATTTTGAATTTTCCATGATGTACGGTGATAGCCTTTTGGAGATTAAACGTCGCTTTGATTCCTATTATGAAATGGTACAGGAATATTTAGCAAGGAAAAATCACGCACTTATCGGCAGAGGTACAAATCCTAACTACAAAAATATCAGCGTAAACCATACTCCATTTTCCACCTATAATATGGTGCATGAGTATCTTCATAAATTTGCAGGGACTCACGGGTATAATGATTTTCCTGCCTTTATGTCCTCGGTTCAGACACATTTAGACATACCCCAAAGCGACATACCGAAGGCGTATACACTCTTTTGCAGACTTGATTTTGTCCGCGGACTTTTATTCGGAAATTCCCCCGATTTTGAGGGAAAGGGATGGAGAATCTTCCGTGACTACCTTTGGGAGAACAGTGGATTTGGAAACTGCCCCTGCATAACGGGAAGTATAGACCGTACTTTTGAAAGCGTGGATGACGTAATTGATTTCTATCTTGAAAAGGGTATGTTTAACAGAATCCGTGACGAAAAGTATGAGGTTTTCGTTCCAGTTCCCATAAAGGAATATTTCCTGAGGGAGGATGCAAGGGAGGAAGATATAGAGTGTTATCTTTCTTTCAGAAATGTAGAGCTGACAAGTCGGGGAACTCTTGAGGTAAGAAGTGACTGCACGCAGAAGGAAGGCAGATTTTTCATGCCCCCTGCGTTTAATTTGGGAATCCTTAATAATATGGACGAGGCGGAGAAAGCCCTTAACAGCTTCTTTGCAAACTGCAATATTACTAAGACCAATTCCGAAATGCGAAAGCTTGTAAATGAATGCAGGGAGGAAGAAATTGCACCTCCATATATTCTTGACGAGCTTTGCGGCCAAATGATTGAAATTGCACGAAAAGGACTTATGGAACGCGGCAAAGACGAAGAGGTGCTTTTGGAAAATGAGAAGCCGTAACATCTTTTAAGTGTGAAAGGAAACAGATATGAGTATTAAAAAGAAAGTATTTTTATTATGTGTAGCTGCGATGCTGCTTTTTAGTTTTTCTATAAGTGCTCAAACGATGAATATCGGGCAGGAGGACGCTCTTTTGCATCCGGTTTCGGCAGAAAGTGACAGTTGGTATAAAGGCGATTTCTCCAAAAGCTGTACCTATGCTGTTAAAGCTGTGGGTGCTGCAAATGCTCAAACCTTCACCTTGGCAAACATAGGGGAAGAAGATAACAGTCAGGAGGAAGCCCTCTTATATCCGATGCTGGCGGAGCGTGACAGTTGGTACAAGAGCAGTTTGCCAAAAAGCAGTATTACTGCTATTGATATTGTAGATGTTATAGATGCACAAACAGCCGCCTCAGCAAGTGAATCCTGGCCTGCGGCAACAGATAAAAACGGTGATGGTGAGTATGATGACGATATTATGTGTTATCTCATCGGCACGAAGATAGTTATTGTAGGTAACGGTTCGGGACGGATATTGATGAATTATAATTCAGAATATGTGTTTTCCGATTCTTCCGAGAGTGAAGATTTTTTCTCAAACCTTGCTTCAATATCAAATATGGATATTTTAGACACAAGTAAAGTAACTTCTATGGGAAAAATGTTTTTAAATGCCTGCTTATTAAAAACTGTGGATGTAAGCGGCTTTGACACTTCCCGTGTTACTGATATGTCTTATATGTTTGCTTCCTATATTGCAAAAAAGCCAATGGCGTTTGAGAGTTTGGATGTTGGCAATTGGGACACGTCAAATGTCCAGAATATGGATCGTATGTTCCAGCTTTGTACAAAGCTTGCATCAATAGATGTCGGCAGTTGGGAAACAGGCAATGTTGTCCTGATGTGCGGAATGTTCCAGACCTGTTCATCGTTATCGATGCTTGATGTAAGCAACTGGGATACGTCAAACGTTGTGAATATGAGCTTTATGTTTCATAATAATGATACTATTCCGCTTGAAAGCCTTGATGTTTCAAATTGGGATGTTTCAAAAGTTCTTAGTTTTGACCATTTCATAGCTCACAGTAAATTAACCTTAACAGGTGTTGAAAACTGGAAAAATTCCGTTGTCGTAGTTATGAATGCAATGTTTCACACCTGCCAGAATAAAGTTCTGGATGTTTCAGGCTTTGACACGAGTAATGTAATAACGTTTGACCAGATGTTTGAGGGTTGCAATCAGCTTACCGAAATTATCGGTCTGGAAAACTTCAGTACCTCAAATTCTGTCGGATTTAGTGAAATGTTTTCCAACTGCCAGAGGCTTACTAAGCTTAACCTTGAATCCTTTGATACAAGGAATGCCGCAAACGATATACAGATAAGCAGCAACGGAAAAACAAGTAAAACCTTATATCATATGTTTAACGGTACCCTCAGACTAAGGGAAATAAAAATAGGTAAAAATTTCAGCTTCAACGGTGACGGCACAAACACCATAGCAGAAAACAGGGGTGTATTCTACACACCAACAAGCACATATATATCAGGAGCAGATGGTAACTGGTATAATGAAAAGGGAACAGCATTTGCACCTGTAGATGTTCCGGATAAAACTGCAGGTACATACTATGCAGCTTTCCCCGGTGTTCCCGGAATGATTGCATCGGGCAATACATGGTATAAGGGAACTGTGCCGAGGTCCTCTGTAACAAGGATCAACATTTCAAATTCATATACGGTGACAGGAAACGAAACAGAATCCTGGGACGCATCATCCTTAAATGACGCAAGTGTAATGTGCTATATAAACGGAACAGAGCTGACGATTGATTCTAACGGCACGGACAGAGTTAAGGCACACAGAGATTCAAGCTATATGTTCAGCTCGAACTCAGAATATTTTGCCAATCTTGAATCTATTACGGGGCTTGATGCTTTGGATACCTCTATGGCGATAAATATGAGTTATATGTTTAAAGGGTGCAGCAATATAACAAGCCTTGATTTAAGCGATTTTGATACATCAAAGGTAACTAATATGAACGAAATGTTCAGGAATTGTCCCCGATTAACGGCAATTTATGTTTCCAAAGCATTTAATACTGATGCGGTAACTACAAGCAGTATGATGTTTACAGGCTGTTCAAAGCTGACAGGCGGAAACGGAACTTCTTACGACGCCGATAATACAGATTGCCAATATGCCGTAATTGACACAGCCGAAGCAAAGGGCTATTTTACTGAAGCTGAAATGGCTTTTGTAAACACAAAGTATTCGGCGGATGACAAAAAACTCGAAGTATCTGTGTTGATTGGTGAAAATTTAAAGCAGAAAAACGCATTGGTTATAATTGCCCTATATAATGAGAACGGACTACTTGACGTTTATAATACGACCTCACAAGAAACTGTAGCTCACACTTTTGAAAACTTACCCGCGGGAGGAGACGGCTTTACGGTCAGAGCTTTCTGCTGGAATAATTTTGAGAGAGTTGTCCCGCTATGCAAATTAATAGAAAGAACAGTCCGCTGATATTTTGACCAGACAGTTTTGATATATCTAATCAATAAAAAAGCAAGCTATTCATAGCTTGCTTTTTTCTACATATATTTTGTTAAGTGCTTAACCGCATTTTCCACCGATTCTTTTTCATCCTGTGAAAGCTCTTTGTTTGCATTCCTGTAATCAAAGGAAAGGGTAAACCCGTGCAAATTCTCATACAGCTTGGAGAGCTTTTCTTTCTGCTTTTTTATAAGCATCG
Organism: Clostridia bacterium; assembly: GCA_017451505.1. Classification (GTDB taxonomy): domain Bacteria; phylum Bacillota; class Clostridia; order UMGS1883; family UMGS1883; genus UMGS1883. The sequence continues at coordinate 3,775 of JAFTOF010000023.1, read as the reverse complement.
AAATATACTCATCTTTCTTTTTGCCGCTAAGCTCCTTATCGCACATTTTAATAGCAAGAGCAGTATGCTCAAGACATAGCCCCTCAAAGCTTTCAAATCTTTCCCGAAATCCTTTTTCCACGCTCCACATATAGGAAAGATTTCCTGCGGCACAGTCCATTTCTTTATTTAACTTATCGCAAAGGGCACAGCTTCGGGAAATTTCATCAAGGGAAGAAGCAGTGAGCAATGCCGTGGAATCCTTGGAAAAAACGCCTGCCTTTTTATGTACACAAACCTTTTTCTCCAGTTCCTGTATATGAGTTTCCAAGGTAAGAGCTAAGCTAAGACGGTTTTTCTTATTAAAAAGCTCCGTCATATGCCTGCGGCAAAAGCCCTTTTTGTTGGTAACCTCTCTGCTGTCAGGCTCCATCATCGAAGCTCCTAAAAAATAATCCACTGCCTGCTGTTCTAATTTTTTTTCCAGTATACAAAGTATGCAGCCACAGTTTTGCTCCAAAGCTTCACTGAGTGGGATACTGTAAATATGTTCTTTCATAAAAGTCTCCAGTCCGCCATCTTTTGTCAGCATAAAATTCAATATATGTATTACTATATCATAAATCCTTTGCTATGACAATATATAAAGAAACAATTTTGTATACACATAATATTTGTGTCAATGCACAGAAAAAATTATTGAATAAAAGAATTATTTAGGTTGCTTACCAATATAAGCCAGAATACCGCCGTCAACATAGAGAATGTGTCCGTTTACGGCATTTGATGCCTCGGAAGCAAGGAATACTGCGGGACCAACGAGTTCTTCGGGGTCAAGCCATCTGCCTGCAGGGGTCTTTGCACAGATGAAGCTGTCAAAGGGGTGACGGCTTCCGTCGGGCTGTGTTTCACGAAGGGGAGCAGTCTGCGGAGTAGCTATATAGCCCGGCCCGATACCGTTACACTGAATGTTGAATTCACCGTACTCGGAGCAGATGTTGCGTGTCAACATCTTAAGACCGCCTTTAGCTGCTGCATATGCAGAAACGGTTTCCCTGCCAAGCTCACTCATCATTGAGCAGATGTTTATAATCTTACCGCCACCCTTTTTAATCATTGCAGGGATAACTGCTTTTGAAACGATAAAGGGAGCGTTAAGGTCAACATCAATAACCTGTCTGAATTCTGCCACACTCATTTCGTGCATAGGAATTCTCTTGATAATACCTGCGTTGTTTACAAGAATGTCAATAACGCCAACTTCTTTTTCAATCTGTGCAACCATAGCATTTACGGCAGCTTCATCAGTTACGTCACAAACATATCCCTTAGCATCAATGCCTTCAGCTTTGTATGCTTCAATACCCTTATCAACAAGCTCCTGTTTAATATCGTTAAATACTACTTTTGCACCTGCGTTTGCAAGGCCTTTGGCGATTGCAAAACCGATTCCGTAGCTTGCACCTGTCACGAGAGCCACTTTTCCGTCAAGTCTGAACATATTATTTTTCTCCTTACAGTAAATCCTTTGTTTCGATATGGTCCATATCGGTAAATTCCTGATTTTCACCGCACATAGCCCAGATGAAAGAATAATTCTTTGTACCTACACCGCTGTGGATAGACCAGCTGGGGGAGATAACTGCTTCTTCATTGTGCATAATGATGTGTCTTGTTTCCTGCGGTTCGCCCATCATATGGAATACAGCATCGTTTTCGCCCATATCAAGATACATATAAACCTCCATACGTCTGTCGTGAGTATGTGAAGGCATTGTGTTCCAGTTGCTGCCCGGCTCAAGCTGTGTAAGACCCATTGAAAGCTGACAGCTCTTCATTACCTCGGGGTGGATGTACTGGTTGATAACACGCTTATTGCAATCCTCAACACTTCCGCAGGGAACCTTTTTAGCCTTTGTAATATCAATCTTAACAGTGGGATAAGATGTGTGTGCGGGACAGGAAGATACATAAAACTTTGCAGGATTTTCAGGGTCTATGCTCTTGAATTTGATTTCCTTGTTCCCCATACCGATATAGATACCGTCACGGGGATTCATTTCATATTCAGTTCCATCGATTGTGATAATACCCTTGCCGCCAACGTTTATACAACCCATTTCTCTTCTCTGAAGGAAATATTCAGCGGCAATCTCCTTGCCTGCTTCAAGCTTAAGCTCCTGAAAAACGGGCATAAGGCCTGCTGTAATAATTCTGTCAATATGGCTGTAAACCATTCTTGTGTTGTCCTTTGTGAAAAGGTTTGCAATGTGAAACTCCTCTCTGAGCCTCTGTGTGGTATAATGCTTTGCGTCTTTTGCGTTTGATGCCTGTCTAACTTCCATTTTATCAATACCTTCCTTAAAATGATTTATAAAAACGTTCCAATAATATAAATATACCATAAAATTATTGAATAAATATTGCAGAATTTGATGTTTTTGTTGCAAATCTCACCAAATAGTGTTAGTATAAAGATAGAGGTGATTCTATGAAATGTAAATTCAAAACCTGCACCGAAGCAGTTTTGTATGCGGACAAAACAAAAACCTTCGGATTCAACTACTCGGATATACAAAGTCCTGACCAGAATATACATATTCATAATTCCTGTGAGGTTCTTTATTGCATTGAAGGAGGAAAAAATTTCCTCATAAATGACAAGGTTTATGATGCTGAGGATGGCGACCTGTTTGTAATAAATCAATTTGAAGCACATAAAATCACTTCAGATTCTTCAAAAAAATTCCGCAGGTATATAATGCAGGTGCATCCGGAATTTTTATATTCAAATTCCTCGGATAAGACCGATCTTTCACAATGCTTCTACAAAAGAGGAAAATACAACTCTAACAAAGTGAGACTTACAGATTCGCAACGTGCTAAATTCATGGAATGTATGAATCGTCTTTGTAAAGAAAATGAATTCGGTGATGACATTTTAAAAAAGGTCATTGCAATCGAAGTACTTATTCTTATAAATTCCGCATTTTCATCGAATGCTTCTTCAGAAAGCTATGAAAGCAATGATTCAATTAAAGCTGCTATTGCATATATAAACAAAAATTTTAGTCAGCACTTATCCCTTGAAATTATTGCTCGAAATTCCTATGTTTCCGTAAATCAGCTTTGCAGATTGTTTAACAGGTACTGCGGAACAACCGTTGCAAGGTATATTACCTCATGCCGTATTGCTGAAGCAAAGAAACTTCTTTCTTCCGGTAAAAGTGTAACTGATACCGCTATTTTGTGCGGATTTGAGGATTATGCAAACTTTATACGCGTTTTCAAAAAGCATGTTGGAATCACTCCCGGAAAATATAACGCAAAAGGTTAAATTACTTTTGTGCAGTGGGTGATATTTGCAATAAAAAGGTTGAATTTTGCAATAAATATACAAAATTTTTGTGATATAATTGTGCTGAAAGGAAATCATTAAAATTTAATTATGTATTGCAGAAAAGGGGAATTGATAATGAAGATTTTTAACGGGGCAAAGTATAATGTTCTTTCAAAATCAGAGTTTAGATTGTTTTCCGATTTTGAAAAGGTAGAATTTCCTGATAAAAACAGTGAATATGGAAAAAAGCTGATTGAACTTGCCAATGAAGCTCTTCAACAGGAAATTCCACAATTATATGCAAGCACATATCGCCAATTTACTCAAAACGGAAACCGTCAAAATTATGAGAAGGGCTGTCGCGAAAGAAGAAATATGCTCAAGAAGCTGTTGACAGGTGAAATCATTCAGAACGAAGAGAGGTACATTGATAAAATTATTGATCTTGTATGGTTG
>JAFTOF010000022.1 GCA_017451505.1 Clostridia bacterium | reverse complement strand
TTCCGTCTGCAAGCTCGTATGAAACAATTTCCATTCTATAGTAGTATGGACTATATCCGTCGGTTGTTGCTATCGGCACGGGGAATGTACCTGCTCCCTTACCGCCACTTCCTATGGCAATTCTTTCATAAGTATATTGCTGACGGCTTGTTGTATACCAATCAACAGTTTCGCCATCTACATATGGAGAGTCATACCACTGAAGTATTTTTACGTTTGCCGCAACGGGTTTGAATTCATCAGGAACTTTCTTTGCCTGTTCGTCAAGTTCAACGCTGAAGGCTATATCAAATCTGTTTGGTTCATAAACTAATTCAACATTCATTTGATAGTTACCGTTCGAATCAATTTCTGTGGTTACATTTTCACGTTTGTAACCTGATTTTGAGGTTGTAAAGGTATATTCCTTTGCCTTTTCGACATTAGTCAGCACCGGTGTTTTAGATGTATAGACTGTATAGTCTTCCTCATCATTTTCTACATGCTGTGCAGTGAACTCATCGGAATTAAACGAATCAACACCATTCCAGTCTATTGTCTTACTTATAAGCTCGGTATAGTCACTCTCTCCGCTGTCACGACCATCAAGAGTAAAGGTTATATCATGACGACCGTTATCAGTATTGTGGTCACCTGAATCGGATATATGCTTTATTGTGATGTTAACATAAACGTCGGTTGCCTCAACATAGTTTGCTGTTAATGTGTACGGCTCTGAAATATCTTCCGAAAGAAGATCTCCCGGGTAGTAGCTATTTCCATTTGAATCCGACCAATGGGAGAAGAGGTAACCTTCCTTAGAGGGAATTTTATCCGAAACATTGACGTTGCTGAAGCTCAGGTAGTACTCTGTCAATTTATCGGGGCCGCCTGTGCCTCCGTCAAGATTATATTGAACGCTGTTAAAGAATAATTCTCTTGTTCTGCTGCCGCCGGCAATGGTAAGCTCCTGTTCACCTATCTGTGCAGAGGGTGACTGTGCGGAATAAATTGTATAGTTACCGTCAGAAAGCACTGCAGAGTAGATACCTGTTTCTTTATTTTCAAGAGGGAAGTAAAGTTCGGAATCTTCATATCTGAGATAGAGAGTTTCACAGTCTTCCATAACTGTAGAAATATTTACACGTTCACCCGAAGCAGTAGAAGTATCCATATCATATTTACCGTTCAGGATTACTTCAACAGTACCCACATGTGCAGGCTTGGTTGTTTCGTAAACGAAAGCATATACGGGGTCGTGGTCTATTCCTTCTTCATGACCGATAACTCCTATCTGGTATTCTGTATTTGGAGTGAGGTTTTCAAAAATTACTATCTCTTCACCATCGACTGTAGTGCGGACACCCTTCTCATGATTTATACGATATTCGCAATCGGGATCAAGGTTTCTGAGTTCGATTTTTGTTGCAGTCGAAGTTGTTGTGGGCTTTCTGTAAACGTAAACCTGCACATCAGTAGTTGTCGAAGTTGATTGATGGAATTTACAGTTACTTTTCTCAACCTTTATGGCAACTGTGCCTATACCCTTTTTAATTCCGTAAATAGAATGAGCTTCACTATCTGAAACAACATTTATATAGTCTTCTCCTCCTGTAATTTCAGCACTGGGAACAGAACACTCGGCACAAGTAACATGAACCATACCTGTTTCACCGAGAAGGTCATTTATATGTTTCACATCACCTTCAAACATACCAAAAGCAATGTTTTTCAAGTCTTCGTCTATATTAGATTCCACAAATCCGGAATATTCATATACGGGAATAAACCCCCATATTGTCCCTGTTCTCACTCTTTCACCCGTATGCGAATCAGTTGCAAGGAGGTTGCCGTTGGAGTCATATACCTCAACCGTTACAGTGCCTACCAACGCAGAGTTAGACAGATTTGCACCGTAAACCGCTGCCCACGCATAGCCTTTCCCTGTAAAAGAATCTTTATAAGATCTTCCTGACATATTTTCAGAGGTGCTTACGTTATTGTTATAAATTTCAATTTCTCCGTCGGTGTTATTAATTCCGTACATATTATGTGAATTGTATACGTACAGATATGTACCCAGTCCGTTTGTCCACTTGTAGGTAAGGTCATGCGAATTACCGCTATACCCTTCAACTTTTGCCTCCAAAAGCTCACTGGAACGCAAATCCTCCTGTTCGCCTCGATTGAAGCTGACTATATTTACTGTCACGGTATCCGCTGCTTCTGCCTGAATCGGGCAAATTACAAATGTACTAAAAATCATACAAAATGCCAAAATCAAGCTAATGCTTTTTGATAGATATTTCATTGCCGCATTTTTAGATTTCCTCATGAAAACTCCCTCTTTTTCTAAATTGTTGTCCTGACAATAAAGTTTATCACTTTCAAATGAATAATGCAATGCTTTTTATGTAATTTATTTGAATTATGTATATTTTTTTACCTGCAGGTACAGTATATAAACAGGTGATTCTATGAATTTCAAAAATTTGTTTATATATAAACATAATTCTGTAGAAAATTTCACAATAAAAAACGCAACACCTGCCGAAAATTACTCCGTACAAAAAAATGAAGGGGGACCTTCGCTTTCGGGAAGCTTTCGCAAAGATTACAAAACGCTGAGTGAGGAATTTGCTTTCGGCAAAAGCGGTGATGTTAAAAAAAGGGAATTTACAATCCGCATTGACGAAAGCGACCGCAAGGCAGTTATATTTTTTATTGACGGGCTTGTAAATAAAGAGTTTCTGAACAATTTCATTTTGAAGCCTCTTATGCTGAAAAGCCGTGAAATAGAGGTTTCTTCTTTTCGCAGTATCGGTGAAATACTGCTTTCACAGAGTGAATATAAAGAAACAAATGTAATAGGCGATTTGACCTTCGACCTTAACTTCGGAAGTTGTATAATGCTTGTAGACGGTGCAAAAACCGCCTATTCCCTTGACGTAAAGGGCTGGCAGCACCGGGGGGTGGAAAGTCCGCAGACTGAACGCATTATCCGCGGACCTAACGACGCTTTTTCCGAACAACTTCGTGAAAACACTGCTCTTATAAGGCACCTGATACGAAACAAAAGCCTGATGTGCCGGGAGTTTAAGGTAGGTAAAATCAGTCAAACGCCCGTTTCCGTCATGTACATTGAAAATGTTGCCAACGCGTCATTAGTTGAGGAAACCCTACGACGGATTGAGAGCATCGGCGTCGACTATATTTTTGCCGCAGCAGAGATAGAACAGCTTTTGGAGGATAAAACCTTTACCACCATCCCCCAGTTTTTATCGACGGAAAGACCTGACCGTGCCTCTCGTGCACTTCTTGACGGCAAGCTTGTAATACTTGTTGACGGCTCGCCCTTTGTACTGATTGTCCCGACAACTGTTTTTGAGCTTAACGAAGCGGCTGAAGACAACTACCTGCGTTTTCCCTATGTGAACTTTATAAGAACCATACGCTGGATTGCATTTATGCTTTCGCTTCTTCTGCCGGGGCTTTATGTGGCTGTGGTAAGCTTTCACAGTGAGCTTTTGCCTACGGGAATATTAATGTCAATTATAGCAAGCCGCGAACCTGTTCCTTTTCCCTCTTTGCTTGAAATAATCATAATGGAAATATGCCTTGAAATAATCCGAGAGGCGAGCATAAGAGTACCGGAGGCTTCGGGTAGCACACTAAGCATTGTAGGAGCTTTAATACTCGGACAGGCGGCAGTAAGTGCCGGAATAGTAAGCCCCATACTCATTATTATTGTTTCCATAACTGCAATCGGTTCTTTTGCTACGCCTAATTACTATTTGGGATTATCGGCAAGAATCCTCAGGTTTGCATACATTTTTTTAGGTGCGACAGCAGGCTTTTTGGGAATTATATCGGGGCTTTTTGTAAACATTCTGCTTTGGACAAACGCTACCTCGATGGGAGTTCCCATGGGTGCACCCTTTGCACCTATGACAAACAAAGGTATTCCGTCTCCGCTGTTCCTCCCTCCCATATGGAAACAGGAAAACAGAGAAGACTATATAAACCCCAGACGCAAACGGCGGCAGGCACACATATCAAGAAAATGGAAAGGGTGAGCACATGAAACAAAAAAGCGGCAGTATCAGCATAGCAATCCTCTGCTCATGTGCGATACTTTCAAAATATCTTGTTATTCTGCCTGAATATATGGTCAAGTATGTGGGTAATGCCGCATGGCTTGATGTTCTGGCTAAATGTATAATTGCAACTGTTTCCCTGAGCATAGTTTTATGGCTTTATAAGCCCTTTGCCCCAGATTCAATTACTGATATTTTTTCACTGGCGTTCGGGAAATTCGGTAAGGCTGCTATAAGCTATTTTTATATAATTACCTTCACGCTTTTTAATGCTTTGCTGCTAAGGCTTCTTGCGGAGGCACTAAGCACCGTTATGGCAACAACTGCACCTGACGAATTTTTTATTTTATTTATTCTTACCTCTGTATTTGCCGCCGCATACTGCGGCACGCGTGCCACCTCTAACCTCAGCAATATAATCTTTCCCTTTGTTGCAGTTACCATTCTTACGGTTTCTCTTGCCCTTTTTCCACACTATCGGACAGATAATCTAATGCCCATTTTCGGCGAAAGCACAAAAAGGCTTATTCACGGAATATTCGTAAAGCATTTCGGATTTGCGGAAACCATTCTCCTTTTTTTCTTCGCACCGCTTCTGGGAAGCTACCGAGAGCTTAAGAAATGCTCTGCAATAACTTATATTGTTATAACCTTGATTTCCGTAGGCTTCACGCTTGCATACTGCCTGACTGTCCCCTACCCTGCCTCAAAAAATTTCTTTCTTCCTTTTTATCAGATGACAAGGATGATTAAATCAGGTGCTTTTCTGCAAAGGCTTGAACCCATTGTGGTTTTTGTATGGACAGCGTTTGTAATGTGCAGCATGAGTATTCTCATTTCTGTCACGTCAAAGCTTGCCTCAAACTCAAAAAGCCAAATCGAAGAAAAGTCATTTGTCCCAATTATTACGTTGATCACTCTCTTTACGGCATTGATTCCCGCCAGCGAAAGCATTGCTTTTTCTTTTTATGAAAAGCTTCTTAGTATCAGCAGTCTTCTTTTCCCCACCCTGCCTGTGATAACGTTCATTACTGCAAGAATCAGAAAAAGGAGGGCTGCAAAATGAAAAAAGCGGTTTTATTAATTCTTCTTGTCAGCCTTTTTCTTGGAGGATGCGGCTACGGAACAGATGTGGAGAATCAAGCATATGTAATTGCCGTGGGCATTGATAAAGGAGAAAGCTTTCCCATTAAGGCATCCTTCGTATTTGCAAACCCCGGAGGGGAAAACAGCTCTGAGGGTGGCGGAGCCCCCTCCGCTCCAAAGCCCGACATAGTGACAGTTGAAGCCCCCACGGTATTTTCCGCAATACGAAAGCTTGACTCAATAAAAAGTAAAGCTATAAACCTTTCCCATACAAAAATAGTTGTGTTTTCAAAAGATATAGCAAAAAAGGGAGTTAAGGACTATTTGTCGGGTTTTGCGGCGTCGAGAGATTTCCGTCCCAACACATATGTATGCGTATCGGAGAGCAAAGCAGAAAAATACCTGAGAAGCGTAAAACCTGTTCACGAAACTTATATTGAAAAATATTTTGACAACATTATGCAAAAGGTAGCCGAAGACAAGGTGAACGAAGCTTACCTTTACTACCTCTACTATAATATGACAGAGGATTTTTCAGGAAGCGTGGTTCCGCTTGTAGGAGTGAATAAAAATGAACTTCCGAAGAAAGAGGATGCTCCCGACAATAAACAAAAGGATGACTTTGACTACGAAGTACGTGCGGGTAAAATAATTCGAAAAGGCAAAAACCCTGCCGAGGTGCTTGGAAGTGCGATTTTTAAAAATGATAAAATGATTGGAACGCTGGGAAGCTTTCATACCGATTTAATAAGACTTATGGGCAATGAATTTTACCCCAGAAACTACAGCATTGCCTATCCCGAAAAATCCGACTATGTAACTATCAGGATGGACCAACAGGAGCGTGCCGAGGTTCACACTGAAATAAAAAACGGTGTTGCACACATTAAAATCAATGTTCCCGTTTCAATAGAATATGTGGACGCAGGAAAGATTGAAAATCATACAAAAAAATCGGAGAAATTCTGCCGTCATCTTGAAAATATTCTTGAAGATGATGCAGAAAAGCTAATCGAAAAATCGCAAAAAGAACAAAACTGCGATATTTTAGGACTTGGAAGCTCCCTGAAATGTCACTTTACAGATGTTAAGGAGTGGAAGAAATTTAACTGGAAGGAAAAATACTCCAAGGCACGGATTAAGGTGTCTTTCCGTGTGGTTTATGCAGATTTTGAAGAAGCAAACTAAGAGGGTGATTTTTTAAAATGCTTGTTTACAAATTTTTCTTCACAATATTCTTTTTGTGGTGTAGTGTCTTTACAATCTCCCTGTGTGTATATCATTTTAAGAAAAGACAGTTTTTCCCTGCAATAAATGCCGCTATACTGCAAATTGTCGCAACAGTATTATGTATACTTTATTTAATTTAATTAGTTTTTGCAGAGATTTTTTCTCTGCAAATTTACATAGTCATGTAAATTTTGGCCCGAAAGTATTTTTTCAGCATAAAACACTTGACTAAGACGTAATTTTATATTATCATATTTGTCGAAAGGAGTTAGAAACATATGGTTCTTGAAACATTAAAAAACATTATTGCAGATGCTATGGGAAGCAGATTAAAGATGGATGCTTCGGAAATTAACGAAGATACAGAATTTATTGCAGACCTCCATGCCGACAGCGTTGATATTGCAACAATCATTTGCGATATTGAAGACGAATTCAACATTGAAATTGAAGATGAACAGCTCGAAGGCATTGAAACCGTCGGTGACGTTGCCGAGAGAATTGAACAGTTAGTATAAAATACATAAGATAAGGGATTCAGCATAGCCTGAATCCCTTGTATTTAAAAGAAGGGCTTACAATGGATATAAATCAATTTCAAAAAAATATAGGGTATTTTTTCAAAAATTCGCAGCTTCTTAAAACGGCTTTCACACATACTTCCTATGCAAATGAGCATGGAATTGAAAGCTATGAACGCCTCGAATTTTTGGGTGATGCCATAGTTGACTTTTTGGTTGGTGAATATCTGTTTAATAATTTTCCCGATATTAACGAAGGAATGATGACGCGTATACGTGCTGCCCTTGTTTGTGAAAAAACACTTTCCGAGCTTGCTTTGGAGATAGGTATTGATGAGTGTATGCTGCTGGGTAATGGTGCCGAGCTTTGCGGTGACAGGACTCGTCCTTCCATACTTGCAGATATGTTCGAAGCACATGTTGCGGCAATGTATATTGACGCAGGAATTGACAATACCAGAGAGTACCTCTATTCACTTTATAAAGACAGGATAGATGTAGCGGCAAAAAGCGGACAAGTAATTGATTACAAAACAAAGCTTCAGGAAAAGCTTCAGGAAAAGGGTGCTTGCAGCATTGTTTACGAAATAATTTCCTCCAATGGGCCTATCCATCATTGTCTTTTTGAAATGCAGGTAGTTGCCAACGGAAAAATTTTAGGAAAAGGCAGTGCCTACAGTAAAAAAGAGGCTCAACAAAGAGCAGCAGAAGATGCACTGAATAAATTAGGTTAGCCGAAACGAAATAATCCAAACTCGCCTGAAACAGTGAAATTTCGGCATCTTTTAGCTTGTCGTCCTTAAAAGGCGTCAGCCTATTTGCGTCCTCCGCACCAAAATCTGCACAAAATTTCGTCTGTTTCAGGTTTAGAGAATTTTTTGCAAACTATTTTTCTGCCGATACAAGGCGAAAACGAAGCCCATACTGCCGTATTGGCAAGGCTTTCAACGACGTAGCGGCAAAAAAGAGGAGGCAAAAAACGGGTTCGGACTATTTTGTTTCGGCTAATTTTTTAAAGTTTTTGGTAAAAAGTTATTGACATTTCCACTGTACTTTGGTATACTATCATAGTCGGATTTGATTGGAGAGGTATCGAAGTGGTCATAACGAGGCGGTCTTGAAAACCGTTTGTCCGAAAGGGCGCGTGGGTTCGAATCCCACCCTCTCCGCCATTTTAATAATATGCAAGGATTGTGTTCCTTGAAGGTAGCTTTACTGCAAATGGAGAAGTACTCAAGCAGGTCGAAGAGGCGCCCCTGCTAAGGGCGTAGGTCGGGAAACCGGCGCGAGGGTTCGAATCCCTCCTTCTCCGCCATCAAAAAGCAAGTCATTTTTGTGGCTTGCTTTTTTGATTGTGTGAAAAATATAAGGATTCGAACCCCGAGGGGGCAACGAGCGTTAATAAAACGATTGATAATCGTTTTTCGCCTGTTGTATTACTAATTAATTTCTAACGTCTTATAAAAACAAAATGCGGGAGTTCAACTAACTATAGCTAATTGAACTCTCGCATTTTTCTCAAATCACATAAAAGATTGTGACATATAGAACGGACATATTATTCAGAACTTATCGGGAAAAAGCCTGATAAGCTCTTTTTTTGACAACGCGGTTATATTGCGATAATCCAAAGACGAGGTATCTAAAACCTGATACACCTCATAGCGTTCCTGTCCTGTTATATACGCCTGTTTTTCAAAGTGTGCGTAATTAATTATTTTTTCCAATTCTTCGGGAGCAGTGAGCTTTATGATGCTCTTTTCCTTTTCTTCGGAAACTTCTCCCGTAAACTCATTTCCACGGACAAAAGGAAGCTCTGTGTAATCTCTGCAGATATACATAATGCCATCATTTTTTATAGAAAACTTTTCCCAGTATCCGTTTTCTATAAGCCATGCGAGAGTATTTTCAAAGTTTGCGTTTATATCCACTCTGATGTAATTAATATAAATACGCTCCCTCTCGCCTCTTTGATTGGTTTCTATACGATAATTGTAGCGGTTGCTATTATCAATTTTCTTAGATACATATTCAATCTCAACAGATATATTCCAGCCGCTGTTGTGTATTTCATTGTAGTCAAGACTTAACATATCTTCTTTAATACACTCAAGAAGCTCTTCGCGTTTAGCGTCATTCTTTATTTCCACATGCTCATTGCCGTATACGTTCATAGCATAGATGGACTTCATTTCATTAAACACACGTTCGCTTCTTTGCTTATATTCCCGATTCCTGTACATTTCATTCATAATTTCGTGAAGCTCGTCATTTGAAATTCCGTATCTGCGATGAAGCTTGTTTCCATTTTTCAGTATGTATTCAAAATGAATATACGTATCGGAATCATATTTGTTTACAGTTTCTTTTCTCTCAGTCATTTTTGCATGGAATTCCTGCATTTTTGCGATAATTTCATCATTTGCAATGTATGGGGTTTCTCCATAATAATAGTCATAGAACGCAACCTTTGAAATATTCTCTTTTTCGGGAATACGGCTTTCAAATCCGAAAAAGCTTGTGAATGCAAATATACAAAGCATGGCGGCAAAGGCTATAGCAAATCCAAGATAACCTTTATATGAGTGCCACACACGAAGTGATTTTCTTAGCAGCATCTCACTGCCAAAATATATAACTGCACTTACAATGGCAATAACGCACCAAAATGCCAAACTGCTGTCGCTCATAGAAGGGCTGAAAATCGAAAATGCCGCAATAGCTCCCATAAATGTAATAAGATACTTGAAAATCGGATTCAGGCACTTAAAGCCCGCTACTTCCTCAGCAGTTTCCATTCTGCGTTTTTTATAAAGGATTCCTGCGATGATATAAAGAATTACAGCCGCAACGAGAAATAATGCTGTTTTTGGAATATGAAAGGCTTCCTGTGCTCTGAAAGCCCACGATGAGGCTGTTTCCATCAGCGTTACCGGGAAGTTTGCATCTGTCACTTTTGTCATCAATAAACTGTCATTTGCAAAGCCGTGAAGAAAAATCTTCGATACTACCTCAAACCCTGCAACAAGCAAAGGAACAAAGAGATGGAAAAGCACATTAAGAACTATCATGGCGAAGCTGTTTCCTGTCAAGGATGCCACGAAACAAACACAGGAAAACATAATAAACAGTGCAAACAGATTAAAAAGCATCCATGTAATACAATCGCCAATACCAAAAAGGTGTGCATATCCCGACAGTGAAATTATCACTAACACAATAGCATTGAGTATCACGGGGATTCCCATAAGCGTGAAAGCTGCAATTACTGTTGAAATGTAGTTTGTTTCCCTTTTCACAGGCAGGCTGTGCACAAAGATTGACGTCTTTTTTGAATGAATAAATCTGAATATCATCAGTCCTACAACCGTGGGAACTACAATTGCCAAAAGTGTAGGAAGAAGAATATATTCGTTACTCAAAATAAGCGATACCTCTCTGCCTATTGAGGGAAGGAACATCTGCTCCGTGTCATAGTTTAAAAGAATTGACATTCCCGTAATCATAAACAGAAGAATAAAGTAGAGCACGCTTCCCCACAAATATCTGCGAAGTGTAGATTTGTATATTCCTTTGTTAAAAAATAATGTTTTTGAAATCATATCCCAGACCTCCCAACTCATAAATGAAAACTTCTTCCAGAGTAAGGCTGATTCTCTCACACAAAACAGGTGAAATTTCTTTCATTCTGTCATATGTAAGCTGTGCATCGCCTCGTATAATTACACTGTAGACCGAGCCTGTTCTTGACATATGCAGTACGTCTCCTGAATCCGAAAGCTTTTGTGCCGCTTCTTCATCAAGCACCAACTGGTATTTATGAACACTGCCCTTTAAATCATCAAGAGGCTTTTGTGCAATCATTTTACCCTTATGAATTATTCCTACCCAATCACATATATCTTCAAGCTCACGAAGATTATGCGAGGATACCAGCACCGTTAAATCACGGTCAGTAACATCTGCAATCACAAGATTAAGAACCTGCTTTCTCATAACAGGGTCAAGCCCGTCAAGCGGCTCGTCCAAAATAAGGACATCGGGCATTGCAGAAAGAGTAAGCCAGAATGCCACCTGCTTTTTCATACCCTTAGACAGCTTTCTTATCTGCCTTTTTTCATCAATTTTAAAGATTTCACCTATTGCCTTATAACGCTCAAAGCTGAAATTTTTATAAATATCCGCATAAAAACGTGCCATTTGCTTAATAGTATACGTGCTGTAATAAAACCAATCATCGGAAATATTCAGCACTCTTTCCTTTATTTGTTCATTTTCATAAACTCTTATACCATCTATGTAAATGTCACCGCACTCAGGCTTAAGTACACCGTTAATATGATTGATCACGGTGGTTTTACCTGCTCCGTTAGGTCCTATCAATCCGTATATAGTACCCTTTTTTACATTAAGAGAAAAATCGTCAAGCACTTTAAAATTATCAAAGTATTTTGTTACCGAGGATACCTGAATCATTATCCTTCCTCCCTTTCTGAATAAATATTGTTTATAAGGCTGTATATTTCTTCTTTTTTTCCACCCAGATACATAAGTTCCTTGACAGCCGATGTGATTTCGTCATAAAGCCCCGCTATTCTTTTCTCGTCCTTCCCTTGGGACTGAGGTGCTACAAAGTTTCCTTTTCCCTTAACGCTGTAGATATACCCTGCTGTTTCAAGCTCTTTATACGCTTTTTGCACTGTATTGGGATTTACCGTAAGAGAAATGGAAAGCTCCCTCACCGATGGAAGCTGCTCGTGAGCTTTCAGTATTCCGCCGATTATTAATTCACGAAAGCCATGCTCAATCTGTTCGTGAAGAGTTCTTCCGTCCTTATAATCTAAGCTTATCATTGATTCACCTCCTTAACTGTATTACTTGTACTAATACAGTTAGTATAGCATGGAAATTTTATGTTGTCAAGAGGTAAAAAAAAGAATGTAAAAATTATGACTTTTTTACATTCCTTTTCTGCTTTTTCCTTATTTAATTTTAACGGTATATTCTTCGCTTTCCTCTCCGTAGTTTTCAAACTTAACCTGCACGTCACTTTCAAGGTTATTTAAAACAAAGGCTGATGCCACACTGATTGATACTCCGTTTTTAATCATGGTCGCAGCGTTGTCGTCAAAATAAATAGCTCCGTCCAGTCTGACACCGTCCTGATACGCTACAACCTGTACACTTGATGGAGATCTATCATTTTCATCCGTGTTAATGAAATCGTAGAGGAAGTATATCTGCCTTTCCGGTTGTCCCAATGACTCCCAAGGGATTACGGAATATGCCTTCAGCTTAATGTCTGCTTTGGGCAGAGAAAAGGTAGCATTTCCCTTAATCTTCACCTTGTTTTGTTCAATCAGCTGTGTTCTTCGCATATCCCTTGCATCAGCTTGATTGGATAAGGTATTAATCGTACCTTTTGCCTGATTAATTGCCTGCTCGGGTGTCGGAAGCATAATTTTGTCATCGTCATTACAGGCACACAGGCACACACCAAGTGCCGACACAAGAGCAAGTGCTAAAATTCTTTTTTTCATTTTCTTAACCTCTCTTTATTCTAATTAAATTAATTTTCCTTATACTATTTTTGTGCTCCAATCGGACACATCCCATACTTCATCGACCACACCGCTGTAGAATTCACTTTCGTGGCACACAAGAAGCACTGTCCCCCTGAACTCCTTTATTGCACGGGCAAGCTCCTCCTTTGCCATAACATCAAGGTGGTTGGTCGGCTCGTCCAGCACAAGAATATTTGAGGGGCTTTGCATAATCTTACAAAGTCGTACTTTGGCATTTTCTCCGCCCGAAAGAACCTTCATCTGCGATGTGATATGCTCTGTAGTAAGTCCGCACTTTGCAAGGGCTGCCCTTGCCTCCGCATTGGTAAGGGAGGGGAATTCGTCCCAGAATTCCTGCAAGGCTGTTTTGTCGGAAGCACTTTCCTCCTGCTCGAAATAGCCGACATTAATAAACTGGTCGTGTTCTATTTCTCCCTCAATTGGGGGGATGATTTTTAAAAGTGTTTTTAAGAGCGTGGATTTTCCCAGACCGTTTACGCCCTTAATGGCAATTTTTTTATTTCTTTCAATTACAAGGTCAATCTTTCTTGTAAGCGGGGAATCATAGCCGATTACTATATCCTTTGCCGAAATTACAACTCTTCCCGGTGTACGATCCGTCTGAAAGCAGAATGTAGGCTTAACCTTTTCTGGAGCTATACTGATTCTCTCCATCTTGTCAAGCTCCTTTTGCCTTGAACGTGCAAGAGTTGCCGTAGCGGCACGTGCCTTATTTCTTGCCACAAAATCTTCAAGGTCGGCAATTTTCTTCTGCTGTTTTTTATATGCCTGCTCTATCTGCTGTTTTTTAAGGTCATACATTCTCAAAAAGTCCTCATATGTACCTTTATACCTTGTCAACACTGTATTTTCAAGATGATATATAACATTGGTGACCTTAGTTAAAAACGGCATATCGTGGGACACAAGAATAAACGCATTCTCGTAATCCTGTAAAAAGTTTGTAAGCCAATTAATATGATTTTCATCAAGGAAGTTTGTAGGCTCGTCCAGAATCAGAATCATAGGATTTTCCAAAAGTACCTTGGCAAGAAGCACCTTTGCCCTCTGTCCCCCGCTAAGCTCGGTCACATCGCGGTCAAGTCCTATTTCGGAAAGTCCCAGTCCATTGGCATACTCGGATATTTTTGTGTCAATGGTATAGTAGCCCGAAGAATCGAGGATTTCCTGCATTTCGCCTACATTCTCCATCATTTCGGTAAGCTCTGCCTCGTCTGCTTCTGCCATTTTTTCATATATGGCAAGCATCTCTTTTTCCAAATCCGAAAGGTAGGAAAAGGCATCCCTTAACACATCACGGATTGTTTTCCCTTTTTCAAGAGTGGAATATTGGTCAAGATAGCCGTATGTAATATGTCTGCACCATTCCACCTTGCCGTTTTCAGGCTGAAGCTCCCCTGTGATAATTTTCAGGAAGGTGGATTTACCCTCTCCGTTTGCACCGATTAAGCCTATATGCTCGCCTTTAAGCAGTTTAAAGCTGGCATCCTCTAATATCTGCCTGCCTCCAAAGGAGTGGGTTATATTTTCTGCGTTTAAAATACTCATTAAAATCTCCCATTAATATACGTCGTAACGATAAACCTCAAACATACCGCCCATGCCTGTGATTACCACATAGGCACTTCCTGTGCCTACAGCCGTGACCTTTCCCAAATCGGACACTGTAACCACTTTATCATTACTGGTATACACCGTACCCATTCCGCTCTCAAGCCATATACGTGCCTGAGGGCCGTCTACCTCGCCCACTGCAAGGGACTTGGTATTAAATGAATCGGGTACAAAGCTTTCTATCATGCGGTCATAATCAATTTCCTTTTTGGGAACTTTCTTACTGCCGCATCCCATAAGTGAAAATACCAATGTCAGTGTAATTACAGCCGCTGTCAGGGATTTAATAACTTTTTTCATTGAAACCTCATCCTTTCTACATCTTAAACCATTATAACACACAAATTTCCAAATAACAATTCCCTTATGGCAAAAATTGCCTTATAATTGCTATTTAAAAGCTCTTAACCCATGTCACCAGAGAATTATGGTATATGTTTTCTGTTACATCTTTTTTCATTTGCTCTGTAACAGGTCCGTTTTTACGCATTTTTTCCAATATCGCTTCCTGCAGTTCCTCTACACTCATTTCTTCATAGGATTTATTCGCAGAAAAGACAGGTACTTTTTCTGTTTCTTCAAAATCTTGCTTTTGAGTTTTTTCTGCAGAAGCATTTGGTTTTTGTGGTTCTGCTTGCGTAATTATACTTTCCTCAATATTAATTTCAATCGGGTGAAACTTATTTTCGGATAAAGGCATCGGAATCCATATTTCCCCTGAGTTTGCTTTCACATTCACTGTCAGGCATCCATTTTGTGCGGTAGCTTTCACGCCTGAAAGTCCGCCTACATATTCGTTATTTCCCATGGCAGGAATGTTCATCATAGAATCATTATCGCTGTTATTTACAGCGACAATAGTGCTTTGTCCGTCATAAATTCTTGCAAAGGCGTACTGCTCATTAGTTAAAAACAGTTCTTTATACTCTCCGTAAGACAGAGCACGGACATCGGTACGTATCTTCCCTAATGCCGAAATGAGGCTTGCAAAATCGTTTTCTTTCACAGCACTTACATACTGTTCATAAGAAATGGCAGGTCTTAAAGAATCGTCAGTTCCATATATTTTGCGTCCCTCTATACCAAATTCCGAGCCGTAGTAAACAGACGGAATCCCCGGCAAAGTATAAAGCAAAATATGAACAGGCACAAAGTGCCTTTTATTATTCAGCTTGGTGTAAATCCTCTCCACATCGTGGTTATCAACAAAGTTATATAGCTTAAGACCTTCAGGTTTATTTCCGCCCATTTCATACAAACGCTTCACGGTATGGGCAATTTCAAAGTAGTTATGGTCGTTATGTCCTGAATACAGAGCCTTGTGCAAATGATAGTTAGTAACACAGTGCAATGTGTTTTCATTTACCCACCTGTTATAATCGCCGTGAATAACCTCACCCATAAGCCAGAAATCGTCTTTAACTTCGTTTGCAACCTGCCTGAGCATCTGCATATAACTAAAATCCAGCACATCTGCGGCATCAAGGCGAATTCCGTCTATGTCAAACTCTTTTACCCAAAAACGAATAACATCACAAATATATTCTTTAACATTCGGGTTATGCTGATTTAACTTAGCAAGCAAATCATGCCCACCCCAGTTGTCATAAGAAAATCCGTCATTATATTCGTTATTACCATAAAAATTCACATTACAGTACCAGTCTTTGTATATTGACGCTTCCCTGTGGCGTTTAATATCCTGAAAAGCGAAAAAATCCCTTCCTGTATGATTGAACACACCGTCTAAAACCACTTTGATTCCGTGTTTATGGCACTCGGAAACAAAGTTCGTCAAATCCTCATTTGTACCCAATCTTGAATCCAGTTTTTTATAGTCGGTTGTTTCATAACCGTGACCTACCGACTCAAAAAGAGGTCCGATGTAAAGTGCATTACAGCCAAGATTTTTAATTTGTACAATCATAGGAAGCAGCGTGTTTAACCTATGCTCTGCCTCTGTGTAAGAATTTTGCTTTGGTGCTCCCGTCATTCCTAACGGATATATATGATAAAACACAGCCTCATCAAACCAAGCCATGTGAATCCCTCCATTTCATTTCGTTGCGATATGATATAATAGTCAACTTAGTAAATATCCCCTTGTGAAAAGCGGTGGTTTTACCGGAGGTGTTTTCCCCCTGTACATATCAATAGTTTGGGAGGTTTCTTCTCCGCTTTCTGTGGTAAATATGAGGCGAACTCCGTTAACGCCTGTTTTGTATACATCTTTCATTTTGTCCGCCATAAAGGTGGGGCGTGAATTAAGAACAGTATTAAGATGGGTGTTCTTATCTCCTAAAACCACGAATTCTGCTCCTGTTTTGTCTTTTATCCTTATGGGGAAAGTGCAGTCACACTTTCCCGTGATTCCCCGGATAAGGCAAGCTCTGCTTGTCATAACACTCTGGTAACCGTGGCATAGTATTTCACAGGGTGAATCTGTTTTTGATACTATTTCTCCTATCGCACCTAATGAAAGCTCGGGAGAAAGAGTAATACCGTCACACATTTCGCTCAGTGCATTGGCACTTACACTGTTATATATATTGCAGCTCCAGTCGGCACAAACCTTTCTCCCCTGCTTTTTTGCAAGCATAATCATACCGGGAGTTGATGCATATACGCCATATTTATTGGAAATTATTGAAAGCTGTGCAATAATTTTCTCATCATCACAAACCACCTGTGGTAAAAGTACAAAGCACCTTTCATCAGGGGTAATTTCATCCCAAAGAGAAAGAGGAACGAGTACACGGTCTGCATTTCTTGCTGCAAGAAACTGATCCTTTGTTCTGATTTGCACAACAAGGCATGGTTTATCCTTCTTCTTATTTTTCACTTTCGGGTATTCAAAGAAAAAAACATTTCTCTTATGAATTTCTCCGCGTTTCTCTATAAGAAGCTCACAAGCTTCACGCCTGAGTGCATTAAGCTCCGATACGGGGAGAGTTATATTATCATCTGCATCAATGCTAAAAAGGTTAAGTACAAATGGGGTTTGCCCCATTTTCCCGATTTGGGACTGTGCACGCTCTGCTGACAGGGGTGTGTTAATTGCTCTTTCTCCCTCTGCTCCCACTGCTCTAACGCTGTGCTTTCCGTCGCTTATGGTAAGTGTTGAGGGTTCATTGTATTTTATGCAGAGTACTGCATCTACACTAATCTTTTTATTTTCTGCCCCCTCCCTGAAAGAAGCCCGTGCTTCCTTTAGCACAGATTCATCCGCACGAGCGGACAAATTATCGTTACTTATGGAATAGTTCATGATTTCGGGAGTGTTTTTCTCTGCGAAGTATGCTTTTGTAAAACCGTCCCCCCGAACAAAAACCTTTTCGAGCCTTTCCTCATCCTCACGGCTAAGAGGTGAAAATGAATCAAGGTATTTTCTGTAAACATTTGTTACCGATGCTACATATTCGGGACTTTTCATTCTGCCCTCGATTTTAAAGCTGACTACGCCTGCGTTACTCATTTTCTCAAGGTCATCTGCCAGACATAAATCTCTGGGGCTTAAGAGGTAGCCCTTCTTATTTTTGCAGGAATACATCTGTCTACAGGGTTGGGCACACATCCCTCGGTTTCCGCTTCGCCCTCCGATGAAAGAGGACATCAGACATTTTCCCGAAAAGCTGATACAAAGTGCCCCATGTACAAAGGCTTCAAGTTCTGCTCCGGTAGCTTCATAAATACGGCGGATTTCTTTTTCCGAAAGCTCACGCGAGAGAACCACTCTGGAAAAACCCATATTTTGAAGAGCCTCTACATCATATTTATTGCACGAGGTTAGCTGGGTACTGGCATGAATGGGGAGATCCGGACATACTTTCCTTGCAATTATTGCACAACCTAAATCCTGCACAATAATTGCGTCTACGCCCGTCTTGGCAGCTTTTTGTACAGAGCTTTCAAATTCCGAAAGCTCTTTGTCGGACACAAGCGTATTAAGTGCAAGCAAAACACGCACTCCGCGTACATGGCAGTAGCGGACTGCGTTTTCAATTTCTTCCCATGTGAAGTTAGATGCGTTTTTTCTTGCACTGAAGGATTTTTCACCTAAATACACGGCGTCGGCACCGTTTTGCACAGCGGCAACAAGTGCATCCCATTTTCCTGCAGGTGCAAGAAGCTCGGTATATATATTCTTATTCATAAGCACAACACAAAAGGGGATGTAAAAACATTTTTACACCCTCTCTCCTTTTACCGTCTGTTCTTTAACTCTGTTTCAAGCTTAACCACATTCATTTTAAGAGACTGATTCTCTGCACGCAGGCGTGAAAGCTCTGCATTAAGCTTGTCAAGTGCAAGCTTGCTCGTGCCTGCCTCCTCGGCATACTTAAGAAGCTGAGCACGAAGCTTTTCATTATCGTCCTGTGCCTGCATATATTCATCAGCAATATTTACTGCTGTAAGCACCGCCGCCATTGAGGTGGAAAGACGCTTATCACGGCTTATTAAATCACGCATTTTTTTATCCACATGATATGCCACATGACGAACGTATTCCTCGTCTGCCTCACAGGAAATTCTATACTCAGCACCGTTTATTTTAACAACTGTTGTAGTTTTTTTCTCTTCCATGGTAAAATCAGCCTTTCAATAAGGTTTTTAATCATATATAGTAATTATATCGTATTTAAAAACAAAATTCAACAGTTTTATTGAAATCCTTTCTACTTTGTGGTAGAATATCCTTCAGACAGAGGTATTTTCTGAACAAAGAATGCCCTGACGGCACACCACTGCATTGCCCACACCGAGGCAAAGGCATAGATATTATCAAAATAAATTGCCGCTATTGCTACAAGGAAAAACACGGAAAGTCTTCTTGGATTCTGGTATGCTATAAGGGCTGATGAAAGAACGATCATCACACGCATAATTGTGGTAATATTATCCTTAAACCCAATATGGATGACACTGCAAAAAAGCACGGCAAGCGGAATTTCCCACCATGCACTGTCGGGAACATCAAACGCCAGCATTGCCAAAAAAACAGGTGTAAACCATAGCCATAAGGAGCCTGTCTTTAAAACCAAACAAGCAATAAATGTCACTAAGAGACAGATAATTTTTCGCATATTGCACCGCCTTTGATTAATAATAATATTGTTTACAACTAAAATTTTTATATACCTTTTGGGAGACGATTATGCACGAAACCGAAAAAGAAATTGAAAAAGTAATACTTTGCGGCGTTCATACAGGAGCACGCAACACCCTCGATGATACTACCGAGGAATCTATGGCGGAGCTTAGGGAGCTTGCCTACACTGCACAGGCAGAGGTTGTAGGTGAAATGATTCAGAACAAGGAGCATCCCGAAAATTCCACATATTTCGGAGAGGGCAAAATGGAGGAGCTTAGGCTTGCGGCACAGTCCTTGGGTGCAACGCTTTTGATTTTTGATGATGAATTGACGGGAAGCCAGATTCGTAACATTGAAAACTACACCCATGTTCGCACTATTGACAGAAGCACGCTTATTCTGGATATTTTTGCTCAGCGTGCCATTTCAAAAGAGGGTAAAATTCAGGTTGAGCTGGCACAGCTTAAATATTCGCTTCCACGCCTTTCGGGTATGGGAACGGAGCTTTCAAGACTTGGTGGCGGCATAGGAACAAGAGGTCCCGGTGAAACCAAGCTCGAAAGTGACAGGCGTCATATCCACAGAAGAATAATCTCCCTTGAGGCGGAGCTAAAAGAAATTCAGGCACACAGGGATTTACAAAGAAGCCGCAGAGAAAAAGACAACGTAGTTGTGGCGGCACTTGTGGGATATACCAATGCAGGAAAAAGTACGATTCTCAATTATTTTACCGACTCACAGGTTCTGGCAAAGGATATGCTTTTCGCAACACTTGACCCCACCATGCGAAAGCTGTCCTTACCCGACGGAAGAAATGCCGTAATAGTTGATACGGTCGGCTTTATCAGAAAGCTTCCCCATCATTTGATTGAGGCATTCAAATCAACTCTTGATGAGGCAGTCCTTGCCGATGTGCTGATTCATGTAGTCGATTCATCAAACCCCGAAATGCACACACAGATGCGTGTGGTTGATGACTTAATTCAAACACTTGGCTGCAGAGCAAATAGGATTATTGCAGTATTTAATAAATGTGATGTCGCACCTCCTCTTTCTCCCAGACCTGAGGGAAATTATACCGATTATATCTCGGTCAGTGCAAAAAGTGGAGAGGGTATGGAGGACCTGATTGAGCTTCTCCACGATGCTCTTCCGGGAAAGAAAAAGGAAATCAGTGTGCTGATTCCCTACGCTGAAAGCAGGATTTCTGCTATGCTTCACGACGGAGAAGTAATTTTAGAAGAAAGCTATGAAGAAGGCGGGACTAAAATCACTCTTATGGCAGACGAAGCACTTTATGCAAGACTGAGAAATTATATAACGGAGTAATTGTATGGAAGATTACAAAACAGTGCAAAACAATGCAGAAGCTGAAATGATTGAAAAAAAGAGCCGTTTTATAGGGTATTGCCGACCTGTTAAAAATCAGGAGGAGGCAATTTCCTTTATAAACGAAATCCGCAGTATGCACCGTCAGGCAACGCACAATGTATACGCTTATGTAGTAAGAGAGGACAATATTATGCGGTACAGCGATGATGGCGAGCCTGCCGGCACGGCAGGCGTTCCCGTACTGGAGGTCATAAAAAAAGAGGGACTTACCGACATTGCCGTAGTGGTGACAAGATATTTCGGGGGAGTACTTTTGGGTGCAGGCGGTCTTGTGCGTGCCTACGGAAAAAGTGCAAAGCTGGGTATTGATGCGGCGGTAAGAATAGAAAAGGTTTATTGCAAGCTCTACCTTATCCGTTGCGACTATTCTACCTACGGAAAACTGGAATATGCAATAAACACCGAGGGGTACATTCTTAAGGACTGCGTTTTTGAAAATGACGTATGCCTGACTGTAGGAGTGAAACCCGAAATGGTTGACTCATTTTTAAAAACAGTGGCGGATATTTCGGGGGGAAGTGCAATCGTAAAAGAGCTTCCCGGTGAATACATAACAAAAGAGCTTTGAGAAAAATCTCAAAGCTCTTTTCTATAGCCGCAGCATGTGCTTTCAGCAAAATACTGCTTTCCCCATTTAAGTACGGGTATAAAAAACAGGCTAAGACAAGTGTATTTTACATACGCCTTATAATTGCAGTATCTCCCGCAATTTGGGCAAATATCCATTTCGCCGTTATACGGGATTTCTTTTACACGGTCATATATTCCCATCATAAAAAACATTCTCTGTTACCTCAAATATCAAGAAGTTCTGAAAAATCCTTGATATAATAATCCGCCAGAGTGCGGATTTCATCTTCACAATCTGCGGAGGTTTCATCATAAACTCCACAAACCTTCATTCCTGCTTCCTTTGCAGTTTTGTCGGCATTGAAGTTATCGTCAAGGAATAAAACTTCCCCTACGGGTACACCTATTTTCTCCGCTGCCATCACGTATATATTAGGGTCTGCCTTTGAAGTTTTAAAATCATCGCAGGACCACACATTATCAAAAAGGTCATATATGCCCAGTCTTTTCAGGCAGGGATCAAGCATAAAGTGAGGACTTGCCGTAAGTATGTTGAGACTCGCACCACGCGATTTTAATGCTTCTAAGGTTTTTACCACGTTATTCTTTGCAGGAATACTCTGTGTGTATTCCTCAATGGCATATTTATTCATGAGAGCTTCTATTTCTTCCAAAGAAAGCTTTAACCCCAGCTTTTCTTTAAAATAGATTGCCGTGCCTTCATAGCCCAGCGGCGTTATAATCCTTATAAGGTCATCACCATAGGAAATGTTATTTTCGTCCAATATACGCTGCATCATTCCTACAAATGTAGGCATCGAATCAACCAGCGTTCCGTCAAAATCAAAAAGATATGTGTTCATCATTTTTCACCTAAATATTTTACTTTCCCTTATATTCACTGCTTAGCATATGAACAAGCATCTCATGTAGAGATGAAATTGCCGAAATTGAGCAGGCTGTTATACAATAAGCCACTCCATAGCGGCGTTTCAGCATATATGGAATCAAAAATATTGCAAAACCTGTGATTTTATTAAGCTTGGTATGTAGTGATGAAAAGCGGTGAAACTTAACCGCTACAAACATATAGGTAATTATCCTGATTAAAACCACTGCCGCCGTTGCATACCATATCTGATACGGAAGTATCTCTATCATGGCAGGCATACATTTCATCGCCATAACGAAATAGAAGAACAAATCCGAAGCACTGTCAAGCCGTGCACCGAAGTTACTGACGGTATTTGTAATACGGGCAACAAATCCGTCCAAAACATCACTTACACCCGCAATGGTATAAATGATAAAAAACTGCGTTGTAAAGGGCTCGACAAACATCATCAGTAAAGTTCCCAATATCCGCACACACGTTATAGAATTGGCAAGAGTAACGTTTTTCACATTATTCCCCTTCTTTAATCAATAGTATAAAGGGTATTATAACATATCGTAATGAGAAATACAATATTTTTTTGTCATATTTTATCTATGGTTTTTATTTATCCTTTATTTTTTTACCTGCTGTAAGGGCAATCATCCATGCTTTTTTCAGCAATACACCGACTAAATAAATCAACACGCTTAAAATTAAAAGTGCTATTGCACCAAGTGCGATTAAAAGCTTAATACTCATAATGAAAATCCCCTTTTATCTTGTAGTAATATCAATATAATCATCGTCCAGTTTAGAATACACAATTTTCTGACTTTTGTAAAGTCCGAAGCAGCCGCTCATCATATAGCTGATACTGCATGCCAGAGCAAAGAAGGGGAGCCCCTCTGCCCCAAAAACCTCCAGCGAAAGCACCATTGATGCTATAGGACAATTTACCACACCGCAAAAAACCGAAACAAATCCGATTGCTGCACCAATGGCAGGATTTAATCCCAACAGATTCCCCATTACGCACCCGAAGGTAGAGCCTATGAAAAATGCGGGCACAATCTCACCGCCTTTAAAGCCGGCGGAAATAGTGATTGCGGTAAAAATAATTTTTATCAGAAACGCTTCACCGTTTGCTTCACCCTGCATAGCACGCTCGATTACATTCATTCCTGCACCGTTGTAATCATATGTACCTAAAAGAACCGTCAGAATTACTATAACACTGCCCCCTGCAAAAGCACGCAGAAAAGGATTTTTTATAAATCTGTCCATTATATGCTCACAGTTTTTTATTGCACTGCAGAAAAGAATACTGATAACTGCACACAGCACGGCAAGCACGGCTATTTGCACAATCATGTCAAAAGTGACTGCTGAAAATTCTATGCCCTTAAATGCTACGCCATGCAGAGAAAACTGCTTTGCAATCTGCGACGCCATCACCGCAGAAATAACACAGGGCATAAGCCCTGCATAGTGCATCACGCCTACATTGGTAACCTCGATGGAGAATATCGCCGCTGTGACAGGAGTTCCGAAAAGTGCCGCAAAAACACTGCTCATTCCCGACATCACGATTATTCGCATATCCCTTTTGCCAAGCTTTATAGCTTTACCAAAATTGTAACCCACACTTCCGCCAAGCTGAAGTGCCGCACCCTCTCTGCCTGCACTACCTCCCAACATATGGGTAATAACGGTACTGATAAAAATCAGCGGAATCATTATAAGGGGAACTCTCTTATTCTCTCTGACGGATTTTATCACACGATTGGTGTCTATCTTACCGTTTGGGTCAAACAAGTAGTACAATAGTACAATTATTAATCCGCCTATAGGAAGCAGATATAATAAAAAGCTGTGATTGGCTCTTAAATCCGTCACATAGTCAATACATATGTGGAACACGCTGCCCAAAAGACCGCCTGCAGTTCCTACAATCAGAGAAATAAAAACCCATTTAAGAAAGGTTTTGATGTAATTTAAAGAAAACTCAATGTCTGTCTTTATACCGTCCAAAATCAATTTCTCCCATTCTGTAAAATTTCTTCACTGTCAAGCACCAAGGTAAAGGGACCATCATTTATAAGGGATACCTGCATATCTGCACCGAAAACCCCGTGCTGAGTTTTTTTGAACAGTCCTTTGCATCTCTCTACGATATATTCGTACAGCTCATTTGCTTTGTCGGGGCTTCCCGCATTTGTGAAAGAAGGTCTGTTCCCCTTTCTGCAATCTGCGTAAAGGGTAAATTGAGAAACCACTAAAACCTCTCCGTCTACCTGGTCTATGCTGAGATTTGTCTTTCCGTTTTCATCCTCAAAAATTCTAAGGCGGGAAATTTTCTCTATCATCTTATCGGCAATATCTTTATTATCCTCGTTTGAAACGCCTAAAAGCAAAAGGTAACCTTTACCGATTTCGCCTACGGTTTCCCCCGCTACTTCCACCTTTGCCTGAAGCACTCTTTGCAAAACTATTTTCATAAGTGTTTTCTCCCCACGAAATTAATGATGACATTATATCACACATAAATTTTCAATTCAACAATATTTAGCAAATAAAAAGCTGAAACACAGTAAAAATACTGTGTTTCAGCTTTTTATTATCTCATCGCCATACTGTTGTTGAGAAGCGTGGTACTGTACATAAAGAGTATGTCTTTATTGTCAAAATCTATAAAGCTACCTAAAAAGTCACTTTGTATATATCGGATGTCAACCACCGTGATTTTACTGTACGCGGGAGCAAGAAGCGGAGCAATAGAACTTCCGTAGGAATCACGGAAAAGTATAAGCTCCTTGTCTTCTTTTGCACTTGGATTTTCTATAGTGATAAGGGGCGAGGTTCCCGAAAGGAACATTTCATACGGGTCTTTTCCGTAGGCTTTGTCCATATTATACATATCGCCCTCTTTTGCCATTCCCGTGTCATAGTATTTTACAATGCAGTTTTCAAGAATGCCATTTGTAAGATACTTTATTGTATCGGGCTTAAAGGGCAATGCCGACTGCCCAAGATATACCCCACGGAAAGGATTATCCAAGGTTTTCTCGCTATATTGTGCCGATGCGTCAGCACCCATACTTTGTGCGATGTGCTGTGCTACATCTGTAATTTTCTCCTGTTTCCAGTGAGAGTCTGTCTTATAATAATCGTCAAGGGAAAGCATAGGAAGAACATCGATGTATTTCATATAATCCATTCTGTCTTTAAAGTCCTTTATAAACGCATCATAATCAATGGACAAATAGCCGTGCTTTTCAGCGAGAAAATAATTTTTGTCAGGAATTATGGAAAGATAAATATTCACATTTTTATCTTTCATATATTTTTCGTACAATTTATCAAACTTCTGCTGAGCATTGTCAAACATATGAGAGTTTACGGGGTATTCCAATTTAGAAATATGACCCTCCTCAGTGAAAAGCCCGTTATTTTCCATTTTATTGAATACATATGTGGAAAACAGAGCTTTTACACTCCTGAAGCTGTCACGACAGGGAAACTGGTCTGTTACATACTTTTCAAAGTCACGGGTATAGCTTCCCGAAAAAAGAGTCTCCTTTGTAAGAACGGGCTTTTTTTCCAGTAAACGCCTTTCGCTCTCGGAGTACTGCGTATGAGGCTTAAAAAAGCAACCTAATGAAATAGCACCTACTATAATTGCAAATATAAAAACTGATATTATATTTTTATGCTTCATAACGCACCTCCTAAAATCTGAAATAAAGGAAAGGATTAAATGATCCGTCTGCAAGATATGCCGTGCAAATTACGAGAAGTGCAATCGGCACTAATATTTCAAAAGCATCAAGAATAAATGTATTTTTCCATTTGCTATCCGCGTGATTTTTGATTTTTTTCATTATCGGGGTTGCTCCTATACACGCAACCAAAAGTACAATAGCGTAGTTTTTAAGATTGAACCAAAATTCTGCCGATACAAAGGATTTTACCCCTATGCCAAACATTCCCCCCACACGGCTTACTGCATCACCCATATTTTCAGCACTGAAAATCATAAAGCTTATCGCCGCAGCAAAGAGCACATAGATATGCCCGATAACAGGATGTTTCTCAAGCTTTTTAAGGAAAAAGAACTTTTCCAAGGTAAGGAGTATTCCGAAATACAGTCCCCATACAATGAAGTTCCATTGTGCACCGTGCCAGAAGCCTGTTAAAAACCATACGGCGAATATATTAAAGAGCATCCGTGCCCTCTTTACCCTATTTCCGCCAAGAGGTATATACACATAATCCCGAAACCATGATCCCAGTGAAATATGCCACCTACGCCAGAATTCTGTTATACTTTTTGAGATAAAGGGATAGTTAAAGTTTTCAAGAAATTCAAATCCGAATATTTTACCCAAGCCTATTGCCATATCGCTGTAGCCTGAAAAGTCAAAATAAATCTGTAACATATATGAAACAACATAGAGCCAGTAGTATAGAACAGACAAATCTGCGGATTGGGTGAAAGAAGTGCAAAGCTCGCCCAAGGTATTTGCAATGAGTATTTTCTTTGAAAGACCTATAACAAACCTGCAGCACCCCTCATTAATCTTTTGAAAGCTGTGCTCCCTTTTTTTCAGCATAAGGGCAACATCGCAGTACCTGACAATAGGACCTGCTATAAGCTGAGGGAAAAGTGCCACATATGCTGCAAGGTTAATGGGATTTTTCTGAGCCTCGGTCTCACCTCTGTACACGTCAACACTGTAGCTTAAAATCTGAAACGTGTAAAAACTTATTCCTATGGGAAGTGCCAGTCTTAAAAGAGGTATGCTAAGACCTGTGACGGCATTGAAATTTGCTATAAAAAAGTCTGCATATTTAAAATACCCTAATGCCGCAAGGCTTGACAGAACGGATAGTGTAAGAAAAACCTTTGAAACAGGTTTAGACCTGTACCGCTCGATCAAAAGCCCGAATACATACCCCAAAAGCACAGTTGCTATCATCAAAAAAACATACTTCGGCTCTCCCCAGCCGTAGAAAAAAAGGCTTACTAACAGGAGGGTTGTGTTTTTAAGCGGTCTTGGAGTAAGAAAATACAAAACCAGTGTCACGGGTAAAAAATAATATAAAAATGCAATGCTGGAAAAGATCATAGTGCTTTCTCCTTATAAAAAGAGCTGTAAAAAATACGTTTTTTACAGCCCTTATATCTACTTAGGAATTATCCTTCTAATGAAGTGGGGCACATTACAAAGAATACTTTGTTTCCTACACTTCCTGTTACCATTTCTTCTGCCTCTACACAGATATTCCATCTGAGGTTAGCGTTCTTTTTAAGGTTTGAAATGAAAGCAGATGTATCTGCACCTTCGGGAAGTTCAAAAACATATCCTACAAAAGCAATTGAGCCTATCATGGGTGCAAACATAGCACCGGATTTAAATCCGGTAATTTCTGCATTATCAAAACCTGAAAGAAGTCCTTCCTCCACGCTCATTGCACCGCCGCTGAATTTAATTGCAGGATTTGTAACAAGTGCTTCTGCAATGGCAAGTGCATCCTTGCCTGAATTTGCCTGAGTTTTAAATGCTGAAAGAAGTGTCTGTCCAAGAGTTGCGTCCTGAGGCTTTTCCTCCACTGCGGGTGCCTTATTTTCCTCAGGCTTTTTGTCCTCGGAGGGAGCCTTGTCCACCGCGGGTTTCTTATCCTCGGAAGGTTTCTTATTTTCCTCGGGCTTCTTTGTTTCTTCTTTAGCTTCTTCCTTTACTTCTTCCTTTGTTTCTTCTTTCTCTGACTTGTCGCTGTCTTTATCTTCGGAAACAGCATTATCAGTCACAGTCTGTGCAGGGGCTTTATTTTCCTCCTTGCCGGAATCGTTATTTACTGCCTTATCTCCACATGCAGTAAGGGATGCTACGATTGAAATTGTTAAAATAAGTGTAAGTAATTTTTTCATATTTTTTCTCCTTTTTTGTTTATTCGTTTATTATACGATTTACTGACAAAAAAGGTTCAAAAAAATTAAAAAAATTTTTGAACCTTTTTCGAAAAAACTATTAAAGTTTAGAAATTAGATACTCTGCGTATTCTTTGCAGGTTGCACCGTCTTTGTTTCCTGTAACGGTAACTGCATTTTCACTGTTACACAGATTAAGTGCATCTTCAAGCTTTTGTGCCTTTTTAGTAAGTCCTATGTGGCGAAGAAGCATCACAAGTGCACGAAGAATACTCTGGGGATTAGCATAATGAGCTATGCCCTCCTCCACCATTCTCGGAGCACTGCCGTGGATAGCTTCAAACATGGCGTACCTGTCACCTATATTTGCACTTCCTGCAGTTCCCACACCGCCCTGAAGCTGAGCCGCCTCATCGGTGATTATATCGCCGTAGAGGTTTGGAAGCACAAACACCTGAAACTTGTGGCGAATGTTTTCATTTACAAGGTTTGCACTCATTATATCAATATACCATTCTTCGGTGGTTATTTCGGGATAATCCTTTGCTACCTCGTGGCAGATTGCAGAAAACTTGCCGTCGGTCTTTTTCATAATGTTTGCTTTGGTAACGATTGAAACATTGGTCTTTCCGTTAGCCTTTGCATATTCATACGCCGCTCTGGCAATTCTTTTCGTTCCTGCATTGGTAGTAACCTTAAAATCAAACGCAAGCTTTTCGGGAACTTCAATTCCGCTGCTCCCGAGCACATATTCGCCCTCGGTATTTTCACGGTAGAAAATCCAGTCAATGTTCTTTTCGGGAATAGCAACGGGACGCACGTTAGCATAGAGGTCAAGCTCACGGCGAAGCGTTACATTCGCACTTTCCATTGTTCCGCCCTTAGGTGTTGTTGTAGGTCCTTTTAAAAGCACATCACAGCTTTTTATTTCGCCAAGTACATCTTCGGGGACGGAGCAGTTCTTTTCAAGCCTGTTTTCAATGGTAAGACCTTCTATCACTTTAAGTTCAATCTTACCGCATGAAATTTCTTCACAAAGGAGCTTTTCAGCAACCTTTTTTGCCTCATCTACTATAATGGGACCTATTCCGTCTCCGCCGATAACTCCGATTACTATTTTTTCTTTCTTTGAGAAATCACATCTTCCGGATTCATTCTCCATTCTTTCACAGCGAAGAAGCTGTGACTCAAGGAGCTTTCTGAAATGATTGCAATATTCATCTATATTATATGCCATTTTGTCCACTTCCTTAATTGTTTTTTGCTTTGGTGTAGCCTAAAAGGCCTCCGCATTTAAGCATTTCCTTTTGCCTGTCACTGAACGAGCAGGAAAGCAGGATTTTATCCCCTGTGGTTTTGTTTATAAGTGTAATTTCACCGCTGTCCATACCCTCGTAGATTCCGCAAAGTTCAAGAGAGTCCTCTTGATTTAGTTTATCGTAATCCTCTGCATTTTTGAATGTTAGTGGAAGTATACCTGCATTAATAAGGTTAGCCACGTGAATTCTTGCAAAGCTCTTTGCTATTACGCACCTTACACCGAGATAAAGAGGCACAAGTGCCGCGTGTTCACGAGAAGAACCTTGACCGTAGTTTGAACCGCCTATAATTATGCTCTTGCCTGCTTTAAGTGCTCTTTCGGGGAATGTTTTATCACATACTCCGAAACAGAACTGCGACAGGAAAGGAATATTTGAACGGTAAGGAAGTATCTTTGCACCTGCGGGCATAATATGGTCAGTAGTGATATTGTCCCCTACTTTAAGAAGAAGCGGGGCCTCAATGCTATCTGTAACAGGATAAGTATCGGGGAATTTTTTAATGTTAGGTCCGCGGAGAATTTCAACACTTTCTGCTTCTTCCTCGCTTGCAGGCGGAATTACTGCACTGTCATCAATCTTAAACTCATTGGGCATGGTAATTTCGGGCATTTCTCCCAAAAGCATAGGGTCGGTGATTTCTCCTGTAAGAGCTGCCGCAACTGCGGTTTCGGGGGAGCAAAGGTATACATTTGCATCTGCCGTTCCGCTTCTTCCCTCAAAGTTTCTGTTAAATGTACGAAGTGATACACCGCCTGAATTGGGTGAAAATCCCATACCGATGCAGGGACCGCAGGCACATTCGAGTACTCTTGCACCCGATGCGATTATATCGGAAAGAGCACCGCTGTCCGCAAGCATTCCCAAAACCTGTTTGGAGCCGGGAGATATTGAAAGGCTGACATCGGGAGAAACGGTTTTCCCTTTAAGAATTGCCGCCACCTTAAGCATATCAAGGAGAGATGAATTTGTACATGAACCGATACAAACCTGATTTACCTTTGTACCCTTAAGAGATGCTACCTCCACAACATTATCGGGAGAATGAGGGCATGCTATAAGAGGCTTAAGCTCCGAAAGATTTATCTCAATAATTCTGTCATAGACTGCATCGGGGTCGCTTGAAAGCTCTACATAGTCTTCTCCTCTGCCCTCTGCCTCCAAAAACGCCTTTGTAATTTCATCGGAGGGGAAAATTGAGGTTGTAGCACCAAGCTCTGTACCCATATTTGTAATGGTAGCTCTTTCGGGAACGGAAAGTGTCTTTATGCCTTCGCCGCCCCATTCAATAATAGCTCCCACGCCGCCCTTAACGGATAATATACGAAGGATTTCAAGGCTGACATCCTTTGCTGTGACAAAAGGACGAAGCTTTCCTTTAAGCTCAACCTTAAACATTTTTGGCATAGTGATGTAGTACTCACCGCCGCCCATTGCAACCGCAACGTCAAGACCGCCTGCACCAAATGCCAGCATGCCTATTCCACCGCCTGTGGGAGTGTGGCTGTCTGAACCAATAAGGGTCTTGCCGGGTTTTCCGAATCTCTCCAGATGTACCTGATGACAGATTCCGTTACCGGGGCGTGAAAAATAAATGCCGTGCTTCTTTGCAATGCTTCCTATGAACTGATGGTCGTCAGCATTTTCAAATCCGCACTGAAGTGTGTTATGGTCGATATACGCCACACTTTTTTCTGTGCGTACACGGGGAATCCCCATAGCCTCAAATTCAAGATATGCCATTGTACCCGTGGCATCCTGTGTAAGCGTCTGATCTATTCTGAGAGCAACCTCCTCGCCCACTGTCATTTCGCCGCTGACAAGGTGTGCCTTAATAATTTTCTGTGCAATTGTAAGTCCCATTTTAAGTGCTCCTCTTATTCTTTTACTGTTTTCTCAATATTATCTTTTGCATTTTTAATATGCTCAACGGTAAGCTTTTCCGCCTTATCTGCGTCCCCTGCCAAAATAGCATCAAGTATTTCTCTGTGCTCCTTTGTTGACTGGAACGCTCTTTCACTGTTTGAAACGGAAGCCTTTCTGTACTTCATCACCTTTCTGTGAAGCTGATGAAGCATATCCGAAAGAACTATACTGCCGCAGTTGTTATAAACAATCTCGTGAAACTTTGAATCCATATTCTTTATGTTGTCGGCATCTTTTTTTGCCGTGTAAAATTCCTGCAATTCCACTATTTCGCAAAGCTCTTTTTTCGCATCTTCGCTCATTTCGCTTGCCGCCCAGCGGGAAGCAAGTCCTTCCGTGCGAAGGCGGATTTCATACATATCGGAAATGTCTTTTGGGGAAATACCCATAATCACAACGCCCTT
The DNA here is from genome assembly GCA_017451505.1 of Clostridia bacterium. Taxonomy (GTDB): domain Bacteria; phylum Bacillota; class Clostridia; order UMGS1883; family UMGS1883; genus UMGS1883. The sequence continues at coordinate 5,362 of JAFTOF010000022.1, read as the reverse complement.
TGTGGTAATGTCCACAAGTCTTTCCTGTTCAAGACGGCGTATTGCTTCGCGAACGGGAGTTCTGCTGACGCCCAGCATTTCCGAAAGGTTCATTTCCGTAAAAACTTCACCCCTTGTATATACTCCCGTAAGAATATTATTTTCAAGCTCTATAAATATCTGGTCTGCAAGCGACACTGTTTTATGTTCCATATTTTCCTCCACTCCGAAAATTAAAGTCTTTTAAATTCCCCTTTGGAAATTTCTTCAATTTTCCTTTCAATTTCCACTGTTGACAGCATAGACTGTCTACCCTGTTCATACTCCATATCTATCCACGCTTTAAGCTCGGTAACAAGGGGTGATTTCTTATCTACACACTTATCGCCCTCAAGAGAATAGTTATCATTTATCCAATAAGCTATTCCTGCAAGTCCCGAGGTTTTGCTTATTGCCACGGAAGCTTTTTTGTTAAGAAGCTTCTTTGTGTTGAATATGTTATAAATCTCCTCATCCTTTAAAAGCCCGTCTGCATGGATTCCTGCTCTGGTGCAGTTAAAGTTTCTTCCCACAAAGGGTGTCATTGGCGGAATCTTGTAGCCAATATTATGCTTGAAGTATTCTGCAATCTCAGTAATCACCGTGGGATCCATGCCATCAAAAGAACCACGGAGCGATGCGTATTCCATAACCATTGCTTCAAGGGGAACATTACCCGTTCTCTCACCTATTCCCAAAAGCGAGCAGTTTACTGCACAAGCACCAAACAGCCACGCAGTAGACGCATTAGTAACGGCTTTATAAAAATCGTTATGACCGTGCCATTCAAGCATTTCGGACGGTACATCGGAATAATGCTGAAGTCCGTATATAATTCCAGGAACACTTCTGGGAAGTGCCACCTCACTGTAAGGAACACCGCAACCCATTGTATCACAGGCACGGATTTTTACAGGGATGCCTGCATCACGCGACATTTTCTGCAGTTCATTTACAAAGGGAACAACAAATCCGTAAAAATCTGCTCTTGTAATATCTTCAAGATGACATCTGGGTGACACCCCTGCTTCAAATGCTTCCGCAACGGTTGCCAGATACATATTCATACATTCTTTCCTGGACATTTTAAGCTTTTTGAAAATATGATAGTCACTGCAGCTTACCAAAATACCCGTCTCACGGATTCCGAGATTTTTTACAAGCTTAAAATCCTCCTTGCTTGCACGAATCCAAGTAGTTATTTCGGGAAATTTCAGACCTAAATCCTGACAGCGTTCAAGTGCCTCTCTGTCCTTTTTAGAATACACAAAGAACTCTGTCTGTCTTATAATTCCGTATGGACCGCCGAGCTTTGACATAAGCTTATAAAGATCTACTATCTGCTGTACGCTATACGGCTCCACCGACTGCTGTCCGTCCCTGAAAGAGGTATCCGTAATCCATATTTCCTCCGGCATACCGATAGGCACTCTGCGATGGTTAAAGGATATCTTCGGTACTTCATCATAGGGAAATATTTCGCGATACAAATTGGGATTTTCTATATCCTGTAGTTGATATTTGTAGCTTTTTTGTTCAAGAAGATTGGTTTTGTTTGATATTTCAAGCATTTTACATTCCACCTTGCTGTGTTTTTGTATTATTGTATACAATTATACAGTAATTATATGCGTCTGTCAACAAAAAAATGACAGTTAATTTCAGAAAGTTTCACCTTGTAAATCCAGTACAATGTTTTTATAAAAAAATTCTTGACAAGTGCCAAGTATTATTGTATAATATCAAAGTGTTCGTTAAGGGTAGTTCCTTAATGAAAGGTACGGCCCGTTGGTCAAGCGGTTAAGACACCGCCCTTTCACGGCGGTAACACGAGTTCAAATCTCGTACGGGTCACCATAGTAAGGGCTTTTAGCTCAGTTGGTTAGAGCAACCGGCTCATAACCGGTCGGTCCGGGGTTCGAGTCCCTGAAGGCCCACCACGCAAAAATACCACCCATCAGGGTGGTATTTTTGCGTGGTGAGATTTTCAGGGACTAATCCTTAGATGACAACAAAAAACCGCCTGCGATTTTCGCAAGCGGTTTTTTAAAGTTTTAAACTTATGCAAGTTCAGCGAAGTACTTAATTGTACGAACCATCTGGCTTGTGTAAGAGTTTTCGTTATCATACCAAGAAACAACCTGTACCTGGTAAAGGTCTTCACCGATAGGAGCTACCATTGTCTGTGTAGCATCGAAGAGAGAACCGTATGTGATACCAACGATATCAGAAGAAACGATCTGATCTTCATTGTAACCGAAAGAATCACTTGCTGCTGCCTTCATAGCTGCATTGATGCCTTCCTTAGTTACATCCTTACCCTTTACAACTGCTGTAAGGATTGTTGTAGAACCTGTGGGAACAGGAACACGCTGAGCAGCACCGATAAGCTTACCGTTAAGCTCAGGAATTACAAGACCGATAGCCTTTGCAGCACCTGTAGAGTTAGGAACGATATTAACAGCACCTGCACGAGCACGACGGAAGTCACCCTTTCTGTGGGGGCCGTCAAGAATCATCTGGTCACCTGTGTAAGCATGGATTGTAGCCATGATACCGGACTGGATTTCTGCGTAATCGTTAAGAGCCTTTGCCATGGGAGCAAGGCAGTTTGTTGTACAGGAAGCTGCAGAAATAATTGTATCTTCCTTTGTAAGAGTATTTTCATTTACGCTGAATACGATAGTCTTAAGATCGTTACCTGCGGGAGCAGAAATAACAACCTTCTTAGCACCTGCATTGATGTGTGCCTGGCTCTTTTCCTTAGAGCAGTAGAAACCTGTACACTCAAGTACAACGTCTACATCAAGCTTACCCCAAGGGCAATCGTTTGCATCCTTGCAAGCATAGATTTTGATTTCCTTACCGTCAACAGTGATGCTGTCTTCGCCAGCTACTACTGTGTGACCGTCGTATCTACCCTGAGAAGAGTCATACTTAAGGAGGTGAGCGAGCATCTTAGCATCTGTAAGATCATTGATAGCTACGATCTCGTAACCCTCTGCACCGAACATCTGACGGAATGCCAGACGACCGATACGTCCAAAACCGTTAATTGCAACTTTTACTGCCATTTTAAAACATCCTTTCGTGTTTAAAAAATATATAAATAATAAAAATTATTTAAAAGCTTAGATAAGTTTAATCGATTCAATCACCGGAGTAACCTTGGGAGACTGACCATCCCAGCCCACAGGAGTCTGGGCAATTTCATCAACTGTTTCGATACCGCTTGTAACCCTTCCGAAAGCTGCATAGCTTCCGTCAAGATGAGGAGCATCTTCATGCATTATAAAAAACTGACTTGAGGCACTGTTGGGCATCTGACTGCGTGCCATGGAAATAACTCCACGCTCATGCTTGAGAGGATTATTGAATCCGTTCATTGCAAACTCACCGCGGATTGTCTTATCACTGCCACCCATACCTGTTCCGAGGGGGTCACCGCCCTGAATCATAAATCCCTTGATTATTCTATGGAATGTAAGACCGTCATAAAAGCCCTTTTCCACAAGCGATTTAAAGTTTTCAACTGTTTCGGGGGCACAATCGGGATAAAGCTCCAGATCTATCTGTGCACCGCCTTCCATTGTAATCCTTACATTTACGTTTTCAGCCATTTTTTACGCCTCTTTCACAATATCGGTATTATTATATCGTTTTATGCCCTGCAATGCAAGTGTTTTTTTCATATTTTTTACATATATTTTCAGTTTTTAACACCCATTACACGTCATTTCCGAATTTATCATATCCAAAACGGGCTTCCCTTACATCTGCGATTTCATTATATTTGGGTGTGACATATGGTTTTCCGTCAACTATTGATACAGGGAGAGTTATAGTCTGAATGTTTCCCGTTCCTATAGAAAGAAGCTGTGTTGCACACTGAACAAAATCATTGGGACTCATAAGAGTTTCCATATTGTCAATTATAATTTCGTATACATCACCGATGCTTCCGATATATTTTGCACTTAATTTCTGTTCTGCCACAGCGTGTATAAAATCCTGTTGTACCTTTATTCTTCCCAAATCTCCGTTTTTATACTGTCTGAATCTTACAAGCTGTTCAGCCTTGTCCCCGTCAAGATGCTGCTGCCCTTTTCTGAGGTTTATATAAAGGTCCTGTGCCGGGTCATTATAATGCATGTTCTGCGGAACATAGAAATCCACGCCTCCAAGCTCGTCAATACACTGTCTGAAAGCCTTGAAGCTAACCTTTACGTGATAATTAATCGGGACTCCGGTCAAATCTCTGACAGCCTTAATTGTTGCCTCGCTTCCCTTTGCACTGCGGACTGCCTTTGATGAACCTTTGGCACTGTTGTATCCGACTGCATGAACCTCGGTGATTTTCATTTTTCTGCTGCCGTACTTGACATAGGTATCACGGGGAATACTCATAACAGTAGCCTGCTTCTTATCAGGGTCAACCTGTGCAAGCATAATAACATCGGTGCGAAATCCCTCTTTATCCGTGCCCATAATAAGGATATTGCACTTATCCTCCGAAATTTCTACCTCTTCAAATACACCATCAGAGAAATGCTCGGCAATTTCAATATTATAGGGCGTTGTATAATCACGTGCCAGCTTTATTCCGTAAAGTGCCGCACATATCCAAACGACGCCCACAAGAAAGTAGCATATTATGCGTTTTATCAAGCTACCGGGGGACTTCTTAATTCTTTTTCTTGAGTTTTGATTATTCATATATTTACCTCGCTATACGCTAATAAACATAGTTACACATTATACTTTGAGTATTTTACCACATTTTAGTTTATAAGTCAACTTCTACTGACAAGTTAAAAAATAATTTATATTTTATTCATATATTTTACCCTATGTTCCATATATAATAATGTAGAAATTAATTTTGTAAATTTTTTTAAAAAAACTATTGACATTAGGCAAACCATTTGTTATAATAATCAACGTTGTCGGCAATGGCAACAGTCAAATGGGAGCATAGCTCAGCTGGGAGAGCATCTGCCTTACAAGCAGAGGGTCATAGGTTCGAGCCCTATTGTTCCCACCATTTGGCCCGGTAGTTCAGTTGGTTAGAACGCCAGCCTGTCACGCTGGAGGTCGAGGGTTCGAGCCCCTTCCGGGTCGCCAAATGCCTTTGTAGCTCAGTTGGTAGAGCAATGGACTGAAAATCCATGTGTCACTGGTTCGATTCCAGTCGAAGGCACCATTTTCGCGGGAGTGGCTCAGTGGTAGAGCGTCACCTTGCCAAGGTGAACGTCGCGAGTTCGAATCTCGTCTTCCGCTCCAAACACAAAAGACGCACAATGCGTCTTTTGTAATCTGGCGCCATAGCCAAGTGGTAAGGCAG
>JAFTOF010000021.1 GCA_017451505.1 Clostridia bacterium | reverse complement strand
TGAATATGCTGGTGTAGCTCAATTGGCAGAGCAGCTGATTTGTAATCAGCAGGTTGCGGGTTCGAGTCCCATCACCAGCTCCAGGGAGAGTTCCCGAGCGGCCAAAGGGGGCAGACTGTAAATCTGTTGTCACTGACTTCGGTGGTTCGAATCCACCCTCTCCCACCAGCAAAAAGAGCAATTACTTTTGTAATTGCTCTTTTTGCAACTAAATCCGTCTTGTGACGGAATAAATCTGCCTTGCAGACGAAATCACTTCGTGATGAAATCCGACTTCGTCGGGATATAAAAGGCGGATTTGATTTCATCCAAACTTGTTTGGATTTCATCGTGAACAAAGTGAACGATTTCATTGTCATTAATCCCCACCACACACAAACCCGCACGGAAGTTGTTTCCGTACGGGTTCTCTTATCTTCTCATTCTTTTTCTCTTCTTAATTCTTCGTTTTATGCTTCTTGTTACCATCAGCACAAGCAGTACAAACAGCACCGCCATCATAACATAGGAAAATACGGTGATGTTATTGCTTTTTACCTGTGACCACATCTCAAGCACTGCCTGATTTTTGTCCCCGAAATCCTCCATGATTCCGCATCGTGCAACTTCGTCCATGGATGGATACTGGGTAGTAAGCTGTCTTCCGATAGTATTTGTACGGATAACTGCCTTGCCGTCCTTTGAATACTTATCCTCGGAAAGTGTACCCTCGAAGAAATAACTAAGGTCATATTCGTACTTTCCGTTCTCGTCCTCGTAGTTTTCACGGACAAGCTCGAAAACCTCATCACCTGCAATAGCACTTGTATAGCCAATATAGTCCATATTCATCACGGCAATTTCAGGTCTACACAAAAAGTCTACAAAATCCTGTGCCAACTCCACATTTGCACCCTTGGGCATTACCCAGCCGTCAAACCATATTGTGCTTCCCTCTTTGGGAATTACAAACGCAAGCTCCTTGTTATCTTCTTCCTCGGCTAAGTCCATTGCATATACTGCATCACCGCTCCAGGCAAGATTTGCATCTATTTTTCCCGATACAATATCGGTTTTTCCCGAATCCACCTCGAAGCCGTAAATGTTTTCTTTCATCTGCGAAAGAGCCGTGCCGACTTTTTCAATATTTTCATCGGCAACATCATTTGCCGCTGCGTGAACGGTTTTTCTCAGCTCTTCGGCGGAAATTTCGCCGTTTTTATACTGCTCCACACACTTACTTAGCTCCTCTTTATGCACATAGAGCGAGCCTACCACATATGCGTCACGGGAAACGTCCTTGCAGGTCATACGGTTTTTATATCTCGTGTCCCAGAAAAAGTCCCATGTGGAAACATCCTCAAGAGGGATATTTTCAGGGTTGTATAAAAAGCCTACCGTTCCCCACATATAGCCCACAGCATAATCTGTCCAGCCGTTTTTCTCAAACAATTCCCGTATATAGGGGGAAACATTTTCCCTGTAGTTCTTCATTTTTGAAACGTCGAACTTTTCCACAGAAATATTTTCTTCGCCATCGTTTTTTGAAGCGGCAATCATTTTCTGAATAACATAATCCGACGGGCATACCAAATCGTAAGCCGTTTTTCCCGTACGCAGGGTGTTGAGCATTGTTTCATTTGTTTCAAAGGTGTCATACTGCACCTTTACTTTTTTGCCTGTACGTTTTTGGTAATCCTTTTCCCACAGTTCAATTACCGAATCGCTGATTTTCGTGCCGTCGTCGTCTTTTCCTTCGTTGATATAGTCCTGCCAGTTGTAAACACGCAAAATCTCAGTCTTTGCATACGCTGAGGGAAGGTATCCGAAGCACAGAAGCAAACACAATATTAATGCACTTATTTTTTTCATTTGTTTTCCTTCTCCCCGGATTTAATATTAACAATAATGAGTATAGCCAAGGCAATCAGCGTTATCACGGTTGTAAGTGCACGCAGGGACGGCGGAAGCGTTCCCCTTTTACTGGTCACGCCGTAAACATAAGTGCTGAGTGTCTGATAGGCTGTATTTCGTGTAAATGCCGTTATAATATAGTCGTCAAGGCTAAGGGTTATTGAAAGTATAAATCCTGAAAATACTCCCGGTAAAATTTCAGGCACAATAACTGACCACAGTGCCTTTTTGGGCGTTGCCCCCAGATCCAGTGCCGCTTCGTATATATTGGGGTCCATCTGCATAAGCTTTGGTCTTACAGACAGCACTACAAACGGAATCGTCAGCACCACATGACCTATAAGAAGAGTGGTAAAATTAAACGCCGCACCGATTGATACAAAGAGAATTGTAAGCGAAAGTGCCGTTACAATTTCCGCGTTCATAACGGGAATATTGCTGATGCCCTCCATGACTGCTTTTGCTTTGCGTTTACTGTAGAAAATACCTATTGCACCCAATGTTCCAAGCAAAGTAGAAACTATTGCAGAAGAAATTGCAACCGCAAAGGTGTTTTTAAATGCCTGCATTATTTCACTGTCGTGAAAAAGCGATTCATACAGACGAAAAGTGAAACCGTTCCAATTGCCGATAATCTTGGTATCGGTGAAGCTGTAAACTATAAGGAGGATAATAGGGGCGTACATTATCAGAAGAAGTATGTACACGTAAAACCGACACAAAAATGCCGTAAGAGAAAATTTCTTCTTGCTCATTACCACAATCCCCCTCTCGCGTTTTCCTGAGGTTCAGAATCGGCACAAAAAGAGCCTATTGCAATAATAGCCAGCATAATAAGTGCCACAAGGCTTCCTATATGCCAGAGGCCCTGGTCAAAATATAGCTGAATACTGTTCCCTATAAGGGAGATTTTTCTCTCTCCCATAACGTCGCTTATTACATAACTGCTCATAGTAGGCATAAATACCATTGTCGCCGCAGATATAACGCCGGGCATAGTCATGGGAAGAATAGTTTTAAAGAAGGTCTGCACCTTATTTGCACCTAGGTCATAGGACGCTTCAATAAGGCTTTTATCCATCTTTGTCATAGTGGTATAAAGGGGCAGAATAACAAACGGCAGATAGTTATACACCATACCTATCATAGTGGCAAGGTAGGGGTATTCGCCGCCCGATATACCTATGGCGAACAGCAAATCTCTCGTTGCCGCAGTTCTTAAAACAAAATTAATCCACATGGGCATCACGAAAAGAAGTACCGTTGCAGTGCCAAAGCCAAATTCCTTTTTTGCCAGAATAAATGCCGCAGGATAACCCAGCACAAGGCATATTGCCGTGTTTAAAAACCCGATAAATATGCTGAACATAAGCGTATTTATGTTATGTCCGCCCGAAAAGAATGCACGGAAGTTGTCAAGTGTTATTCTTCCGCTCTCATCGGTAAAGGCATATGCAATAATCAGCATCAGGGGAATAACTACAAACAGAATCATAAACACAGCGTAGGGAACGGCAAGAAATTTTCTGGAAAAAATACTTTTATTTTTTCGCATATTTCTTTGCCTCCCCTTTAAGCTTAAGCTTTATTTTCTCACTCTTTACGCTAAGACCTACAAGGTCGTTTTCGTCGTAGGTGTATTCCGTATCAAGGACAAAATCCTCATCCTGCGGTGTACGGATTGTGAGCTGATAGTGGTCGCCCTTATATATGATGGACACGATTTCGCCACTAACGGTTCCGCTCTGCTCATCGTCTAAGATATCAATATCCTTAAGCCCGATTTCCGCCTTTACATCTGCATCGGTGAAATCGTAGCGTACTCCGTCGGGACCTACCACATAGCCCTCCTCGTCCACGGTAGAGCCGGGAACAAGAGAGGTTATGTCACATTCAAAGGCACTTTCGGAAATAACCACACGGTTATTCTTATCAATATAAGCATCATCATAGATGTTTGCCGTAAGCTCTTTTTTCATGATATGTATTCCGTCAGGCTCGATGTCAAAGCCGTAGGTTTTGTCAATTTCAAGGTTACGGGTATCCACAATTACAAGCTCGTTTCTGCCGACCATCATAATATATTCATAGTGGATTCCTTTAAAAATCTTGCTGACGATTTTTCCCTTTGCCATTCCTTGGTCTTCCCCTGTAATATGAACGTCTTCGGGGCGGATTACCACGTCAACCTTTTCATTCTTCGGAAATTCATCCACGCAGTCAAAGACATGGTTTATAAACCTTACCTTTTTCTCGCCTGTCATGGTGGCACTGTAAATATTGCTTTCACCGATAAAGTTTGCAACAAAGGCATTGTTAGGCTCATTATAAATATCCTCGGGAGTGCCAATCTGCTGAATCATACCGTCTTTCATTACAACCACTGTATCGGAGAGAGTAAGTGCCTCCTCCTGATCGTGGGTTACGTAGATAAAGGTGATGCCAAGCTTCTTGTGCATTTCTTTAAGCTCAAGCTGCATATCCTTACGCATCTTAAGGTCAAGAGCACCGAGCGGTTCGTCAAGGAGAAGAATTTCAGGCTCGTTTACAATAGCTCTGGCTATGGCAATTCTCTGCTGCTGACCGCCCGAAAGGGTGGAAATATCACGGTTTTCATATTCCTCCAGATCAACAATTTTAAGAGCGTTTTTTACCTTTTTATCTATTTCCGCATTCGTAAGCTTACGCATTTTAGCTCCGTCAGAAACCTTTTTCAGTTTAAGTCCGAAAGCCACATTTTCGTATACGTCCATATGAGGAAAAAGTGCATACTTCTGGAACACTGTATTTACAGGGCGTTTATACGGAGGTAAATCCGTAATATCCTTGCCGTTTAAAAGGATTTCTCCCCCTGTAGGAAGCTCGAAGCCTGCAATCATTCTGAGCGTGGTAGTTTTTCCACAGCCGCTGGGTCCTAAAAAGGTAATAAATTCGCCCTTTTTCACATAGAGATTAAAATCCTCCACGGCATAGGTCTGCCCAAAATGCTTTGATACGTTTTTAAGTTCAATAATTACGTTCTTTTCCATTTGTAACACCTCTTTATCTGAAAAAAACAAAACGCAAGCTGCATTACACAGCTTGCGTCAAATATCCTGAAAATGCGACACTCCGCCTTAAAAAAACGGAAAATCGGGACGTCGGGCATACAGAGTCTATATAGCAATAATACTTTTACTACTCTTATTGACCATTTCACAAGTTTGCGTAATACGCTTCGGTTATAACTTATAAAACTGAGCTTTTAACTCAATCAATAATGGCGGAAATCCGCCAATCGGCAGTGGACCCGGCTGTCCGTATGGCCTTGACTTCATTTTGAAGTGGTCCTAAAATATTTGCTTTGAAGACTCCGATTGAAATTCTATGAATTTTCCCATCGTCTTACTGCTTTTTTCATTATACTACCTACAGGTAGGGGTATGTCAAGTCTTTTTTGAAATTTTACCACGTTTTTTGCGTCATTTTCAATTTTTCTATTGCCTTTTTTAAAGAAAACGTATAAAATTATATAATAGCGGTGTTCGCCGTTTTTATGGAAGGACTTGATGAATAATGTTACACACAAATTTAGATATTAACGAAAAGGGGCATCTTACCTTTGCAGGGGTGGATACAGTAGAGCTTGCAAAGGAATATAAAACCCCTCTGTATGTGCTTGACGAGCAGCGTGTTCGGGAAAAGTGCAGAATATATATTGACGCGATGAAAAAATATTTCGGCGAGGAAAGTATTCCTCTCTATGCAAGCAAGGCACTCAGCTTCAAGGAAATGTACAAAATCATGAAAGATGAGGGAATGAGTGTTGACGCGGTTTCCGGCGGAGAGATTTATACCGCAAAGGAAGCAGGATTCCCCATGGAAAAGGTATACTTCCACGGAAATAATAAAACTGACGAGGAAATTGCTTTTGCAATGGACTGTGGTCTGGGTTGTTTCATGTCGGACTGCCGTGAGGAGCTTCAGGCAATAAGCCGTATTGCGGGGGAAAAAGGAATTACTCAGAAAATTATTATGCGTCTTACCCCCGGAATAGATACTCATACCTATGAGGCGGTGAGAACCGGTCAGGTGGACTCTAAATTCGGCGTTCCCATTGAAACGGGACAGGCGATTGAATTGGTGGAATATGCTCTTTCGCTTCCTAATATTGAGCTTATGGGATTCCATTGCCACGTAGGAAGTCAGGTGTTTGACGGTCAGTCTTTCTGTGACAGTGCCGATATTATGATAGATTTCATTGTGCTTGTAAAGGAAAAGCTCGGTTACGAGGCAAAGGTTCTGAATTTAGGCGGCGGTTACGGTGTACGCTATGTTGAGGAAGACCCTGTTTTAGACATAGAGGAAAGCATAAAGGAAGTAAGCGAGCATATTAAAAATAAATGTGCCAAAGCAAAAATCGATATGCCCCGCATTATGATGGAGCCTGGCAGAAGCATCGTTGCCGACGCAGGAATTACTCTTTACAGCGTAGGAAACGTGAGGACAATTAAAGGCTATAAAAGCTATGTTGCCGTAGACGGCGGTATGTCGGATAACCCCAGATTTGCCCTTTATGGAAGTCTTTACAGTGTGCTTGTGGCAAATAAGGCAAACGAAAAAGCAGACTTTAAGTGTGACGTGGTAGGAAAGTGCTGTGAAAGCGGAGACGTTATTGCAGAGCATATTAATCTGCCCCATTGCGAAAAAGGCGATTATATAGCTGTATTGACAACGGGAGCATATAATTACTCCATGGCATCAAATTACAACAGAATCCCCCGTCCCCCCATTGTTATTTTAAAGGACAGAAAGAGCCGTATCGGTGTTAAGAGGGAAACCTATGCCGACCTTGTAAAAAATGATATTTAAGGAGAAAAAGCCATGGTAATTAAGATTGCCGGGATTGTTATCGATGTAAAAAATAAATATGAGTACTTCAGCGAATTTGCCAAAGAATTTGAGTATGACGGCAAGGCGGATTTCACCGTGGAAGTTCCCGATAAGGTTATGAAGAAAGTCATACGGGAAAATCCTGATTTCCCCGACGGTTACTTAGAAAGTCTGGAAATATACAGAATTATTTGCCGAAAAATCCTTGATTACGATGCAATGCTGATGCATTGTGCCGCAGTAGCCGTAGACGGGGAGGCATATCTGTTCACCGCATTAAGCGGCACAGGGAAAACCACCCATATAAGGCTATGGCACGAAAAATTCGGTGACAGATTTGTTGTAGTAAACGGGGATAAGCCTATTTTGCGGCAACGCGGCGACAAATTCTTCGTTTGCGGAACTCCGTGGAGAGGAAAGGAAAATTACGGGCATAACATTGTTGCCCCGATCAAAGCTATCTGCATACTGCAAAGAGGCGAAACAAACGAAATAAGGAAAATACCTCCCCACGAGGCTATTTCCACTGTTCTGACGCAAACCTTGCGTACAGAAAATATGGACGAGATGGAAAAGGTGCTTTCCCTTACGGACAAGCTTTTAAGAAGTGTTCCGTTTTACGTGCTTTCGTGCAATATGGAAAAGGAAGCTGCAGACGTGTCTTATAACGGAATGCAAAATTAGGTGATTTTATGAAATTATTTAACAAAAGAAAATTTAAAGAGTCCGACTGTTGCCGATATTGCAAGCATCTTGTAACAAACGGGGAGGATTATTCGTGCAAATACGTAAAAGGCGAATTCAAGCTTGGCGGAATATGCAAAAAATATATTTTTAACCCTTTCGCCCCTCGCACCCCCAGAGTAAGAACATTGGATACTACAATGTTTGACCCGCTGGATTTTAAAATTTAAGGAGAAAAATATGAAGCCCGATAAAATTGAAAGCTTTAAAATAGACCATAACAAACTAAATCCCGGAATCTACGTTTCCCGCACAGACGGGGACATTGTCACATATGACCTTCGCACACGAAAGCCCAATATGGGAGATTATATGGACAATATAACCATGCACAGCACTGAGCATATGATTGCCACATATATCAGAAGCTCTGCTCTTTCTAAGGATATTATATATTTTGGCCCCATGGGATGTCAGACGGGCTTTTATCTTCTTGTAAGAAATGCGGACAATGAAAAAGTCCTTTGTGTTTTGAAAGAAACTCTCAAGAAAGTAATTGACCACGAGGGTGAGGTTTTCGGTGCTTCTGCTATTGAGTGCGGAAACTACAAAAATCTCGATGTTTCCGCCGCAAAAACAGAGTGTGAAAGATATCTTGCTGTATTAGAAGCGTATACCCCCGATTTTAAGTATGAGGTGTAAAATATGATTGGTATTATCGGAGCAATGGATATTGAAATCGAGCGTATTAACGCCGAAATGACTGAAAAAAGAGAAGAAACTGTCAGCGGGGCATTATATACCATAGGAAAAATCGGAAGCACCGAGGTGGTAACGGCAATTTGCGGAATCGGAAAGGTGTTTGCCGCCATTTGTGCACAGACCATGATTATAAAGTATGGTGCTGACGCCATTATAAATACAGGCGTTGCAGGAACACTTACCGATAAAATAGGAATTATGGGAATTGTGGTAGCTTCGGGACTTGTTCAGCACGATATGGATACTACATATTTTGGCGACCCAAAGGGTATGATTTCCGGAATAAATGTTGTGGAATTTAAAGCAGATGAAGTTCTTTCAGAAAAGGTCTGCAAAAACATAGACGGCGATTACATCCGCGGAATAATCGCCTCGGGCGATGTATTTATTGCCGATGAAGAGAAGAAAAAGGAAATTGCACAAATCTTTAATGCCGTTGCCTGCGAAATGGAGGGCGGTGCAATCGCTCATGTATGCCATGTAAACAACACACCCGTGTGTGTTGTACGAAGCATTTCCGACGGTGCAAACGGAGATAAGGAAATGAGCTATGAAGAATTCCGCGAGGAAGCGGCGGCAAAATCTGCACAGATAATAATTAATACAATAAGAAACTTATAAAAGGAAGGTAGAAAAATGAAAAGTGTAGTACTGGCGGCAGGTTACGCAACAAGACTTTATCCCCTTACAGAAAACTTCCCCAAGCCTCTTTTGGAGGTGGCAGGAAAAAGCATCCTTGATTGGCTCTTAGATGATATTGATACCATAGAAGAAATTGACGAGCATATCATTATTTCAAATCACAAATTTGCTCATCATTTTGAAAACTGGAAAAAGACCTGTACCCTTAAAAACCCCGTTACAATCATTGATGACGGCTCAATTTCCAACGAAACAAGACTGGGTGCGGTAAAGGATATTCAGTTTGCCATTGATACCCTTAATCTTGATGATGACCTTTTGATTGTTGCCGGGGATAATATGCTGGATTTCTCCTTTAAATCATTTGTGGATTTGTTCCACGAAAAAAATTCAGCCGTTGTAATGTGCGACTTTGTTGAAGATGTAAATGCACTTCGCAGAAGCGGTGTAATGATTCCCGATGAAAACTTCAGAGTTGTTTCAATGGAGGAAAAGCCCCAAAATCCCAAGAGCAACTGGTGCGTAGGACCTTTTTATATCTACAAGAAAGACGAGCTTCATCTTATAAAACAGGGAATTGAAGACGGCTGCGGAACAGATGCTCCCGGAAGTTTTGTATGCTATCTGTGTGAAAAAACCGATGTGTACGCCCTCAGGCTCCCCGGTAAACGCTATGATATAGGAACACTGGAAAGTTATGAAGATGTAAAAAAAGTTTTTGAAAATAAATGAGGGCTGTGATAAAATGCACAGACCGCAAAAAGGCAACTGAAATATAAAATATATACAGTGCAAAAATATAAAATAATATATTATTGTTGAACAATCGTATAACTACGATTGTTCTTCTTTTTTATGCCTTTTTGCTACGAACAAACTTCACCTCTCGACGTACCCACGTACGCCTTCGGGCAAGCCCCTTTGGGGTTCAGTTTGTCCGTTCTGCACTATTTTCTCCTCGCCCTAAAACAACAAAACGGCTGTGCCAAAAGGCACAGCCGTAAAGAAGAGCCGTATAAACAGCTTTTTTCAAATATTTATCTTTTTAATGCTTCCACAATCTTGGGGAAATCCATAAAGTGTGATGCCTTTATTAAAATTGCATCTCCGTCTTTAAGGATGTTTTCCGCCTGAGAAAGAAATTCCTCCTTTGTGGCAAACCACATTGCAGTTCCTCCCTGAGAAATGCAGCCTTCGTATATTTCCTTTGAAAGCTCTCCTATTGCAATGAGAAGTCCCACCTTGCTTTTTGCGGCGTATTCACCCACGCTTTTGTGAAGATATTTTTCATCTGCTCCAAGCTCACCCATATCACCAAAAATCGCTACGCTTCTGGGATATCCGTCACTTTTTACAAGAAGGTCGATACCGCTCATCATAGACTGGGGTGCCGCATTATAGCAGTCATCAATTAAAGTGTACTTTTCTGTACGGATTACGTTTACTCTGCCGCTGATTGATTTTGCCTTTTCAATACCCGCTTCTATCTGGCTATGGGTTAGTCCAAGCCAGCTTCCTGCCGCCATTGCCGCCATTGCCGCAAACAGAACGTGTCTGCCGGGTACATTTATATGGCAATTATATTTTTCACCGAAAACCCACGCTTCAAAATCGGTTCCGTCAAATCCGTGCTCATAAAGCGACTCTATATAAATATCATTATTAGAATTGAATCCGTAGTCACAGCGATTGGGTCTGTCTAAGGTTTTAAGTAAATCGTCATCACCGTTTAATATGCACCTTGAGGTTGCACTCATGTATTCAAAAATTTCGCTTTTTGCTTTCAAAATATTTTCTCTTGAACCAAGGTTTTCTATATGGGATATGCCGATATTTGTCATTATGCACATTGTGGGATGTGCAATCGAGGAAAGCACACGCATTTCATCAAAATGGTTCATGCCCATTTCCACAACGGCAACCTGAGTATCGGATTTAATTGACATAATCGTAAGGGGAAGTCCCAATCCGTTATTGAAATTACCTTCTGTTTTAATAACCTTGTACTTTTCTGCAAGCACAGAGGCAACAATTTCCTTGGTGGTGGTTTTTCCCACGCTGCCCGTAATGCCTATGACAGTGATATTGAGTTTTTTGCGATACGCCGCAGCAATATCCTGCAGTGCTTTGACGGGGTCATTTACGATAACGCAGGGGTAACCCTCATAAGGTCTGTCGGAAATAACACACAATGCTCCGTTTTCCACAGCGGAGGGAATATAGTTATATCCGTCTGTTTTTTCGCCCTTTATGGCAACAAAAAGGCTGCCCGGTACACTTTTGCGGCTGTCGATTACAGTAGTGGTAATCCTTTCATCAAGAAGAGAGCAGTCCCCTGTAAAGCTTCCCTTTGCCGCCTGCATTATTTCGCGTATGGTAAAATCAATTTTCGAGGTCATAAGCTCACACCCTTTTTATCCCCAGTTTAATAATTTCCTCGCAAAGCTCACTGTAGCCTATTCCCACTGCCGCCGCTTCTTGCGGTAGAAGGCTTGTGGGGGTCATGCCGGGAAGTGAATTTGCCTCCAGACAATAAATATCGTCATTTTCATCCAAAAGAAAATCCATTCTGGCATAGCCCGAAAGCCCCAGTGCCTTGAATGCCATAAGTGCGGCACTTTGCATTTTCTCTGATTGTAGGGCGGTTATTTCTGCGGGGCATATTTCGAGGGTCAAATCTGCCTGATACTTGTTTTTATAATCGTAGAAACCCTCCTTGGGAATAATCTCGATTGCAGGAAGAGCAGTGTTCCCCAGAACGCCTACTGAAAATTCCCTTCCCTTTACAAATTCCTCAACGAGAATTTCGTCTTCAAACTTAAAGGCTTCTTCAAGGGCCTTGTTAAAATCTGCCTCGTTATCTGCGATATAAACCCCGATACTGCTTCCTCCGCAGCAGGGCTTGACCACAACTTTTTTTCCGCCAAATTCTTTAAAATCTGCCTTTTCACCCTTTTTAATCATTTTCCCATTGGGGGTGGGAATACCAAATGACTTGAAAATCTGCTTGGTGAGATTTTTGTGCATGCTTACCGCACAGCCTAAGTATCCGCTTCCCGTGTATTTGATACCCAAAAGGTCAAATGCTGCCTGAAGCCGTCCGTTTTCGCCGTTTTCACCATGCAGTGCCATAAATACTATATCAGCATAGGAACAAAGCTCGATGATATTCTCACCGAAAAAGACATCGGAAGAAGTACCTCTTGCCTTTTTTATTGCTTCTATATCGGGAACAACCTCGCTGACTCCTTCTATTTTTGCAGGCTTGGTTGCATTTTTAAATTCTTCCTCCACGCCCTGTGCCAGCTTATATCCCATAAAAACATCTGCTAAAATAACATGATGTCCGTTTGCTATGAGGGCATTTTGCACCTTTGCACCTGTTGTAAGAGATACGTTTCTTTCGGTGCTGAGTCCCCCTGATAATACAACTATATTCATAAATATCCCTCTTTACTTGTTATTTAAAATAAAGATTGTACGCTCTTTCACGCCTAAAATTTCATTTGCAACGTTTAAAATATCTTCCTCGGTAACAGAAAGTACCGCCTTTAAAATTTCATCATCCGTCCTTACTCTGCCTGTAAGAAGAAGGGATTTTCCGTTTTCCGCCATATGGCTTGCGGCACTTTCGCGGCTCATTACGATGCCGCACTTAATCTGGCTTAGTGCCTTTTTAAGCTCATACTCACTGACCTTTTCACTGCAAATCCGTCCTATCTCGCCATCTATCATATCAAGGGCTTTTTCCAGTGAGTTATCGGCAAGCCCCGCATAAATTCCCATCATGCCTGCCTGCGGAAAAGATGCCGTATAGGAATATATGCTGTAGCAAAGCCCATTTTCCTCCCTGACCTTCTGAAAAAGGCGGCTGGACATACTTCCGCCCAGAATATTGTTCAGTACAGACATAGTATACAGCTTATCACTCGATAAATCAAGTCCCCGATAAGCAATAGATAAATGTGCCTGTTCAACATCCTTGACCCTTGACCATGTGCCAAAAGTAAAGTCGGGCTTTCCAAGTATAATGGAGGGAGCATTTTTCCCTTGCGAAAAGAACTCCTCAAATATGCTTTTCATATCCTCCTCGTCAAAAGCACCTGCAACTGAGATTACAGTGTTTTCGGGAGTGTATCTGCGGCTCATATAATCAAGCATCATTTCACGGGAAATTCCCTTTACGCTTTCCTCGCTGCCCGAAATAATATAGCCCAAAGGATTATCCTTCCACATGTATTCGCATACTGTGTCGAGTGCCAGATCCTCGGGAGAATCCTCGTACATATTGATTTCCTCAATAATTACACCGCGTTCAAGCTCTATATCCTCCTCCCTAAAGAGTGAGTTATAGTACATATCGCCTAAGATTTCGGCAGAAAGCCTTAAATCCTCGGACAGAACCTTGGTATAATAGCAGGTACATTCACGGGCGGTATACGCATTTATATGCCCCCCTGCAAAGTCCATTTCCTCAGCAATGTCCTTTGCACTGCGGTTGCAGGTCCCTTTAAAAAGCATATGCTCAATAAAATGGCTTATTCCTTTTTCTTTTTCTGTTTCATACATACTGCCGCTTTTTACGAAAATGCCCACGCTTACGGTTTTTGTGTGGGGCAATTTTTCATAAACAAGCCGTATGCCGTTTTTTAAACAATGAATTTTATACATAATCACCCAATAAAACAAACGGAGCGTCACGGGGACGCTCCGCATCATATTTTACTCTTCTGTGTTTTCGCTTTCAAGTGCAAGCATAGCATCTTTTCTTGAGAAGTTGTAGCGTCCCATACGGTCAACCTCTACAAGCATAACGTTGATCTGGTCGCCTACATTAACCACATCGGTAACCTTTTCTACACGCTTAGTATCAAGCTTGCTGATGTGAACAAGACCTTCCTTACCGGGAAGATATTCAACGAATGCACCAAAGTCCATAATCTTGGTAACAGTTGCACTGAAAATATCACCGATTTCAATATCGCCTGCAATACCGCGTACAATGCGAAGAGCCTTTTCTGCTGCTTCGCTGTCGGTCGTTGCAAAGAATACTGTTCCGTCTTCTTCAATATCAATTTTAACGCCTGTTTCAGCAACGATTCTCTGAATTACTTTACCGCCGCTTCCGATAACCTCACGAATCTTTTCGGGATCAATTGTTGTGGAGATAATCTTGGGAGCGTATTTGGAAAGCTCGTGGCGAGGCTCACTGATGCAGGGAAGCATACACTCATCAAGAATCTTAATGCGTGCCTCTCTTGTCTTCTGGAGAGCTTCACGGATAATTTCGGGCTTAAGACCGTCAATCTTAATATCCACCTGAATAGCTGTAATACCTTCCTTTGTACCTGCTACCTTAAAGTCCATATCACCGAAGAAGTCCTCAAGTCCCTGAATATCAACCATTGTGATATATCTGTCGCCCTCGGTTACAAGACCGCAGGAGATACCTGCAACGGGAGCCTTAATCGGAACGCCTGCATCCATAAGTGCAAGTGTGCTTCCGCAAATACTACCCTGTGAGGTAGAACCGTTGGAAGAAAGAACCTCGGATACAAGACGGAGTGTGTAGGGGAATTCCTCTGTTGAGGGAATAACGGGAACAAGTGCCTTTTCAGCAAGTGCACCGTGACCGATTTCTCTTCTTCCGGGACCGCGGCTTGCTCTTGTTTCGCCAACGGAGTAGGAGGGGAAATTGTAGTGGTGCATATATCTCTTTGTTTCCTCGTCATCAATGCCGTCAAGAAGCTGTTCCTCGGAAACCATACCGAGAGTACAGGTTGTAAGAACCTGTGTCTGTCCTCTTGTGAACATACCGCTTCCGTGTGTGCGGGGAAGGATGCCTACTTCAGAAGCAAGAGGACGGATGTCGTTAAGACCACGACCGTCTACTCTCTTTCCGTCGTCAAGAATCCAGCGGCGAACAACATATTTCTGCAATTTATAGATAGCTTCGTCAATTACTGCTTCCATTTCGGGGAAACGATCTGCAAGTGCTTCATATACAAAGCTGTAAACCTCTTTAAGGTTTTCTTCACGGATATTCTTATCATCTGTGTCAAGAGCCGCTCTTACCTTTTCGATAGCAACTTCCTTAACTGCTTCGTAAACGTCTTCGGGAACTTCCATATGCTCATAATCGAACTTGGGTTTTCCGATTTCCTTCTGGATACCTTCGATAAATTCGCACATCTTGGCGATTTCTGCATGTGCCGCCATGATACCCTCAAACACTAAATCCTCGGGAACGCAGTTTGCACCTGCCTCAATCATGTTAACCTTTTCCTTTGTGCCTGCGATTGTAAGGAACATTTCGCTCTTGTCACGCTGTTCTTTTGTAGGGTTAACAACAACCTTGCCGTCAACAAGACCAACGGTCGCACCTGCGATAGGTCCTGCAAAGGGTACGGAAGAAATAGAAATTGCAATAGATGCACCAATCATAGCTGTTACAACGGGATCGTTATCAGGCTCAACGCTCATAACGGTGGTAACAACTGCAACGTCGTTTCTAAGGTCTTTCGGGAAAAGAGGACGGATAGGACGGTCAATACATCTTGAAGCAAGGATTGCCTTTTCTGTGGGACGTCCCTCTCTCTTTAAGAAGCTACCGGGGATTTTACCAACGGCATAAAGCTTTTCCTCGTAATCTACTGCCAGAGGGAAGAAATCAACACCCTCTCTGGGCTTCTGGGAAGCTGTAGCAGTTGCATGAACAACAGTTTCGCCGTAACGAACAAGACAGCTTCCGCCTGCGAGCTGAGCCATTTTACCTGTTTCAACAACAAGCGGTCTGCCGCAGAACTCTGTTTCAAAAGTCTTAAACATAACTATACCTCCAAATAAAATAAATTTTGTTCGAAAGGGTAGTCGTTTATCACTTACGAAAAAAGAAAACCCGTAGGTTGTCCTTCTTTCGTAAGTGCTAAGCGTAACCGCCCTTCCGAAAAGAACTTTAAACGTGATAAAAGTCAGGGGCTGTCTTGACTTTAATATGTCGGAGGAAAGATTTCCTCCGACACATATAATCAAGTTTTTGTCCTGACTTACTTTCTCAGACCGAGCTTTTCAACGATTGCACGGTAACGGTTGATGTCAACCTTTGTAAGGTAGTTAAGAAGACCTCTTCTCTGACCAACCATCTTGAGAAGACCGCGTCTTGAGTGATGGTCCTTCTTGTAAACCTTGAGGTGCTCGTTAAGGTGATTGATTCTCTCTGTGAGAATAGCAATCTGAACCTCGGGAGAACCTGTGTCACCCTCGTGAAGCTTGTACTGATCGATAATGCTCTGCTTTGTTTCCTTTAACATAATAAAGAAACCTCCTAAATAATATTTTCGGCAAAAACTCCGAAAGCCAAGGCATGGGTTGGAGAAACCGCAAACCATAGTAACCGGATAATATGCCGTCTATCATATTAACACAACGGGGTTATTTTGTCAATACAAAATTCTGAAAATAATCCTTTTTAAAAAGTTTTCTCTTTTTTCTATTGACAAAAATGGATTACAGGTGTAATATTAAATTGACTTACAAATGTAATCCATTTCGGGAGGTATTTATAATGACAAATAAAGTACTGCAAATATCAGAGGCAGAAATAGAGGTTATGAAGGTATTATGGGAAAGAGGCACAATGTCCGCCAAGGAGATAATCGAGGAGATTGAGAAAATAAATGATTGGAAGCCAAAAACAATCCAAACCCTTATAACAAGATTGGTGGCAAAAGGGGCAGTGAAGGCAGAAAAAAAAGACGCCAAAGCCTTTTGGTATTCTGCGGCTGTTAAGCGTGAGGAATATGAGCAATACGCAAATAAGAATTTTATAAAAAAGCTATATAACGGCTCCTTAAATCTGATGCTGGCTTCCTTTATTAAGGATGAAAAGCTGTCAAAGGAGGATATAGAGGAGCTTAAAAGCATTTTGGAGGGCAAACAAAATGAATCTTGACTTAGTATTCCATTTTGTTTTGGCTTCTACCTTAAACGGGAGCATAGTCGGCTTTATTGTTTTTTTAATAAGAAAGCTTACAGGCAAAATACTACCGCATAAATTTAAGGTTCTGTTATGGGCGATTTTTATAATAAAGCTGTTTTTTCCGTTTGGACCGGAAAGCAAAGTGAGTGTTTTTAATCTGCCGCATTTTCAAGGGGAATACAATATTCCCGAAGTTTTTTTGGGAAACACAGGGAGCGTTCCCGTGGCACAAGTTAAAACTATAGACATTATTCCTTACATTTGGTTTTTGGGCTTTGTAATTGCGGGGCTTTGGCTTATTTTATCCAACATAACATTATCCTTTAAGCTGAAAGCACTGTCTTCCCCTGCAGATGAGCGTATAACGAAAATTTTTATACAATGCAAAAATAAGCTTAATATTAAAAGAGAAATCAGACTAATCAATCAACCGCTGATAAAAGGCGTATCTCTTTACGGTTTACTTCGTCCTAAAATCCTGATAACAAACAAGCTAACAAGCTTTACCGACAGGGAAATTGAGTATATTTTCTATCACGAGCTTTCCCACTACACAAGAAAAGACGTTTTTGCCAACTATTTGACATCGCTTATACAGACCATACATTGGTTTAATCCTTTGATACATATATTTGCAAAGGTTATAAGGCAGGATATAGAGCTTGCAACCGATGAAAAAACATTGTCCCTTATTAAAAACGGCGAGTTTAAAGCCTATGGGCTGACATTGGTTTCTATGCTGGAGGAATATTCAAGGGCTTATTCTCCGAAGCTTTTGGGCGTTGCTGACGGGAAGCGGCACATAAAGAAAAGAATTATGCAAATATCACATTACAGAAAAAAGGGGAAATACAGCGTTTGCCTATTTTCTGTTTTGGCTATAGCCCTTTCTTTTGTGACGCTAACAACGGCTGTCCCCGTGAAATCAACGAGTATCCCTCAAGTAAATATTAAATTTATTAAAAAGGCGGAGCAAAAGGAAGCCCCACTTGTAACACAAAAAGCAGAGGAAATCGAAAAAGAAGTCCCAAGCAGTGTACCAAAAAAGGAGCAAGCCCCGACTGTCAGCGAAAAAGAAACGGCTGATTCAAATGTGCCGATACCTGCGGAAAGCATTTTATTCCCCGAAGCAAAGGTAAACGCACTTCCCCCCGGAACCGATTTTGATATAATGCTCAACAAGGCTTTAAATTCAGGGAGAAGTCGGGAAGCTTCACAAAATATTAACCTTAATTCTTCCTGCAGTGTAAGGGAATTTAACATTAAAGAAAATGACACGATTTCTTTAGGGAATTATACTCCCGATTATAACGGCAATATATCCTTATACATAAATTCCAGCAGCAGCCAAAGGCTGAACATCATACTTTTAAAAGACGGCAAAGCCTTGCTTAATGCATCGGTTAAGCCGTCCAAAACAAATTCGTATTCATTTACAGGGCTTGACAAGAATGACGGCTATGAGCTGCTTTTAATCTATAAACCTGACAGCGAGTATAACAACACTGATATTTCAGGTACAGTTTTGATTTATTAAGGAGGACATTATGAAAAAATTAATTTCTTTATTATTAGCTTTTTCTTTATTAACACTTACTGCTTATGCAGATTATGATTTTCCGACGAATAATTTAAGTTACGTACGGGAAATCCCCCACGAAGGCTTGAAATATGAAAAGTTCTCGGAAAACGGGAAATGGGGAATGACAAAATACGGCGAGGTCATCATTCCTGCCGTGTGGGATGAATTAGGAAGCGATAACAGACCATCATATCCGCCATATCAGGATTTTTCTCTTATTGCGGTAAGAGATGGAAATAGTTGGGGAGCAGTGAATGAAAAAGGCAGAATTGTTATCCCTGCAATGTATAAGGAAGTTCAGATTCAACCCCGCACCGATGACCGTTTTGAAATAAGGGTACAGGACTTTAATGACAAATATGGTTTTATTGACTACAACGGAAAAATAATTGTGGATTTTAAATATGACTATTGCGAAAGCGTGTTTATTGACGGAATGTGCGTTGTAGGCAGGGATTTCGGATATACGGTTATTGACAAAGCAGGTAATGAGCTTATGCCCTTAGCTGCCGATAGGCTGAGTTATTACAGCGGCACCTTTGTCGCAAAAAATGAAAGCGGCAGTTATATACTTGATAAAAACGGAAATCTGCTTTTCAATGGCGATTATGACGAAATATATCCAACGGATGCAAAGACCGCTGTGGTTATAAAGGACAAAAAACAGGGGCTGGTAAATTTTAACGGTAATATCCTTCTTCCCCCCATATATAATTATGTCTGTTTTATAAAAGAAAAAAACGTTTATCACGCAAGCGACGATTCTTACGATTATTATTTTGATATAAACCTTAATTTAATTAAAGAGCCAAGCGAAAAAATGGGCGTGCATCATGGAGGAAGTGACAATCTCCTGTGGTTTAAAAAGAATGACAAGTTAGGCATTATCACAACCGACGGAAAAGAGATTGCCCCTTGTATCTACGAAGATATATATCCCGTAGACGGTTATTTCATGGTAAGGCTTAACGGTCTTGCAGGAATTTTAAACCCCGACGGCACGTATCACACACCGCCCACTATTTCTTTGGAGGCATTATACGACGCAGAGCATCTCGGAAACGGATATTTTGCATTAAAGCTTGCTCCCCGAAAATTGGCAATTCTCAATGACAAGGGGGAATTTATAACAAAGCCTGTGTTTGAGGAGATTAATATTATAAACGGTAAAATTATTGTGTCTGAAAATTCAAAATGGTATGAAATCGCGTTTGAAAATGAGCAGACACCTGTTGATAATTCTTCGTATACGACAGAGCTTTATAAAAAAGAGATTAATTTCTTAAAAGAAAAAGGAATAATAATCGGAGATACAGACGGTGAGCTTAATCTTTATAACACAATTACAAGAGCTGAGTTTCTGACTATGCTTTCCCGTGCGTTTGAATGGGATATAAACGAAGAAGACGCCCTGTTTGCAGATATTGAAAACCACTGGGCAAAAAATATAATTATGAAAGCACATAGCCTCGGAATTATAAAGGGCTACCCCGACAACACAGTTAAGCCCGACCAAACTATAACCTATGAAGAAATGCTGACAATGGCGTTAAGAGGTATGGGGATTTCCGATTCAGATATAACAAGAGAAAAATCTGTTTTCGCTCTTTCACGGTACGCAAAGCTTCTCCCGTCACACGGTACATTTTCAAGCAGGGAATCGGTTTTGAGAAATAAAGCCTGCCTTGTTATTTATAATCTTATTAACACTGACATAACGGGCGAGGATTTAAAAAACTATACTCCTGTGTCGGAGTATTATCTGGGTAATTAACAGGTTTTTCACCCTCTTAATTGATTGAGCGGTTTTCCTTTTTCCGGAAGTGGGAGCATGGTATATCCTTCCTCTTTTAAACACTGCAGTATTTGTGGCAAAAGCTTCGCGGTGCTTTTTCTGTCGTGAAGCAGGATTACTGCGTCACCCTTACACCTTTTAAGGTCACGTCGGAGGTTTGCCATTACCCTTTCGGGAATGATTTGCCCCACACTGTCACGGGGGTCTACGTTCCAGTCCCATATTTTGTAGCCACTGCTTTCCAAAATCTCCGCCTGTTTTTTTGTGAGGCGGTAGGCAGAGCCAAAGGGAACACGGACAAGACTGCTCCGTTTTCCCAAAACACTCTCCAGTGCCTTATTAGCTTTTTCCATTTCCTCCAGAGGTGAGGTCGGGGTATAATAAATTGCCTCACTGTGGCTTACTCCGTGAAGCCCGATTGCATTTTTTGCGTGGTGTATTTTCTTTATAAAATCGGGGTAACGGACAATTCTTTCTTCAAGCACAAAAAAAGTAGCCCTGGCACCATACTGCTCCAGAGTTTCAACTATTTGGGGAGTGTTTAAGGTTGGTCCGTCGTCAAAGGTTATATAGGCATATTTTTGTTCCTCCTTGGCAAAGACGTGTTGGAGAAATAAAAACAGCGGCAGCATCAGTGCCGCCGCCATTAAGATATATTTAACAGGCATATTTTTCAACTGAAGCACCTCTTTACTATATAGTATTGAGGTGCTTCCTGTTTTATGCCTCAATAGAAATTGCATGTGAAATTGAGGGTATACTTTCCCCCTGCATGGTAGAGGTGGGGCTCATAAGGGCACCCGTTGCGGCAAAGAGAACTTTTTTCAGGTTTCCTTTCTGCATTTCGGGCAGAATATATCCGCAAAGCACCGATGCCGCACATCCGCATCCGCTTCCGCCTGCGTGGGTATCCTGAAGGTTGGGGTCAAAAATCATTGCACCGCAGTCGTCATATTTATCCCCCACATCTATTCCATCTTTCAGTAAAAGCTCCCTGGCAATGCTTTTTCCTATAATCCCCAAATCCCCCGACAAAATCAGGTCATAATATGAAATATCTCTTTGCAGGGCGTTAAGATGCCTTTTTATCGTGTCTGCAAAAGCCGGTGCCATTGCCGCACCCATATTGCCAATGTCGGTAACGCCCAAATCTATAATTCTGCCGCAGGTTACCGCCTCTATGGAAGGACAACCTTCTGCGTCCGATATGACTGCACTACCGCTGCCCGTCACCGTCCACTGTGCGTTGGGGGTACGCTGACCGCCGTATTCAAGAGGAGTCCGAAACTGCTTTTCCGCACTGCAAAAATGACTGCTTGTGGCACAGAGAATGTTTTTTGCACCGCCTCCCGAAATGATGAGGCTTCCTAAAAGAAGACTCTCCGCCATGGTTGAACACGCTCCGTATACGCCAAAGAAGGGGATTTTAAGCCCTCTTAATGCGTAGCCGGAGGAAATACATTGGTTAAGCAAATCTCCCGAGATCGCAAAGTCCATATCCTCGGGCTTAAAATTCCCTTTTTCAAGTGTATGCATCACGCTCCTGCGTAGGTTTTCGCTTTCTGCCTTTTCCCACGAGGGCTTTCCGAAATACGCATCGGTTTCTATTTCATCAAAATATTTTCCTAAGGGGCCGTCGCCCTCTTTTTTTCCCACTACTGCCGCATATGACAAGATTGAAGGTTTTTTCTCAAAGATAACCGTTCCTTCGCCTGCTCTTTTCATTTTTATAACCATCCCTCTTTCCTTTTACACTGTCTTTCAGGGAATAGGAAAAAGCTTCAGATTTTTAGTTACCTTTTTGCGATCTGGAGTTTTTTACATTCCCTTTTACTTTATAAAAATTAAATATATTAACCCCGCTATTACGGAGGAGGTCGTTCCATAGACAATAACAGGTCCTGCCACCGTAAATATTTTTGCCGCCGCCCCGGGAACAAAGCCCTCTGCCTTAAATTCCATGGCAGGGGAGGTGACGGCATTTGAAAAGCCTGTTATGGGAACAAGTGTGCCTGCCCCTGCAAATTTCCCAATTCGGTCAAAAACGCCTATTGCGGTGAGCATAGAGGCAATAAAAATCAGTGTGATTCCCGTTGCTGTTCCCGTCAGTTCTTTATTAAGCCCCTGTGCAGAGTAGAAATTGCGGAAAAACTGCCCTATGGTGCATATTAGTCCGCCAACACAAAACGCCCTTAGGGTATCTTTTACAATGGGCGATTTTCCGCTGTGTTTTTTTACAATTTTTGCGTATTCCTTTTTTGACAGCATATTTCTTTAAAGCCTCCTTATATAAGTGTCACTGCATATGTTGCTCCGGCACCGTTCCCCTCAATAACTATCCGTAAAATGCACAATGCAGCAAACGCCAATGCTATAAGAAAATATTTATATTTAAACATAACTTATCAATCCTTTCTATCAGTTGCTAAGATTATTTTAACCAATAAAAAAAGAAATTCTTATTTTTCAAAGAATTTCTTTTTGGAAATTATTTCTTTTTAAATTTTTTGCCTATAATCGGAATTGCCGAAAGCTCCTCCCTGCTGAAAACGCCGAGGATTCCTATCAAAGCAAAATACAAAAGCCCCGCAAAGAGGATTGCACCGAGAACGGCTATTGTGTTTCCTGTGATACCACATAAAATATTATGTGCAAAAATCGCACATCCGCCCATTATAACCGCAGAAATAAACGGTTTGATAAAGTATTTACCTAACGGCAGCTTCATGGGAAGATTTTTGCGAAGAACAAAGAAGCTTATCATAAACGCTGTAGCCTGACAGGCAATACTTCCTATGGGTGCTCCATAAATATTAATCGCAGGAATAGGGATAAGAACTAAATTAAGTATAACCTTTATAATACCGCCGCACAGTACGCTTATGGCGGGGACAAATATTTTTCCCATACCCTGAAGTGACCCGTAAATAGTCTGACTCATTGCGGAGAAAAACACTGTAGGTGCGACCAGCGAAAATAAAAGTGCACCGTCACTGGCATTGGGATATATCATATGAAGAATCGGTCCCGAAAGCACCATATAACCGATTGCACAGGGAAGTGCAACCACCGTTGAAATAAGCAGGGAAAATGATATTTTCTGCCTCGCCGTTTCAAAATCCTTTACTGCCAATGCACCTGCCACCGTGGGAACAAGCACCGTAGAAAACGCAGTATTAAGTGCCAAGGGGAGATTTACAAGAACATCGGTCTTGCTTAAAATTCCGCTGAGCCTTACGGCTTCTCTTTCAAGCTCTATGCCGCTCATACTGCCTGCAAGGGCTATTTTCACACCCCGCACCACCGTCACAATATCCACAATTCTGTTAAGCGATGCCACTATTGCACCCAATGAAATGGGGACAGACACCCACAAAATCATTTTTGCTATTTTAAGTCCGTTTCCTCTAAGCTTAATTTCGGGTGCTTTAATGATTTTTTCCTTAATATCCTTTCTGTTTGCACCATAGAACACAAAAAGGTATATACAGCTTAAAAGGGTGGAAATGGTCGTGGCAAGGGTTGCACCTGCCGCCATATATTCGGGAGCACTTCCAACCATAGCAAGCACAATTAGGATAGTGGAAACACATTTTAAAAACTGCTCTATAACCTGACTGGTGTTGGTTGCTTTCATATTATGCTGACCTGCAAAAAATCCCCTTATAACACTGGAAACCGATACAAAAAGTATTGCAGGCGACAAAACTCTGATTGTGTGCACAGCAGGAGGTGCGTCAAGAATCGATGCGGCTATAAACTGTGCCCCGAAAAACATCACCAATGAGAAAAACGTACCCACACAGGCAAAAAGCACAAGTGCTACCCTGAAAATCCGCATTGCACCCTTAAAATCGTCAAGAGCACACCGCTCGGACACAAGCTTTGAAATTGCATTTGGGATACCGATTGAGCTTATCGCCAGAAGCAGGGTATATATCTGGAAACCAAAATTATAGTATCCGTTACCCATATCGCCGAAGCCGTCAATATTGGTAATGACCATTCTGTAGACAAAGCCTAAAAGCTTAACGGCAATCTGGGCAAATACAATCATTATTACATTCATTAAAAATGAGGGGGTTTTTTTATTTTTAGTCATAAAAACAAACCTTTCTCAATCGGCATTATCTTTCGACATCTTCCCTGAAATTATATATCGCACGCTCTCCGCCGATAAGACGGGGGCGTGTTTTTGCACAGATAATGGCAGCCTGCCCGATTTTCTTGACAGAAAGGCGAACAGGGACACACACCCTTTTAAGGTGCATACCGATAAGAGTACCGCCGATGTCAATACCTGCATTGCCCTTTATTTCCTCAACCACTACAGGGTTTTTAAATGCCTTATACGCTGCCGTGGCAAAAGAACCGCCTGCCTTTGGCTGAGGAACTACGCATACCTCTTCAAGATTATATTTTTCACAACATTCACGTTCTATAACGAGGCTACGGTTAAGATGCTCACAGCACTGCGTCGCAAGAAATACGCCTTTTTCCTGTAATACCTGATAAATCCCCTCGAAAACAGCTTTTCCTATATCTTCGCTGCTTGAAGTGCCGATCTTTTCACCGCCCACCTCACTGGAGGAACAGCCCGCAACGAAAATATCACCTTTTTTAAGTCCTGCCGCCTCGCAAAGCTCCATAGCTGCCTGTGCAGCCTGATTTCTTATTTCATTTAACATTTATATTCAGACCTCTCGTTTTTATTATAACACTGCCATTATACACCTATTTTTATAAAAAGGCAATAATTATGTTTTTTTGTTCATATAATTACTTGAGGTGATTTATATGCAAAACAATGAGCCAATGTGTTATATAACCTATGCAGTACCGGCAAAACTGATGCCACGGCTTTCTTTAGAGGGTTTTTCTGCCCCCATTGCGGTAGAAAGCAAAGAAACAGAGGCAGAAGCCCCCGTGCTATATCCTCCGGGATTTATGCCCGACTGGTTTCTTCGGGGTAGCTTTCCAGAGGATGATTTTGAAGATTGATAAAACCCCGTTTGGTAAAATCCAAACGGGGTTTTGTTACTTATTCTCTTCGATAAATTCCGACATAATGCGTGCCGCACTAACTACAAATCCCAGACACGGTCTCTTTTCATAAAATTCGGGGTTTCTCGGTGTGGGTGTAGGCTTCTGTGCTCCCGGTACGCCTATAAGCTCGCGGCAAATAATTGTGCCGTACTCCCCTTTAAATTCCTCGGCAAATGCCTGTACGCGGGAATACAGAAGCTTCTTCGCCTCGTCATTCTTCGCTTCGTCATAGCCGTAAAGCATACCCAGCACCATAAACATGCCGCTGACGGCACCGCAAACCTCCCGAAGCCGTCCCATACCGCCTCCAAATGCAGAGGAAAGGCGGAGTGCCGTCTTTTCATCTATGCCCATCTCCTCGTGAAATGCCGCAAATACCGACTGGGCACAGTTGTACCCTGCGGTGAAATATTTATATGCAAGCTCTTCGTGTTTATTCATAGAAATTCACCTCACCGACATTTTAACACAAATTTTCCTCGTTGTAAATACAAAAAAGAAGCGTGTCGCTTTACCCACGTCGCACTCAACCCCTGTGTGAACATAGCTTCATGCGTCTTGATTTTACGCAAATTCCTACACAGCAAAAAAGGAATCCGAATTTTCGGATTCCTTTTGCGATATACAATCTGTTTTTAGCAAACACCGTAAGCGAGCATAGCTTCCATAACCTTCTTGAAGCCTGCGATATTAGCACCTGCTACAAGGTCATAGCCAAGGCCGTATTCTTCTGCTGCTTCTGCACTTACCTTATGGATATTTATCATAATACCCTTAAGCTTTTCGTCAACCTCCTCAGCACTCCAGCTATAACGCATAGAGTTCTGAGCCATTTCAAGAGCAGATACTGCAACACCGCCAGCGTTAACAGCCTTTGAAGGACCTACGATAAGACCGCTGTCCTTAAGAAGTGCAACAGCCTCGTTTGTTGTGGGCATGTTAGCAACTTCGATATAGTACTTTGTACCATTTGCAATAATCTTCTTAGCTTCCTCGATGCCGATTTCGTTCTGAGTAGCACAGGGCATGCAGATATCTGCCTTAACACCCCAGGGCTTTTCGCCGGGGAAGAACTGGCAACCGAACTTGTCTGCGTAATCCTGAGCTTTATCACGGCCTGAAGCTCTCATTTCAAGCATATAGTCAATCTTTTCCTGAGTTGTCACACCGTCGGGATCGTATACATAGCCGTCGGGACCGGAAATTGTGATAACCTTACCGCCAAGCTGAGCTACCTTTGCAGCAACACCCCATGCAACGTTACCAAAACCGGAGATTGCAACAGTCTTGCCCTCGATTGTTTCACCGAAATGCTTAAGCACTTCGCAAGCATAATATGTAGCACCGTAGCCTGTAGCTTCGGGACGGATAAGAGAACCGCCGTAGGAAAGGCCCTTACCTGTAAGAACACCGTTCTCCCAAGTGCCTCTGATTCTCTTGTACTGACCGAAAAGGTAACCGATTTCTCTTGCACCTACGCCGATGTCACCTGCGGGAACGTCAACATCGGGACCGATATGACGGTAAAGCTCTGTCATAAAGCTCTGGCAGAAACGCATGATTTCTCCGTCAGACTTACCTCTGGGGTCGAAATCGCTACCGCCCTTACCGCCGCCGATGGGAAGACCTGTAAGGCTGTTCTTGAAGGTCTGCTCGAAAGCAAGGAACTTCATAATAGAAAGGTTAACAGAAGGATGGAAACGAAGACCGCCCTTGAAAGGTCCGATTGCACCGTTAAACTGTACACGGAAACCGCGGTTAACCTGAACCTTGCCGTTGTCATCAACCCAGGGAACACGGAAAAGAATCTGTCTTTCCGGCTCTACAAGTCTTTCAAAAAGACCTGTTTTTGCAAGCTCAGGGCGTTTTTCAACAACGTGCTCAAGGCTTTCCAAAACCTCTGTAACTGTCTGAATAAATTCAGGTTCATTAGCGTCCTTTTTCTTTACACTTTCAAGGACACTGAGTAAGTATTCGTTTTTCATAACAAAAAAACCTCCATTTTCTACAAAAATCTACATTAGAATTATTATAACACCCCAAAAAAATGATGTCAACATATTTTTATGGTGATAAAGCTCTGTCAATTCACGATTTTTGCTTTTTTTTACCTTATTTCCACTACCGTCACGCCTGCTTCACCCTCGCCGTACTTACCGGGGCGGAAGCTTCGTGCGTGGGGATGATGGCGAAGCATATCGCCTATTGCACTGCGGAGTGCACCTGTACCCTTTCCGTGTATAATTGTAACCGATTCAAGGTGTGCAAGGGCGGCATCGTCAAGATACTTATCCACTAACAAGAGGGCGTCCTCCACCGTTTCTCCCCTAAGGTCAAGCTCCATTTTAATGTCACTGTAGGCTCTGCTTTCGCCTACGATATAGCTTTGTGAATTCTTTTTCTTCGTTTCCTCTTTGCCTGGTGCAAGGGCGTTTACATTGGTCTTTATCTTCAGAATACCAACCTGCACGGTAAGGTCGCCCTTTTTGTCGGGCAGAGTAAGGACATTACCCGTAGAATTCATTGTGGTAACCTCTACCACCTGACCGAGAGTAATTTTCTTGGGGTCGAGCTTTTTGCCCGATTTATTACGGAATACATCCTCGGAAAGCTTGCCTTCCGCCTTATCAAGCCCTTTTTTAAGGGTACGCCTGCCTTCTTCAATAGCAGTTCTGTTTGCGGTAGCAGATTCATCAAAGAGCTTCTGCATCTTTTTAACGATTGCATCTGCCTCGCTCTTAGCCTGTTCGTAAATTTTCTTGGCATCACGGCGTGCATCATTTAAGATTTTTTCACGTTGTGCCTTTATACGGCTCCGCTCTTTTTCCGCTTCCTGCTTCTGCACGAGGGTTTGTGCCTTTGCCTCGCTGGCGGCATCAAGCTCCATTTGTGCCTGTGCACGGTGTTGTTCAAGAGAGGTAATCACATCCTCAAAACGGGTGTTTTCTCCGTCTATAAGCTCCCTTGCGTGGTCGATTATATCCTCGGAAAGTCCTAATCTTTTTGAAATTGCAAAAGCGTTACTCTTTCCCGGAACGCCTATTAAAAGCCTGTATGTCGGTCGAAGTGATGCCACGTCAAATTCGCAGGCGGCGTTTTCCACACGGTCGGTGGAAAGAGCATAAAGCTTTATTTCGCTGTAGTGGGTTGTAGCCGCCACCTTTGCACCGAGGGAGCGTGCCCGTTCCAAGATTGCCACGGCA
Organism: Clostridia bacterium; assembly: GCA_017451505.1. GTDB lineage: Bacteria > Bacillota > Clostridia > UMGS1883 > UMGS1883 > UMGS1883. The sequence goes on along the minus strand of JAFTOF010000021.1, from coordinate 5,365 downwards.
AGTGCCGCACCCTCCGTGGGGTCTGTTCCGGAGCAAAGCTCGTCAAAAAGAATCAGCGAATTATAGTTTGCATTATCAAGAATTTTGATAATATTGGTCATGTGTGCGGAAAAGGTACTTAGCGACTGCTCGATTGACTGCTCGTCGCCAATATCTGCAAACACGCTTTCAAACACGGCAAGCCGGCTTCCCCCCGATGCAGGGATACAAAGCCCCGACTGTGCCATTAGGGTAAAAAGTCCCAGAGTTTTGATAGATACCGTCTTACCGCCTGTATTTGGACCTGTAATTACAAGGGTATCAAAATCCTTTCCCAAATATATATCCGTGGGAACTACCTTTTTTTCGTCAATCAGGGGGTGTCTGCCTTTTTTAATATCTATAATTCCGTCAGTATTAAGTTCGGGAACGGAGGCATTCATTTTTCGTGAAAGCTTGCCTTTGGCAAAGGTAAAATCAAGCTCAATTATTGAATTATAATTTTGAATAAGCGGCTCGGAAAACTCTGCCACTCTTTCCGAAAGCTCTTTTAAAATACGCTCGATTTCGTCCTTTTCTTCGCTTTTAAGCTCGCGAAGCTTATTATTTATTTCCACTGCCGCCATAGGCTCTACAAAAAGGGTTGCACCGCTTGCGGAGCTGTCGTGAACAACACCGGGCACCTGTCCCTTGTGTTCACTTTTAACAGGGATTACATAGCGGTCTCCCCTCATTGATACAATAGGCTCCTGCAAAAGATTTGAGTAGGAGGGGGAGTGCACCATATTATTAAGCACTTCGCGGATTTTGGAGTGGAGAGAACGCATTTTTCTGCGTATGGAAAGAAGCTCGCCTGATGCGTCGTCCGCCATTTCTTCCTCGCTCATTATAGCAGAAAAAATCGCATTTTCAAGCTTTCTGTTTTCGCTGACAGAGGAAAAAAGCTCCCAAAGGGCAGGATAATTTTCCTCAAAGGCGTCCTCGTCCGAATATCCTACAAGTCCGCGGGACATTCTCAAAAGATGGCCGATTCCCAGAAGCTCGCCCATGGAAAGAGTGCCGCCTGCCGCCGCTCTTTTTGCACTGCCCGAAATATTCCTCACGGGACTTATAGGCGGTGTACCCTTTTTTATAATGAGGCTTTCTGCTTGACTTGTAAGGGCGAGAAGCTCCCTTGCTTTATATATATTTGTTTCAGGAATGAGTGCACCCAGACGCTCACGCGACTCGGTGCATACTGCCTGTGATTTAAGCATTTCCTTTATTGTATTAAATTCAAGAACACGCAGTGTACGTTCTTCCATGGATTTACCAGTCCTTATAATGTAATGTGTGTCGGCAGTCCGTTTACCATAAGCTGAGAAAGCTCTCCCTCAATAAGGGGACGGGCATATTCTATAAACTCATCTGTTACATTGTCGCCGTTCTCGTTAATCATGCTGCGGGGAACTTCTTTTGCAAGGTTTGCAACTTCCCTTACATCAGCGGTATCGGTTACGCAGATATAGGGGTCATTTGATATTCTCTTAAGAAGTGCCATCTTTCCGCTTTCGCCATCTGCCGCTGCTTTAACTGCCGCCTCGCCTACCTTGAAGGATTCTGAAATATCCGTAGCCGATGCAATATGCGAAGCACAGCGTTGAAGCGTGGAAAGCTCTACCGCACGGGTTTTGATGCCCAAATCCTTCTTCAGCATTGCCGCAATAGCCGCTGCAGTACCCGTCAGCATTGTATGGCCGAAGGCATCTGTCCCCTTTTCGCTCCCTAATTCGCAAACGTACTTACCGTCTTTAGTTCTTACGCCCTCGGAGACGGTGATTACAAGGGACTTGCTTCCCGACTCCATAAGCTCTGCCACACGGTTTTTAACATATTCATAGTCAAAGGGAACTTCGGGAAGGAGAACCATAGCCGCACCCTCACAGTCGTCACCCTTGGCAAGGGCACTTGCCCCTGTGAGCCAGCCAGCATCTCTGCCCATGATTTCCACAACAGTCACGCTCTTAAGGTCGTAAACAAGGCTGTCACGGACAAGCTCCTTTGTAACAGTGGCAACAAATTTTGCCGCACTGCCAAAGCCGGGAGTGTGGTCTGTTGCCACAAGGTCGTTATCAATAGTCTTGGGAACACCCATAAACTTGATATCTGTCTTTTTAAATTCGTTATATATGCTGAGCTTCTTCACTGTGTCCATGGAATCATTTCCGCCGATATAGAAAAAGCCCTTGATATTGTACTTTTCAAAAATTTCAAAAAGCTTCTCGTAGATTTCATTACCCTCCACGGGTTCGGGAAGCTTAAATCGGCAGGAGCCGAGATATGATGATGGAGTTCTCTTTAAAAGCTCAACATCATGGTCGGAGGTAAGCTTCTCACACATGTCAACAAAGTTTTCCCGAAGCAGCCCCTCAACTCCGCCAAGCATTCCGTAAACCTTTCCCTCGCAAAGCTTCTTTCCTGCGGAAAAAACACCTGCCAATGTGGCATTTATGGCAGCCGTGGGACCGCCTGATTGTCCGATTATAATATTTCCTTTAATACTCATAGTTATCCTCCAACTCTCAATATATTCAAGAGAAAATTGCCTGCAAGTTCCTTTTCGTCATTTCGTATTTCGAACTTCGCATTTCGCATTTTGAATTTGATTTCAGCCCTCGCTTTTATTCTTATACAACAACGCTGCACCTATTATTCCCGCATCTCCGCCTATGCGTGATGCCACAATATTTGTTCTTTTTAATTCTCCCACATTAAAGCTGTGCTTTTTCACATATTCTCTGATTGGCTCCATAATCACGTCGCCCTCTTTTGAAATAGCACCGCCTACAACAAGCTCGTCAGGCTGGAATATATTTACCATATCCGTAATGCCTATTGCTACTTCCTCTATCCACATATTGCGGACACGCTCTGCATCTTTATCACCTTTTTTTGCAAGCTCAAACACGGTTCTTCCGGAAATTCTGTCACCTTCCTTGATGCCTTTAATCTCATCTTTATGCTCCTTGGTGGTTTTAATAAGACCTGTCACGGAAGCATATGCCTCCCAACAGCCCTCTCTGCCGCATCCGCATTTTCTTCCGCCCGCATGAATTACCACATGTCCAAGCTCCCCTGCGGCTCCGTTTGTGCCCGTAAAAAGCTTGCCGTCTATTACAACACCGCCGCCAACGCCTGTTCCCAATGTAATAAAGACAAAATTCTTTGCATTATCTGCCTTGTAGTATTCACCCAATGCGGCACTATTTGCATCATTTTCCACAAGCACGGGAACATTCTTTAAATTTTTCTGCAAATATTCCCTTACGGGGGCATTTATGTAGGGGATATTCGGGGAATTAACCAAAAGTCCCTTTTCACGGTCTACAACACCGGGTGCACCTATACCGATCGCTTCAATTTCGTCCGCCTTTACATTTGCCTCTTTAAGTGCAACCTGTACACTTTCAAGCATTGCTTTTAAAAAGTTTTCGTTATTATCAAGTGGGGTGGGAACTGCATATTTTGTAATAATATCTCCTGCGTGATTTACCACACCTGCTTTTATGCTCGTTCCTCCTACGTCTATACCAATATACATTTTTGTTTCTCCTTTGTTGCTTTTCTTTCAGCATGTACTACCATATTTTATTATATTTGGCTATTTATGTCAACAGGAATTCAATCATAGCTTCTCCCACGATTTCGGCACGAAAATATTATTATATGTATAAATTGCAAAGCGGTCGCTCATTCCTGCGATATAGTCGCACACTGCCCTTTCAATGCCCTCTTTCCACGCAATTTCCTGAATATAAAGAGGGAGCGAGCCCGGGTTTTCAATATAATACTCAAAAATACCTTTTATAACACCGAAAACCTTCTTTTCCTCGTTCTTTGCCGATGAGCCTACATACACAAAATCAAACATATAGTTACGCAGGCGAATCATTGCTTCTTCAACCTCGTGACTCATAAGGATTGCCTTTTTCCCGTAAGAGTTTCTGACAACATCACATATTAGCGTGTTTATTCTTTCCGAATGGGTTTCTCCCAAAACATCGGTAATGATTGAGGGTATATCCTTTTCGTTTATTATTCCGCCTCTGCAGGCATCATCTATATCGTGGTTTATATATGCAATTCTGTCGGCAATTTTAAGCACGCTTCCCTCAAGGGTGCTTGCCGCATTATCCCCCGGATGGTTTAAGATTCCGTCCTTGACCTCCCATGTGAGGTTAAGGTTTTCCAGTACCTCTACGGTTCTGAGGCTCTGCTCACTATGGCGAAATCCCATGGAACAAAGCTCGTTTAAAGCCGCTTCCCCTGCATGGCCGAAAGGTGTATGCCCCAAATCGTGCCCCATAGCCATTGCTTCCACCAAATCCTCATTAAGTCGCAGGCTTCTGGCTATAGTTCGTGCAATCTGGGAAACCTCCAGCGTATGGGTAAGGCGTGTCCTGTAATGGTCGCCCTCGGGAGTGATGAACACCTGTGTTTTATGCTTCAGGCGGCGGAAAGATTTTGAATGAATAATTTTGTCACGGTCACGCTGAAATTCTGTACGCATATCACAAAGGGGGCGTTTTTCTGTTCTGCCCTTCGTTTTTTCGGAAAGGCACGCATATGGAGAAAGGGTTTCCCTCTCAATTTTTTCGGTTTGTTCACGTATTGTCATAGCTTTCACTCCTGTTAAACGAAGTTAAATTCGTTGATTTCATCTTTATTGAACTCATTATATCATAAACAAAAAGCTACCGCAATGCCTTGCGATAGCTTTTTATAATCAAAAATTTATTAATCACCGAAGCAAATTCCGAGACCCTTTGCCATCTTAACAAGTTCACCATTGGGGTCAACCTGCTTATTACCGTTACCGATAACATCTTCCAAAGAAGCACAGCCGATTTCATCACCTTTAAGAAAAACCATAGTGCCAAACTTGCCCTGCATAGCGTACTCCACTGCGGCGTAACCGTAGCGTGAAGAAAGAACTCTGTCATGAGCACTGGTAGAACCACCACGCTGGGTATGACCTAAGATTGTAGCACGGGCTTCGTTGTTGCAAAGCTCCTCAAGCTGATCTGCCACAACATTTGCAATACCGCCAAGACGTATGGGATCGGGGCTGTCTTCACGAACCTTGAGGATTACTGCCTCGCCATCCTTAGGCTTGGCACCCTCTGCAACGGCAACGATTGCAAAATCCTTACCATTTGCAAAGTCAGTTCTAATCTTATCAGCCACCTTGTTAATATCATAAGGAATTTCGGGAAGAAGAATAACATCTGCCGCCCCTGCGATACCGCCGTGAAGCGTAAGCCAGCCTGCACCTCTGCCCATAACCTCGGCTACCATAATTCTTCCGTGGCTCTTAGCCGTTGTTCTGAGACGGTCAAGAGAATCG
>JAFTOF010000020.1 GCA_017451505.1 Clostridia bacterium | reverse complement strand
TTCGCTTTTTTTAGCGAGCTTGTTTATTATACATCGCTCAAAGCTCTTTGTCAACACTTTTTTTAAACTTTTTTAAGTTTTTTTGTAAGCATTTATCAATCCGCTCTTAACGCGACAACGTTGTATATATTAACACCGTTTCACCAAAATGTCAACCGCTTTTATCCTTAAAATTTAAAAAGTAGCAAATTGTACAATTTAACAGTTGAAATAACAAGGATAATATGTTATAATTAAACGAATTTATGTCACAGTTGTGACGGATTGGAGAATACGTATGAATAATCAAAAAGAATTCAAGCCGTATATTCCTGCCGACAGAATTACCCCCGAACTCACAGTTACTTCTATTATAATGGGTATTCTTCTTGCAGTTATATTCGGTGCGGCAAACGCATATTTAGGACTGAGGGTTGGAATGACCGTATCTGCTTCTATTCCTGCCGCAGTTATTTCAATGGGAGTTATTCGTGTTATTATGCGAAAGAACTCAATACTTGAAAGCAATATTGTACAGACAATCGGTTCAGCAGGTGAATCGGTTGCAGCCGGTGCAATATTCACACTTCCTGCCCTGTTCCTTTGGGCGGCAGAGGGCAAAATGGACAAGCCTGAAATTTTGGAGATAACACTGATTGCTCTTTTAGGTGGTCTTTTAGGTGTGTTCTTTATGGTACCCCTTAGAAACGCTCTTATAGTAAAAGAGCATGGTACACTTCCCTACCCCGAAGGAACGGCATGTGCCGAAGTACTTCTGGCAGGTGAAGAAGGCGGTGCAAATGCCGGTACGGTATTTGCCGGAATGGGAATTGCCGCTATCTTTAAGTTTATAATAGACGGACTTAAAGCAGTACCCGGTGAAATCACCTATTCGCTTTCAAAGCTTAAAGGATATGCAGGAGCTATAGGCACACAGATATATCCAGCAGTAATGAGCGTTGGTTACATCTGCGGACCCAGAATTTCTTCCTATATGTTTGCAGGCGGTGTTTTAAGCTGGCTCGTTCTGATTCCCATAATAGTTCTTTTCGGCAGCGAGCTTATATTATATCCCGGCAGTACATCCATCGGTGAAATATATGCAGCATCCGGTGCCGCAGGCATATGGAGCACATATATCAGATATATCGGTGCAGGTGCATTGGCGGCAGGCGGTATAATAAGCCTTATAAAATCACTTCCTTTAATTATCCGCACTTTTAAGGATTCGCTTAAGAGCATGGTTGGAAGCACAAGAAGTTCTCAGCTTCTCAGAACTGAAAAAGACATTGATATGAAATATGTGCTTTTAGCTATTGTGCTTCTTACACTTTTGATTTGGCTTGTACCTGCTGTTCCCGTTTCACCTATCGGTGCAGTGGTTGTTGTAGTGTTTGGTTTCTTCTTTGCAACAGTTTCCTCACGTATGGTAGGACTTGTAGGAAGCAGTAATAACCCCGTATCAGGTATGGCGATTGCAACACTTCTGTTTGCTACATTAATTCTTAAAGCATCTGGAGATGTTGGAATTTCAGGCATGCACGGTGCAATCGGAATCGGTTCAATAATTTGTATTGTAGCGGCAATTTCAGGTGACACATCGCAGGACCTTAAGACAGGTTTCCTTTTGGGTGCTACTCCGAAGAAGCAGCAAATAGCAGAAGTTATCGGTGTAATTGCTTCCGCACTTGCAATCGGTGGAACACTGTTCCTTCTTGACAGTGCTTGGGGCTTTGGTTCCGAGGAGCTTGCAGCACCTCAGGCAACACTTATGAAGATGATAATCGAAGGCGTTATGGATGCTAATCTTCCTTGGGGACTGGTATTTATCGGTGTATTTATCGCCATTGTTATTGAAATCATTAAAATCCCGGTACTTCCTTTTGCTATCGGTATATACCTCCCCGTACAGCTTAATGCCTGCATAATGGTTGGCGGTATTGTACGTTACTTTATGGATAAACTTAAGAGGGACGAAAAAGAAAAGAACGCAATCGTAAACGACGGCATACTCTTCTGTAGCGGTATGATTGCCGGAGAAGGATTGGTAGGAATACTCCTCGCACTTCTGGCAGTATTTAACGTTGCTGATATGATAGATATATCAAAGTATATTCCCCTGTCCGAATCTATGGCAAAGCTGTCATCACTGGCCGTATTTGCAGTATTGATTCTTATCGTTCTTAAATTTTCTCTTTGGAGAAAAAGAAACAGAAGCGAGAAATAAATCATGAAAAAGAAAACTTCTCAGTCAGAAAACTTTCTCGAAAAAGTCCCAGTCCGCAGTTCATACTTAAATTGGTCTGCGGATGAAGACGGATTGGTAACTCTCGAAATTGAAAACACTGGATTCTTTAACCGTATTGCACAAAAGATTTTCCGTAAGCCGAAATTTTCCTACGTGCATCTTGATAAAACAGGAAGCTTCGTATGGCCACTAATTGACGGTAAAAAAGATATAATTACGCTCGGAGAGCTTGTGAAAGAAAGATTCGGAGAAGAAGCCGAGCCGCTTTATCAGCGGCTTGCAAAATTCTTTCAGATACTGGACAGTTACCACTTTATAACGTTTAAATAAAAAGAAATCCCGAATTCGTTGAATTCGGGATTTCTTTTTATTAGCCATTTCCTTTTTTAGCCGCCTTTTTCTTAGCACGCTTTTCAAGTTTTTCATCTACAACAGAGTATAAAACCGGAATAACAAACAGTGTAAGGAATGTACCGACTGTCAAACCGCCAACAAGAGCTACTGCAAGGGGCTGCATCATCACACCGCCGCCTTCGGAGTCCATTGCCATGGGAAGGAAACCGAGAATTGATGTAAGAGACGTCATAAGTATGGGACGCATTCTTACGATACCTGCATTAACAACCTGCTGTGTGCGTGACATATCGGGATGGTCCTTCTTTTGTTGGTTTATAAATTCAATAAGGACAATTGCATTATTTACTATAATACCGATAAGCATCAATATACCTATGCAGCTTATAACCGATAACGGAGTACCTGCTACAACAAGACCAAGCACAACACCGATAAGTGCAAGAGGAAGTGTTCCAAGTATTATAAAGGGATGAATAAGGTTTTCAAACTGTGCAGCCATGACCATGTACATGAGAAGTATACCCAGAAGTATTGCCGTTACCAATGACACCATAGCCTCTATCATCGTTTCAAATGCACCTGCACTCTCCTGAGTTACACCTTCGGAAAGCGGGAGATTCTTTTGCATTTTACTATTGAACTCATTTGTAACAGTTGCCATATCAGTTCCGTAAATTTTACCTGTAAGAGTTACTACTCGTTTCTGATTGATTCTTGTAATAGTTGCCTGCCCCTCCTCAATGTATACATCTGCAATATCGGAGAGAGTTACCCACTGCCCCATAGGGCTTTTTATCTGCATAGTTTTTAATTCTTCATAATTACCAACATAGTCTTCAGGATAAACAACTTTAATATCGTACTCAGAGCCGTTCTCGGTGTATTTTGATGCCTTAACACCGTTTAAACCATAGTTAACCATGGTTGCGGCATAAGCAGTATTAATTCCGTATCGGGAAGCATAATTTTCATCAATTTCAACACGAACCTCGGGTTTTGTTTCACCAATTGTTGTTTCGGTTTCAACTACGCCGTCAATACTTGCAAGAATTTCTTCTGCCTGAACTACATATTCTTCAAGCTTTTTGTTATCCTTGGAAGTGAATCTGAACTGAACCTCGTCGGATGCCATTGCCATTGACTGGCTTGATGCCTCAACTGATATTTGGGCACCCGTAACATCCGAAAGCATTTGACGGATTTTCTGCACTGCATCAGCGGTAGAGGTCTTTCTATCCTCTTTGAGTGTCAAAGTAACTGTTGCCTGATTGGATGATGATGCACCAAGTGCCGCCATCATTCCGCCGCTGCCCACACTTGAAGTCATAATTTCAAGCTCGTCATAGGTTTTAACTATTTCTTCAATTTCACGAACTAATTTATCAGTCTGCTCAATTTTTGTTCCCTGAGGAAGCTCTATTGCAATCGAAACAGTACCCTCATCACTTGCAGGCATTAGTGTCATTCCGAGAATACTCAAAACATACATACTGAGTATAAATAATGCCACTACTCCCGCGAGAAACATTTTTCTGTGACCAAGCACGAAACGAAGTGCCTTCTCGTACACGCTGTATAAGTAATTCATCATTTTATCAAACGGTGTTAGTATGAATGAGAAGGTCTTGTTTCTTTCTTCTATGTTATCAATTTTTGACGAAAGCATAGGCACAATCAGCATTGTGGCAAGAAGTGATGCCGCCTGTGAGAATACAATAGAAAATGCAAGCTGTTTAAACATTACAGCCATCATATTATCAAGGAACAAAATGGGAACATATACAATACAGGTTGTAAGAACTGAGGCAATTACCGCTCCCATAACCTCTCCTGCACCTTTCATGGCACCCGATTTTGCATCATCGCCGTATGCTTTCCTACGCCTGAAGATATTTTCCAGGACAACGACCGCATTATCTACCAGCATACCTATACCCAGTGCCAGACCGCCGAGAGAAACTATGTTAAGCGTCATTCCCGACATATACATGGCGATAAAGGTTGTTATAACGGATATAGGCATCGAAACTCCGATTACGAGTGCATTTCTGCCGTTTCCTAAGAAAAGGAAAAGTATAATCATGGCGAGAAGTCCGCCGATTATCGCACTCTGGGCAACCGAGGCTATAGAATCCTCAATATAGCTTGCCTGTTCCATGGTAATGTTATAGTTGAATTTAGGGTATTGCTTCTTAACTGATTCAAGTTCTTTAATAACTCCGTTTACGACATCAACAGTATTTGCATCCGATTCGCTGCTTACGGAGATAGAAATTGAATTTTCACTGTTAACACGTGAATAGGTATTCTGCTTTTCAAAAGTATCATTGACGGCTGCAACATCTTTTATGTATATAATCTGCCCCTGTGAGGTCATTAAAGGCACAAGCCCGATATCGGATATTTTACTGAACTCTCCCATTAATCGCACTGACAAATCTTTATTGTTTGCTTCGGTATTTCCCGCAGGTAAATTATTGTTTTGCGAAGCGATTGCCGACACAATATCCGAAAATCCGATATTGTACCCCTGCATTTTATCCTTATCAACTTCAATCTCAATAATTCTGTCGGTAGCACCGCTGATATTTACGGACGCCACTCCCCCTGCCGATTTGATTCTGTGCTCCACATTATCTTCAATAAACTTTTTTGTCTGCTCCAAATCGTAGCCTTCATATGAAACGGACATCATCATTGATGCCATTGATGTAATATCAAGCTTTAAAACGGTAGGCTTATTTGCATCGTCGGGAAGCATCATTGAAATCATATCAATATTATTTTCAATGGTGTTTACAGCCTCGTCTATATCCGTATTGTTGGTAAACTGAGCCATTACAACTGACATACCTTCTGTTGACTGGCTCTGCATTGTATCAAGACCTGAAACCGATGCTATGGCATCTTCCACAGGCTCGGTTATAAGCGTTTCTATTTCTTCCGAGCCGACATTGGGATACTGAGTCATAACAACTGCCATCTTGAGGTCCATTTCAGGCATGGCGTCTATAGGAAGCATCGAAAGAGAATACGCACCAAGTACGACGCAAATAAGTATTACCATTGTAACGGCTACGGGGCGTTTTACCGATAATTCATGTAATTTCATTTTTTACCCCTCACTTACTTACAATTCTTATTTTATTATTTATCTCCGAGAGGTAATCCTTACCCGAAACTATTACCTTGTCTTTTTCGGTTATTCCGCTTACAACCTCCGTGTACTTATCATTAATTATACCTACTTTTATGTTTTTCCTATTTGCCTCATTCTTTGAAGCAATATACACATATTTTGTTCCGTCCTTATCCTCAAGAACCGCCTCTGAGGGTATAGCAAGTGCGTCAACAGAATCATTAAGCGTAAGCTTAATATCAGCAAACATACCGTCTTTTATTTTGCCGTCAGCATTTTCGACAGCAACACAAACAAGATACATTCCTGTCTGAGGATTTTTAACGGGGCTGACATTTGTAACTGTGCCTTCTATATCTTCGGAATTTGCCGATTTCACATTCACAACTGCCTTTGTGCCGACAGAAATCTCGGAAATAACAGCCTCCGTAACATTAATCTGGGCTTCTACACTTTGTGTAGCTTTAATTGAAAAAACCTCAACCCCTGCAGGCACCATTTGTCCTTTATTTGCATTGCGTGCTGCAATATATCCCGATATGGGGGCTTTAACCACGGTGTTATTAAGTGCGTTTTGTGCCGCCTGCACGGAAACCTTTGCCGTATTTACCGCCGCCTGAGCACTTGCCTTTGATTCTTCAAGGACAACATTGATTGTAAGGTCGTAATTATTTTGAGCAGTATCAAGATTAAGCTTTGCGTTTTCAAAACGTGTTACTGCCGCATCATATACCGCCTTGCTAACAGCTCCGTTTTCGTACAGAACTTTTTGATTATCATAATTTGTTTTAGCATTATTATATTCGATTTTTGCCGCACTAAGTGTTGATTCAAGCTGGAGCTTAGTCTGCTGAGTGCTTCCGTTTTTAATACTGTTATACTGTGCTACGGCTCCGTTATATGCTGCCTGTGCCTGATTGTACTGAGTTTTGTAATCGGTGTCATCAATTATCAGGAGAGTTTCACCTTCTTCTACATAATCACCGATTTCTTTATATACTGCTTTTGCAACGCCGCTTGCCTTTGAGGAAACACTTGTAGACGCAGATGCTTTGATTTCTCCTGTATATGTAACCGTGTTTTCGATAGTCATTCTTTCGGGAGATGCTACGGTGACATTTACGGCTGTTTGGGTTTTAATTTCGGAAACCGTTTCTTTATCACCGCATCCAAAAAGAGTTAACATAGCCGAAAGCACAACTATTGATGCTATAATTCTTTTCATAATACACTTTCCTTTCTTAGTGGCGGATTAAAGCCCAACCTTAATTTCGTAACCGTATTTGATAACGGCAAGCTTATATGTAAGTTTTGCGTTATCAAGCTCTATTTGTGCGGTTGTTACGTTGTTCATAACGGCGGTAAGCTGCGTATTTGTAATTAAGCCTAAATCATACTGAATTTTTGCCACCTCATATTCCTTCTGTTTTAACAAAAGGTTATCATCTGCAATCAAAAGGCTGTCCTTTGCATCTAAAATAGCGTTATATGATGAATTTATGGAAATACCTATCATTTTCTTGGAATATTTATTTGTAACCTCGCTTTGAATCATCGCTGCTTTCGCTGATGAGTATTCTGCAGAAGTGTAGCCAAATAGGTCTGAAATATCAAGGAGGAACTGTGCCTGAGATAATGAGGAATCAAGCATGTAAACATCGTATCGTGTTTCCATCGCTTTCTTTGTATCTCCCACTAGGTCAGCACTAAATTCTTCATACTCAATATCATCCGTAAGAACAAGCTCAAATTCTTCGTCTTCTATGTAAAGAGCGGCTGCTAATGCTCTTTTTGCAAGTTCAAGATTTCTTTCAGACTGATTGGATGCAGCCAGTGCTCTTTTAACGGCAAGCTTTGCATTATTCACATCATTTTCTGCAACAAGTCCCATAGAAAACTGCATTTGGAGATTAGACAGATTATCCGTCGCCATTGCAAGAGCCGTCTTTGTACTTTCAAGGACACGCTCCGAAAGTTTTACTCCATAATATTGCTGCGTTAACGAATATGCACTGTTTGCAATATTTTGCTCTTTCTCTCTTTTAGCACTCTCAACCCCGATTTCTGCCTGTTTCACATAATAACCACGCTGTACAGCGAAGGATGAAATACCCTGACTTACCCTGATTGAGATACTCTGCATATCCTTATGATTTTTCCGAGCTTGTTTAAGCTGACGCTCTGCATCGGTAATTTTTACATCAGCACTCATAAATGCAGGGTCATTTTCAAGTGCCATATTTATTGCATCTTGAAGGCTTAGAGTATAAACTTTCTTATCTTGTGCAAAAGCTGTATGCGTTCCCGAAATGAGTATTACGAAAAGCATTGCCAGCGACAAAATTTTACTTTTCATGTTCTTATCCCTTTCTTTGAATAATATTTTTAACAAGGTAATTATATACGATTAAATTCAAATTTCAAGCCTGTAAGAATTGATTTTACAATTTGTTCACAGATAATTTCTTTGTTCAAAACAATATGCATCGACTTTTGTCGATGCATATTGTTTTGTATTATTTAGAAATGTTTAATACCTCGTATTCAAGCTTACCCATAGGAGCTTCTACTACGACAATTTCCCCGATTTTATGACCGAGAAGTGCAGTTCCTACAGGAGACTCGTCAGAGATTTTACCCTTCATGGGATCAGCCTCTGTTGAGCCTACAATAAGGTACTCCATAACCTCACCGTCATCAAGGTCTTTTACACTGACCTTTGTTCCGATTGAAACAACATCTGTAGCAATGCCTTCTTCATCAATAATTTCGATGTTTTTAAGCATATTTTCAATCTCAGAAATTCTTGCTTCAATCTCTGCCTGTTCATTTTTTGCTTCGTCATATTCACTGTTTTCAGACAAATCTCCAAATGACTTAGCCACCTTCAATGCCTCTGTATTTTCTTTTCTTCTAACATTTTTTAAGTTGTCGAGTTCATCCTGAAGCTTTTTGAGACCCTCGCTTGTAAGCAATACTCTCTTTGCCATATCAATAACCTCTTTTCATTTTTCCTTTTTAAACACTTCTATTATTATATTATTAAAACTGTGCTATGTCAAGCAAAAAAATATCATCTGCACAGTTATTTATATCCACAATACACTCACTGCTCGTTTTAATCCCGAATAATTCCAAAAAAGATAATCCGCTGTTCCCACCCCATAAATTTTCCATTTGTTTGATATTTGAATTGGAAACATATATTTTTTTGCCGTTTATTTCGTTACAGACACCTGCCTTTTTATCAGTAAAATTAACAAAAGGTGATTTACACTTTAAAGGCAGAGAATAATCCTCAAAGCAGATAATCATAGAATCGTTCTTAATAGTATTTGGCATTTTTTCAAGGTGACGAGCCATTGCACAATGCTTGAAATAAAGTTTATCATAAAGCTTTATATCTGCTTCATTGGGAGAAATGACAATAAACAAACGTGATAAATTTTTTATCTCCTCAATAATTGAAATAGCAAGGGACTGCTCTGCCAATATGTAAATTTCCTCAAACGGTATACTGCAGTCAAATTTAAGGGAAACCTGTCTGCATATTTTATTAATAACAGGTATTACTGACTCGGGAGAAAAATAGTCCCATTTTCTTTTAACTTCATTAAAAATCTCTGCTCTGTCACTTATTTTAGAAAGAAGTATGTCATGTCCGCTATAAAGTTTGATTAATTTCTTCAATGCTTTTTTTCTGTTTATGATTTTGGCTGAAATAGCCATGTCAAATTCTTCTGTTTCTACCTTTGGCAAGGTGAATCCAACGTTTTCAAACAAACTCAGCACTACTTTCTTTTCCAAAAAAAATCACCTCTTTGATTTTTATTCATCAAAAGAGGTGATTATTTCATTTAAACGGTAATTTTATCTTTTATTTGTTCAAATTTTTTCTCACTGATACCTTTTACATTCTTAATTTCTTCAATACTTTTAAATGCACCGTTTTTCTTCCTGTATGTCATTATTTCTTCAGCGGTAGATTCGCCTATACCGCTGATTCTGCAAAGCTGATACATATCTGCACTGTTAATGTTCACAATTTCAAAATCAATTTCCTCAGATAACCTGTCATACCCGTTTTCATTGTCGAATTTATGCTTTTGAGTGTAATATACATTGCTGTTTTGGGAAGTATCAATAGATTCTCCTTTTTTCGGAATTATTATTTCTTCGCCATCAATAACCTTTTCGGCGAGGTTAACACTATTCAAATCAGCATCGCTGGTTTTGCCCCCTGCTTTTTTGATTACATCATGGAGTCTGCTTCCGTTTCTTACCTCATAATATCCGGGATTATTGACCGCACCTTTAATATGGATTCCTATTATTTTCTCCTGTTCTCTCTTTGTGTATACTTGCGACACGGTAAGAAATACCAACATCAGTGCTATAACTAAAAAGAAAATTATGTTTTTAATTGTTTCTTTACCCGACATTTTCTATTTCTCCCTTTTTAAAAACAAGTGCTTTGTCCGCGATATCGTTTATCTGTTTTCTAAGGTCAAGATTCTCCGTATTTTGTGCAATCATAAGAATTTCATTATAAAGCTCCCTTGATTCCACACTGCCCTTTGGGTACAGCTTTATTAAATCATAGAGAACATCCGAAAGAAGCAGATTATATTCATCATCGTTTATTGCACGATTGATTGCATGGCGGTACTGTTGTGCAGCTTTTGAGTAATCTCCGCTTGCCTTATAAATCAGTGCCTTTTCTTTTATATGTTCAAGATTGTCCGGTTCTCTCCTTATGGCATTGTTTATAAGACTGATTGCTTCTTCTTTGTGTTCAACAAGCATCTTCCCACGGCGAAGTGCACGAGCCGCCCCTTGGCAGCTTTGTGCATCGGAAAGATTAATCGATGCCGCAGTCTTATAATATTCATACGCTTTGTGATACTCTTTATCTCGATACAAAGAATCTGCAAATGTTCTCACAAAAGTGCCCAGAAGCAGAATCACAGATATAAAGCACAATATTATCAAGGAGGTTATTGTTCTTCTTACTTTAAATTCATCAGATTTCTTTATATGTCTTTTCATGGTTAACCCTGACAGACATAAATTGTATACCATGACAGATATATAAAGCAGAATGGTAAAAATACCTCCAAAGGGTAAAAGCATAATAAGAGCTGTAAGGAAGAGGAAAAATAGACTGCTGTAATTTTTAAGTTTAATAAAGTTAATATATCCTACAAAAACCAAAAGAGCTGACGCAATAATTCCGACCACACCCGAACAAGCGGTAAGGTATGCAAGAAGTCCTGTTGTTTTATAACTCACGGACGCACCTACAAAGAGTTCCTTGCCGCTAAGGTAGCCGCCTCCCTTTCCGAAAAGACTTTTTATTCCATAAAGGAAAGTTTGATTAAAGACAGAATCACTATTTCCTCTCAACGCCCAAACTGCCGTAAAAGCAAAGAAAAGCCCTGTTACTACAAGTGAACATGTAAAGAAAATATTGCTATTTTTCTTCTTAATATAGCACAAGAGAGCAAAGAGTAATGCCATAGTCCAAATAATCATACTTGCTGTCATTATGAAAACAAACCCCATTGCAAGTATAAATGCTAAGATGAATACTTTTCTTATTTTAGCGTTACCTTTTATAAGGTTAACTGCCAAACAAAAACAAGAAAACATAAACACACAGAGAAAATCACTATTTCCAAAACCCAGTGACATTTTTACATTTTCGCCATAAGGGATTATTTCAAAAAGCAAATAAAGTATATTGGCAAGAGCACACAATGCCCCTCCGAATAAAAGCAAATACATAAATCTACGAGGCATCATTTCTTTATTTGTTTTCAAGAAGTTATCTGTAAGAAGCCAAGAGAATATTAAAACAATTCCAAGTCCTGTTATATATAGCAAATGCCCTTCCCTGTTATCTACCCACAAAGAGCATAATAACGCATAACCAAGCAAGGCACTTATAATAGCAGAAAATACAGTTGATTCAATTTTTTTCGCTTGTTTAATTCTGCAAATAAGGGTTATACAATAAGCCGCAAACATCATATACAGCCCTGCAGGTGTCGGCAAAAAGCCTATTAATGCAGGTAAAGCAACAGCAGTGAATGCAATCATTATCTGCACAAGCATTAAGCTTCTCTTTTCATTTATTTTCAAAAACATACATATACTCTCTTTCGGCTATTTTGCCTCGATATGGCTTCTTTCTACCAACGAGGCAATTTCTTTAGTATAGTCAATTAATTCAAAATTCTGGCTCTTTCTGGCATACATCAGATATTCAATATTTCCCTCAGGACCTCTTATGGGAGAAAAATCAAGTCCGAGAATTTGAAAGCCGGTATTCTGAGCAAATTTAGTTACTTCTTCTATAACCTCGCAATGTACCGAAGGCTCTCTTACGACACCTTTCTTACCAACTTTTTCCCTGCCTGCCTCAAACTGAGGTTTAATGAGTGCAACTATTTCGCCATTATCCCTAAGTAACTTGAAGGCAACGGGAAGTACCAGTTTAAGCGAAATAAACGCAACATCAACAGAAGCAAAATCAAGTTCCTCCCCTATATTCTCTAGGGTCACATATCGGATATTTGTACGCTCCATATTTACAACTCTCTCGTCCGTACGAAGCTTCCACGCAAGCTGACCATAGCCTACATCAACGGCAAACACCTTTTTTGCCCCGTTTTGAAGCATACAATCGGTAAATCCACCTGTAGAAGCACCGATGTCCATAGCGACACTCCCATCAAGACTAATGGGGAAAGATTTCATTGCCTTTTCAAGCTTAAGTCCGCCTCGGCTCACATACTTAAGAGTCTCTCCGCGAAGCTCCACCTTATCCTTTTCTCCTATCTGCTCCCCTGCTTTATCTGCTTTTTGGTTATTGACATAAACCTTGCCCTCCATTATCAGGCTTTTGGCAAGGTCACGACCTGAAACCAAACCGTTTTCAACCAGATATATATCAAGCCTTTGCTTCAAATTCAAACACCCTTTCTATTTCCGAAGCAACACTTTGCGGTGTAAATCCGTATTTTTCATTAAGCTCCGAAATTGAGCCGTGCGGTATAAACTCATCCTCAATAGCTTTTACATAAGCCTTGAAGCTCATATTTCTGAGCTTTGCCTCTGCTGCAATCATTTCTCCCATACCGCCACGCTTAAGATTTTCTTCTATAGAGTACAGTTTTCCCGTCTTATTCGCACTAAGGAATATTGTATCATAATCAAGAGGCTTAACTGTTCTTACATCAATAATTTCTGCACTGATTCCTTTTTCCGAAAGCACCTTTTGTGCCGCAAGTGCAATACTGACGCTCTGTCCCTCAGCCACAATGGTAACATCACTGCCTTCTTTTACCACCTTTGCTGATGATAAAGAAAATTTACCATTGTCAATATCTATTTTTTGTTTTCCTCTGGGATAGCGGATTGCTATGGGCCCTTCATGTATATTCACAGCGTAATCAAGCATTTCTTCAAGTTCACTGTAGGAGGACGGCGAAAGAAGTGTCATATTAGGTATGCTCGTCAAATAAGAAATATCAAAAAGCCCCTGATGAGTAGCACCATCACCTGCTACAAGACCTGCTCTGTCTACAGCAAATACCACATGGTAATTCCCCAGAGCAACGTCATGGATAATATTATCATAAGCACGCTGCAAAAACGACGAATATATTGCGGCAACAGGGACTGCTCCACCTGCGGCTATACCGCCTGCAAAAGTAACCGCATAACCTTCTGCGATACCCACGTCATAGAGTCGTTGGGAAAATTTTTCAGAGAATAGTTTAAGACCGCTTCCAGCGGTCATGGCAGGAGTAACTGCAATTATTTTTTGATTATTCTGTGCTAAACTGCAAAGCTTTCTGCCGAAAACTTCCGAATATGACCCCTGTTTGCCGGACACCATACCTGTTTCTTTTTCAAAAGGACCTACCCCGTGATAAACCTGTGGAAGTTTTTCCGCAGGTTCGTATCCTTTTCCTTTTTTTGTTATAACATGAACAAGCACAGGCTCGTCAAGTAACAACGCACGGCTGAATATTTCTTCCATGTCTGCAATGTTGTGACCATTAACGGGACCTAAATATGTTATCCCGAATTGTTCAAAGAGCATATTGGGTGCTACGGCAGATTTAATACGTTTCTTAATTTTATGTAATATACGCATTAATTTTTCACCGCCGTGAGGCATATTCTTCAATTTTTCTACAATCTTACGCTTAGAAGATGTATATTTCTTATTGGTTCTTGCACGTGACAAAAACGCTGAAAATGCACCTACGTTTTCAGCTATCGACATTTCATTATCGTTTAAAATAATGAGCATCTTGGATTTAAGGTTGCCTATATTGTTCAACGCCTCAAATGCAAGTCCGCCTGTAAAGGCTCCGTCACCTATGACAGCCGCAATTTCATAGTTATCACCGTTTATCTCACGTGCTTCTGCTAAACCTGCAGCTGCAGAAAGCGAAGCGGAAGCATGACCCGTGTATGTGATGTCATATTCGCTTTCCTTTGGATTGCAAAATCCGCAAAGCCCGTCCATCTGACGCAAAGTGCTGAGTCTATCTGCTCTTCCCGTAAGGATTTTATGAACGTATGACTGATGTCCCACATCCCATACAATCTTATCTGTGGGCATATCAAGTACACGGTGAAGAGCAACCGTAAGCTCAACAACACCTAAATTTCCTGCAAGATGTCCACCGCTTTTAGAAACGGTGTTTATGAGAAGTTCGCGAATCTCTTCGCACAGACACTGAAGCTGCTTTTGATTAAGTTTTTTAAGGTCTTGAGGATATTCCACCATATCAAGATATTTATCCATAGTATCATTTCCTTAATTTGTCGGCAATTTCTCCATCAGGTTTTACAAATGCCGTATTATAACCGTCATATATTACCATTCCCGGTTTTGCACCATTTGGCTTTTTCACATGGCTTACAGGGCAGTAATCTACTTCTGCATAGGGTGCATTTTTTGCTTTTGAATAAAAGGCGGCAATAGACGCTGCAACCTCTATAACATCATTAGGGAAATCCTCGCCCATATATTTAACCAATGTATGAGAACCTGCCATATTTTTTACATGAAGCCATAAATCTCTGCTTCTGCTCATTTTAAGCGTCAGCATGTCATTTTGAACATTATTACGTCCTACATAAATTGTATAACCTTTATATTCAAATTCATAAGGTTGTCCTGCTTGAGGATTTTTTTCTTTTTTACGCTTGCCGCTTTCGCTTTTGATATATCCGTTGTTTACAAGCTCTGCACGAATCTCTCCCAGTTGCATCGGCGTAAGAGCATTCGATATACTGTAGAGAACAGAATCAAGATATTCAATCTCCTTTATCGTAATCCCGATTTGTTCCGTAGCATAAAGCTCTGTATTCTTTGCCTTTTTGTACTTCGTATAGTATCTTGAGGCATTTTGTGATGGTGAAAGCTTTTCATCAAGATTAATCTTAACTTCGCCGCCGTTTTCATCATAAAAGTTTTGTGCAACAAGCACCCTGTCACCTTTTTTTACTCTGTACAAATTCGCAGTAATTAAATCTCCGAAAACTCTGTATTTTTCTCTGTTTTCCGCCTCTTTAAGCTCCCCTTGAAGAATATCCAGTTTTTTACGGGCACGGCTGAGATTATTATTTACTGCTTTTGTTATCGCACTGCTTCGGTCGGACATACGGGCGTTAAGATCACGTATATAATAGAACTCACACGCCGCCGCGTTCATACTTTCCGCATGGACAACCTTTGCCCCTTCCTCATATTGCGTTATTGAAAAGGGAGCGAAGTCAATCGCTTTCTTCCCATCAACAGAATAAATTATAGAGGGACAAAAATCCCGTTTTTCCGCTTTTTGAAAAAGAGAATAAAGTTCATGAGCAATTCCTGTAATTTGTTCTTCCGAAAGTTCACCGATAAAAAGCTTTCTGTTTTTACACACACGGTATACACATTCGCCTGCAAGAAGCGGACTGATTCCCATTACAGAATCAGTGATAGCACGGTCTGCTTCCCTTCCTTCCGGAGCGTTTTTAAGTATTCTTATATAATCATCACAATCGGCTTTTCGGGGGTCAAGCCTTCCGCTTTCTGGGGGCATCATATAAAATAGCCCCGGTAAAATATTACGCAGTGAGCTTACCGTTAAGTCTACATGCTTTACAGAGTCAATAATTTTCCTGTTTTCATCAAGAAATATTATATTACTGTTACGCCCCATAGTTTCACAAATAAGGTGACGGGTCACAACATCTCCAAGCTCATTGCGACAGGAGATTTCGATATCTGTGGCTCTTTCAAATCCCAGTCTTTCTATTTTTGCAATTTTCCCGCCTGTTAAGTGCTTTCGAAGGAGCATGCAGAACATAGGCGGGGCAAAAGGATTTTCCTTACTTTCCTCCACGAGATGAATTCGTGCATTCATACTGTTTGCACTAAGAACAAGCTTTTTTGTTCCAAAGCTGCCCTTGAGGACAAGGAGAATCTCATCCTTTTCCGGCTGATGAATTTTTTCAATTTTAGCACCTGTAAGCAAATTTGAAAGTTCACAGGTGATTGCACCCAGTGCAACAGCATCAAGCGGCATATTAATCCTCCTATTTCAAACACAGTTAATTTATTATATCACAAAAGTACTGCTTATGCAACAAAAAAATCAACAAGAAAACGCATTAAGAAGCAGCAGTGTGAAGCCTTACTGCTTCACACTGCTGCTTCTTAATATATAAACGAGCTTGGATTAATTACCTCTCCGTTCATCCAAAGCTCAAAATGAAGATGTGGTTCTTCGGCTTTTTCTATTGATGCACTGTTTCCCACTTTACCGATAGCTTGTCCTCCTGAAACTTTTTCATTTACCTTAACCAAGATATCCTTACTTAAATTTCGGTAAATTCCTAAAATGTTTCCCGTATGAATAATTTCAATACAATTTCCCCAAAGCTTGTCCTCATATATGTTTGTTACCGTTCCGTCGTATACGCTTACAACATCACTGCCTATTTCAGCTTTATAATCTATTCCCTGATGGGCTCTCCAGTCGTCGGTGGATTTTGAATAAATTGCCATTTGTGAGTAGTCGCGAAGAATAGTCGTCGAGCTTGGAAATTGCATTCGCTCGGGAACTACTTCTTCTATTACATCGTTATTATCCGCATTATCATTTGCCTGAGGAAATTTTTCCACCGTTTCAGTTTCGGATGTAGTTTCCTTTACTGCGTTTTCTCCGTAGGGAATTGCAACCACTCCGTCATTTTCTATAGGCGTAGCAGGAGTATCATTCTTTATCACCATCGCTCTGCCTATTAAAAAACAAACTGTAAATACTGACATAAGAAGTGTAAAAGCCAAAAGGTAATAGATTCTTTTCATAGCACAATCTCCTTTGAAATGCAATGTTTCTTCAGTAACATTATTACCAAACTTATCCCGTTTAAACACATTCTATCTCTATTCCGCTGTAATAGTGCTTGAGAATTTCTCTGTAATCACACCCCTCTTTCGCCATAGCGTTTGCTCCGTACTGGCTCATTCCCACACCATGTCCGTATCCCGTAACTTCAAAACGGATATTATCACCCTCGGAACTAATCGTGAAGCAACTACTCCTAAGGCCAAAAGCACTTCTTATTTCTTTTCCCGAAAATTCCTGACCGCCAATTTGTATTGTCTTTACTGCTCCGCCCTCACTTTTTACAATTTGACCAATATCATTACTACTTGTTAATGAAGCTTTCGGATTCAAGCTGATAATGGTATTTTTAAAATTTTCAAATGGAACTGTTACATCAGAATAAAAGCCAGGGGAAGCCTCTTCTCCATGACTTTCAACACTTACTAAATATGGGACATTCCCTCCCCATACATCTGCGGAATTTTCCGTTCTTCCTCCTCCGCTCTGAGAATGAAATACGGCAAGGGCTACCTCACCATTATATGTGATTACCTCCCCTTGGGTTTCTATAATTGCATTTTCAATTTTTGCACGATATTTTTCACTGTCTTTACCCCATGATTTTTCATTTTCTTCAAGGGCTTTATATGCCTTACAGTGGGTATAATCAGTACATACAGACGCTTCAGGATGCTGTGCATTTATTTCATTTTGTTTGTATCTGGCATAGCTGCGTGCCGCTACCGCCTGTGCTTTTAACGCTTCGTATTCAAAGCTCGCAGGCATTTCTGCACAAACCACTCCGCACAAATATTCTTCTATGGGCATTGACACGGTTTTGTTTTCATTGTGAAAAAAAACACTTATGTTTTCAGACATACGCAGCTTTTCCGCTATTTCATTGTCATTAGCACTGCCTCCACGTGCATAAAAGACGCACACAGGCAAAACAAAAGCACTAATCAGGCAAAACAATATCAATACCGCAGTTTTCTTCATATACACCCCTCCGAAAATATAATATTTTTTTATTCTGTAAATATTACTTTTTGTTATTGAAATAATTGTATTTTAGTGGTATAATAAAGAGAAAGTGTTTGTAAAATTTTCAAACAGTGCAAATTTTACAGTCAGAAAGAAACGGAGGCTTCTTAAAAATGCAAGAGGGTTACTCAAATTTTATTCATGATATTATTGATGAAGACCTTGCGGCAGGTCGCGAAAATGGTGTTCATACTCGTTTTCCTCCTGAACCAAACGGTTATCTTCATATAGGCAGTGCCAAAGCAATATGGATTAATCACAGCACCGCAAAAAAATACGGCGGAGTTTTTAACCTTCGCTATGACGATACAAACCCTGTAAAGGAAGATGATGAATTCGTAAAAGCTATCGAGGCGGATTTACATTGGCTGGGAGCAGACCCTACAGGCGGAATCTATTACGGCAGTGATTATTTTGACAAATGCTATGAGTTTGCCTGCAAACTGATTCGTGACGGAAAGGCTTTCGTGTGCGACCTTTCTCAGGAAGAAATGGCACAGTACCGCGGTACTCTTACCGAACCCGGTAAGGAAAGTCCCTACAGAAACAGAAGTGTAGAGGAAAACTTAGAGCTTTTTGAAAGAATGAAAAACGGAGAATTTGAAAACGGTCAGCGTACACTCCGTGCTAAAATTGATATGTCATCCCCCAATATGAATATGCGTGACCCTGTTATTTATCGTATTCTTCATATGAATCATCACAGACAGGGCAATAAATGGTGCATCTATCCCATGTATGACTTTGCTCACCCGATTCAGGACGCACTTGAGGGAATCACACATTCTCTTTGCTCTATTGAGTTTGAAAACCACCGCCCCCTTTATAACTGGGTAGTGGATAATATCGGCTTTGAGCACAAGCCTCATCAGTATGAATTTGCACGTCTTAATATGACATATACAGTAATGAGCAAAAGGTATCTTCGAAAGCTTGTGGAAACAGGTACTGTTGACGGATGGGATGATCCCAGAATGCCAACATTGCAGGGACTTCGCAGAAGAGGCTACACCCCCACCGCAATTTTTGACTTCATTGAGAGAAGCGGTGTTGCCAAGGCAAACAGTATGGCGGATATAAGGCTTCTGGAATACTGCATTTGTGAGGAATTGAACGAAAACGCACAAAGACGCGTGGCAATAATTGAACCTCTTAAGGTTACAATAACAAATATTCCCGATAATCATACGGAATACTTTGAACTTCCCAACCACCCCAAAAAGCCTGAGCTTGGCACAAGAAAAGTTCCTTTTACCAACAAGCTTTATATTGAGCAGAGTGACTTTATGGAAGAGCCTATTCCAGGATTCAAGCGTCTTAAGCCTCAGGGCGAGGTTCGCCTTATGGGTTCATATATTATGAAATGTGACGAAGTTCTCCACGATGAAAACGGCAATGTGACTGAGCTTCTTTGCAGTGTTGATATTGAAACAGGAAATGGTATGCCTGCTGACGGAAGAAAGGTTAAGGGTAATATTCATTGGCTCAGCCGCGAAACAGCCGTAGAGTTCTCAGTTCATCAGTTTGATAATATTTTCAACAAGGAAAACGTGGCAACACTTTTAGAGGATGATAATTTTGATGAATTTATCAATCCCGATTCCTTGATTGTTTATGAAAAATCTTATGGTGAGCCTTCCCTTGCTGATGCACCCCTTGGTGAAAAGTTCCAGTTTGTACGTATGGGTTATTTCACCCGTGACAGTAAAAATAAGAACGTATTTAACCGCACAGCACCGCTTAAGAGTTCATTCAAACCACAATAAACTGAGAGTGCAGCAAAATGCACAGACCGTTTATTGGCTACAAATTTATATTCTAAAAGTTAAACTTGTACAAAACCTATAGTAATTCGGGAGGAATCCGCAAAATGTTTGCGGATTCCTTTTCTTATTTTGCCAATAAACTACGAACAAACTTCACCTCTCGACGTACCTATGTACGCCTTCGGGTAACCCACGGCAAGCCGTGGTTCAGTTTGTCCGTTCTGCACTATTTTTCTGCACTCTCTATAAGCCAAAAAAACAGCGTTCAGATTGAACGCTGTTTTTTGGCTAAATTATTCTTCGTCAGTACCTTTTCTCTTTTTAACAATCTTGTTAACTTTTTCGAAAGCAACAGGAATATAATCAACAAGCTTATCAAGGGGAGTGTTGCTTGAGTTCATGGGAACAAGCTTGATTTGATCCTGTGAAATCACCAAAAAACCCATGGGGGCAATAGATACACCTGCACCGCTTCCGCCACCAAAGGGTGCATTTGCAGGGGCATTTTTAGTAGGAATATCACTTCCGCCTGCGGCAAATCCGAAGCCCACCTTTGAAATAGGAATAATCATTGTACCGTTAGCTGTTTCAACAGGCTCACCTACGATGGTATTAACATCAATCATGCCTTTTAACTGCTCCATTACAGTACCCATCAAATTATTAATAGGATGTTCGCTCATTCTTTAGTCCTCCTTACGGGATTTTATTTTTAATAAAATTGTTATCGCAATAATTATAATATAAACAATGCGGCTTTTAATTATGCATTTTCCTTCTGCACTAAACACTTGCCGTGTATAATCAGGGCTGATTTCTACACTGTGGTTGTCAATAGAAACTATTCTCCCCACAATACCCAATAGATTATAGATTGCCGCCCAACCAAGACCTACACTTACGGCAGTTGTAGCAGCATCGCCCGTGCCGATGAAAAGTTTAAGGCTGAAGTCTTTAATAAAGGTATACTTACCCAAAAGCCTTGCCGCAAGGCGTGAAACACTTGCAATCCGCTTAATTTTTTCACCTAAGGACAAGGTATCCTTCTCTAATGATTTTACCCTATCCTCTACTGCCTCGTCAACACTTTTTTTGTCTTTTTTTCCTTTATATGTGTATATAGGAATTCCTGCCAAAACAACCTTTGCACAAAACTTGGAATTTTCAAAAGACAAACTAAGCTTAAGCGGTGCAAACATTATTAAAATTACAACAGCAAGCACAACTCCCAGAATAACTCCCATAAATTATTCCTCTGTTTCTGTATTGGTTTCTTTTACATATTCCTCTATGACATCCGCAGGCTTTCCTAACTGAGCCTCCGCGGGGGGTTCCTTTTCGGGAAGCGGAGGAAGTTCTTCAAGGGATTTAAGTCCGAAGCAACGCAAAAACTCCATTGTTGTTCCGTAAAGAATAGGTCTTCCAGGAGTTTCTGCTCTACCGAGCTCATCTATAAACCCACGTTCTAAAAGACGGGTTACGGAATATGTACAGTCTACACCTCGTATAAATTCAATTGTTC
Source organism: Clostridia bacterium (assembly GCA_017451505.1). Taxonomy (GTDB): domain Bacteria; phylum Bacillota; class Clostridia; order UMGS1883; family UMGS1883; genus UMGS1883. The sequence goes on along the minus strand of JAFTOF010000020.1, from coordinate 26,589 downwards.
CCTTTGTTACGGGCTGATTATACGCAATTATTGAAAGAGTTTCCAAAGCAGCGGAGGAAAGTCCCGCCTGCTTTTCAATTTGTGTCACACGCTTTATACATTCAAAATAATCGGGATTTGAGCACATTTGTACAGAGCCGTCTATTTCGATGAGCTTTATTCCGCGGTTTTCCTTTTCGTACTTAGTTTTAAGCTTTTCAAAGGCATCCCTTACTTCATCTTCACGAACCTCAAGAGCCTGTGCAAGACGCTCGATCTCTACCGCTTCGCCAAGCGAAAAGAGCACCGCCTCCAAGGCACACTCAATATTCTTCCCAATTGTCAAGTTCCACATTGTTTTCACCTCTCAGGCAATAAAGCTTGCCGCCTTCCTGTGTAACGGTTACCGCATTTTCTTTTATCAGTTCTAAAAGAGCTAAAAAGGTAGCCACATATTCTCCACGAACACGAAGCCCTGTAAAAAGGTCTTCAAACACAGTCCTCTCACCCATTTTAATCTTACTCATAACGCTTTTTGAGGCGGTACGCACAGAATAGTTTGTCCGTCCAATAACACGCTTAAACGTCTTAGGGTCAATAGGTTTTTTCGAAGCACTTCTGTCTATCACTGTAAAGAAAGCCTCAAATAGCCTCTCTATTGGTATTTCTTTATTTTCGGTTCTTATTTTCGGCAGATTAAGCGGTTCAGCACCTTTAAACACAACATGCTCCATACTGTGACTAAGCTTATCCATTTGTGCCGAAATTTCTTTATACCGTTTATATTCTTCAAGCCTGTCAGCAAGCTCTGCACGGGGGTCGTCCTCTTCCTCCTCAGGTTTTGGCAGTAGCATTTTTGATTTGATATACAAAAGCTGAGATGCCATTACCAAGAATTCACCGCCCAGCTCCATATCAAGCTTTTGCATAAGCTCCAGATATTCAAAATACTGGTCTGTGATAGTGGAAATAGGAATGTCGCAAATGCTGACTTTATTCTTACTTATAAGATGCAACAGAAGGTCAAGCGGACCTTCAAATACATCTATTTTAAAAGAAAGCTCACTCATAGCAATCCGCCTTAACAGAAATTTACATGAAAACCATTACAAGTTTTTCAAACAATGCAGTCCATGCCGCCCAGACAGGCTGTATAAAAATATATAATATTCTCCCCAAAAGCCCTGTAATCGACATCAGAATCAATATGGGAAATCCGAAATGCTCATATCTCATGAACTTATAATAATTTTCATTTGAAAGAAATGCACCTAAAATTTTGCTTCCGTCAAGAGGTGGAAAGGGAATCAGATTAAACACCGCAAAACCGATATTAAGCTGTGCAAGCTGAAGCAAAATCTCAAATCCGAACTCTGCTGCAAAATTAGCGGGGAACTTTATATATACAAATGAAAAATAAACTGCCGTAAGTATTGCCGTAACCAGTGCAAGAGCTATATTAGAAAGAGGCCCTGCCAAAGAAACCAACGCACTGTCACGCTTACGGTCTTTAAAATACATAGGATTAACGGGAACGGGCTTTGCCCATCCGAATCCGCAAAGCACCATGCACAAAGCACCGATAGGATCAAGATGCGACATGGGATTAAGAGAGAGCCTACCTGCATACTTTGCCGTAGGGTCGCCAAGCTTATAAGCTACATATCCATGTGCATATTCGTGAACAGTGATAGCGGTAAAAAGCACTATTAAACGAGCCAAAATCTCATTGATTGAAGAAACAAACTGATTCAAAGCTACACTTCCAATTCATAATATACTACAGTATATGATACCACAAAAAGCATTCCATTGTCAACCAAAGGCAGTTGCCTTCATATATTTTTTACAATATTTTCTTATTTAAGACAACAAACAGAGAATCGCAGTTAAAAAACTGCGATTCTCTGTTTAACGTTCTTCTCTAAAATAAGGTAATCCCAAAGCTGCAGGAGGCTGATTTTCTTTTTTATCCCTGATACTTGTAATAATAAGTACAAGTATGGTAACAACATAAGGAAGCATCTCGAAAAGAATTTTGGTGCTTACTGTAATGTTGGGAATGTATGTGGGAATTACATATAAAAATCCGAACAGTATAGAGCCGAGAATACTTATGGAAGGACGCCATACGGAGAAAATAACAAGGGCTATGGAAAGCCACCCTCTGTCGCCGAAGCCGTTATTTGACCAAACGCCGTTAGCATAATCCATTACATAATATAATCCGCCCAAGCCTGCGATTGCACTGCCTATACAGGTTGATATATATTTGTATTTGGTAACGCTGATTCCTGCCGCATCGGCTGTTTCGGGGCTTTCTCCTACTGCTCTCAAATGAAGACCTGTGCGTGTCTTTTTTAGCACATGGGAGGATATTAATGCAACGATAATTGCAACATAAACCAAGAAGCCGTATGAGAAGAAAATCTCACCAAATGAACCAAGCGAATGTGCAAAAGGAAGCTCTGTTTTAAAAATAGTACTGGTTGCAGAAAGAGAAATTGAGGGCACGTCCGTATCCACAAGCTTAATCAAAGAGCCACCAAAAAAGTTACCAATACCTATACCGAAGGTAGTCAATGCAAGACCTGTAACATTCTGATTCGCACGCATAGACACGGTTAAGAAACAATAAATAAGTCCCATTAATGCCGAACCTAATATAGAGCATACAAGCGGAATTAATATAGCTAAGAAAGGATTGAGCACCGCTACGCTCTGCTCATAGATAAATGAGCCTGCAACCCCGCTGATTGCACCTACATACATAATTCCGGGTATTCCAAGATTCAGATTTCCCGACTTTTCGGTAAGGATTTCGCCCGTTGAGCCAAAAAGCAAAGGCGTACCCTGCATAACTGCTCTTTGTATTATGGTAGCTATCATACTCTCTCCTCCTTATCCTTTAAATTTACTTTAATCTTATAGTTAATAAAAAATTCTGCACCAATTATAAAGAAAATTATAATTCCCGTTATAATATCCGAGAAGGAGGAATTAAGTCTGTAAACCTCGGATATTTTTGACGCACCTTTTTCAAGGAAAACAATCAAAAGCGAAGTTAAAACCATAAACACGGGATTAAACTTAGCAAGCCATGAAACCATAATTGCCGTAAAGCCTCTGCCCCCTGCACTATCGCTTTTAAGGGAATGGTCTGTACCTGCAACTATCAGAAATCCTGCTATACCGCAGATTGCACCTGAAATAGCCATAGTTCTTAAAACTACCTTTTTTACATTGATTCCAATATATCTTGCCGTTTTTTCACTTTCACCAACAACGGATATTTCATATCCCTGCTTGCTGTACTTAAGGTATATATGCATAATAACGGTAATCACCGCAACAATTAATATATTAATCAAATATTTTTGTCCAAAAAGCACAGGAAGCTGTCCGTATTCCAATACTCTGGGCGTTCCCGACCCCTTTGGCACAGACATTTCCAAGGTGAAATATGCAACGAGCTGAATTGCAATATAGTTCATCATAAGCGTAAAAAGGGTTTCGTTTGAATTAAACTTTGTTTTAAAATATGCGGGAACAAGTGCCCAGAACGCACCCAACACAATACTGCTTATAATCATCAGTGTAATTAAAATCGGAGCGGGAAGCTTCTCCCCAAGGAAAATCATGCAAATAGCCGTTGCAAGACCTCCGATAAGCACCTGACCCTCCGCACCTATATTCCAGAATCGCATCTTAAATGCAGGAGTTACCGCAAGAGAAATACAAAGAAGTATTGCAGTATTCTGAAGCATATTCCATACAAGACGTGGTGTTCCCACCACACCGTCAATCATAGTAAAGTACATTTTAACAGGATTGATATCGGTAAGTGCAATAGTGATAGTACCGCATACAAGAAGGGCAATCAGAACCGCTATGATTCTGATTATCCATGCCTTCCACCAAACAATATTATCCCTCTTGGCAATATGAAAAGGAGAAACATAGAGGGATTGATGCAAGAAATTATTAATTTTTTTCATTTGTTTTATCCTCCCTCTTTACTCTTCGTCGTGCTGCTCAGAAGATTTGGTCATCAACAGACCGATTTCTTCCTTCGTCGCACTTCTTCCGTCTACAATACCTGTAACTCTGCCTGAACCGATTACCAGAATTCTGTCACACAATTCAAGCAGCACATCCAAATCCTCACCGACAAAGATTACGGCTACGCCTTTTTCCTTTTGTTCATTGAGAAGATTGTAAATTGTGTAAGATGAATTTATATCAAGTCCGCGGACGGGATACGCTGCCATCAAAACCGTGGGCGAAGATGCAATCTCTCGTCCCACAAGGATTTTTTGAACGTTTCCTCCCGAAAGTCTTCTTACAGGAGTGTTTGCGGAAGGTGTTACCACTTCAAGGCGTTCAATAATTTCTTCTGCCAATGATTTAGGAGCTTTTCTCTGCAAGAATACGGACTTACCTTTTTTATAGCTTCTAAGCATCATATTATCGACTATATCCATATTCCCTACAAGACCCATTCCAAGCCTGTCCTCGGGGACAAATGCGAGCCTTACACCCATCTGGCGTATTTGGAGCGGAGTCTTATCACGAAGATTTTCTTCTTTTCCGCTCTTGGGGTCATTATAAATAATCTTTCCCTCGTCAAGATGCCCAAGTCCTGCAATTGCTTCCAATAGCTCTCGCTGGCCGCTTCCTGCGATTCCCGCAATACCGAGAATTTCTCCCGATTTTGCAGTGAAAGACACATCGTCAAGAACTTTTGTACCCTCACGGTTCATACAGCTTATTTTCTGAACCACAAGGCGGTCACAGGTATTTTCGGGAACGCTTCTGTGAATGTTAAGTGAGATTTTCTTTCCCACCATCATTTCCGTAAGCTCTGCCTCGTTTGTTTCGCTTGTCTTTACAGTACCTGCATATTCACCTTTTCTAAGTACTGTTACATAATCGGAAAGCGTAAGCACTTCGTGTAGCTTGTGAGTAATAATGATTATTGCCTTTCCGCTGTCACGCATATTCTTTAAAACCTTGAAAAGCTTAACGGTTTCCTGAGGAGTTAAAACGGCTGTAGGCTCATCAAGAATCAGAATATCAGCCCCTCTGAAAAGAACTTTTACTATTTCAACGGTCTGCTTTTCGGAAACGGACATTTCGTATATTTTTTTCTGCAAATCAAGTTCAAAACCATATTTTTCGGTAATTTCCTTGATCTTCTCAATATAATTGGGCATATCAAAGCCCTTTTCATCTTTAAGACCCAAGACAATATTTTCCGCAGCACTGAAAACATCAACAAGCTTAAAATGCTGATGTATCATACCTATTTTATAATTAAATGCATCTTTAGGAGAGGCAATTATACATTCCTTTCCGTCAATAAACATCTGACCATGGTCGGGGTAATAAATGCCCGATACCATATTCATAAGCGTGGTTTTTCCGCTGCCGTTTTCTCCGAGAATGGAAAGGATTTCTCCTTTTCTGACTTTCAGCGACACATTTTTATTGGCAATAACATTGCCAAAGGTCTTGGTTATGTTTTTAAGTTCGAGAGCAATATTCTGTTCCATGATAACCTCCAGCTAAGAATTCTTATATTCTTTGATAAACCTTTTGCTTATCAAAGAATATAAGAGATAAATTTATTATAGGGCGGAGAGTTTCCCCGCCCTATAATTTAGCCGAAACGCGATAATACGGCTAAGATAATTAGAACATGCTGTTGAGCAGCTTAATTCCGTCGATAGTCATATCGAAGTAAGGAGCACTGCGGTATTCTGATTCATGGAAATATCCGTCAGCAATCGCCTCTGTATCCTTTTCGTACTTAGGATCTGTATCAACGTCTGCCATGTAAGAATCAAGCTTCTTGCCTTCAACGGTAAAGTTATTTGTATCAAATACCTTGATTTCACCGGAGATAAGCTTAGCCTTTGCTTCTTCCAAAGCTTCCTTTGTACCCTCTGCTGCAACGTTTTCGTTGATTTCTGTAAGCTTTACAGAACCAACTTCAAAGCCTTCGCACCAGTCTGCTGCGATTTCTTTATCATTCTGTGCAGATTCGATGATGTACTTGAAGTAAGGAGCCCAGTCAATTCTTGAAGAAACGATGAATGTGTTGGGGCAAGCATCCTTTGTGCTTCCGTTGTAGGAGACGTTGGGAACGCCTGCGTTCTCACACGCTGTGGGAGCACCCATAGAGTCTGCGTGCTGGCTGATAAGTACGCACTTGTTGCTCAGAAGCTTTGTAGCTGCTTCTTTTTCAAGAGCTTCGTCATACCAGCTGCCTGTAAACTGAACTTCCATTGTAACTGAGGGGCAAACTGACTTTGCACCGAGGTAGAAAGATGTATAACCTGAAATAACCTCAGCATATGTGAAAGCACCAACGTAACCCATCTTAGCCTGGTCGGGAGTAATCTTTCCTGCTTCAATCATTTCGTTAAGCTTCATTCCTGCTGCAATACCTGCAAGGTATCTGCCTTCATAAATGGAAGCAAATGCGTTGTGGAAATTCTTAACGTTTTCTGTATGAGCAGTAGTACCTGTTGCATGGCAGAATTCAACCTCAGGGAATTCCTTTGCAGCCTTTAATACGTAAGGCTCATGACCGAAGCTGTTAGCAAATACTACATCACAGCCCTGATCTGCAAGGTCTGCAGCTGCTTCATAACATTCGTTACCCTCAGGAACGTTGGTCTTGAAAATAACCTGATCTTCTGAAAGTCCCAACTCTTTTGTAGCTGCCTGTGCAGCATCAAGGAAGTTCTTGTCATAAGTTGAGTTTTCATCATGCAAGAAAATGAATCCGATCTTGAAATCGGAGTCTGCCTGTTCTCCGCCGCAAGCTGAAAGCATACAAACTGATGCTACACACATTACAGCAACGAGAAGTAATGAAAGAATTTTTTTCATTTCTAAAACCTCCTGCCTTTTAGGCAAAAAATATTTATGTAAAGATTCTTTACATACACCTTTATTTGCGGAATGAAAGCGAGCTTTCCGTCATGGATTCTATAATTGCCAGAGAATCCACACGCACGCCTTTTGCTCTTAGCTCATCTCCGCCGCCCTGAAAGCCTTTTTCAATAGCAATGGCACATCCTAAAAGAGTTGCTCCTGCCTGATTTATAATATCAATAAGACCTGTCAGTGCATTTCCTTTTGCAAGGAAATCATCTATTACAAGAACCTTGTCCTCACTATTTAAAAATTCTTTGCTGACTACAGCATCATACACGTTCTTTCTTGTGAAAGAAGCTACGCGGGAAGAATACACATCGTCAGATATATTTCCGGACTTGCTTTTTTTCACAAATACCACAGGTACATTCATATATTGAGCTGCGGCAAATGCGATTGGGATACCCGATGTTTCAATAGTGAGAATCTTATTAACCGGTTCATCTTTATAAAGCCGTGCTATCTCCTCGCCCATTTCCAGAAGGAATGGCACATCAATGCGGTGATTAAGGAAACAATCCACCTTGAGGATATCTCCGGGCAGAACCTTTCCCTCATTTAAAATTTTGTCCTCCAATGCAACTATGACTGCTCACTCCCAACAAAAACTTTTCATAACTTATAGAAAATTATAGCACGATTTCCGTCAATAGTCAACATATTTCTACCTATATATACACAAATATAAAAAAGCGTTTTTAACGCATCAACCCCTTGTCCCCCAATCTTGGGGGCAGGTCGGTACGCTTGTTATAAAAAGCAAAAGGACTGCATGAATTCATGCAGTCCTTTTGGTATAAATCTATTATTCAGCTGTTTCTTCCTGAGGAGCTTCTTCTGCTGCTTCTTCTTCAGCTGCAGGAGCTTCTTCCGCGGTTTCCTCAACTGCGGGAGCTTCGGGAGCGAGAAGTTCACGAATTGAAAGACCAATCTTCTTTTCGTCCCAGTTGATGTCCATAATCTTAGCATCAACCATTTCGCCTACTGTGAGAACATCTTCGGGCTTGCCGATTCTCTTGTTTGCAATCTGAGAAATGTGTACAAGACCATCAATTCCGGGGATAAGTTCTACGAAAGCACCAAAGGGTACAAGACGAACAACCTTAACTGTTACAACGTCGCCTTCATTGAAGGTTCTCTTTGCAATTTCCCAAGGATTGTCCTCAGCCTTCTTATAGCCGAGAGAAATCTTAACATTTTCCTTATCAACCTTAAGGATTGTAACCTCTACGCTGTCACCAACGCTGAGAACTTCAGAAGGATGCTTAATTCTCTGCCAGCTAAGCTGAGAAATCGGGATAAGACCGTCAACACCACCAAGGTCAACGAATGCACCGAAGTCTGTAAGAGTCTTAACAGTACCTGTATAAACCTTACCTTCTTCAACATCTGCCATAAATGCAGCTACCTTTTCAGCACGCTCAGCCTGTGCAACAACCTTAATAGAACCGATTGCTTTCTTACCGCGTCTGTCTTCACGGATATTCACGATTTTGAAGCTTGCTTCTGTACCAACAAGAGGCTGAAGATCCTTCATGAATCTTTCGCTTGCCATAGATGCAGGAATAAAGATTCTGCTTCCGTTAACAAGTGCGATTACACCGCGGTTAACATTTTCAACAATACGTCCTGTGAGGATTTCGCCGCTTTCATAAGCTGCTTCGATTGTCTGCCAGCCCTTGATTGCGTCGATTTTCTTTTTAGAAAGCTTTACGTAGCCTTCACCGTCGTTTACTCTTACAACGAATACTTCCACTTCGTCGCCAACCTTAACAACATCTGCAGTGTTAACTGAGGGGTCGTCTGTAAGCTCGTCCGCAGGGATGATACCGTCAGCCTTGTAGCCAAGATCTACATATACTTCTGTGGGAGTAATGCTGATTACTGTGCCCGTTACAACCTGTCCTGTATTTAAAGTGACGAGGGATTGTTCAAATGCCTCGGCAAATGTAGGCTCTCCATTTCCTTGAATATTAGTGTTCTTTTCTTCTACCATGGTTTCTAAAACCTCCTTAATTATATGCTCCGGCGTTGAAGCACCGGCGGTAATACCGAACGAATGACCGAGTGTGAGTAAATCCTTAGGCAGCTCCTTTGCCCCCTCCACATAAAATGTATGTCGGCAAAGAGGTGAGGCAATGTCAAACAGTTTTTTAGTGTTTGAACTGTTTTTACCTCCGACGACAATAAATACGTCACTCTCTTTAGCAAGCAGAGCTGCATATTTCTGTCTTTCATTCGTAGCACTACATATTGTATCAAAAACTATAGCACTTTGGCAAGTCTTTTTTATAATTTTCGTAATTTTTTTCCATAATTCTCTCTCAAACGTGGTTTGTGCCACGACATAAAGCTTTTTTTCATCACAAAAAGCAACATTTTCCGCTTCTTCGATAGTCTTTATAACTTTGGCACTGTTTTCACACCAACCATTTATGCCTATTACTTCAGGGTGATTTTCATCACCAATAATTAAAATATTGCTTTTTTGGGCATAGGCTTCGCTTACGATATTATGAATCTTTTTTACAAAAGGGCATGTGGCATCAATATATTCCACGCCATTAGCATCTAATATTTCCTGCTCCGCTTTTGTTATTCCGTGGCTTCTTATAACAACGGTTTCGCCCTTCTTTGCATCTCCTGCTTTTTCTATTATTCTGACTCCGCGGCCTCTTAAGTCATTTACCACGGCACTGTTGTGTATAATAGGACCAAGCGTCACTATTTTCTTTCCGCGAGAAAGTCCTTCCTCTGTAAGCCTTACAGCACGGCTTACCCCAAAGCAAAACCCTGCTTTTTCTGCTACTTTTACAACCCGTTTCATTTCTTTTCACCCAAAGCATAGATGGTATCCATAAGTTCATCTGCAAGACGCTGCATAGCTTCCCCGTTCTGTGCCTGCTCGGCATACTCAGCATAGGATATCGGTTTCCCGTATGTAACTCTGTTCGCACCGACAAAGGCGGGTAATATAGGAACGTTCGACTGTAACGCAAGCCTTATTATACCTGAATTTATCTGTTTTCGCTCTCCTTTTTTCATTCTTGTGCCTTCAGGGAAAATTAATGTTGGCTCTCCTTTTTTCATAATTTTAAGGGTTGCCATAACTGCAGCGGCATCCCCCCTGCCTCGTTTAATGGGGAATGCACCAAGCTTTTTAATAAGCCAGCCTAAACCAGGCTTTTTGAAAAGTTCCTCTTTTGCCATGAAGGTAAGGTCGCGTTTACACCCCGCCGCAATCAAAATGGGGTCCTTATAGCTTCGGTGGTTTGCACACAAAAGGAATGGTCCTTCACAGGGGATATTTTCTTTTCCGTTGGCTTTGGACAGGAGAAATACTTTAAATACTCCGCCTGCACATTTTACTGCTATTCTGTAAAAACTCATGAGATTTTGCTCCTTATAAATTCTACCACGTTTTTAACCGATTCCTCCAAGCTAAGGTCGGAGTTATCAATAACCGTTGCATCATCAGCTACCTTGAGCGGTGACACTTTGCGGGTAGAGTCATTCTTATCTCTTTGTATCATTTCAGCTTTAACATCTTCAAGCGACACACTCTCGCCTTTTTCAATTAGTTCCCTGTATCTCCTTGCAGCACGAGCTTCAACTGACGCTGTAAGAAAAATTTTAACCTCTGCATCGGGAAGTACGAAAGTTGCAATATCACGTCCGTCCATAACGACATCGTGGTTTTTGGCAAGCTTTCTTTGCATATCAACAAGAGCTGTTCTTACCGCACCAATTGCAGAAACGTTACTTGCCGCCATGGAAATTTCGGGAGTGCGGATTTTATCGGAAACATTTTCTCCGTCAAGATAAATTTGCTGCTCCACGCCCTCGTGCCTGATGTCAATGTCAAGGTCAGGCAGAATTGATGTAACACCCTTTTCGTCCTTAGTATCAATTCCCATTCTTACAGCTTTAAGACCTACTGCACGGTACATTGCACCCGTGTCAATATACACATATCCAAGCTCTTTTGCCACTTTCTTTGAAATGGTGCTTTTTCCCGCTCCTGCAGGACCGTCGATAGCGATTTTCGTCATAACTCTTCCTCCTTAGGCATAAGGGAGTCCAGCCCAATATGCCTTGAACTTGTTAAATTTTAACTATTATTCTCTGCGGCATTTTTTCCTGCGAGATGTCCCGTGGAAAATGCTATTTGCAGATTAAATCCGCCTGTATAGGCATCAACATCTATAATTTCACCTGCAAAGTAAAGTCCCTTTACAATCTTGCTTTCCATTGTAGATGCGTTAATTTCTTTCACATTTACTCCGCCGCTTGTTATAATTGCTTCGGATACGGGGCGGTATGATTTAACGGTAAAAGTAAGATGCTTTAAAAGATTAAGAAGATTTTTTCTCTCCTCTTTAGTAATACTGTTTACCTTTTTATATGGATCTATTCCCGATTTTTTCACAATATAGTCAATCATCTTTGACGGAAGTAAATCGGAAAGTGAATTTTCAAAATTTTTATTTTGGTATTTTTCAAAGTCACGCAGTATTCTTTTGTCAAGAGTATCAGTATCAAGTGCCGGTTTCAGGTCAATTTCTACACGCATTCCCTCAGGGTTTTCTTCCATATGACTGCTGGACGAAAGAATTACAGGACCTGTTAATCCAAAATGGGTAAAAAGCATTTCTCCAAAATCGGTAAACTTCTTTTTGCCCTTTTTATCAAACACACAAACTGAAATGTTTTTTAATGAAAGTCCCATTAAGGCGTTCGTACTTTCCACCGTTTCCAAGGGAACAAGGGCAGGTTTAATCTTTGTAATGGTGTGACCTGTCTTTTGTGCAAGTGCATATCCGTCACCGGTAGAGCCTGTCTGCGGATAGCTCTTGCCCCCTGTTGCCAATATGACGCTGCGGCAAAATATTGTTGAAGTTTCAGTTTTCACGCCTTTTACCTGACCTTTTTCGGTAAGAATTTCGACAACTTTTCCGCCAATAACCTTTACATTAAGTTCTATGAGTTTATTTTTGAGGGCATTTACTATATCCGCTGCATTATCACTTTGCGGAAAAATACGTGCTCCCCTCTCCTCCTTTAACTTAACACCGCACTGCTCAAAGAAATTCATGGTGTCAAAATTTGAGAAGGTATATATTGCACTGTAGAGAAAATTGCGATTTGTGGGAATGTTTTCAAAAATTTCCTCAGTATCGCAGCCATTTGTAACGTTGCATCTTCCCTTTCCCGTTATGCGGAGCTTTTTTCCCAAATCCTTATTCTTTTCTATCAGGGTGACGCTTGCACCCTCCTGTGCTGCCGAGATTGCCGCCATCATTCCTGCGGCTCCTCCGCCTATAACTACAATCATTATCTTTTCCCCTGTTCCTGAGCGACAAAAAATACTCTTTCACTGTTTTTCTTAGGATTGTCAAAGCTAAGAGAGTTATACACCTTGAGTAGTTTCATGCCCGAACTTTCAATCAGCGTTTTAATCTCATCTATTTCATAGGCACGTTCACTGTGCTGCTCGTCAAACCTTGTATATCCGTTACCCTCCTTGCAGAAGAATGTCAGGTAAAAATCGCAGATTTTTTTCTTTTTGTCATATTCATTCTGCCATGTGAAGAAAACATTGTCATCTTCAATCACAAATGTGTTGTTCCCTATTACATTCTCAAGCTTATAAGAAGTATTAATATCAAAGATAAAAAGCCCGCCGGGATCAAGGTAATTATTTACAAGCTTAAACACACGAAGAAGCTCACGCTTATCCGTGACATAGTTTATGCAATCAAGGCTTGAAATAACAAAATCCACAGTCCCGTAAAGCTCAAACTCCGCCATATCCTGATTGAGATATAATATATCCAGCCCCTCTGACTTTTCCCTTGCCACCATAAGCATATCTTCCGACAAGTCCACACCTGTCATTTCTATGCCGCGTTTTGCAAGCTCTACAGTCATATTCCCTGTTCCGCATCCAAGGTCAAGCCCGAGTTTGGGCTTAAGGCCGTAACGCTGAAATATTTTAAAATAATAGTCTACCCAGCTTTTATAGTCAACATCGTTTATTAATTTATCGTATAAATAAGCAAACTCATTATACATAATTATCACGCTTTCTGAAGCTTTGCATAAAGCCCCAAAAGATTTTTTGTTCCTACGCTTTCAAAGGCGATTTCATAATGCACGTCATTTCCCACAGGAGTAGCGTCAATCACGATGCCTTTGCCGAATTTCTTATGGAATACAACGTCACCCGCTTTAAATATCTCGCCCTTTACTTCAGGAGTGGTTGGTTTATTACCAAACAGTGAGCTTTCGGGGATATATGAGAAGCGGTTGTTATCGTTTTCGGGAAGCCACGATTCCTTTGGTTTTGGAGTATTATCGGTAATATCAAGAAGCTCGGACGGGATTTCATCTAAAAACCTTGACGGCTTATACACTGAGGTTTTGCCATAAAGCATTCTGCTTTGTGCCGTCGTAACAAAAAGAACCTCTCTCGCCCTTGTGATTCCCACGTAACACAGTCTTCGTTCTTCCTCTAATTCCTCACTATTATAGCAGCTTGCCATATTGGGAAAAATCCCCTCATCAAAACCACAGATAAATACCACAGGAAATTCCAATCCTTTTGCGGCATGCAAAGTCATAAATACCGCCGCTTCCAAGTCCTCATCATAATTGTCTATATCGCTGATAAGAGCCAGATTATCCATATAATCAAGGAACGTGGCATCTTCGTTGTTGTCTTCGTAATTTGAAGCACCGTTTATAAGCTCGTACACATTATCTGTGCGTTCTTCGCCCTTTTCATCTGTTTCAAGAAAGGCTCGATAACCCGATTTTTCAAACACCTCATTTACAAAATCACCCAAGGAGTTGTTTTGGGAAAATTCACGTAAGCTTTCAATAAGGTCGAAAAATTCTACTGCCGAGGCGTTAACAACCTCTCTGTTATTTCCGATTGCTCTAAGCATGCTCGAGTTTTCTCTTTCAGCCAAGGCGGAAATTTTATCTAGAGTAACCTTTCCTATTTTTCTCGACGGTGTATTTATAATTCTTTTAAGACTGATATCATCATCGGGGTTCTTTATAAGCCTTAAATACGCAATCATATCACGGATTTCTTTTCTGTCATAGAAACGAAGCCCCGAAAGAACCCTGTACGGAAGTGCTTTACGCATAAATACTTCCTCCAGAATTCGTGATGACGCATTTGCACGGTAGAGTACCGCCATATCGTTATAGCTGTAACCGTCACGCACCATTTGTGCAATTTTTTCTGCAATAAAGCTTGCTTCCTCATATTCGTTAGCCGCTTTATAAACATTAATTTTTTCGCCCTCACCTTTATCAGTCCAGAGCTTTTTACCCTTTCTTCCGTAATTATTCTTAATCACGCTGTTTGCCGCATCAAGGATATTCTGCGTTGAACGATAATTTTGTTCAAGGCGTATCACTCTGCTTTCTGGAAAAGCTTTCTCAAAATCAAGAATATTTGAAATATCAGTACCTCGGAACTTATAAATACTTTGGTCATCGTCACCTACAACGCAAAGATTACGGTGGTTTCCAGCAAGCAGTATTACCAGTTCATTTTGTGCCTTGTTTGTATCCTGAAACTCATCCACAAGCACATACTTAAATTTATTGCGGTAAAATTCAAGCACGTCCTCATTTTCCTCGAAAAGCCTTACCGTCAGCATAATCAAATCATCAAAGTCAAGGTCGTTTGCAGTCCTTAACTTGTGCTGATATAGCGAATACACACGGGCGATTTGTTTTTTTCTGTAATCGTCCGCATAGTCAAGTGTGTACTTTTCAGGGGTTAAAAGATTGTCCTTTGCATGGGAAATCTCGCTCAAAACACTTCTTGGCGGAAGTTGTTTTTCATCAAAACCAAGCTCCTTAAGGCATTCTTTAACGAGTGATTTCTGGTCATCACTGTCAATAATATTAAAACGTGTATCATAGCCTATGCGGTCAATATCACGGCGTAAAATTCTTACACAAGCGGAGTGAAATGTCCTTACCCACATGTCATTCGCAACAGCACCGATAAGATTTTCCACACGCTGCAGCATTTCACGTGCGGCTTTATTCGTAAAGGTAATTGCAAGAATACTCCACGGTGAAATTCCTTTTTCCTGAATCATATATGCGATACGATGCGTCAGCACTCTCGTCTTACCGCTTCCTGCACCTGCTAACACCAAAAGAGGACCGTTGATATGTTCAACGGCCTCTCTCTGAGGTTTATTTAACTTTTCTAAAAGCTCATTCATCGGTATAATTCCCCTTTGGAATTATTTTTATCGTGTTTTCAAGGCTATTGCTTTCTTTACGTTCTCTGCAATATTTTCTGCAGAAAGACCGTATTCCTTAAGAAGCTCGTAGGGCTTACCGCTCTTACCGAATACGTCCTGTGTGCCCACTCTGAGCATGGGAACGGGGCAGGTTTCACAAAGAACCTCTGCCACTGCACTGCCAAGTCCACAGTTAACATTATGCTCCTCGGCGGTAACGATAGCACCTGTTTCGCGAGCCGCTTTTTCAATTATATCACGGTCAATGGGCTTAATTGTATGAATATTGATTACTGCCGCATCAATTCCGTCATTTTTAAGAAGCTCTCTTGCTTCCATTGCATAAGGCACCATAAGTCCTGTGGCAATGATTGTGGCATCCTTGCCCTCTGCAAGCTGTACGCCCTTACCTATTTCAAACTTATATGTATTTTCATCAAATATCTGCGGAACAGGAAGTCTTCCAAAACGAAGATAAACAGGTCCGTCATATTTAACTGCCGCTTCCACAGCCGCCGTTGCCTCAACATGGTCAGCAGGGTTGATGATTACCATACCGGGGATTGTACGCATAATTCCCATATCCTCAAGGCACTGGTGAGTTGCACCGTCTTCACCAACACTGATACCTGCGTGCGTTGCACCGATTTTCACGTTAAGGTGCGGATAACCGATAGAATTACGAATCTGTTCAAATGCACGGCCTGCCGCAAACATTGCAAAGGAGCTTGCAAAAACAATCTTTCCTGTGCTTGCAATACCCGCAGCCGTTGAAAGCATATTACCCTCGGCTATACCTGTATTAATAAATCTTTCAGGGAATTTCTTCTTAAATGTATCTGTCTTTGTTGATTTGGAAAGGTCAGCATCCATTACAACAATATCATATTTTTCTCCAAGCTGTGCAAGTGCCATACCGTAGCTCTCACGAGTTGCTTTTTTATCACCTATAGCCATATCTTTCACATTCCTTTCTTATTCGGTTTCAAGAGCACTGAGTGCTTCATCAAGCTCACTAATAGCCTGCTCGAACTGTTCCTTGTTGGGAGCAGCACCATGCCAGCCTGCCTGGTTTTCCATAAAGGATACGCCCTTACCCTTAACACACTTTGCGATGATAATGGAGGGTTTACCCTCTACCTTATGAGCTTCTTCGATTGCATTTCTAATCTGGTCGTAATCGTGTCCGTCTATTGTAATTACATTCCAGTTAAATGCTTCAAACTTCTTATCGATAGGTGTGGAATTCATAACTTCACGGATGTCACCGTCAATCTGAAGTCCGTTAAAATCAAGGATTGCTACAAGATTATCAAGCTTGTAATGTGCTGCAAACATTGCAGCCTCCCACACCTGACCTTCTTCAATTTCACCGTCACCAAGGATTGCGTAAACCTTAAAATCCTTACCATCAAGCTTAGCTGAAAGTGCCATACCGTTTGCTGCTGAGATTCCCTGTCCGAGAGAACCTGTAGACATATCCACACCGGGAACGCCTTTCATGTCGGGATGGCCCTGTAAAATGCTGTCCGCTCTGCGGAGTGTAGAACAGAGGTCTGTAGAGAAAAATCCGCGTTCTGCCAGCATAGCGTAGAGAATGGGTGCACAATGCCCCTTGGAAAGAACAAGTCTGTCACGATCCGCCATTTTTGGGTTTTCGGGGTCAATATTCATCTTTTCAAAGTAAAGAACAGCCAATATATCTGCTATGGAAAGGCTTCCGCCAGGATGTCCCGATGCGGCATTGTAAATACCCTCTAAAGCAAGCTTTCTTGCTTTATACGCATGGATTTTGGTAGAATTTTTCATTTAGACAATCACTCCTATGTTAAAATTAATTACTTGTTTGTAAAATCGCCTCGTAAGCTTTTTCAAGCAAAAACTCAAGACGCTGTATATCATTACTAAGATATAAATATCCAATCAGTGTTTCAAAGCCTGTTGCCATACGATACTCTGTAACATCGGCATTTTTCGGCGTAGTATTACTCTTGGCATTACGCCCCCATTTTAGAATGCGTTGTTCATCTTCCGTAAGATGCCCTTCTATGGCGTAGGCACTTACCGACTGGGAATGTGCTTTAACAAATCCTACTGCCTCCTTGTGCATTACGGTAACGTGGCGGTTTCCCTTTTCCAGCACCTTTGTTCTGATAAAAAGGTCATAAACCGTATCTCCGATATATGCAAGAGCCAGTGGACTGTATTCCTTGGGATTTATATTGTCAGCTTTAAACAGCATATAACTGCTCCCTTACTTTGATTACTTTATTTTTCAAGTTTCCATTTTACACCATCGGGTGTATCTTCAAGTACAATTCCTCTTGCCTTAAGGTCGTCACGGATTTTGTCAGCCAATGCCCAGTTTTTATCTTTTCTTGCCTGTGTTCTCTCGGCAATCAGTGCCTCTATTTCTTCATCAAGGCTTGCTTTCTGTGTATTCTTGAGAAGTCCAAGTACATTACCAAGCTCAAGGATTGTACCCTTTGCAAGCTGAAGCTCTGACTTATTGGGATTTTGCATTGTGTTTGCATAGCGAACTGCCTCAAAGATTGCAGATATGGCATCGGCAGTATTAAGGTCATCCTCCATGGATGCAATAAATTTATTTTTATAGCCCTCCATCGCTGACTTAATCTCGTCACCTGCTTCACCTTCGGGGGCGTTGTTCATGAGGAAATCAATATTGTCAACACAATTATAAATTCTTTCAAGACCGTTTTTCGCCGCATCCATAAGCTCATCACAGAAATTGATGGGACTTCTGTAGTGTGCCGAAAGCATAAAGAAACGAATTACTTCGTAGTCATACTTTGCGGCAATATCACGCACGGTGAAGAAATTACCGAGGGATTTACTCATTTTTTCATTATTCACGTTTATGAAGCCGTTGTGAAGCCAGTAGTTTGCAAAAGGTGTGCCGTTTGCACAAACACTCTGTGCAATCTCATTTTCGTGATGAGGGAAAATTAGGTCAAATCCTCCGCTGTGTATATCAATGGTATGTCCAAGGTATCTGTTTACCATTGCCGTACATTCAATGTGCCAGCCCGGTCTTCCGATTCCCCAAGGGCTTTCCCAGCCTATTTCGTCATCGGTCTTACGCTTCTTCCACAGAGCAAAGTCCATGGGATGATGCTTTTTATCATCAAGCTCTTTGCGGACACCGCTTTCCAAGTCTTCAAGAGGCTGATGACTGAGCTTTCCGTAGTCCTTGTAGCTTTCAACGGAAAAATACACATCACCCTCTACCTCATACGCGTGCCCTTTCTTAATAAGAGTGGACACAGTTTCAATGATGGCATCGATATTTTCCGTAGCTCTGGGATGGACGGTGGCCTCTTTAATTCCGAGAGCCTTGGCATCCACAAAATACTCTTTTATATATTTTTCAGCGATTTCGGGAACGGTTGTTCCTTCTTCTCTTGCTTTATTTATAAGCTTATCGTCAACATCTGTGAAGTTCTGCACGAACTTAACATCATATCCCCTGTATTCAAGGAATTGTCTGAGGCAGTCAAACACGATAAAGGGGCGTGCATTTCCCAAGTGAAAGTAGTTGTAAACCGTAGGTCCGCAGGAATACATTTTTACTTCGCCCTCGGTTATGGGTTTAAATTCTTCCTTTGTCCTTGTTAAAGTGTTATATAATTTCATAGCTATCACCTTTCGTTGCCATTATTTTTCAATATTTCAAGCTCTGCATTTAGCCTATCTATTCGGGCACTCATCCGACAAAGCTCCTGACTGACAGGGTCGGGAATGTGAATCTGGTCAAGATTATCCACTCTTTTATCACCGCGTTTAACAACACGGGCAGGAACACCCACGCAGGTGCTGTCCGGTTCAACCTCACGGAGCAATACCGCATTTGCCGCTATCTTTGAGTTATCTCCCACGGTAAAAGGACCTAAGATTTTCGCACCTGAGCCTACCATTACATTGTTACCCAAGGTCGGATGACGCTTCCCCGTGTCCTTACCGGTACCACCAAGGGTTACCCCCTGATATATGGTGCAATCATCACCGATTACGGTGGTTTCACCTATTACTACACCGCAGCCGTGGTCAATTAAAAGCCCTTTGCCGATAGTTGCTCCGGGATGAATTTCAATCTTTGTAAAGAACCTTGCAATCTGGCTTATAAGTCTGGGAATAAATCTGAGATGACAGCGGTAGAGCATATGTGCAAATCTGTGAAACAGTACTGCGTGAAACCCGGGGTATAAAAGTATTACCTCCAGTGCATTTCTTGCCGCAGGGTCACGTTCAAGTATTGATTTGATATCGTATATTGTTCTGTTCAACACATCAATCACCTCTTAACCATATCATTATATAATAAGTTGAAACAAAAAACAACCTAATTTTTTATAAAATTAGTGCGATGTTTTCATTAAGGATTGCATTAGCTTTTATACACAATATTTTACTTTGATTTTGCATTCTTACGCCAAAATTTTTTTCTTTTTTCTTTTAGAGTAAATTTTATTTCTTTTTATATGTTTTTAGCCGATTATTATTGCTTTTTGAGTGCTTCTGTGTTAAAATTGTTTCCTACAAATAAAGCATATTTACGAGGGTGATAAAATGCATAACAAGCAGTTAGCACACAATTTTCTTTCAAAGGAAAAATTAAGACAAAACTTTCTGTTTTTGATTGGCCCTATTATAACAGCATTCGGAATCAGCGTATTTTACCTGCCAAACAAAATAGTAAGCGGTGGCGTGTCGGGTCTTTCCACGATTCTGTACCATATTGCAAAGATTCCTCCGGGACTTTCCTTTGCAGTTATCAATATTCTTTTCCTGCTTATTTCTTTTAAAGTAATCGGCAAAGAATTCGTGGTAAAAACAATTATCGGTGCGGCAAATATTTCCATATTTGTACAGCTCTTTTCCGAGCTTCCTGCATTAACTGATGATGTTGTATTAGCCGCCCTTTTTGGTTCAATTTTGTACGGATTTGGAATCGGGCTGACACTTCTTTCGGGCGGTTCTACGGGTGGCACGGATATTTTGGGAAGATTGCTTCAGCACTTTTTTCCGCATTTCAAAATTGGCAAGCTTCTTTTAATTGTAGACGCCATGGTTATACTAACCTCACTTATTGTTTTCGGAAACATTAACCTCACCCTTTGGGGTATTGTGGCACTTTTCGTGTCAACCTTTGCCGTTGACTGGTTGATTCAAAAGTTGAACGTTTCAAAATTAGCTTTTGTTGTTACGGATAAAGGGCTTGACGTGGCAAAGCTTCTTGTATCAACCTCACCAAGAGGGGTAACGATTTTTGACGTAACAGGAGCTTATACCATGCAGAAAAAATCCACCCTTATGTGTGCTTTAAAGGAAAACGAAATTCCTGAATTTCAAAGAAAGATTTTAGAAATAGATACAGATGCTTTTATTATCTTCTCCGAATCACAGCAGATTGTAGGCAACGGCTTCCATGTATACAGGTAGTGCATTTATGAAAGATATTGAAGTATTAAAGGTATTTAAAAACCACTTTTCGGGAGAAAAGCATCTGTACAAATATAACATGCCTTCTGATGAGGGAATATTGATTTTCATAGCAGGCGGAAGCGGAAAATGTGTACTCGGCAAAAAGAGGTATACATTTTCAAAAAACACCATCTTGTTCTGCCTTGGTGATTTACTGTGCTTTAAATGCTCCAAAAGCATCGATGCCGATATTTTCGCCGTTCATTTTAAAGTAGCAGACAGCGGGTCATTTAACGAGGAATATGGCATTAAAAGCGATGTCTTCAAAATTTATGACAGCGATGCTTTTTGCGATTCTTTTGAAAGACTTTACATTGCCAATATACATAGCAGGCACAGTCAAAAAGGTCTGCTTTCTGCAATATTTTGCCAGTTACTTTTCCTTATATCGGATTCAAGGAATGAAAAGCCCTTAACGGATGCGGTAATAGCATCGCTTGCAGAGGACATTCACAAGGATTTTATACACGGAGAATTTGACGTTTCCTCTTATGCCGATAAGGTGGGACTAAGCAAGGACAGACTATCGGTAATTTTCAAGCAAAAATATTCCCTGCCTCCATACAAATATCAGTTGATGCTAAAAATGGACGAGGCAACAAATTTACTACTACACACGAATTTACCCATAGGCAAAATTTCCGAAATACTTGGATTTTCCAATCCACTTTATTTTAGCAGTGCATATAAAAAACAAACTGGTAAAACGCCCGGAGGGGTAAGAAAAGAAGCTGAGATAAAATGAACATCATTTTATCTCAGCTTCTTTTCTTACTTAATCTTTTTCAATGGTTTCGTACAGGCGTTTTTCACAAAAGTCCAAAAATTCGCCCCAAAGTTTACTGTCTATAAATTTATTCTCCCCTGTTTTTCTCAGGATTTCTCCCTTTGTCTGTGTATCATTGTTCCATACATGGTTTCCAATAAACACATCTACTTTTCTTTTTCTCAGCTTGTTAATAGATTCCAGATAATCACTTCTGCAATTATCATATTCAAACTTACCTTTGGTAAGAGTATTTACGCCTGCTCCGCCAAATGTTCCAACCTGATATTTTACGCCGTTTTCTTCGGTTTCAAAGAACAAAGATATCGTTCCCTTCGTATGCCCGGGGGTTTCCATAACCTCGATTTGTGTATTACCAAGGCGGATAACATCACCGTCCTTTAACAACGCATCGGGTTCAAAATACTTCTTAACGGCTTCGGCATCCTTTTCGCATATAAGCTTTTTTGCACCGGTCACATAAGAAAGTGCGGCCGATGCTGCAGCATGGTCTCCGTGCCAGTGTGTATGTATTATATACTTCACGTCATAAGGAGAAAATCCCAGCTTGTAGATTGAATCGACAAGCAAGAACAAAGTGTCATTATAACCTGTATCTATAAGAATAAGACCGTCACCTGTGTCTATCAAATGTGATGATGCAGGAAATGTTCCAACAAAATATACATTTCCTATGATTTTGAAAGGCTCCATTGCCCCCTCGTAGTGATTTTCAAAGCTTTTCCTTGTAAACATTAAATTGTCCTCCATTCGTTTTTTATTAGTCTATTATGCCGTATAAGTAATCCGATTCCTTTGTAAGTGAGGCAAAATTCTGTTGTCTTAGTGCCTCATATACAACTATTGCCGCGGAATTTGAAAGATTAAGGCATCGGGCACTGCTTATCATGGGAATTCGCACGGCACGCTCAGGATGCTCAATAAGAAGCTTTTCGGGAAGGCCTTTTGTTTCCTTGCCGAAAAGAAGGAAATCATTGTCCTGATAACTAACCTCGGTATATGACGTTGGTGCTTTGGAGCTAAGGTAGAAGAACCTGCCGCCTTTGTTCTTCTCAAAAAAGTCGTCAAGATTTTCATAATACTGAATGTTCAAGAAATGCCAATAGTCAAGACCGGCACGCTTAAGCTTTTTATCATCAATCTGAAAACCCATTGGTTTCACAATGTGAAGCCGTGTTCCCGTTGCCGCACAAGTACGGACAATATTGCCTGTATTCTGTGGAATTTCCGGCTCTACCAAAACGATATTTACACTCATTTGTTACTGCTCCTTAAAATTTCGTCCTTCATTCTGAAAAATACGCCTTCTTTTACTCCCGATGCACAGATTGTAACGCTTGAACCTCCGCACATATCCATAAGAACCTTAAGAGGCGTAAGCCCTGCCAATATTATATCGGCACGGGATATTTCCATACCTTTTATATCCTTTCGTTTTTCAACAGGGGTTAAGAAAATGCTCTGATAAATCTTCGCCACGGATGCATAGGGAATTTTCATTCCGTCAAAGGCATCAATCCCCAAATTTTCTTTTTTGTAAAGCATAGCAAGTGCCCTTGCACTTCCTCCTATTCCGTAAAGTGGAAGTCCTTCACATTCGTCAAGCCAATCTATACCGCCTATGTAGGAGGA
Organism: Clostridia bacterium; assembly: GCA_017451505.1. GTDB lineage: Bacteria > Bacillota > Clostridia > UMGS1883 > UMGS1883 > UMGS1883. The sequence goes on along the minus strand of JAFTOF010000020.1, from coordinate 3,459 downwards.
AACATATTTATAAAGATGCATCTGACTGCTTTTTCTGAATTTCTCCGTCATTATCACAGCACCTAAAGGAAGGCTTACGCAGTGTTTTATTTCTCCGTCTTTTACAAGCATAATTTCAGTACTTCCTCCGCCTGTATCATATATTACTCCGTTTTCAATTCCCACAGTTTCACGCACTGCAAGGAAGCTGTAGAAAGCTTCCTGCTCACCGCTGATTATTTCAAAATCAATTCCCGTCTTTTCCTTAACCCTTGCAAGGAAAAGCTCTTTGTTCGCCGCATTTCTAAGTGCCGCCGTAGCCACTGCGGCTATGCTGACGCACTTATATTCCTTTGCCTTATCACAAAAATCACACAGTGCATCTATAACACGGTTTATGGCGTTTTCTTTTAGAAAATTATCACTGCTCATCCCCTCACTGAGACGGACGGTTGCACGCAGTTTTTGAAGCGTACTCCAACTCCCGTCCTTTTCAATGGCATTTATATTCATACGCACTGAATTTGAGCCAAGGTCAATAATTGCAAAATTATAACTCATCTGAAATCCTCCCCCATTTTTTCGATCTCATCTATGGTTTCTGAAAGTGAATATATAAATTCCCTTGTTTCGCGGTTAAGCATACAAAGCTGCATAGCCTTTGTAACTCTTTCTACAAAAAGCGGCGATAAATCTTCTTTTTTCATGGCGGTAGCAAGGGGGCACATCCCTCTCCCTCTTATATCCATAATAATGCTGAGCTTGTCCCCACGTTTTGCATAGGGCACAAGGGGAAATATTCTGCATGAAAGCGGTCTCAGGCTTCTGTCGCACTTGCCCTCACAGGTGAAAAAATCCACACTTTTTCCGCCGTCATATGTAAAATCAATATCCTGAATTTCACCCCATGAGGGCATAGGGTTATACATCACCCGTTCCCCCGGAAAAAGATACATTCCCGTTACTTCGTCAGTCACAGTGCAGCAAGCACCATCACAAAGCTGACCGCAGTCTATTTCAAGCGGGGTGACATTTTCAAGCATTTTATAAAGTTTGGTATAAAATTTCTTAGGTGTAAGTTTCGTTTTCATTGATACTCCTTGGTTAAAAACTTATCCGGTTGGATTACTCTGTATAATCAAAGCACGCCCTGGTCTGTGTATATGGTATTACATATGTATCTGCAACCTTTACGTGTGCCGGATGCAGTGCATATCCCTTCAGAGCCTCTTCATTCTCAAACACTGAATATAGCATAACGTCTGCATTTGATGATGCGAGAGGATTTGTCTCAACATTGATTTCTGTAAGACCTGGGACAACACCTAACAGTTTTTCAAGACCTTGCTTTATTCCGTTCTTTATTTCCGAAGTATTATATTCCTCCTTAAGCTTCCAGATAATAATATGCTTTACCATAATAATTTCCTCCATTTTAATTCTATTTTGAAGTATGTAATTTAAATGAATAATTTAGTAGTTGCGAGGCATAAGGTTTAGATGCAGCCCATTTTTAAAGAAAGTTCGTATAAAGTTGGGAGCAAAAAACGCTTTTTTTCATACGATACAATTTAGATGCATCCAGCTCGAACGAACGATACAAAATAGATGCATCCTGCTTTTGGATACAAGTATCCATATTAATCTTATTTTATATTATATCATATTAGGTTTCAAATTTCAATGATTTAGGAAATTTTGTCATGAATGATTTTCGTTTTTTTATTGATATTATATGAATCAAGAACATTTGGTAGAATTTCTTACGGATTTGGAAGAGATGAGGATGGATACGTTTATATCAATGAAGAAGAAGCCAATATCATAAGATTGTTTATAAATTTACAAATATCTGATGCGGCATTTGGTTTTGCTAAATTTTCAACCGCATCCATAATATGCACACGCCTCCAGTTACTATCAAATAACTGGTAAAGTGCATTTTCTAACGGAAATGTTGGTGTTATATTTATTGCAACTCCCGTATTAACCAGAAACTCTATATTTCTGTCTTCTTGCCCCGGAAGCGGATCAGATAGAATCAGCGGTAATTTTTTTGCAAGTGCTTCTGATGTTGTAAGGCCTCCGGGTTTTGTTATAATAACATCTGAGGCATCCATATATTCATCAACATTATCAATGAATCCCAAATTGACAACTTTTTTGTTCCACGGGTGTTCATCAATTTCCTGTTTGATATGCTTATTATTTCCGCAAACACATACTACTTGAAAATCGGCAGGATATTTATCTAATTCCTCAATGATATCGATTATTTTTCCAAATCCCATGGAACCCATCATAACCATAATAGTTGTTTTGTTGTCAAGTCCAAGCATTGTTCGAGCAGACACCTTATCGATTTTGTGTGCGAACTTACTTTTTACAGGAATTCCGGAGGCTATTATCTTGCTTTTAGGTATTCCTTTTTTCTCTGCAGCCGGTATCAGCAAATCACTTGGCAAAATATAATAATCAAGATCAGTGCTTTCCCAGAACGGATGAATTGTAAAATCTGTAACAATACCAAAAGTCGGACATTTTATGTAGTTTCTATGCAAGAGCACAGAAATAATAACAGCAGGATATGAATGTGTTGTAATAATGGCATCGGGATTATATTCTTGGACGTAATGAGCAAAATATTTTGAAATCTGTTTAGTTAATATTGAACCCGGCGCATATTTACTGTATGGCTCCTCTTTTTTATCTAATATTGAGTAGATTTTACCGTATGTACTTTTAAAATGCTTTGTCGTAAATAAATACCCGTCCTGAACACCTGTTCCAAGATGTTTATTTATATACTCCAGCGTATCAAGTAAATGACACTCAATTCCCATTTTCTCAAACTCTTCAATCATTGCCTGAGCGGTAGAATTGTGTCCATTTCCGGCAGTGACTGACATTATTAGGACTTTCATAATCATCACCTCTATAAATCGCACAAAAAGAAAGTAATTTTTAAGTTTCTTCCCGATATTTTTCGGTTTATTATACATTAATCTTAAACTTATCCCAATCCTTAACAGGTCCGTGCATCTCAAGACCATTACCAAGTGCCTTAAAATGCTCCTTACCGCAATGAATCTTAAGCTGTTCCGGTGTTTTAAGATTAAACAGACTTTCTGTTCCCTTTGTTTCAAGAATGAAATACAGTTTCTGCTCTCCGTTCTTTTCCCAGAGAACTGCCCAGTCCGGATTATATGTTCCGATTGGTGTATCAATCTTAAATCTGTCAGGAATCTTAAAGAACATCTTTACATCAGGATCCTTATCAAGTGCAACAGCGAAAGGTTTTTCAACAGTTGAGCTGTCGTAGATAATATGATCATATACACTATGCTCTACCTTAACAGCATTCTTATCAAGATTTGCAACAAGCTCGGTAGAATCAAATATTTCCTGAGCATAATACTCTTTTCCGTCAAGCTTAACATACTTGATACCGTCTATCGCAAGAGCGTGTCTGTTGTGTCT
>JAFTOF010000009.1 GCA_017451505.1 Clostridia bacterium | reverse complement strand
ATGTATTTCCGTCCCAAATAAAGCACCTGACACTTGTAGCATCTGGATATTCCGAAAGAGGAACTGTGAGGCTGAGGTTACCGTTATTTGACGAAAGTGTATCGCTCATAACCACGCCTGAAAGTGCACCATATTTTCCGTAAATTGCAGCAAGCAGACGTACATTTGTATCCTTTGTTGCAATGTTGACAGTATAGGTGAAGTCGGTTTCTCTGCTAAGTGTTGTTACGGTTGTATTGAATTTGTTGCCCGCAACGCTGTTGTAGAGAACCATAACATCATCAGATACTTTTATTGAATTTGCCGATGCATAAAAGCGGTAGTTGCCGTATCTGTCAGAAGCTTTTGAAGCAGTCGAATAATAACAAACAGAGAAATAAAGGTAATCTTTATCATTTTCTACAGCGTCCTGCACATATTTAAGAAGCGAACCTTCTGCAAATGTGGCTGCTCTATACTGACTACTGCCCGTTAAGGTTGTTTCGTAGCTCTGCGTGTACTTGTTACCGGTCAGCCTATAAGCGGCTTCAGCATTGTTTGCAGTGTTACCGTAAGACCTCTTAACGGTTCCAAGTGTATCTGCTGCAGTATCATTCTTGGGATATACGAACTTAGTTGAATCTATAACTGTGGTTGAATCCTCTTTCACAGCGGCAATAGCAGCCACAGCATCATTCCAGACTGACTCTTTGAGAGACTTAACATACAGAGTACCGTTATTTTTATTCCAGTTGAAGCCGATAGAAATAACGGCAGACTTAATGCTTTCAATGTCCTTTAACGCAGAAATGTCGTACTTAAAATAAAGCCAACGGTGGTAAGGAGCCGTAGTACCGTAATTGTAATTCAAATTCAAAGCATCGCTGCCGGATTTATATCCGCCTGTCAGTGTAGTAATAGTGTCACTTACAGTCTGTTTAACCGCAATCGCTTCAAATGAGCTTGCAGTTGCTTCGGTTGCAGTTGCCGCAGCGGCTTTTTCTGCAATAAATGATTTTTCCGGAGCAATAAGTATTACTCCCGAAAGCATGACAAGAGCTATGCCAAGTGATAAAAGTTTTTTAAACATTCATTTTTTCCTTTCTTTTGATAATCTTATACATATAAAATTATATCATTTTAACCTTTTTCCCACAATAGACTGTTTTGTCAACATCATGCGGTTAGAATAAGGTTTTTCATGCATTTTTTCACTCGAAAGTTGATTTTTCAGACACAAAAAAAGCGTGTTCTTTCACGCTCATTACATCTCAACTAAAATTTGCTTTTATAACAACTATACAAAGAAGCAAGTGACTGAAAAATCACTTGCTTCTTTTACTATTTATTCCTCACTACAACAGCAATCGGGTGCTGAATCTGTCAGGCAATCCTCCACAGGCGGGAAAAACTCGTCAATGGGGAAATTAATGTTTGCGAAAATCTCGCAGGGGTCATCGGGAGAGCTTGTGACACATTCCTTTTCCGGAATACAGAAATCGTATGCAGGAATAAGTAACTGAACATTTCTTTCAAGCTTGATAATTGTAAAAAGGCCGAGTGAAATATAAACCTTCCGTTGCTCACTGCGGCAATTCACAAAGCGATCCTCAAATACTCTGCAAACGCAATCGGGAATATTGCACACGTCTATTTCGTCATCCGCATACTTACAGCATTTTTCACCGGGCTCGGCAAGCTTTACACCCAAGCAGATGGGATCTAAGGTTTCTACAACAGCTTTTGGCATATTTGTTTTCTGCCAAAGCTGGGGGTCGAAACTGTCCTCTTTATATTTTGATGAGAATATCTTTGCACTACCCTCACTGCCGAAGAGAACAACCTTTTTACTGTAGGTAGCAACACCCTCAACGCACACAGGGCGTGAGACACCTGTATAAACATCGAGAGAAACCCTGAAAAAGAAAGTAAGGTCTACCGTGTAATAACCGCGGTTAAAGGGCATTTTTTCAACATCACTAAACACCCAAATTACTTCACTTTTTCTGCATTTCACATCTACTGCACGGTCGATTATTTCCTGTCCTGTTTCCGTTAAGTACACACGCATACACTCTATACATTCCTTACTTCTGCAGGAATCGTAAATTTTATCTGTCTGTATACAAACCTTTTCCTTGCATCCGAAGGAACCGGTAAGCTTTTCTTCCATAGAAAAAATCCTCCTTATACACTTTAATAGCCATTGGCTACTAACAGTATATGAAGAAGGATTATTTTTGTGAATTAAATTATTGCACCGCCATCAACGCCCAATATCTGCCCTGTGATAAAGTCAGCATTTTCCGATGCGAGGAACAAAGCAGCTTTTGCGACTTCATCGGGTGTTCCTATACGTCCGAGGGGAGTTTCCTCACAAAAGGCTTTGGTATCTTCTTTAGAAATATTTTTGTTCATATCCGTATCAATAAACCCCGGAGCAATGCAATTAACCGTTATATTTGAAGCACCAAGTTCCTTTGCCAATGCTTTTGTAAAAGCAATGACAGCACCCTTTGATGCACTGTAGCAGCTTTCGCAACTGGCTCCGCTTATTCCCCAGATACTACTGATGTTAATAATTTTTCCATTGTGATTTGCAAGCATATTCTTTACGGCGTATTTGCTTGTAAGAAAAGTTCCGGTGACATTTATTGAAAAGAGTTTTTCCCATTCTTCAAGAGATATGTCCTGCAATAGCCCTGTTTGGGATATTCCAGCATTATTAATGAGCACATCTATTTTCCCGAAATGTGCCACGGTTTGCTCTATCATATTCTTTACATCTTCTTCAGAGGAAACATCACCTTTAAGCAAAAGACTTCCCGGAAGTTTTTCCAAAAGTGCTTTCGCCTCTTTTTCACTTTTATTATAATTAATTGCTACATTATATCCGTTTTCGTAGAAAAGCTCTGCAATCGCTGCACCTATTCCACGGGAACTGCCTGTAACAAGCACTGTTTTTGACATACCAATCACTCCTTGATATATTCAAGTGCATCGGAAAGCGAACGCACCGAAATAAGCTGAATACCTTCTGTTTTATCCAGACTTCCCAGACAGTCAAACGGAAGCATACAGCGTTTAAATCCCATTTTCTTAATTTCAGTAATTCGCCTTGCCGCCTGAGTAACTGTACGGATTTCTCCCGTCAATCCCACTTCTCCGAAAAACGCCATATCCGACGGGAGTGGTTTATTTCGGAAGCTTGACGCGATTGCACAGGCTATTGCAAGGTCAGTGGCACTTTCGTCAAGTCTTATTCCTCCCGTTACATTTACATAGGCATCATGATCACCAAGATGAAGTCCCATTCGTTTTTCAAGCACTGTCATAATAAGGGACACTCTGTTAAAATCAACCCCTGTTGCCATGCGGCGGGGCATAGCAAAGCTGCTTTTTGATACAAGTGCCTGTATTTCCGCTAAAATAGGTCTGGTGCCCTCAACCGAGCATACTATTGCTGAGCCGGGAGCATCTACGGGTCTGCCCGATAGAAGCATAAGTGATGGGTTCGGAACATCGATTAGTCCCTTATCAGTCATTTCAAACACGCCGATTTCATTGGTTGAACCGAAACGATTCTTTACTGCACGGACAATTCTGTAGCTTTGATGCCTTTCACCCTCAAAGTAAAGTACGCAGTCAACCATATGTTCAAGCACACGAGGTCCTGCGATAGAGCCTTCCTTTGTCACATGACCTACTATAAATACTGTTGTACCTGTACTTTTCGCAAGTTCCATAAATTTAAGAGTACATTCCCTGACCTGTCCTACGCTTCCGGGGGCGGAGGTAAGGTTAGCTGAATAAAGTGTCTGTATCGAATCGGCAATTACAAGTGACGGCTTCATCACTTCAATTGCCGAAATGATTGATTCAAGATCTGTTTCGTTAAGTACATAGAGAGAATCTGAAATTGCACCCAGTCTCTCGGCACGCAGCTTAATCTGCTTATCCGATTCCTCCCCCGAAACATAGAGGACCTTTCCGTTTTCGGAAGCAAACTTTGCCACTTGAAGAAGAAGCGTGGATTTTCCAATTCCAGGCTCGCCTCCGCACAGAACAAGAGAGCCTTTCACAATTCCTCCGCCGAGCACGCGGTCAAGTTCGCCGCTTCCGCCGCTGCATCTTTCCCCCTCCTCGGTTGATACCTCTTTTATAAGTACGGGGGAAACCTTCTTTCTGATTTTAGCTTCGGAGGTTTTTTCAATTACCTCCTCAATCATGCTGTTCCATGTTCCGCATCCGGGGCATCTACCCATCCATTTTGGGGATTCGTTTCCACATTCCTTACATACAAAAACTGTTTTGGCTTTCACTAAATCACTTCCCTCGGCACACGCTTGCTTATATCGCAGGTAACCTCATAATTTATGGTATCAGTAAGGCGTGCTATTTCATCGGCACTTATACAAAGTTCATTTTGTTGTCCTATTAGAACTGCCTCGTCGCCTGTTTTTACGGTCTCGATATGGCTTACATCCACCATAAACTGATCCATACATATCCGTCCGACAATGGGGGCATAGCTACCATTTATAATAACCCTGCCTTTGTTGGATAAAAGTCTGGGATAGCCGTCTGCATAGCCTACGGGAATGGTGGCAATCTTCATGTTCTTATCAGCAGTAAAGGTTCTTCCATAGCTTACACTATCGCCTTTTTTAATTATTTTCACAAAAGCCACATGGCTTTTAAGCTCCATTACGGGAATTAAATCAAGGACGGATTTATCCACTTCCCCCGACGGGTAAAGTCCGTAAAGGATTATACCTGCACGCACCATATCAAAGGAAAATTTTCCATGCTGCATAATTGCTCCGCTGTTTGCACAGTGGTAAAGCTCTATATTTACATTACGTGCTTCAAGCAAATTTTTAAAGTATGTAAACCTTTCTGCCTGCATAACTGTAAACTCTTTATTTTTTTCATCTGCTGTTGCAAAATGGGTAAATACCCCCTCAATGCAAATATTTTTGAGTAAGGCTATTTTAAATACTTCCTCTGCCCCATCTTCATCGGGGGTAAATCCAATTCTTGACATACCTGTATCAACGGGGATATGAATTTTGGCAGTTTTATTCATTTTCTCTGCCGTCTGCGACATAGCCACTGCGTCCTCATAACTAAGGAGTGTAACGGTAATGTCATTTTCAAGAGCTTTCTCAAAACATACGGGCGATGTATAGCCAAGCAGCAATATAGACTTTTTCACCCCGTGTTCTCGCAAAGCTATCGCTTCCTCAATGATTGCAACGGCAAAATAATCTGCCTTTTCCTCCAAAAGCTCCGCAAAGACATTTGCACCGTGACCATAGCCGTCCGCCTTGATTACAGGCATAATTTTCACATTTTCGGGCAGAAGCTTTTTTATATTATCAAAATTATGTTTTATTGCTTCTTTATTGATGTAAGCACATACTCTTTGATACTGCATTTATAAAACTCCTTATTTTTTAGCCATTTAAGGATTATCTGAACCCGCCTAAAATGGCGGAATTTAGGCATCTTTCGGCTTGTTGTTCTTGAAAGGCGAAAGCCTGTCGGCGTCCTCCGCACCAAAATCTGCACAAAATTCCGTCCGTTTCAGGTTCGAAGAATTTTTTGCAAACTTTTTTTCTGCCGATACAAGGCAAAAACGAAGCCCATACTGTCGTATGTGCAAGGCTTTTAACGACGTAGCGGCAAAAAAGAGGAAGCAAAAAACGTGGTTCGGATAATCCTTCAATGGCTATCCTTAAACACGGAAATGTTCTCAAAAACATATGCAATCCAGCTTGCAATGGTAAAGATTGCCGATGCCCAGATTAATATGTCCGACCAAAAATATGCGTTTTTGATAGAAACTATATCAAAGCTTGTCAGCACCAAAAGCAGCATTACACCGATAAGGGTGAAAAGCTGAACGTTTGTCTTTATTTTGCCCCACCATGAAGCTGCAATTACCTTCCCCTTTGATACAGCAACAACTCTCATGCTTGTTACAAAAAATTCACGGGCAATGATTATGATAGGTGCCCATACTGCGGTAATATCCATCTGGATAAAGCACATGAGTGCACTGAAAACAAGAAGTTTATCTGCCATAGGATCCATAATTTTACCGAATGACGATACAAGATTATGTTTTCTGGCAAGATAGCCGTCAAAAAAGTCCGTTACTGCCGCAACACAGAAAATAATAAGTGCTGCAAGATAGAAACCCTTCAGCATTGCTATCATAAACAGGGGAATCATAACAATTCTTGCCATTGTAAGTTTGTTTGGTAAATTCATTTTTAATCCATCCTTTCAGTTTCTTCACCGCAGAGGTCATATACATCACATGATTTAATCATAACCTCTGCAAAATCACCTGCATTAAGTTCTCTGTGTGCTCCGAAATATATTTTCGGGTCAATTTCTATACTTTCTCCGCCGCTTCGCCCGTAATAAAGGTTATCTTCAAAGCCCTCGGTTATAACGGTAACGGTTTTCCCAATCATGCTTTCATTACGTTCTAATGAAATTTTCTGTGAAAGCTGCATTACCACATCCCGTCTTGCTTCTTTTATTTCGTCGGGAATCTGATTTTTCATTTTTGCGGCAGGGGTTCCATCTTCCTTTGAATAAGCAAATACGCCCACTCTGTCAAAACGTACCGTCTGAAGAAAATCACAAAGCTCGCTAAATTCTTCTTCTGTTTCTCCGGGGAAGCCTGTAATAATGCTTGTGCGAAGGGTAACATTTGGAATTTCGGCTCGTAGCTTTTCAATCAATTCCTCAAGCTTTTCACGACTTGTCCTGCGTCCCATTCGCTTAAGCACAGTGGAAGAACCGTGCTGAACGGGTATATCAAGATACTTTACAATTTTTTTCTCGTCCCTGATTGTTTTTATCAGTTCATCATCAATTTCCTCAGGATATGAATAGTGTACTCTCACCCACTCGATACCGTCTATTCTACAAAGTTTTCGGAGAAGCGGGGAAATTCTTTTCTCACCATATAAATCTATTCCGTATCGTGTAGTATCCTGTGCTACAACGATTAATTCACGAACACCGTCTTGTGCCAAAGCCTGTGCCTCCGCTAAAACAGCTTCCTCGCTTCTGCTTCTGTACTTTCCCCTGATATAAGGGATTGCACAATAGGTACAACAGTTGTCACACCCCTCTGCAATTTTGAGATACGCCACATAATTAGGTGTGGTTCTTATTCGGGGAAGATTTTCCGCCACATCTTTATCTATGTCGTAAATAAACTGTGGTTTCTTTCCGTCAAGTCCCTCTTTTATTGCCAAAGCGATTTCGTCAAAGGCGGTCGTTCCCACAATCACATCCACTTCGGGAAGCTCGTCTTTGATTTCTTTATGAAACCTTTGTGCAAGGCATCCGCACACTACAAGCAATTTACACTTTTTATCTTTGTACTGTGCCATTTCCAAAATGGCATCTATGGATTCCTGCTGTGCACTCTCTATAAATCCGCAGGTATTAACAACTATAATATCCGCATTTTCCACGTCGGCGGTTATACCAAATCCATCCTCCGCCAAAAGTCCCAGCATATTTTCCGTGTCGCACAGGTTTTTGTTACACCCAAGGGACACGAAGCCTATATTTAAGCCCACATTTTCACCTTCAATCGTCACAAATTATGTCATCAAATAAGCACATACGATTCATTGCACCTTTAATTTCGTTGGGAGAAAATCCCCGACGTAAATAAAAGTTAAATATGCGTGTTCTTTCCTTTATGTTTGAAAAATCGCTTTTTTTAAACCGCTTTTGCATTTCGGCAAAAAGACGGTCATCATCAAGTTCTGAAAAAGCATCCTCTATTATGTTTTCAACTGTTTCACGGTCAACACCTTTACGCAAAAGCTCGGTTTTGATTCTGGTTTTTCCCCATTTTTTAATATTTATTGCATCATGGGTAAAGTGCCGTGCATATCGTGAATCATCAATAAAACCGTAGTTTTTTAAAAACTGTGTTTCTTCTTCGACCGTGTTTTCGTCATAGCCTTTCCCTGTAAGCTTTTCACGTATTTCTTTTTCTGTTCTGTCTTTAAATCCGACTATCTTCAAGGCATAATCTCTTGCACTAATCATTCAAAAACTCCATAAAAACCAGATTGGCACAGTCTGTACCTCTTTTTGTAAGACGAAGTCTGCCTGCCACTATTTCAAGCAATCCTTTTTCTATTAAGGGATTAACCCTTTCGGGGAATTCGCCGTTATATTCCACACCATCACTCATACGAAGTCCGAGCATGAAAAGTTCGAGCTTTCGCTCTTTTTCGGAAATAGGAGTAAATTCCACTTTTCTGCCCTCACCATTAATATAGGCACATACATCGGGAGCATTGGAATAACGGGCACCGTTATAATAGGAATGTGCACCTGCTCCGAGGCCTATATATTCCTTATCCTTCCAATAGCCTGTGTTGTGTCTGCTTTCAAAACCGGGGCGGGCAAAATTGGATATTTCATACCTGTAAAGTCCTAAAGCTTTAAGGGTATTTTCGGTATAATAATACATATCACGTTCTTCATCCTCATCAGGAAGAGCAAGCTCCATATCGTAAAAGGGCGTTCCCTCCTCTACAATCAGCGAATACGCCGACACATGGGGAGGATTAATCTTCTTTATACATTCAAGCGAATATGAAAGACTTCCCATATTCTGATGCGGAGTAGCCAGCATCAAATCAAGGCTGAAATTCGTAAACCCTGCTTTTTTAATTAAATCACAGCTTTCAAAAATCTGCTCCGAGTTATGGATTCTTCCAAGTGATAAAAGCTCGTTATCGTTAAAGGATTGTGCACCGAGGCTGATTCTGTTAACTCCCCGCTTTTTCAGTTTTGAAAGAATTTCCAAATTCACTGTTCCGGGATTTGCTTCCACTGTAAATTCACAATCATCCGATAAAATAAGATTTTCGTTTACCGCATCTACTATTTTTATAAGGAAATCGCCTATTGCAGTGGGTGTGCCTCCGCCTATATATACGGTGTCGGTCTTTGTTCCTTTGACGCTTTCAATTTCCTTTATTAATGCCTTGGTATACGCATCATAAAGCAAGCTGTCCGTAACCGAATAAAAATCGCAGTACAGGCATTTTTTTCTGCAAAAAGGAATGTGTATATAAATCATATTAATCAAGCTTGAGAACAGACATAAATGCTTCCTGTGGAAGCTCTACGCTTCCTACCTGCCTCATTCTCTTTTTACCTTCCTTCTGTTTTTCAAGAAGCTTCTTCTTACGGGTAATATCACCGCCGTAGCACTTTGCAAGCACGTCCTTACGCATTGCCTTAACGGTTTCACGGGCTATAACCTTACCGCCGATTGCCGCCTGAATCGGTACTTCAAAGAGCTGACGGGGAATTGTTTCCTTAAGCTTTTCGGCAATCTTTCTTCCCCTTGCATAGCTCTTTGTAGAATGGACTATGAAACTAAGAGCATCGACAATATCTCCGTTAAGAAGAATGTCGAGCTTTACAAGGTCACTCTTTACATAGCTTCCCATTTCGTAGTCAAAGGAAGCGTAACCGCGGCTGCGGCTCTTTATGGCATCAAAGAAATCGTAAATAATTTCATTAAGCGGAAGCTCGTAGTGCAGGTCAGCACGCTCAGAATCAAGATAGGTCATTCCGATATAGTTACCTCTCCTATCCTGACAAAGTTCCATAATTGCTCCTACATATTCCTGAGGAACATAAATATGTGCATTTACAAAAGGTTCTTCCATATAATCAATTTCGGCAGGTGCAGGAAGATTGGTGGGGTTTGATACCATTACTTCCTCCCCTGTTGTTTTGTGAACTTTATAAACAACGCTGGGAGCAGTTGTTACAAGGTCGAGATTAAATTCCCTTTCAAGCCTTTCCTGAATGATTTCCATGTGCAAAAGTCCGAGGAAACCGCAACGGAATCCAAAACCAAGTGCCGCACTCGTTTCTGCTTCAAATGCAAGCGAAGCGTCGTTTAACTGAAGTTTCTCCAAGGCATCACGAAGATCACCGTACTTTGCACCGTCGGCAGGATAGATACCGCAGTAAACCATTGGATTTACTGTCCTGTAGCCTGCAAGCGGCTCTTTTGCAGGATTATTGGCATCTGTGACCGTGTCACCCACCTGCGTGTCACGCACGGTTTTAATACTTGCGGCAATGTAGCCAACTTCGCCTGCCTTAATAGACTTTGCAGGCATCATACATTTGGGGCGGAGATAACCTGTTTCCACAACATCAAACTCACCGCCCGTTGCCATAAAACGAATACGCATACCGGGCTTTATTTCACCCTCCATTACACGGACATAAACGATTACGCCTTTATATGAGTCATAATATGAATCGAATATAAGTGCTCTGGGCGGTGCAGTTTCATCGCCCTTGGGTGCAGGAATATTCTTTACGATATATTCGGGAATCTCTTCAATATTAATGCCGTTTTTAGCACTGATTCTGGGAGCATCCTCTGCAGGGATTCCGATAATATCTTCGATTTCTTTTACAACCTCTTCGGGACGTGCACTGGGAAGGTCAATTTTATTGATAACGGGGAGTATTTCAAGATTATGGTCAAGGGCAAGATAGGTATTGGCAAGGGTCTGTGCCTCAATGCCCTGTGACGCGTCAACAACCAGCAACGCTCCCTCGCAAGCAGCAAGAGAACGCGACACCTCATAGTTAAAGTCAACATGACCGGGCGTGTCGATAAGGTTAAGAACGTAGTCCTTGCCGTCCTGTGCCTTATAATTAAGCCTGACAGCACGGGCTTTAATTGTGATACCTCTTTCCTTTTCAAGCTCCATATTATCAAGCAACTGCTGCTCCATTTCGCGGCTTTCTATACTGCCCGTAAGTTCCAGCAGCCTGTCTGCAAGAGTACTCTTACCGTGGTCTATATGTGCAATTATACAAAAATTCCTGATGTTTTCCTGCATATTTTTTCCTCTCATCCAATAAAACAATTTTATACAGAGTATATTCTATCATAATTTAATGAAAAAGGAAACTGTTTTTTTATTAAGATTTATAAAATTTTATTCACGATTTTCTTTTAATAGTGCAATCTCCTTTGCATATCCATCAAGTTCGTTGGGAGTTTCGAGGAATATGGGAAGATGCCTGAGCCTTGGATTATTTATTATCGCTTTCATTGCAGAAACTCCGATAGATCCTTCACCAATTTTTTCGTGCCTGTCCTTATGGCTTTCAAAAGGATTTTTAGAATCATTCATATGAATTGCATGAAGTCTGTCAAGCCCTATGATATTGTCAAACTCATCAAGTACGCCGTCAAGATTGTTTACAATATCATAACCGCCATCATGAACGTGGCAGGTGTCAAGACAAACACCTACCTTGTCCGATAATTCAACTTTATCGATAATGGCTTTGAGTTCTTCAAAGTTTCTTCCTATTTCACTGCCCTTTCCAGACATTGTTTCAAGAAGGACGGTAGTAGTTTGCTCGGGTTTGAGAATAGTATTTAAAAGCTCTGCGGTAAGCTCAATCCCCTTTTCACTTCCCTGTCCCACATGGCTTCCCGGATGGAAATTATAAAGATTTCCGGGGATATATTCCATACGCTCCATATCATCTTCCATAATTCGGAGGGCAAGGTCACGCACTCTTTCATCAGCGGAAGAAGGATTAAGCGTATAGGGTGCGTGTGCAAGGATTTTCCCGAAGCCGTTTTCCTTTGTATATTCCAAAAACGCCCTGACGTCGGCTTCATCTATATCCTTTGCGGCAAAGCCACGGGGATTTCTCGTGAAAAACTGAAAAGTATTTGCTCCGATTGATACAGCCTCCTTTGCCATATGAAGAAACCCCTTTGAGGCTGACAGGTGACATCCGATATAAAACACAATAATCTCTCCTTACAATAATATTGATTTTTCTTTTATTTTAAAGTATAATATAAATTAATGACGATTAAAACATACGAGGTAATTTAAACAATGAAAAAAGTTGTAACAAAATCATTTGCTAAAATTAATCTCTCCCTTGATGTACTGGGAAGACGTGAGAACGGCTATCATGACGTTTGTATGGTCATGCAAACTGTGTCGGTATTCGACCAGATAACTGTGGAGCGTATCAAAAGCGGAATAGAGCTCTCTACAAATCTTCCCTACCTGCCCATTGACCAAAACAACCTTGCGTATAAAGCCGCTGAGGAATTTTTTAAATATACAGGTATTAAAGAGGGTGTACGCATAGATATTGCAAAGCGGATTCCCGTAGGTGCAGGTCTTGCAGGAGGAAGCAGTAACGCTTCCGCTGTATTAAAGGCAATGAACAAGCTTTTTAACGCAGGTCTTGCCCTTAAAGAGCTGTGCAAAATCGGAGTAAATATCGGTGCAGATGTTCCCTACTGCGTACTTGGAGGGACACGCCTTGCAGAAGGAATTGGAGAAAAGCTCTCTCCTCTTCCGAAAATGCCCAGATGTTGTATCGTGCTTGTAAAGCCTTCTTTTTCAATCAGCACAAAAGCGGTTTACGAAAAAATCGATTCATGCACAGACTACCCTCATCCCGATACGGCTTCCCTCATTAAAGGACTTGAAGAAAAAAATCTTGAGAAAATTGCTTCATCCATGGGAAATGTTCTTGAAGAAGTAAGCATATCGGAGCATCCCATTTTGGAAAAGGTAAAAGAGGAACTTTGCTCTTTGGGTGCAATCCGTGCACAAATGAGCGGAAGCGGTCCAACGGTGTTTGGTATATTTAAAACCTACGACGAAGCACGCAACGCAAAAAAGCAGTTGTGGGGAAAATACAAAACAGTATATATTTGCTCGCCTGTATAAAAATTTTCATATACGGCAATACTTACATATGAGGTGTTGCAGTATGAAAAAACTCTTTACATTAACGCTTGCCGGCTTAGTTGTGTTTCTTTTCTTAGTAGGATATTCCACAAAGGTTAATTCCGATTTATCACAAAATATTGTAAGGCTTCACGTTATTGCAAACAGTGACAGTGTTGATGACCAGACACTCAAGCTCAAGGTTCGTGATGCTATTTTAGCACATAGCCAAAAGGAATTTACCAAAAAGGACGAAGTAAGCACGCAGCTTGACATTTATAAAGAAATAGCCGAAAAGGTAATCCGTGAGAACGGTTATGATTATAAAGCCGAGGTAGAGTACGGAAATTTCTCTTTTCCGACCAAGGAATATGAAAACATACGCCTTCCTGCAGGGAATTATGATGCAGTCAGGGTGAAAATCGGAAAAGCAGAGGGTAAAAACTGGTGGTGCGTAATGTTCCCTCCCCTTTGTTTCGTGGACGGAACTGCCAAAACTGCCCAAGCGGAGGAAAAGCTTCGTTCCACCCTCGACAAAGAAAGCTATGATATTATAACGGCACATTCAAAAGGAGAAAATTCCCCTTTTGAAATAAGATTTAAAATATTGGAAGTTTACGGAAAACTAAGCGGTAAGGACAAGGTGTATACCGCTTCAAAATAGTTGAAAGGACAAACAAAAGATGAGAATGAGAACAAGAAGTCACTTAGACGAAAGAATTGCCGCCTGTGAAAAACTGATAATGGAAAGCTTTGACACAAGTTTTTCGGGCGGCATGCCCTTACATATAGAAATCGGTTGTGGCAAGGGCCGCTTCATTACCGAAACGGCAAAGCTTAATCCCGACATTAAATACATCGCAGTGGAAAAGGTGTCAAACGTCATTGTCCTTGCTATGGAAAAAGCTGCAAAGGCGGAGCTTGAAAATTTAAAATTTATGCGGGGAAATTTCCAGATTATCGCTGAAGATATTCCCGATAAATCCGTTGACAGGATTTACCTTAATTTCAGCGACCCGTGGCCTAAAAAGGGCTACGCAAAGCGTCGTCTCACCCATGGTGGATTTCTTGAAATTTATAAAAGAATACTAAAGGATGACGGCGAAATATGCTTTAAAACCGATAATCGGGAGCTTTTTGATTTTTCCTTAGAAAGCTTTCCCGAAAACGGTTTTACCCTGTCAGAGGTAACCTTTGATTTACATAACAGCGGTTTTGAAGGAAATATTATGACAGAGTATGAAGAGCGTTTCTCACAAATGGGAACGCCTATTTGCCGTCTTGTGGCTAAGCTTTGATGCTTAATATTTTAACATATTGATTTTGATATTTCAATGATTTTTTGGAGGGGACAAGAATGGAGCTTAAGATAGTTCATTGTGCAGATTTACATATCGGGGCATCTTTTTCATCACTCCCTTCAAATCTTGCCACGATACGCAAGGAGGAGCTTCGACTTGCTCTTAGTGAAATTGTGTCTTTCTGCAAAGACAAAGAAGCGGACGCATTGCTCATTTGCGGTGATTTATTTGATAACCCCACTCCTACAAAAAAGGACAGCGAATTTGTACGCAAGGTCCTCTCAATTCTTGCTCCTATTCCTGTATACATTGTCTGCGGAAATCACGACTATATGTGCAGCGATTCACCTTTTGCCAAAGAGGATTTCTTTTCTTCAAATGTACATATTTTCCCTACATTTGATTTTGTATTTGAGATTCCTGAAAAAAACGCTGCTTTCTACGGGAAGTCCTATAGTGGCAGCGTAATCACGCCGTCTTTTGATAATATGTCAATTAGCGAAAACAAACTGAATATTATGTGTCTGCATGGAGATATTACTCCAAACAGCGACTATAATATCATAAGCAAGGAAACACTTTCAAACCCCAATATAAACTACGCGGCTTTTGGACATATTCACGATACATATGAATTTGCCGTGGAAAATACGAAATGTGCATACAGCGGAACGCCTGAACCACATAGATTTAATGATGATTCATCTACAGGCTTTATATATGCACAAATAAACACTGATGAAACAAAAATTACTCCCGTTTCGTTTTCAAAACGAAAGTATCACAACATATCTATTGATGTAAGCGGATACGCTCCGAGTGAAATAATTGAAAAAATCAAGTCTGAAATTAACAGTGCTGACATTTATCGCATTACCCTGACAGGAGAACAATGTGAAAACGTGGCAGTTAACGCAGATTTCATTCAAGCGAGTGTTTCGGAACATACGTTTTACATTGAGATATATGATAATACTACGGTCTGCTACGACTTTGACGAAATAGAAAAGGAAGAAAGCCTAAGAGGCGAATTTCTCCGTGAGCTAAGAAAGCTTTCCTCAAGCGAAGAAGAATTTATAACAAGTGCCAAAGCGGGACTTGATGCACTTTCGGGAAATATTCCTATGTTGGAGGTGCAATATGCGGATTAATAAGATTGAAATTATTTCATTCGGAAAATTCAAAAACAGGACCATAAGTTTAGAAAATGGAATTAATATTATCTGCGGAGATAATGAAAGCGGAAAAAGTACGGTTATCAGCTTTATTTATACAATGCTTTACGGTTTTGGAGAAAGTCGGGGCAAAAGCCTTTCTTTAAGGGAAAAATACACTCCGTGGGACGGTGGTGTATGTGAAGGCAAACTAAGCCTTACAACTGATGACGGCGAGGATATCACCATTTATCGTAAGGCAGGCTCCGCCAAGAAATATGATACGCTTATGGTATATGACACTAATACTGCAAAGGAGCTTTCTGTATCCCCCGAGGAGCTTATCGGCATCAGCAGTGATACGTTTTTTAAAACACTGTGCGTAAAACAACTCGCCTGTGTGACGGACGGCGGAAATGAGGAAATGCTTCAAAAGCTTTCCAATATTGCAAGTACGGCAGACGAAAGTATAAGCTATGAAAAGGCTCGGAAAATCTTAGAAAACTCGCTTCGTGAAATCTCCCCTAAACGCGGAGACGGCGGAAAGCTTGCCGAAATCACCAAACGAATATCGGAAGCTGAGCATAAAAAAGAAGTGCAAAGCTCTGTAAAATCACAGCTTAACAATGCACAGTCACTTTTAAAAGGCACAAAGGAAGAATTAAAAGAGCTTTATGACCGATTTGAAAAGATTTCTTCAAAAGAGGCAATTCCTGACGAGGGCAACAAGAATTTTAAAGATAAAAGCAAACAAAGGCTTACTGTAAGTATTTTTTCTTCAGCACTTTTATCGACGGCACTGTCTTTTATATTAAGGCTTAACGGTATAAAATATCCGTTTGCTGTCTGGTTAGTTTCTTTTATAGTTCTTTTTATCATACTTTCGGGAAAGAAAAATACATATTCACAAACTGCTATACAAACTAAAGATAGCGAAGCACAGCTTTACACTATGAAAGCACTTCAAAGAAACATTCTGGACAAAGAAAAAACCCTACTCCGTATTGAATCTCAAATTCACTCTCTTAATCAGAACTTGGGTGAAGAAGCAGAATCAGACCTTAGTGAGCTTTATAAAGAGAAAGCATCTCTTGAAAGAAGGCATAACGCACTTACTCTCGCCTCATTGGCACTTGACAAAGCCGCACAAAGAATGAAGAATAATTTTACGCCTACCATAAATAAAAATGCCTCAAAATATTTTGAAATATTAAGCGGCAAAAAATACAATGGACTATTTTGCGGTGAGGATTTTTCACTGAAAGTAGACGCGGATATTCCAAGAAGCTCACAATATTTTTCGGGTGGATGCGTTGATCAGATGTATCTTTCTTTAAGGCTGGCACTGACAGATATGCTTTTTAAGGATAAGACGATTTTCATGCTTTTGGACCAGCCGTTTCTCCAATATGATGAAAAGCGAAAAAAGAACGCAATTAAGCTTCTCGACAGTCTTGGAGAAACAAGGCAAATTATACTGTTTGAAAATGATGTCGAAAGATTTTCACCCAATAAAAATATAGAAATATTGACATAAGGGGCAGTTTTGAGGTATACTATAGGTTAGATACAAGGACAAATTCAAGAGGAGGACTTAATATGGCAGCAAAATCAGAAAACAAATATGGTAATATTATTATTTCCAATAATGTGATTGCAAGTGCAGCGGGCATAATAGCTACAAGCTGTTACGGCGTTGTCGGCATGGCATCACGCAGCACAAAAGACGGTATTGTAAGCCTTCTTAAACCTTCAAATTTTTCAAAAGGAATAAAGGTTACAATTGAAGATAACGAAGTAACTGTAGATATGTATATTGTAGTTCAGTACGGCGTAAACATTAATGCAATCTGCAAAAGTATTATCCATGGTGTAAAATATCGTCTTTCCGAAATTATCGGAATGGATGTTAAGGCTGTAAATGTTTTTGTGGAAAGCATCAGACTTCCCAACGCATAATTTTTGCTTAAAACAATATGACAAAGAATGTGTTTTATGTCTTTATGGAGGCTAATATATGACTAAAATTATTGACGCATCACTTTTATCCAAGATGATAATCTCGGGTGCTAACAATCTGAGTAACAATAAAGAGCTGGTAGATGCACTCAACGTATTCCCCGTTCCAGACGGTGATACAGGTACGAATATGTCACTCACGTTTATGAATGCGGCACGCAGTGTTGATTTAGAAAACACTGCTGATGCAAGCGTGACGGCGAAAACAGTGGCAAAGGCTACTCTCCGCGGTGCAAGGGGTAATTCGGGTGTTATCTTATCACAGATTTTCCGCGGAATATCAAAAGAGATTACCTCGTCCGAAATTAATGTAAAAACAATGGTTGCAGCACTTCAAAGCGGCAGTGATACTGCTTACCGTGCAGTTATGAAGCCTACCGAGGGTACAATTCTTACTGTAATACGTGCAGCCGCTGAAACGGCTTCACGCTACAAGGGCAATGATATTGAAGGGTTAATGCAGGCAGTATATAAGGGTATGAACAGTGCTCTTGCCAAAACTCAGGAGATGCTTCCCCAGCTTAAGCAGGCAGGCGTTGTAGACGCCGGCGGTCAGGGGCTTGTATTTATTTTTGAAGGCTTTTTAGCCGCTCTTTCGGGAAATGAAATTAAGCTTAATGATAGTGCAATGATGAGCGTTTCTGAAACTAAATCCGCTCAAAGCACAATCAGTACGGAAGACATTAAATTTGCATACTGTACGGAATTTATTATTAATAAGTATGATGCTAAGCTTTCTGCAGATAAAATGCGTAATGCCATTGAGCCTAAGGGCGACTGTATGATCGTTATTGACGAGGACGACATTGTGAAAGTTCACATTCATACAAACCATCCAGGCTTTGTTCTGGAACAGGCAGTAAAGCTTGGCGAAATGGTTAATATTAAAATTGAAAATATGCGTGAACAGCATACCGATATTTTAAATAGCGGGGCTGATAAACAGGAAATTAAGCCTGTAAACGAGCATAAGGATGTTGCCGTGGTTGCCGTGGCAAACGGTGAGGGCCTCGTTACGACCTTTAAGGAGCTTGGTGTTACCACTATTATCTTTGGTGGTCAGACCATGAATCCCAGCACAGAAGACATTCTTAACGCTATTGAGGAAGCAAATGCAGACACAGTCTTCATTCTTCCCAACAATAAAAACATTGTGTTAGCCGCAGAGCAGGCATCACAAATATCAGACTGCAAGGCTGTGGTAATCCCCTCAAAGTCAATCCCTCAGGGTATTTGTGCAATGATGGAATTTTCTCCCGATGCTTCTTTGGAGGATAACACACAGAATATGACAGAGGCAATGGAAAGAGTCGTAAGCGGTAATGTAACCCACGCTGTTAAAGATACACAGATGGACGGCATTGAAATCCACGAAGGTAATATTATAGGAGTTTCAGGCGGACATATCCTTTCTTCCGAAGAAGATATTTTCACTTCTACAGTGTCCTTGGTTGAGCAGATTGCAAATGAGGACAGTGAGATTATTACCCTTTACTACGGAGAGGGTGAAACGGAGGAAAGTGCACAGAAAATTGCCGATGCAATTGAAGAAAGCTTCCCCGATGCCGATATTTTGGTGGCAAACGGCGGACAAAGCGTGTATTACTATATAGTTTCCGTTGAATAAGGTGATTGATGGTGACAAGACCTCAGGATACAGATATTAAATATTTAAAAGGTATAGGTGACGCCAAGGCGAAGCAGCTGCTTCGCCTTGGCGTTCTTACTGTTTGGGACTTATTAACATACTTCCCCGTCCGATTTGAGGACAGAAGCAAAATTATAAAAATCTGCGAGGTGGAACACGATAAATACGCATGTGTTAATGCCACAGTCATCACTCCCGTCAGCGAGCATTACATACGCAAGGGGCTGACATATTACAAGGTGCAAGTCCGTGATGATTCGGGTATTCTGACATGTATTTTCTTTAACAATCCATATATCAAAACCTATCTTAAACGTGGATACGAATACTCCTTCTACGGAAAGATAAACATTCGCAGAGGGGCAAGGGAAATGCTCACTCCCGAATTTGAGCCTTCCTCACATTCGGAGTGTACAAAATGCATTGTCCCCGTTTACGCACTTACAAACGGAATCACACAAAAATTCCTTAGGAAAACAATAGCAGAGGCTTATAAAAGCTACAGTAAATATTTAATTGACCCGATTCCCCCCGAAATTTTGAGGGAGTATTCCCTATGCCCCATTGATTTTGCAATAAAAAACATACATTTCCCAAAAGATTTTGATTCTCTTGAAATTGCCAAAAAGAGGCTGATTTTTGAGGAATTTTTTATACTGCAAACAACACTGCGAAAAATGAAAAGTACAGCCGGCAAAGCTACGGGTATATCATTTTCAAAGGTTGATGCATCCCCTTTTCTTTCCTCCCTTCCCTTTTCGTTGACAAATGCACAAAGACAGGTTTGCGATGAAATTATAAAGGATTTAAAATCCGGCGTTGTTATGAACAGACTTGTTCAGGGTGATGTGGGAAGCGGTAAAACCGTAGTTGCGGCGTTGGCATTATTCTTATGTGCACAAAATGGCTATCAGGCAGCTATGATGGCTCCTACCGAGGTGTTGGCACGTCAGCACTATAATGACCTTTCCCCCGTTTTGGAAAGCCTTGGTATAAAATGCACCCTTCTTACAGGAAGTACAACGGCTAAGAACAAAAAAGACATCTATGATAAGCTTGAAAATGGCGATATTGATATTGCATTCGGAACCCATGCACTGATTACAGAAAAAGTGGCGTTTCGTAATTTGGCATTGGCAATTACCGATGAACAGCACCGATTTGGTGTAAGACAAAGAATGCTTTTGGGAGAGAAAGGCGATTGTGTTCATACCCTTGTTATGACGGCTACGCCTATCCCCCGCACCTTAGCTTTAATTGTTTACGGTGACCTTGACATATCAGTAATTGATGAGCTTCCCCCTGGCAGACAAAGAATTGATACCTACTGCGTAGGCGAAGATATGCGTGAAAGAATCAATAACTTTATCAGAAAAGAAATTGAAAAGGGAAACCGTGCGTATATTGTTTGCCCTGCGGTAGAAGAATCCGAAACCATGGAAATCAAATCGGCACAGGAGCATTATGATTTTCTTTCCAGGAACATTTTCCCCGATATTCCCATGGGAATCGTACACGGAAAAATGAAAGCAAAAGACAAAGAATCCGCAATGTGCGACTTCATATGCGGCAATACGAAAATCCTCGTTTCCACTACTGTAATTGAGGTCGGGGTAAATGTCCCCGAAGCAACCTTGATGGTAATTGAAAATGCAGAAAGATTCGGACTTAGTCAGCTTCATCAGCTAAGAGGCCGTGTGGGACGCGGAAAAGAAAAAAGCTATTGCGTTCTTTTCTGCAATAGCTTTTCAGATGAAACAAAAGAGCGTATGAAGATTATGACAAAAAGCAACGATGGCTTTGAAATTTCGGAAACCGACCTTAAATTACGCGGCCCCGGTGACTTTTTCGGAACGCGTCAGCATGGTGAAATAAGCTTCAAAATTGCAAACCTTGCAAACGATTTTACAGTGCTTAAAGACAGCGGAATTGCCGCAGAAAAATTACTTTTGGCAGACCCCGACCTTTCCAATGATGAGCATTATTATATCAGACTGGAAGCTGAAAAGCTTTCACAAAAGCTTACGTTATAAAATTCACGCATAAATAATCTTTTCAAGTTCACCAAGGTCATCAATTTCATAGGTAACGGGAATTTCTAATATGTTGGGACTGTGCCGGGGATTATACCAACAGGTATCAATTCCCGCAAGGAACCCGCCCTGCATATCACTTGTAAGCGAATCTCCTATGATGAGGACCTCGTTTTTATTAGTTATTCCAAGTTTTTGAAAGACGAAGTTGAAAAACTCCCTGTCTGGCTTCTCTGCCCCTACATTTTCCGATATAAAGATTTCATCAAAAATCTTATCAAGTCCGGAAAGACAGATTCTCTTCTCCTGAGCAAGCTTCGTGCCATTTGTAACTGCAGCAAGAACAAATTTCCCTTTTTGAGAAAGAAGTGTTTCTTTTGCATTATCAACAAACTCAATATAATCACCAAGCGTTATTTGATAGTCCTTGTTAAAGGATTCTGCAAGTGCTGCATCTATTTCCATAATTTCAAAGAACTCTCGAAATCTTCCAACTAAAATCTCAGGCTTGGTAAGCTCATTTCTTTCAAGCTTCTGCCAGTATTTTGTATTTATTTGCGAATATAGCTTCAGCATTTCGTTGCTACATTCTCCAAGCTTATATTTTTTAAACAAAGTTCTTACCGCATATGCCTCTGACGCCAGAAAACTTAGTACTGTTCCGTCTATGTCCCACAATAAATATTTATACATTTTAATCCCCTCGATTACATCAGTCCCATACACCAAATAACCACAAGTGCTGTCAAGGTAACCAGCGTATCAATAGTTATACCATAGAACATGGGAGAAAGTCCCGCTTTTTTAAAGTCGGAAATACTGGTGCCAAGACCAATAGCAGCCAATGCCGTTACCATTAAAAATTTACTTACGCTTTTCATAACAGTGGATATTTCTGCCGGAATAAACCCAACACTGTTTGCTATTGCCAATGCCAGAAATCCGCCAATGAACCATGGAACGATTTTTATAATATTGACCTTGCTTCCACCGCTTACGGTTTGCAATTCTTTTCGCTTCATACGAATGCCAATATATGCAAACACTAACACAGTAGGAATGATTGCAATGGTACGAGTGAGTTTAACCATTGTTGCAAAGTCACCCGCAGCCTCGGAAAAGGCATATCCTGATGCAACCACACTGGCGGTATCGTTCACAGATGTTCCCGCCCAAATGCCATAGGCAATATCAGTCATTCCCAAAGCCCTGCCCATAATCGGATACAATGCAATCATAACCATATCAAATAAAAATGTAGAAGATAAAGCAAATGCTATATCCTTATCATCTGCATCAATAACAGGTGCAATCGCTGCCACAGCACTGCCTCCGCAGATTCCTGTTCCTGCGGAAATCAAATTGCTCAGTTTCCAATTAAGTCCAAATATTTTGCGAATAAAATAACCGCCTCCAAAGCACATGGCAAAGGTGAAAAGCATTACGAAAAATGTCATTTTACCTACAGACATAATCGTCCCTACAGAAAGGGAAGCACCCAATAAAATAATTGCAACCTTGAGAATCCTTTTAGATGTAAATTTGAGCGAAGGCTTTATCCAAGCAGGATGGAAAAAGCTATTAATTATTGTTCCCATAAACAGTGCGATGATAGAAGAACCAAGCAGTTCTCCCGGAATCAGCTTTTCAAGCATAATAGATAAAACCGCTACAGCCATACAAATGGCAATACCAAGGATAAATATACCTCGTTTTTTTATATTGGTATTCATAAGAAAAACCCCATTTTCACTAATATTTTTATTTAAAATCAAAAAACAACCTTTTCCCTGTCGTCTGTATGTATTTCGTGACTTTCCTGCTGCATTTCCTCCACCTCTACAAGTCCGTCCGGAGTTTCAACCATATCGTGACGATTAAGGAGAAAACGCCTTACAGCAAAAAGCACAGCTATTGCAATTACCGTGATGAGGTTTTCCAGCGGTGTAGTCTGTACAACTATCAGATGACGTGCCAGAGCAAATGCCAAAACCTCGATAACTGTTTCGGGAGTATGCTTACAAAGCATTTTTATAAGTTCTGCACCGATTGCAAGTATAATGGCATCGTCTAAAATATTCATCAGAGAATCTGCACCACTAAAATAGCCTGTTGTAGTTGCCGCATCATATATCATTCTGCCTGCCAGAACTAAAACTGCCGCACCTACCATTACTGATATTAAAAGCTCAAAAAGATAGCTTACCTCAAACATTGTGTCCTGCAATTTTTTCCTCATATGTAATCCTCCTTGTTGTTCATGTTAATATTTTACCATAAAACAAATTCAAGGTAAAGAGCTTTTACTCTTTACCTTGAATTTTTTCTGGATTAAAAATTAAAACGCCTTCTTTAACCTCGATTATAGCGACCATTTCTCCCTTTTTCATTTCAAAATACTCTCTGTACTCTTTTGGTATTGTAACTCTGCCCAACTTGTCCAATTTTCTTCTAAAGCCTGTTTTCATTTATTACCCCTCCGTTTTGGGGCGTGAATTAAAAAGACGCATAGCTCACGAAGAGACTATGCGTCGAAAAATACATAAGCCCCTAAATTGTCGCCAAACAAAATTCTAATTATTTCGATGAAATAGAACCAGAACGGAACCTATGTATTTTTACCAGAATACATAAGTTCTAAGTCATCGAAATCTTATTAAATTTTGTTTGGCAGTGTTATTATAACATTAAACGGATTGAATTTCAACAACTTTTAATACATTCGACAAAAAAACCTATTTTTTCTTTTATGAAGCAACAGACAAAAGCTCCGCATAAGTGAATTATGCGGAGCTTTTATTTGTCGCTATTTATGCTATTTCTTCGTTTCCGGTTTTCTTTTTAGCCCTTGTGAGTTTTGGCTCTTTTTTCTGTTCAAAGCAGTCTTTATCAAACACGGCTTTTTTTACGGTTTTGTCAGAGGGAATTTCAAACATCGCATCGGAAAGAGTATTTTCCATAATCGCACGAAGTCCTCTCGCCCCTGTTTCCCTTTCAATAGCTTTTTTAGCCACATAACCGAGAGCATCATCAGTAATTTCAAGCTCTACTCCGTCCATCTGGAAAAGCTTGCGGTACTGACGGACAAGTGCATTTTTAGGCTCGGTAAGTATCTTTTTAAGGGCTTCCTCATCAAGCTGGTCGAGAGTAACCACAACGGGAACACGCCCAACAAGTTCGGGAATAAGACCAAATTTCAAAAGGTCTTGAGGCTCAACATTTTTAAATATTTTACCGACATCACGCTTTTGTTTACTTGTAACCTGTGCTCCGAAGCCTACCCCCTGCTTTCCCACACGCTTCTCAATAATTTTATCAAGGCCTGCAAACGCACCGCCGCAAATAAAGAGAATGTTTGTAGTATCAAGCTGGAACAAATCCTGATGGGGATGCTTTCTGCCTCCCTGCGGAGGTACGGAAGCAATCGTCCCCTCCAAAATTTTAAGAAGTGCCTGCTGCACACCCTCACCACTTACATCACGGGTGATGGAAACGTTTTCACTTTTCTTTGTGATTTTGTCAATCTCATCGATATATATAATTCCGTGCTCTGCTTTTTTCAGGTCGTAATCTGCCGCCTGAATAAGCTTTAAGAGAATATTTTCCACATCTTCGCCCACATAGCCTGCCTCTGTAAGACTTGTAGCGTCGGCAATGGCGAACGGAACCTGTAAAATTTTTGCCAAGGTCTGTGCCAAAAGGGTTTTTCCGCTTCCTGTAGGCCCAATCATAAGGATATTACTTTTTTGAATATCAACACCTTCAGTATCCACCTTGGAATTAATACGCTTATAATGGTTGTAAACCGAAACTGCAAGACTTCTCTTTGCCTGCTCCTGTCCTATTACATAATCGTCAAGAATAGCTTTGATTTCCTTGGGAACGGGTGTGTCCTCAAGCTTGGGGATTGTAGTGTCCTCATGCTTCGCAGAGGAAATATCCTCCAATTCACCATCGAGTATTTCAAAGCAGACCTCTATACATTCATCACAAATATATACACCGGGGCCGGCAATAAGTCTGTTAACTTCATCTTGAGTTTTTCCGCAGAAAGAGCATCGTATCTGTTTTTCTTCGTTTTTTGACAAATGAATCAATCCTTTCAAATGGGCTTTGAAAAAGGCTACGAATTATCGTAGCCTTTTTTAGACAAAAACGATTTTTCTTGTCTTTTATCTCGCAGTTATGATTCTGTCAATTAATCCATAATCAAGGGCACCCTGTGCTGACATAAAATTATCACGCTCGGTATCGCGTACAATTTCCTCCAAGGGACGGCCTGTGTTTTCGCTGAGGATTGTATTTAACTTATCCTTCATGCGGATTATTCTGTCAGCGTGAATTTTAATATCCGTTGCCTGACCCTGCATACCGCCCAAGGGCTGATGAATCATAATTTCACTGTTGGGAAGAGCAAGCCTCTTGCCCTTTGTACCGGCTGAAAGAAGGAATGCACCCATACTTGCCGCCATACCCACACAAATTGTAGATACATCGCACTTGATGTAGTTCATGGTATCATAAATTGCCATTCCGGCTGTTATACTTCCGCCGGGGCTGTTGATGTAAAGCATTATATCCTTATCGGGGTCTTCGCTTTCAAGGAAAAGCATCTGTGCCACGATGATACTTGCCGTCTGATCATTTACTTCGTCACCAAAGAAAATAATTCTGTCCTTTAAAAGTCTTGAGAAAATGTCATAAGATCTTTCTCCCTGTCCTGTCTGTTCAATTACATATGGAACTAAACTCATATTGCATCCTCCTCTTTCAAAATTTTTCTTCTTTAGTAATTATTCAGCATCTTTCTTTGCCGCTGTCTTCTTCGCAGCAGGCTTCTTTGCTGTTGTTGTCTTCTTTGCAGCGGGCTTCTTTTCGCCATCTTCTGCCTTCTTTGCAGTTGTCTTCTTCGCAGTTGTAGTTTTCTTTGCAGCAGGCTTCTTTTCGCCATCTTCTGCTTTTTTAGCGGCAGGCTTCTTTGCTGCGGTCTTTTTAGCCTTACCTACTTTAGCTGCGTCTACGATAACGGCAATTGTCTTCTGAGTCTTAAGGTCAGCCTTAAGAGCATCAAGGTTCGCACCCATAAGCTCCTTAACCTTATCTACTTCCATGCCGTACATTTCTGCCATTTTCTTAAATTCTGCCTCAACGTCTTCCTCGGAAACCTCTACGTTTTCAGTCTTTGCAATTTCAGCGAGAACGAGCTGTGTCTTAACAGCCTTTTGAGCTGTTTCCTTAAGCTGCTCACGAAGAGCTTCCATTGTCATACCTGTGTACTGAAGGTACTGCTCAAGGGGCATTCCCTGACTCTGAAGTCTGTATGCAATATCCTGAATCTGATTATCAATCTGGCTCTTAATCATGCACTCGGGAATTTCAACAGATGCGTTGTCAACAGCGATGTCAACCACTGCATCTTCAAACTGACGCTGTGCCTGTGCTTCCTTAGCCTTTTCAAGCTTAGCCTTGGAGTCTTCGCGAAGC
Organism: Clostridia bacterium; assembly: GCA_017451505.1. Classification (GTDB taxonomy): domain Bacteria; phylum Bacillota; class Clostridia; order UMGS1883; family UMGS1883; genus UMGS1883. The sequence goes on along the minus strand of JAFTOF010000009.1, from coordinate 33,182 downwards.
TCTTTGAGAGTGTCAAATTCGCTTACGTCCTTAGCAAATTCATCATCAAGTTCGGGAAGGTTCTTCTTTTCAACAGAGTGAACCTTACACTTAAATACTGCTGCCTTACCCTTAAGCTCTTCTGAATGATATTCCTCAGGGAAAGTAACGTTTACATCAAAATCTTCGCCGATTGTCTTACCTGCAATCTGCTCCTCAAATCCGGGAATGAAGCTGTTTGAACCGAGAACAAGGCTGTAATGCTCGCCCTTACCGCCTTCAAAAGCCACGTCATCAACAAAGCCTTCAAAGTCAAGGTCAACCTTATCGCCCATTTCAATAGTTCCCTCTGTAAGAGTGGAAATGCTTGCAGCATTTTCCTGCATTCTCTTAATATCGGCATCTACTTCTTCATCTGTTACAGTATTGACATCTTTTTCCGCTGTTATACCCTTGTAATCGCCAAGAGTTACTTCGGGGCGAACTGTTACAAGTGCACTGAATACAAAGTTTTCGCCCTTTTCAAGCTTAACGATGTCGATTTCAGGCATTTCAACAGGCTCAATACCGCTTTCCTCAACTGCTTTATCATATGCATCGGGCACTGCAAAATTAATTGCATCGTCATAAAAAACTGCCTCGGTGTAATATTTTTCAATAATTTTTCTGGGTGCTTTACCCTTTCTGAAGCCGGGGATGTTAATCTGCTTAACATTCTTTCTGTAGCTCTTATCCATAGCTTCTTCGAATTTAGCACTGTCAATTTCGATTTCAAGATACATTCTCTTGTCTTCACGCTGTTCAACTTTCAATACCTTCATACTCGTTTCCTCCTATTGTTCCAAGCAATATACTATCTATATGTATAAAGCTCACATCAAATCATATTTATATCATATTTTTATGCTTTTTGCAAGTGTTTTTTGAATATTTCCGCCTAAATTATGCGTTTTGGTGCAAATTTTAGAAAATCAGCACTGACAAGGGCATATTTTTGGTCATAAAGTCTGAAATCCTCTGCCCTTTTGCCGTGCAAATGACCAAAAACGCACCTTACTACGTTATATTTATTTATAACCTCCATATAATTATCATCAGGCGGATAATGAAGTGCCGCAATGATTGTATCCGAAAGCTCCGCTGCTGCTTTAAGAGAGGTTTCAAGCCTTATAAGCTCCCTGCGGTAGATTTTTTCATCATCCTTTTTAAAAGCCTTGTCAGATGGGGAAATCCATCCCTTTGCACCGCAGACTGCAACACCGTCACACAAAACTGCATTATTCTGCATAAAGGTTACGCTTTTAATATCATTTTCTTCAAGAAAAGCGTTCATCTTGGTAATTGTTTCCCACCAATAGTCGTGATTCCCTTTTGAAATAAGCTTTTTCCCCGGAAGAGATTCTACAAACTTAAAATCAGCCAAGGACTCAGAAAGGTAGGTTGCCCAGCTTAAATCACCATTTATAATAACATAATCTTCCTCAGAAACAGTTCTTTTCCATTCGTATTCAATTTTTTCAACATAATTGTCCCATCTTACCCCGAAAATATCCATAGGCTTATCTATTCCCAAAGGTAAATGGAGATCGCTAAGTGCAAAAATTGCCATAATTTTCTCCGAATATAATTAATATAAATACACACAATACGACTGTAAGCTTTGCATTAAGAACGAATGTAATTTGTACTTAATACTAAGCGTTACAAATTAGGTCAGGAGTGATAAAGATGTCTTGCACAAACTCAGACAAACCCTTAGGCGGCGTAAAATGCGTTGTCACAAACTGTGTGCATCACAACACTGATAACGAGTGTATGGCCGATCATATTATGGTTGGCGGCCGCGATGCAAACAAAGTTTCGGAAACAGGTTGCGAAACCTTTTCCAAAAAAGAATGCTGTAACTGATAGCATTCTAAGCTGATGATGTAAATCATCGGTAAAAGATGAAATTAAACAACGAAGGTCTGTTTTATTTCATCATTCTAATTCTAAAAGGCTGATGTATTACCATTACAAGGGAACAGCTCGCACTGTACAATTGTTTTGAGTTAATGGTTTTAATAATACATCAGCCTTACATATCTACTGTCACGCTAGTTTTTAAGGAATTCGTTTATAACTGCTTTCATCTGATTTTTGTCACATACAACCTCAAAGCGAATTTCCTTTTCTTCCAAGGATTTAAGCGATGCGGGAACACGAAGCTCGTAATCCTCTGCAAGCTTATCCAGAAGTCTGAACTCATCAAGCTCTGCCACCTGCTCCTCATTTCCGAGTGCTGAAAGAACAGCTCCGTTAAATTTAAACGGACTTGCAGTAGATGCAATGATGGTTTTGGTTTCGTCGCCTGTTTCTTTAACATATTCATTATGAACTGCAACTGCAACTGCCGTGTGAGTATCAGTCACATAGCCGAATTTCTCGTAAGTATCGCTGATTGTCTTTGCACACTTTTCATCATCGGCACATCCTCCATAGAAATTCTTCTTGATTTCTTCTTTGATTTCATCACTTACGGCGTATTTTCCGTTTTCTTTAAGCTCTGTCATATAACCTTTAACAAGAGAATCATTTCCTCCTGAAATCATATACAGAAGCCTTTCAAGGTTTGAAGATATGAGAATATCCATTGAAGGTGATGTAGTTACATAAAACTCACGGTTTCTGTCATATACACCTGTATTTATAAAATCTGTGAGCACATTATTTTTGTTTGAAGCACAAATGAGCTTTTTAATGGGAAGTCCCATACATTTTGCATAGTAAGCCGCTAAGATATTTCCAAAATTACCTGTGGGCACACAAACATTAACTTCATCGCCACATTCAATTTCCTCTGCCTTTACCATGTCACAGTATGCGGAGAAATAGTAAACAATCTGAGGAACAAGTCTGCCCCAGTTAATGGAATTGGCTGATGAAAGTGCTTTCTTTTCGGAAAGAAGTTCATTCTCATATTCCTTATCCGTAAAGATTGCCTTTACACCATTTTGTGCATCGTCAAAATTTCCGTTAACGGCACTTACAAATACATTCTTACCTTCCTGAGTACACATCTGAAGACGCTGAATCTGGCTTACTCCTTCGTCAGGGAAGAATACTATAATCTTTGTTCCGGCAACGTCCTTGAAGCCCTCAAGTGCCGCTTTTCCTGTATCGCCGCTTGTAGCAACGAGAATAACGGTTTCGCGGTCAATTCCAAGCTTCTTAACAGAGGTTGTAAGAAGATGCGGAAGAATCTGAAGTGCCATATCCTTAAATGCACAGGTGGGACCATGCCACAGTTCTAAAACATATTGTGAATCATTCATTTTGTAAACAGGGGCAATACTGTTCGTTTCAAATTTTTCTTTTGTATATGCCGCTGCTATACAATTTTCAAGCTCATCTTCTGTAAAATCCGTAAGGAAACGTCCCAAAATTTCCTTGGCACGCTGCGTATATGACATATCTGCCATATACTTAATATTTGTAAGAGAAACTGTAGGTATGCTTTCCGGAACAAAAAGTCCTCCCTCGGGAGAAAGACCTTTTGCAATAGCCTCGGAGCTTTTTACCTCTATACTGTTATCACGGGTACTTTTATAATTCATATTTTTCAGTCCTTTTATATTTGTGCTTTTTATTTAACAACAATGTTTACAAGCTTTCCGGGAACGGCAATCACTTTAACAACGCTTTGTGAGCCGATAAGCTCCTTAATTTCATCATTTTCCATTGCCGCTTTTTCCATATCTTCACGCTTGATGTTAGCATCAACCATCATTTTCGCCTTTACTCTGCCATTAATCTGTACAACGATTTCAATGGTAGAATCAATGCAAAGTGCTTCGTCATAATCTACCCAATTACCCTTGGAAAGAATTTCTCCAAAAAGTTCGCTGTAAAGCTCTTCTGTCATATGCGGAGCAAAAGGATTAAGCAGTGTAAGAAGCGTTTTATATTCAGCCTTGTTCACATTTCCTACTTCATAAATTTTATTTACAAGAGTCATAAGAGCGGCAAGTGCAGTGTTAAACTTCATGCTCTCAATGTCGTTTGAAACCTTCTTGATTGTCTTATGCATACTGCTTGTAAGCTCATCACGATAGCTGTCCCCGTCGATAAGCTTTGTATGAAGCTCCCAAACTCTGTCAAGGAATCTCTTACAACCTTTCATACTGCTTTCGTTCCAGGGAGCTGCCTGCTCATAGTCACCCATAAAGAGAACATATGCTCTTAAAACATCTGCACCATATACATCAACAACATCGTTGGGGTCAACAACATTACCCTTACTCTTACTCATCTTATCACCGTCAGGTCCTAAAATAAGTCCTTGAGCAGTTCTCTTTGCGTATGGCTCGCTTGTGGGAACAAGTCCTAAATCATAAAGGAACTTATGCCAGAAGCGTGAGTAAATCATATGTCTGGTAACATGCTCCATACCGCCGTTGTACCAGTCAACGTTCATCCAATATTTGAGTGCTTCCTGTGATGCAAATTCCTCTGTATTATTGGGGTCGCAATAACGGAGGAAATACCACGATGAACCTGCCCACTGAGGCATGGTATCGGTCTCTCTTCTTGCCTTCTTTCCGCACTTAGGACAAGTGCAGTTAACAAAGGATTCAATCTTTGCAAGAGGGCTTTCTCCGTCCTGTCCGGGTTCAAAATTATCAACAGGCGGAAGTCTTAACGGAAGTTCATCGTAGGGAACGGGAACCATACCGCAGTCGGGGCAGTGAACAATGGGAATAGGCTCTCCCCAATATCTCTGACGGTTGAATGCCCAATCCTTCATTTTGTACTGAACACCCTTTTCACCGCAGTTCTTTTCCTTTAAGATTTCAAGCATTTTACTGATTGCTTCCTGCTTGGTCTTAATTCCGTTAAGAAGGTCGGAATTAATCATTTCTCCGTCGCCTGTGTAGGCTTCTTTGGAAATATCTCCGCCTTTTATAACTTCAATAATGTCGATACCGAATTTCTTTGCAAAATCATAGTCACGAGTGTCGTGTGCAGGCACAGCCATAATAGCACCTGTGCCGTAGCCCATCATTACATAATCGGATATATAGATGGGGATTTCTTTTTCAGTAATGGGGTTAATTGCTGTAAGCCCCTGAATTTTAACGCCTGTTTTGTCTTTTACAAGCTGAGTTCTTTCAAATTCGCTCTTCTTTGCACATTCTTTTTTATATGCTTCAAGCTCATCAAAGTTAGCAATTGAAGCCTTATACTTTTCAATTATGGGATGCTCTGGAGCAATAACCATAAACGTTACCCCGTAAAGGGTATCGGGACGGGTTGTATAAACACGGAGCTTTTCATCATTTTCCTTAATGGGGAAATTAACGAAAGCACCCTCACTCTTACCAATCCAGTTTTTCTGCTGAAGCTTAATATTGGGAAGGTAGTCAACAGTTTCAAGGCCTTCCAGAAGCTTGTCAGCGTACTCGGTAATTCTTAAATACCAAACTTCCTTTGTTTTCTGCACAATGTCACTGTGACAGATATCGCACTTTCCTCCCTGTGAATCCTCGTTAGAAAGGACAACCTTACAGCTGGGGCAATAGTTAACCAGTGTTTTATCACGGAAAACAAGACCTTTTTCAAACATTTTAAGAAAAATCCACTGTGTCCACTTATAATAGCCCTCATCTGTGGTGTCGATAACTCTTGACCAATCGAAAGAAAAGCCTACACGCTTAAGCTGACTTGTAAACTTAACGATATTTTTGTCGGTAACTTCTCTGGGATGAACACCTGTCTTAATTGCGGTATTCTCTGTAGGCAGACCGTATGCGTCAAAGCCTATGGGAAAAAGTACGTTATAGCCCTGAAGTCTTCTCTTTCTTGAAACAACTTCAAGACCGCTGTATGCCTTGATATGACCTACGTGCATACCGCTTCCCGAGGGGTACGGAAATTCTACAAGGGCATAAAACTTAGGTTTTTCCGAGTTGTTTTCTGCCTTAAAAGAATTATTATCCTCCCAATATTTCTGCCATTTTTGTTCAATCGCCTTAAAATTATATTCCATTATGTTTCAGGTCCTTTCTAAGCGTAATTTATCAAACTTCATCTATTGTATTGATTTCAATTTTCTCAGCTTCTGCCCATAAATTGTCAAGACCGTAAAAGTCACGCATTTGCATGCTGAAAATATGGAGCATCACTCCGCCGAAATCCACAAGTGCCCAATCGGGGTTTTTCATTCCCTCGCTCCTTACGGGAGGAGAGTCAATCTTTGCCATTTCTTCACATGCCGCTTCATACAGTGCGTGCATCTGTGCAGGTGAGCCTGCAGAGCAGATTACAAAATAATCTGAGATTATTGTAGCACCTTTTAGGTCAAGAGCTATAATATTACGCCCTTTTTTACTATCTAATATTTCCGCAAGCTTGTGTACTTTTTCCAAATCTGTCAAGACTTGTCCCTCCTATGCGATATAAGATAATTAAGTGCATGAACCGAATCGGGATGAATAAGCGTGCCCTTTCGGATTACGTGCTTAATTGAGCATCCAATGGCATAAATTAATGCTTCATCAATGTTAAACTCAACAAGCCTTCTTATTTCTGCCGCCTGTTCAATAGTTCTTCCCGGCTCTGTCATATCTGCTATATATATAAGCTTTTCAAGAGGCGTCATATTAGCTCTGCCTGTGGTATGATAATAAATCGCCTCTAAAATTTCATTGTCATCAATTCCAAAATCCTTATAAGCAACAGCAGCTCCCAAATACGCATGCACAAGTGCCTTTTCACTCTTTGCACAATCGTCCAAAGTTACACCATAACGCTTACATATTATATAAAAGTCCTCTCCGCTTGCTTCGTCAAGATTTTTTGCACAATCGTGGAGCAAGGCGGCTCGGCGGGCTTTTTCCTCATCCACACCAAAAAGCGGAGCAAGACGTACTGCCTCCCCCATTACTCCCAGCGTATGATTAAACCTGCGTTCCTTTTGTGTTGCTTTAAGTTTTTCTATTATTTCATTCTCTGTCAAGGAAAACCCCTCAATTCGCATCCGTAAATCCATACAGTTTTCTTTTTATTATATAATCAAAAACCGATTTTGGCAATAAGTTTCTGCAATCTTTTCCAATCTTTATTCGATTTCTTATTTCACTTGACGAAATCGGAACCTTTGGCATGGGAATTTCCACGGCAGGAGGCTTCACAACTGCTCCCTCTCTGGGAAAAACAAGCAGTGTGCACACATTTAAAATCCTGTGTGGTTCAAACCATGTATTAAGTTGATTGTAGGAATCATCGCCGATTATGAAATATAGCTCATCATCAGGATAAAGTGTTCTAAAGTGTTCTGCTGTATTTGCACTATAGTTTACCTCAGTACGATTAATTTCATAATCGCTGACCGAGAATTTTTCCTCCGACGCAGCTATCTCCAAAAGCATATTATACCTGTCCTCGCGGGATACCTGTGTTTCCTTTTTATGAGGAGCATTACCCGTAGGAATAAAGATTATGCGGTCAAGCTTTATTTCATTAAGTGCCGCATACGCTACTGCCATGTGTCCGTTATGAACAGGGTTGAATGCTCCGCCAAACAATCCGATTTTCATAATATTTCCTCATTTCGGAAGTACAATTTTGCGATTGCCTTTCTCCCTTGCCATACGGTAAATAACAACCTTATTTCCAATGCACTGCACAGGCTCGGCACCGATTTCTTCGCAAATTGCTTCACATGCAGTACGTGTTGACATAAATGCCGTTTCAAGCACGGTTATTTTTATAAGCTCACGCTTTTCCAAAACTATATCAAGTTCGGTTAAAATCTCGTCGCTTATTCCGCTTTTTCCTATCTGGAAAATAGCGTTTTCTTTATTTGCAAGACTGCGTAAATACGCACGCTGTTTAGATGATAACATTTTCCTCACCCTATTCTGTATAGTCAAATTCAAGTTCATACATACGGACGGGGTCACCCTCACCGCATCCTAAATTTTCGAGAGCATCAATTATGCCCTTTCTGCGAAGTGCAAGCTGGAAGTACTGCATACTTTCAGCATCTTCAAAATTGGAATGACGGAGAAGCTTTTCAATATAAGGCCCTTCCACCACATAGGTATCGCCTTCTTTTCGCAGTGTGAATGGCTCCTCTGAAAAATCCTCTTCCACAAAATCTGCCTCGTAAATCTCTACAGGCTCTAAGGTATCAAGGAGCTTTGAAACGTAATTAATAAGCTCTTTTGTTCCAATATGTGCAGCGGCACTTATTTCAAAAAGCTTAAGTCCCTTATCCTCAATATATTTTCTGAAATCCTCCAAAAGCTTCGGATCTGTGATTACATCAATTTTGTTCGCCGCAACAATCTGAGGACGCTCAGAGAGCGATTTACTGTAAAGTGAAAGCTCATTATTTATCTTTTCAAAGTCATCAATGGGATTTCTACCCTCTGTTCCCGACACATCTACAATATGAACAATAAGACGTGTACGCTCAATATGCCTGAGAAATTCATGCCCCAGGCCTATTCCCTCGTGTGCACCCTCAATAAGACCGGGGATATCAGCCATAACAAAGCTCTTCCCCTCGCCCATTTTTACGACACCCAAATTAGGTTCGAGAGTTGTAAAATGGTAGTTTGCAATTTTGGGCCGTGCGGCACTTACCGCAGAAAGAAGGGTGGATTTTCCCACATTAGGAAAGCCTGCAAGCCCTACGTCCGCAATAAGCTTAAGTTCTAATATAAGCTCCCTTTCCTGTCCGCGAATTCCGTCTTTTGCAAACTTTGGTGTTTGACGTGTAGCAGTTGCAAAATGCACATTGCCCCAACCGCCGTTTCCGCCATGTGCGGCAATAAATTCTTCTTCGTTTTCGGACATATCCTTCATTACTCTGCCGCTCTTAGCGTCTTTTATAACTGTACCAACAGGCACATAGATATAGAGGTCTTCACCTTTTCTGCCTGAGGAGCGACGTGCTTTCCCATCCTCGCCATTTCTGGCGGTAAACACCTTTTTATGAGCAAAGTCGACAAGAGTTGTAAGGGTTTTATCAGCTTTAAAAACTATATTTCCGCCTTTTCCGCCGTCACCACCATCGGGGCCGCCGTCAGGAACGTATTTTTCTCTATGAAAGGAAACAAGGCCATTGCCGCCGTTTCCTGCTTTAACTGTTATTTGTGCTATATCTGCAAACATATTGTCACCTCTTTAACCGTTTGAGAAAATAATACAAAAAAAATTAAAAAAGCTCGGAAAAATTCCGAGCTTTAATTTTTTGACTTATGCAGGGTAAACACTTACCTGCTTCTTATCCTTGCCCTTACGCTCGAACTTAACTTTTCCGTCAACAAGAGCATACAAGGTATCATCGCTACCAATACCTACATTGATACCGGGATGAATTTTAGTTCCTCTCTGACGAACGAGGATGTTTCCGGCAAGTACTGCCTGACCGTCGGCACGCTTTGCACCAAGACGCTTAGACTCACTGTCACGACCGTTCTTTGTAGAACCAACACCCTTTTTGTGAGCGAACAACTGAATATTCAATGCGAACATTATAATTTCACTCCTTCCGAATAAATAGCTACAGAATTAATTCTGTGTAAATTTCAAAAATTCACCATACTGACCGGAAAGCTCCGAGATAAACATCACAAGTGAGTTAATCAGTATGTCTGCACCTTCCTGACGAGTGTCTGAAATAATGCAATTTACAAAACCGTCACGCTCCTCATATGTAAGCTGTGCAAGGTTTTGTTTTTCAATGCCGTTAATGGTAAGCCACACAGCAGAAGAAACAGACGCACATACAATATCACTGCCGCATTCGGCATAACCGCTGTGCCCGTCCACAGTAAACTGTGTGATTTTACCTTCGGTATTCTTTACCGTAGTAAACTTAATCATAATTACGCATTGATTGCTGTGATTTCAACCTTTGTGTAAGGCTGACGATGACCGTTCTTGTTTCTGTAACCTTTTTTAGGCTTCATCTTGAAAACGATAATCTTCTTGCCCTTTGTCTGGCTGAGAACCTTAGCAGATACAGTAGCACCCTCAACTGTAGGAGCACCTGCTGTAAACTTACCTTCGTCACCGATTGCAAGAACCTGATCAAATTTGATTTCTGTGCCTGCTTCGCCTTCAAGCTTTTCAACGAAGAGAACGTCACCAACCTTAACCTGATACTGCTTGCCGCCGGTCTTAATTACTGCGTACATTTGTTGCACCTCCCGTTTATACAGACTCGCTATTAAGGTTGCGTAAAACGCATTTAATACCTTTTCTACGCGGTTACTGCTATATAATAACACAGTCCGCCCTCTATGTCAAGAAGAATTTCTAAATTTTTCTTGACATAAAACACCGTGCAGGAAATCCTGCACGGTGTTTACATTGATTTAATTAAGCAAGCTCGTCTAATACTTCCTGACGTTCCTTTGCACGGATTGCTGTGAGAAGCTTCAATACAGCTGTAAGAACCAAAGCAATGCTTGAAACAAGCTGAATAAGCCACATTACAGAATTACCTGTCATGAAAGGAGCTGATAAGAAGAATGTAACAACACCTGCACCTCCGCATATCATTGCTACTGCGGCACCTAATGCAGAATTACACTTAATTGCGTTAATCAATACTGTAACAAGTGCTGACAAAAGAATGATAACATTAGGTGTAAGAAGTGCGGAGAAGTTTACAACCTCATTGCACTCATAGGAAAGATACTCAAGGAATTCAGTGTCACGGAAGTTATTCCAAACATAGCTAAAAGGAGAATATGACTTTTCAACCTTTTCCTCTGCTTTAACACTTTCATCACCGGTTCTTCTTGCAGCAAGCATATCTCTTGTTATGAATTCCCACTGACCTGCACTTGTTTCGATTGTAACAGGCTTACCTGCCTCTTTATAAGAGCCTGTGGTATAGCTCCAGTAGGGTAAAAACTGCATTACAAGCAAGATAAATGCAAAAATTGCACATGCGATGCCGTAACGACCGGTCATCTTTTTCATTTTTTCCAATGTTTTCATCAATTTTTCCTCCCGAATTATGTAATACTGTCTATATTTTATCTTAACTTATCATTTTTGTCAACCTTGATTTATGTTTTTTTACAATTTTGGTGTTTAGATATATCTATATTACGGACCCTCTACTACAGCCAGCATAAGTACGCCAAGGATTACAATTGAGATAAACATATATTTCATTGGTGTGAGCTTTTCTTTAAGGAAAATTCTTGAAAGAAGCAGTGCCACGATACATCCCGATGAAAGTATCGGTGCTGCAACCGCACCATTTCCGCTCAGTGCATATACATATGTAAACTGTCCTGCAGTTTCAAATATTGCAGCGAGAAACTTATCTTTTTGTTTTGGAATTGAGCCGAACTCAACCTTCTTTGTTTTCATAAATACAAATAAGATAAGTGCTACTATTGCAAAGGTAAGCTCATAACTGGTGTTTGCCACTGCCTCGAGCGTATCTCCTGTTACGCCGATAAGTGGTGTAGTTGCCACATCGTCAAGATAAAAAGCATCTGCGAAAGTGCCTACTGCATCGAGTATAGCGTACACAAATGGCATACAAAACGCAATTATAGCCATTTTTTTGCCCAGTGTTCTTTTCCTTACCGTATCTCCCTTGTTTTCAAGGATTCCAACACCGAGAACACCTATAAGCATAAGGATTACAGCAATTACCGCCGGTAATGAAAGTGTTTCTTTTAAGAAGATAACACAGAGCAGTGAGCACATTGCACCTGAGGTGTTTTCGATAGGGTCTGATATGGATTCTTCAATAAAACGCATACCGAAATAGGAAAAAGCCATAGATACAATATACAGCATTGATACCGGAAGGTATTTGATAAGATTAACGGGGTTGTAATTAATATCCTGTGTAAGCAGTGTGAAAATTGCGTGTATCCCCATTACGATACCTACACAAATACAGATTTTTAAATGCGAGAATTTTTCATGTTGCAGTGCACCTTTTTTATAAAAAAGTTCAGCAACACCCCACAAAATAGCCGTGAGTAAAGCGAATATAAACCACATAATTTTTTCTCCTTTGTTAATAAATTTTATTTTAGTAACGAATCAAGTTACAAAGAAGAAACAGGCGGCGAAGTTGTCCCTTGTCCGTATGCCCTTTTCTTACATCGGGACAATCCCATAAAAATTACTTTGCTTTTATATTTTTTTAATGGCATTTTCGCCACCTCCTTTAAACGAAGTAAAAAAATTATTCTGCGACTATCTGATTTGCAACCACTATTGCATTGTCTATGTGGTCACAAAAGTTTTGTCTTCCTACTTTATCAATAAAGCCTGCCTTATCCATTACACGCAATGGTTGTTCATTTACATGTGAGAAGATAAGTGTAATGCCGTTTTCTCTGCAACGCTCGTAAAGCTCCTCAAGGGTATTCATTGCAGTGGCATCGATAGCAGGCACACTACGCATTCTTACGATAATACAGCTTATATGCTCCTCCACACTGATATCTGCAAGGCGGTCTGCCGCACCAAAGAATAACGGCCCCGTAATTTCATATACACGAATATTTTCGGGAAGAATTTTAAGCTTTTCGCTATCGTCAGTATCCTTCTCGGGATATTTCCAGCCCTGCACCCCTGTTTCATCGCTCATACGTTTCATAAAGAGAAGGCACGCAAGAACAAAGCCGATCTCAATTGCTATAACAAGGTCGAACACAACCGTCAGAACAAACGTAATTACAAGAACTGATATGTCACTCTTAGGAGCTGTTTTTATGAGGCGGACAAACTGTCTCCACTGGCACATATTATATGCAACCATAAAAAGAATTGCTGCAATTGTAGGCATAGGAATCATAGCTGCATATGGCATCAGAAGCACCAATACCAAAAGAAGCACCGCCGCGTGAACCATGCCCGAAACGGGTGTGCTGCCGCCGTTTTTAATATTTGCCGCCGTACGTGCTATGGCACCCGTTGCAGGAATTCCTCCAAAGAAGGCACTTCCCATATTACCGAGGCCCTGAGCAACAAGCTCTGCATTGGAGCGATGCTTGCTGTTTGTCATACCATCCGCAACAACACATGAGAGGAGCGATTCTATTGCCGCCAGAATTGCTATTGTAAAAGCATCGGGTAAAAGAGTTTTAACCATATGAATATCAATCTTGGGAAGCGTAAACGAAGGAAGCTTACTTTCCACGGTATAGAGCTTACCTATTGTGGGAACATCCATACCAAGAAGCTGTACAATCAGAACTCCAATTACCACAGCAATAAGTGAGCCCGGTATCTTTTTACTGATGCGAGGCCATATTATGAGAATCGCAAGGCTGATAATTCCGATAATAAGAGCCTGAATATTTACCGTTGAAATGTTTTCAAAGAACACTTCAAGTTTTTCCATGGTTTCAACAGGCTTCTCCCCTGCTTTGTATGTTACACCGAAGAAATCTTTAAACTGACCAATAAGTATTGTTACAGCAATACCGGCAGTAAATCCCGTGGTAATTGTGTAGGGAATGAATTTTATAAGACTTCCCAGCTTAAAAACACCCATAAGAATAAGGATGATACCTGCCATTATCGTAGCAAGAGCAAGCCCTTCCATTCCATTTTTCGCAACAATTCCTGCAACGATAGTAGCAAATGCTGCTGTAGGTCCTGCAATCTGCACATTGCTTCCGCCTAAAAGCGATATAATAAAACCTGCAACAATAGCAGTATATATACCCTCCTGCGGTCCTACACCGGAGGCAAGTGCCAAGGCTATCGAAAGCGGAAGTGCTATTATAGCAACTATAATTCCTGCGATAATATCCTTAATTAATTTCTCTTTGCTATAATTTTTCATTGAAGTAAACAGCATCGGTTTAAGTTCTTTCATATAATGCATCTCCTTTGACAACAAGGACTATTTTACCATTAATTGTATTAAATTGCAAGAATATAAATTAAATTAAAAGATAATAAAAAAAAGAATAAAAAAAATTGTTGACAATACAGATTTTTCATATTATAATAAACAGGCAGTCAAAAAACGGCCCCATAGTCTAGCGGCCTAGGACGTCGCCCTCTCACGGCGAAGACCGGGGTTCGATTCCCCGTGGGGTCACCAGAAAAAAGCATCGACTTTGTCGGTGCTTTTTTCAATGAAATAAATCCTTGCAGGATTTGTGAAATGCCCTTCGGGCGTGAAATATTGCTCTGCAATGTGAAATACGCCTTTCGGCGTGTGGATTTATTTCTATTCAGCCTACGGGGAATCGAACCCTGAGAGGAGAAAAAAGTGTGATTAAATATCACACTTTTTTCATAAATCTTATTAAATTAGTCTGCCAAATTATCGAAATAGCCCTGTACAAGAACAACGGGAGTACCCTTGTCACCGCTGCCGCTGGTAAGGTCGCAAAGAGAACCGATAAGGTCTGTAATCTGACGGGGGGTTGTACCCTGTGATGCCATATTACCTACAAGATTATCAGCCTTTGATTTGATTCTCTCGGAAATAGCTTCTTTCAAAGCATCACCGCTAAGATCTTTAAAATCATTATCTGCAAGATATTTAAGCTTAATTTCATTGGGAGTGCCGATAAGTCCGTCGGTGAATGCGGGAGAAACAACCGGATCTGCAAGCTCCCAGATTTTTCCCTGTGGGTCTTTGAATGCACCGTCACCATAAACCATAACTTCTACATGCTTTCCCGTAGCATCAAGAATTTTCTTCTGAACGTCAAGAACAAGGTCTTTACATTCTCTGGGGAAAAGCTTAATGCTTTCTTCAGTTGATTTATTTGAACCGAGAAGACCATATTTTTCGTTATATCCGCTACCGTCTATGGGCTTATTCATAATTTCATCAAAGCCGCAAACGATTTTAGCACCGTTTTCTTTGAGGATACGCTTTGTCCTTGCTCTGGTGTGAATATCACAGTTAATAATGCAATCAGTATAATCAAGAATTGCTTTTGCCTGATTCGCAAATACAAATTCTACCTCTGCACCGCACTCGCGTACAAGGTCGCCATAATACTCAACATAATCAACACCTGTGAACTCGTGCTTGTTATAACCGAATGCTTCACGATAACGCTCAAGGGAAAGAACATCGGAATAAGGGTTAATTCCCGATGCATCAATCTGGTCGTCGGTCACGAGCTTGTTTCCTACTTCATCAGAGGGATAGCTAAGCATAAGAACAACCTTTTTTGCACCCTTTGCTATACCTTTTAAGCAAATCGAAAAACGATTTCTTGAAAGAATGGGGAAAATAACGCCGACAGTACCGCCGCCAAGCTTTTCCTTAACATCCTGTGCAATATTATCAACAGTAACATAATTTCCCTGTGCTCTCGCAACGATTGATTCTGTCATGGAAATAACATCACGGTCACGAAGTTCAAAACCCTCACATTCGGCAGCTTCAAGGACGCTTGTTGCAACGATTGAAGCAAGGTCATCGCCCTCTCTTATAATAGGGCAGCGTATGCCTCTTGAAACTGTACCTACTCTTCTTTCCTTTATTGCCATTTAAATCCCTCCAAAAGAACTTGACTTTTTATTACACTGTTATTATAATACAAATATCATCATTAGTAAAGTAGATAATACTTACTACTGTTATAAGGAGAACTTATATGAAAACAAAGCTCGACTATTATCGGATTTTTTATGAAACAGCACTCCATCAATCATTCTCAAAGGCAGCCAAGCACCTGTATATATCACAGTCGGCAATATCACAATGTATTCATCAGCTTGAAGCCGATTTAAATGCAGTCCTTTTTGTGCGTTCCAGACGTGGCGTAGCCTTAACAAAGGAGGGCGAGCTTCTGTTTCAAAAAGTGGAAAGTGCCATGCAGGCAATCTCGCAGGGTGAAACACTCCTTGCACGGCTTCATCATTTAGACAGCGGCTCGCTTACCATCGCCGCAGGTGACACAATCACAAGCCATTACCTGCTTCCTTATCTTGAACAGTTTCATGCAACTTATCCCGAAATCCGTATAGAAATGGCAAATTCATACTCGCATCAGATGCTTCAACTCGTTAAAGAGGGCAAAGCCGAGCTTGCTTTTGTCAATATGCCTATATCGGATGATGAGCTTTGCATTGAGCCATGTTTTGAAATACACGATATTTTTGTATGCAGCCCGAAGCACGCATTGAAGCGAAGTTATTCGTGGAAAGACATTGCTCAGGAACCGCTTATTCTTCTTGAAGATAATTCATCATCCCGTCATTATCTTAATAAACAGTTTAAGGATAGGGGAATCACATTAGAGCCGCAGATTGAAATCGCTGCACATGATCTACTTATACGATTTGCATCAATTGACCTCGGCGTTTCCTGCGTAATTGAAGAATTTTCAAGAGAGAGCATCGATCGTGGGCTTGTCCTTCCTATGAAGCTTGAGCCGCCAATGCCCCCAAGAAGCCTCGGCTGTGCATATTTACGTAATACTCCCCTGTCCCTCGCTTCGGAAACATTTTTAAATCTTATAAGGAGAAAATAATTGCTTTTTTTCTATTATGTGCTATAATAATAGGGAAACATTTAAAAGGGGGATTTGAGTATGAATATTCTTGCCATCGGTAACAGTTTTTCGCAGGATGCTACACGCTATCTCCACCGCATTGCACGCAGTGACGGTTTTGATTTAAAAGTAGCAAATCTTTTCATAGGCGGGTGTCCGTTGGAACGCCACTTCCGAAATATGCATAGCGAAGGAGCGGTTTACGGTCTTGAATTTAATGGAGAAATCACAGGCTTTGATGTATCGCTTAAGGAAGCACTTTTAAACCGAAGCTGGGATTACATAACGCTCCAGCAGGCAAGCCACTTTAGCTTTGATTATGATACATATCAGCCCTATCTTACAGAGCTTTGTGCATATATCAGAAAATTGTGCCCCAAGGCAAAAATACTGATTCATCAGACATGGGCGTATAAACAAGGCAGTCCAAAGCTTGAGCACACAGAAAAATATACAGATCAAAGAGATATGTTCCTCGACCTTGAGGAGGCATATAACAAAGCCGCAAAGGATGTAAACGCAGAGTTTATTATAAAGTCGGGCGAGCTTTTGCAAAAGCTTATCGCAAATGGAATTAATAACACGCACCGCGACAGTTTACACCTTTCCCTGGGAATTTCACGCTACGCAGTAGGACTTTTATGGTATGCTCTTCTTTCCGGAAATGATATCAGCGAAAACACCTTCCGCGATTTCGATGAACAAATCAGCGAGGGAGAAATTGCAATCGTAAAGAAGTGTGTTAAAGAGCTTACAAATAAGTAAATTTCAAAAGGACTTTCGGATTAAATCTGAAAGTCCTCTGTTATTTCTGTTAATTTATTTTGTGAAGCGTCATAGAGATACACGCCGCCAAAAAGCTTTTCAAAACGGAGCTTTGTGTAAATTTTTCGTGGCGGGAGCGAGATATAGGCGGAAAGATATTTTTCGACATTTTCCTTTTTCTTTAAAAATTCAAAGCAGGCTTCCTTAAATTCCTTTTCGTTCTCATAGGAAAGCTTTGCCTTTTTGTTTGTAAGGCGGTCTGCCCGTACACAGTCCGAAAAGCCGTCGTATAAGAAAATCTTCTCTAAATGCTCGTAATGTGCTTCAAGGGAAACGCTTCGGTCAAAAAGGGCATTTTGTGTGAAATAATCATAAATTTTCTCAAATATTCCAAAAGCTGATTCTTCCCTTTCAAAGAGGAAATCCATAGAGCGTGTAAAATCACCGCTGTTATAATATCTTTCCAGAAGCTCCTCAATGAATTTAAGCTTTATTATTTCATCAAAGGAAACAAAATCATTTTCCATTACTTCATAGGGGGCTTTTTCCTTATATTTATATCCGTACTTTTCCGCTTCGTTTCTTAATTTCGACCCTTTGAGGAGTTTTAAAAAGCCAAGCTGAAGTACATGAGGACGTACCTTTATAACTTCGTCAAAGGATGTCTTAAAGCTTTCATAATCCTCATAGGGAAGCCCTGCAATAAGGTCAAGATGAATATGAATATTATCCGCCTCAAGAAGCTTTTCCACATTGTCACGGACTTTTTCAAATTCGATGCTTCTTCCGATTGCACTAATCGTCTTTTCATTGGTGGACTGCACTCCGATTTCAAATTGAATTATTCCCTTGGGTGCAGTTTTTAAAAGCTTGATTGTTTCCTCATCAATAAGGCTTCCCGCAAGTTCAAAATGAAAGCAGGTATTTTTACTGTTTTCTATAATGAATTTCCAGATTTCCTTCGCTCTTTCTTTATCTGCGTTAAATGTGCGGTCTACGAATTTAACCAGAGGAACATCATTTTCGATGAAAAACAAAAGCTCTTTTTTCACCCTTTCAAGCTCAAGAAAATCAACTCGCCTGTTATCCCCCGAAAGGCAATAACTGCAATTAAACGGACACCCTCTGGAGGATTCGTAGTAAATAATCTTTCCTTTAAATTCACGTATACTCTCATCATAAGCAATGGGATACTCATTAAGGCTTCCATGCTCTGCAAGAGGAGTTTCTTTTATATTATCTCCTCTTCGGTATGTAAGCGAGCTTACGTTTTCCACATCAAAATTTCCTCTGATAGCTCCAAGAAGTGAAAGCATAGGCTTCTCCCCTTCTCCGCGGATAATATAATCTATCCACGGGTTTTCAGCCATAATGCTTTGACTGTCGTGAGAAACCTCATGTCCTCCCAAAATGATTTTAAGGGACGGCTTAATCTTTTTAAGGCACTGTGAAATATAAAGAACTTTTTCAACATTCCATATGTAGCAGGAGAATGCTATTACATCTGCCTTTTTCATATGAAGCGATGCTATGATGCTATCGACATTATCATTCACTGTGTACTCGCAGATTTCAGGATTAAAGTCCTCACAATATCTTCCTATAGAACGTAGTGCGAGATTTACATGTATATACTTTGCATTAAGGGTTGCCAAAACAACTTTCATACGATTAACTCCTTGAAATATTAAAGCAAAATCATTATAACATGAATTACAAATAAAGACAAGTTTCAAAATGAAACTTGTCTTTAAAAATCAGCCGATTTTGGGAAGGCTTGCAGCCGCAACGGACTGACCTACTCTTCTTGCCTTTTCATCGGGGATATGAAGCTTAACTTTTTCAAAAAGCTCAGGGAACTCTGTTTTAAGCACTTCGTTTGCCTTTTCAAGAAGGATTGTACCACCGTTTCCGCTTGTAACTCTGCCCATGATAAGAACATGATTAATATCATAGAACATAGAGTAGTACGCAATGGTATAACCAAAATATACGCCTATGGTTTCATAGATAGCCGCTGCACGGCTGTCATTCTGTGTCATAAGATTCTGCACAACCTTAAGCTTTTCCGCAGGTGAAAGCTTTTCGTCAAGCTCTATTCCTGCTTTTGGGGCAAGCTTGATAACAGCATCCTGAGAGAAATATTTAACACCGCAGCCGTAATCTCCGCTCCATTCGTCAACCATTGCACTCTTATTGAAGTCTACGGGGACAAATGCAAGCTCATTAAGCCAGCCTGTAATATTTCCTTCCTTGTCTACATAGCCTGCCGCTTCGCTCGTACCCATCGCAACGCCGAGAACATTATTATCCTCAAGGCTCATAGCACCTGCAAGAGCCGTTACATCACCGTCATTTGCAACTTCAAGGGGGACATCTCCGATTTCCTTTGCCACATCCATATACATTGTCTTTACGTGCTTTTCAAAATGCTCGTCCGATACCTTAAGGAAAAGCGATGCAACCATTATCTTGTTGTCAATGTATACTCCTGCGGAGGAAACTCCGATTGCATCAACTCTGGGCATATGTGATGCCGCAGTTTTCATCGCATTTAATATTCCCTCATAGTGATATTTGGGATCCTCCTGAAGCTTGGGGAACCATACTACTTCCTCAGAGTAAACCGTTTCACCGTTTACAACGGCTGAAACCTTACGGTCGCTTCCGCCTGCATCAAATCCGATGCGGCAACCGTCCAGATGTCTGCCTATGGGAGAAGATTTGTCATTTTCCTTTGGTGCATCCTTAGCATTTTCAACATAGATAACCTCAAAGGGCTTTTCATATACACGGGACATAAAGTTTAAATCAAATTCCCTTGCTCCGCCTATTCTGTAATCGTCTGCAATGCGTTCATATATGTAACGGGAGCCTGCCACATACACCTTAAATCCGCCCTTTGCCCAAAGGAGGGTTTTGATAATTCTTTCCACGATACTGTAGTTCTCCTCATCGTGACCTGTGTTTTCCTTATACACATCAATGTTATATACTGCCATCAGTCCGCCGTTTCTTTCTACGCAGATTGCCACGCTCTGACTTTCTGCTTTTGCTACAGCTTCTTTAAAATCGTTAATGACTTTGACCATTGGCATAAATTCCGGTTCAAGTTTTGCTATCATGATTATTCTCCTTTATATCTTATTTCTCCGCCGAGTATTGTCGAAAGAACACTAAATTTCCCGTCGGTAATTATTATATCTGCACGCTTGCCCTCCTGAAGAGATCCAATTTCCTTATCTTCCCCTAAGACTTTTGCGATATTAAGCGAAGCACAGTTTACGGCTTCATAAATTTCAAGCTCTGTATTTTCATAAAGATTTCTTACTGCTTCGTTAAGTTTCAGCACGCTCCCTGCGATTGTGCCGTCGGGCATAAGGCATTTTATACCCTCCTTAAAGACAGGCTGTCCTCCGAGAGAATACTCTCCGTCAGGCATACCTCCTGCTCTCATACAGTCGGTTATAAGGCATAGTTTATCGCCTTTAAGCTTTGATACAAGAGCGAAAACTCCTTTATTTACATGGAAAGTATCCGCTATAAGCTCGGTGCTTACCCTGCCGTCGGAAAGTGCAGCACCCGTTACACCGGGACTGCGGTGTGACAGAGCCGTCATTGCATTGAATAGATGTGTTGTGTGTCTTACGCCTTTTTCGATACCGCATTTCGCCTCTTCATAGCTTGCATCGGTATGTCCCATAGAAATGAGTACATCTGTTTCCTCTGCCACTTTCTCTATACATTCCAACGCTCCCTCAACCTCAGGGGCAACGGTAAAGAGCTTTACAATATCAGAGTGTTTCTTAATAAAATCAGCATCAGGTTTTAAGATATGCTCTGCTGCCTGAGCACCTTTTTTTGCCTCATTTATAAAAGGACCTTCGCTGTTGACGCCTAAAATTCTGGAGCCGTAATATTCACCGCTGTTTTTAACCTCTCTCACCGTGTCAAAGGCTTTTTCAATTTCTTCTTTCGATACAGTCATCGTTGTGGGACACCATGATGTAACGCCGTTTTGGATTATTCCCTCTGCCATTTTTCTTATTCCGTCGGCATCTCCGTCGGAAGCATCGGCACCCAGATATCCGTGAATATGCATATCAATAAGACCGGGAAGAACTAAATTGCCCTTTGCATCAATGACTTCGTAATCATTAACGTTGATTTCATCTTCGCTTATTATTTTTTCTATTTTCTCATCAAATATAATTGCATGAGAATCCAAGACCTTGTCCTCAAGAACAAGCCTGCCGTTTATAATGCATTTCATATGACTTTCCCCTTAAAATTAATTTCTTGAACTCAATATATCACTACTGTTTTCTATTTGCAAGAAATGTTGCTAATATTATAAATTTTCTTTCCGATAGTGCAAATAAGCGGTCTGCATATACACTTAAAGCGACAAAAATTCATTGACAATTCTTTCACACGGTTATATAATAGAATTGCTTCGAAGCAATAAATTAAAAGGGGTGCTGACCGTAAGTCGGCTGAGAGTAAGCGTATTACCGCTTTAACCCGTAACCTGATTTGGATAATGCCAACGTAGGGAAATATCAGCTTAGATTTTCTTAGTCGAACCGATTTTCCCGGTTCGATTTTTTGTTGGAATTATTCCTATGAATTTATGAAAGGAATGATATTCACAAATGAACACAACTAAAAAGCTAACCACAAGCGCACTCCTGATTGCACTTGCTACCGTACTTATGTGGGTAAGTAAGCTTATCCCCGCTCCCTGGCTTCAGGGCGGCAGCGTGACACTTGCATCAATGGTGCCGATTATTGCCGCAGGTATTTTATTTGGC
Source organism: Clostridia bacterium (assembly GCA_017451505.1). Classification (GTDB taxonomy): domain Bacteria; phylum Bacillota; class Clostridia; order UMGS1883; family UMGS1883; genus UMGS1883. Next base: position 11,113 of record JAFTOF010000009.1, on the reverse strand, counting down.
ACTAAATGGGGGCTTTGCTGCAGTTTGGCGTATGCGGTTTTACAGATGATTTTCGGATTTTATCCGCCTCCCACGCAGACTTTTTCATATTTCTTTCTTGTGATAGTTCTTGACTATGTTCTTGCCTTTGGGGTATTGGGACTGTCAGGATTCTTTTACAGAATCAGCGGAAAAAGAAGCTTTTCTGCACCGCTCAGTGCATTTTTGGTAACACTTTTAAGATACATATGCCATATAATTTCAGGCATACTCATCTGGGGTGTCTATGCCGAAAAGGGACAAACAGTGCTTGCCTACTCCCTGATTTACAACGGCACGTACATGATTCCCGAAATTGTTATTTCAACCGCAGTTACAGCAATTATTTTCCGAATGAAACTCATTAAAAAATAACTATAGCATAAAAGAAGAGGTGTAAAAAGTTGAACTTTTTACACCTCTTCTTTTATGCTATAGGAAAAATTCTGAATTTATTTACATTCCCTTTGGATATCAATATGATATTATAAGACCTGCTTTGTCGGCATAATAGCTGTTAAGCCCACGTGTAGGCATAATCGTAACATTTACCTTCTCATCAAGGGCTTCAATTTCCTTTTTCATTACGAGTGCCAGCTCTTCGTTAAAGCAATGGCTGATAACCACATCACCGCCGTTAAAGCCGTTTTCCTTTATAATTTCAAGCATAGCGGAAATTACTTTTTTCTTTCCTCTTACCTTTGTTTTAAATGCGATTTTGCCTCCGCTTTCTACTCCTACGCCCCTGAAATCAAGACTTGATGCAAGAAAACCTGCTATCTTGCCCACTCTGCCTGCTTTTACGAGATTATCAAAGCAGGAAAGTGCAAAAACTGTATGTATACCACTTACATATTCGCGGGTTTTCTCTATTACGTTTTCAAAGCTTTCACCTTTTTCTATAAGCTCTGTAAGCTTTCTGACAGTCAGAACGGACGAGGGACCCGTTGCACAGCCGTCTACCACTGCGGCATTTGTATTTTCATTTTCATCTTCAAATGCTTTTGTGGCAATCTCAGCACTTTGATAGCTTCCCGAAAGGTTTTTGGAAATGGTAACACAAACGTTATTCTCCCCTGCCACCATTTTATCAGACCATGACTGAGGCGACGGACAGGCGGTGAAGCTTGCCTTCTTGCTTTTTTCCATATGTGCCATCATTGCTTCTATGTCAAGAGCTTCATCATCTGTATATTCCTTCTCCTCGACAGTTATAAAGAAAGGTACGCTTTTATATAAAACATCCTCAATGCCTTTTTCCAAATCAAATAAATCACAGCTTGAATCGCCGATAATATTCCATTTCATAATAATAACCTCCATAATTCGACATCAAACAGAACATAAATCCCCGTTAGTCTATTTTAGAGGCTATCACAAAAAGGTTCTTATTTCGTAAATCATTTCTTTGAATTTGTTTACATTCAGTTTACTTTAGGGAGTTTAACTATGAATGTGCTCCCCTCTCCCAAGGTACTTTCCACGCTTATTTCACCTCCGCACAGCTCCACAATTTTTTGAACAATGGAAAGTCCCAGACCAAGCCCCTGTTTTGACCGTGATGAATCACCCTGGAAGTACGGGTCAAAGAGGTGCTTTTTTGTGTTTTCATCCATCCCAGTGCCTGTGTCGGAAACTGAAACAGCAATTTTGTCCTTGGTTTCGGAATATGAAACAGTAATTTTTCCGTTTTTCGGTGTGTGATTCACGGCATTTGAAATAAGATTAATCCACAAATGCTGCATAAGCTCCCTGTTTCCGTCAAACATAACAGGCGGAAGATTGAGAGAAAAATCTATTTCTTTCTCCATCCACTGCCCCGATAATAAAATGCCGCACTGCCTGATTTGCTCGCTAATATCATAACGCTGTGTATCGGTTACAATTTTTTGCGAAGAAAGCCGTGATAATAATATTGTATTTGTTGCAAGTCTTGATAATCGGTCTGTTTCCTCAATGATTATTTTTAGATATTCATTTTTTTCTTCATCACTAAGCTCTTTTTCAAGGAGAAGTGAGGCAAATCCGTTTATTGACGCAATGGGTGTTTTAAATTCGTGTGAATAACTGTTGATAAAATCATTTCTCAGCATCTGAACGCTTCTCAGTTCCTCACACATTTTATTGAAATTGGCATATACCTTTGCCAGCGAATATCCCTTTTTAAGGGGTATTTCATAATCAAAATCACCCTCGGCAAGGTGCTTGATACCCTCGGATAGGATTCTGATTTCTTTTTTTCTTGACCTATAGAATATCATGTTCATGGGAACAAGCAAAATAACAAGAAATCCTATAACGCCGATAAGCTCAAGAGATGCTCCAAGGTAGGTGTTTTTTATCTCCAGTGCATCATTGATGAGCCACGTCATAAAATAGCTTCCTAAAATGGAGGTGATAACTACAGCGATTGACTGAATCAAGAACTGAGGTATTATTTTATTTGTATATTTTGAAATATCGTCGGCATATTTAGCTATGTCGTACTTTGAAATATCGGGTTTTTTCATAGATTTCCCCTCTTTTAATTAACCACTGCCTTGTATCCAAGCCCTTTTATGGTCTGAATATTAATTTCGGGCATATTTTTAAGGCGGTTTCGAATTCTGCTGATATGGGTTTTAACAGTTTCCTCTCCGCTTTCACTGGTTATTCCCCATATGCTTGTCAAAAGCTGTTCCTTTGAAAAAATCTGTTCAGGATACGAAAGGAGCTTAAAAAGAAGGTCAAATTCTTTTTTAGGCAATTCAATATATTCCGTGTCCGAATAGACCGCGTATTTTTCCGAATCCAGCACAACATTTCCTATAAGAATCTTTTTCTCTTGATTAATATTTGAACGGCGAAGAAGTGCCTTTACCCTCCACAAAAGCTCCTCACTGCTGAAAGGCTTGGTCATATAGTCATCTGTTCCAAGCTCAAACCCCTTTGCTTTATCGGCAAAGGTTTCCTTTGCAGTCAGAAACAAAAAAGGGGTTTCATATCCCTCGCTTCGTATTGCCATTAAAAGCTCATATCCGTCCATCTTTGGCATCATAATATCTGCAACGATTAAATCAATTCCGCCATTATGTATGATTTCCAACGCCTCGGCTCCGTCGCAAGCGGTTTTAACAGTATAATAATCTTTCAGCCGTGCAGAGGTTAAAAGACGCATGTTTCTGTCGTCCTCCGCAACAAGTATTGTAGCCATATATATCACCCAAGATTATTTTAGCATATGATAAAGAAAGTGTCAAATCTTAGATTTGACACTTCTTTGTAAAAACTTGTTTTTCTCCTATTCAATTGTAATCGACTGACTATCCATAAGAGGAACAAGCAAATCTTTACCGTTCCATATAAAGAATTTCACAACGGGTTTCTCTCCCTCTGCAAACTCTATGTCGATGCTTGTTTTTTTAGTGGTATCCGTAACAGGCTCACCGATTATTGCGTTTTGCAGTACAAGGACACCATTTTCATTTTCTTTAAAGTATGCAATTACGGGGATTCCTGTCTTTCCCTCGACATCAGCCTGTGCGTAGATTGTTCCCGATTTGGTAATTACTTCGATTTCCGTAGGCTCATTCACAATAAGCTGCGGACGGAGAGCTTCAGAAGCACCCATATTGTAGAGTCTGAGACCGTTATTATATGTGGTTGTACCATCTGTATTGGATAAATGGTAAACAACATATATTATGGCATACTTAGCACCTGCGTCCTGTTCTGCCTTTATAAATTCTGATATATCAATCGTCCTGTCAACATTGGTTGTTCCCGTTTTTATTACGGTTGATTGTACATAATTACTGCTGAATGAAGGAAATGATTCTTTTGTCGAAAAGGTTTCGGTTTCCCCTTTATTGACACCTGTGGTGCCAAACTCCGTGTCCCATTTTCCATTTCCGGAATACACACGTATATATCCGCCGCTTTTTACCTGAGAGCCTTGAAGTCGGATCACAGCGGTATTAATCTTGCCCATCTTTGTAAGGTCAAATTTATATGCTGCATATTTACGGTCTCTCTTTGATGTATCTGCTATTTTCACCCTGTCGGCAATCAAATTATACGTTCCGCTGTATGCGGCGGAATAATCCACAGTGTACTTGTAGCTTGCCGCGTCAGCATCATATGTATCTGTAAGTATAACGGTATCACTTGGATAATAGCTATTATCGTTATCTGCCATAAACTTCGCATTATTACTTCTTTTCCATACAGCGGTAAAGGTGGTGTTCTCTGTAATTACAGCCGTGCTTCCAAGTGCGTATGTATTACCGCTTAAATCAGTCCAGTGACTAACCTCATAGCCAGGGCGTGTCAGTTCCTTTTCAAGTTTGATTTCAGCACCGTTCTTAACATATTCGGTTTTAGATGCCTCCGAATCACCGTAGCTATAGGTAATCTTTAATACAGGAACTAATTTCATTTCTACACGGCGAAGTGTGCTATCGTATTCCGCTTCAATATCCATGCATGAGTTAAAGAAAGACTGCGGTGCAAAGAGGATATTATTTTTAAGTTGCGTTGCATTGGAAAGCGTAACTTCTTCCCCGTTTTCAACTATGGTAGAACTGTCTGCACTAATTGAATATGTGACATAATCTTTGCTTGCAGTAATAGCAGTACCGTTTAGAGAAACAGTATATCCTGCTTCTTCCATTAACTTTTTGACCGGCATATAAATCTCATCGTTTGCAAGGTAGGGAGTTTCGTTTTCTGCAAAGCTGAGTGTACTTCCGTCTACCATTACTCTATATTTATCCGCATCGCTTTCAAGGAGAATTTCGTCAGATTTGTCAACGGTCAGTGTGCCGTCAAGGTATTTTTTATACGTGTTGAAATCATAAATCATTGTTCCCTGACTGCAGGTACCAATTAATACCTCATCACCCGCAGGTGTAAATTCAAGGCTTTGTATATTGCGTGCCGAGGGAAGCCCCTTTACAACGTGCCATGTTTTACCGCCGTCGTAGGTTTCGTACAGGCCTGTGGTTTTTGTCTTTCCATCAGGACCGTTTGTGCCTGCAATAAGATGATTTGCGTCGTTGGGGTCTTGTACAATTGCATCAATGCTGTTGGTAACATCTCCCAAAGGCGTAAGTCCATTGGCATTACTATATGAAGTTACTCCACCTGCAGTTGTACAACGGAATACATAACCACCATAGCCAGTTACCCAACAAACGGTTTTATCAAAATGATCTGCTTCAATTGCTCGCGGAGCACTGAAAACAGTTTCGTCATATCTGGTATCAATCGCACTCCACGTTGCACCGGCATCTATTGAAAACATTACATTCTTTCCGCTTACACTGAAAAGAAGATTGGAATCAATAGGTGAAATGTCCCAAATATTATAGCTAAGTGCCGTCCATGTTTTACCGAAATCACTTGATTTATATTTTCCTGCGTAGATTATGCCGTTATTTGCATAATCACTGTGGAACTTAATTACCTTACATGCACTTGTGTACTGGATTGCATTTCCGGAGGAATCCTTTACAACCGCCCATGTAGAACCGCCATTGGTTGATTTATAAAGTGTCTGATTTGACCATCCGCCCTTGGTTATATAAATATTGTTTTCATTAGTTGGGTCAATTCCGACTGCACCGATTGTTCCGTTGTCAGTTGTTTTTGTAGCGGTAGGGTAACTGCCCTTTGAATATGCGGTATCAGTCACAGCCATACCGCGGTCTGTAAAGGGAATCCACAGTCTTCCCTTTGAATCAAATACAAATCCGTTTGCATAGTTTCCGGAATATCCCGCATTTGACCAGAAGAAAGTTTTACCGCCGTTTGTAGATTTGTACATTACATCGCCGTAGGAGAAAAATACAATATCAGGATTTGATGAACAGATTTCAAGAGCCTCTGTATTATAGCCTGTTGACTGTGTAAAGGTGTCTTCATTTACAGCTGCTATATTATCGGAGCGATACCAATTAGTACCATTATCATCGCTGTAGCGGTACTGATGTGCGGCATTTGTATATACCAAATGCAAACGACGTGTATTACCGTTACCGGGGTAGCTTATCTTAACTACCATAGCTTTGTTCTTGTCAGCATAGTAATCACTGTTAATTGCACTCCAGCTTGTACCTGAATTTTTTGTTTCGTAAACTCTTGAGCTTTCACCTGTAAAAATTGCATACCAGTGTGTAGTATCCTTAGGGTCAACGGCAATAGAATATGCACCGGTGCTATTTGTGCTGACATTCTTGCTCACCCAGCTTGTACCGCCATTGGTGCTGAGAGAAATACCGCTTGTGGAGGTAGCTGTAACAAGGGTTTTTCCGTCGCCGGAAACCCACAGAGCAAATACACCGCCGGAGGTTGATGTATCTACTGTTACCTCGTTTCCCTCGCTGTCGTTTGAGTCTTCATAGTTCTCATCATTATCTACATCTGTAGAGGCATCGGGCGTACCGATACACTTCCAGTTTTCTCCGTCGTCGGTTGATTTATATACGCCCTCACGGGAGAGAACGTAGACATTCCCGTTATCATCAAACTGTATAAGCTCCTGCGAAGCACCGTTTACCAGGAAAAGTGCATGAAGCACCTGCTCCCATGTTCTGCCGCCGTCCTTTGAGCGGTACAGTCCGTCCATGGAAGTGTTTTTAAGGCTTTTTGCAAGACCTGTTCCTTTTGCACTCTGAATGCAGTAAACAAGATTTTCCTTTGTGGGGTGAAATTCTATCCCCATTACTGCACGCATATTGATATTGTCGGTTACGCTGTACCAATTCTCACCGCCGTCAACGCTTCTCCAAAGGCCGCCCATATCTGTTCCGAAAAGAACAAGGTTCGGATTTACGGGAGAAACTGCGGCTGACATAATCATCTGTCCGCCTTCACCGCCGCGAAGTCCTTTGTCTGCATCCACCTTTCTCTGCATATGGTACATGGTAAGCCATGGGGTATAGCGTGTGGCAGTACTTTTAATCGGATAAGGCTCGTAAAATGCCTCCTCCGTGCTTTCCATAAGTGCAGGGTCGGTGTATTTCACTGGTGCTGCAAACACACAGGTTGATAATATTGCCAGTGCCGTAATAAGAGATATAAACTTTTTCACTTTGTTCTCTCCTTTGGATATAAATTCAATAGTTTTTCCCTACGATAATACAATTTCTCTAAAATTATCCGCTATCATACTCGGCGTATACGCTTCTTCTCTGTCCTTTGCTTTGGAAACCTCGTACATAAACACTCCGTTAAATTCAAGCTGTTCAAGCTTTGAAAGAACGTTTTCCCAGCTTATTTTTCCGTCGCCGGGAAGCCGATGCATCTCGCAGTCAAGGTCACAGTCCGAAACATGCGTGGCAACGATTCTGCCTTTCATACCTGCTTTAAAAAGTGCATCCAAATAATCTTCCGGAGACTCAAGCAAGCTGTGATTTGTATCAAAGCATACCTTTAAATCGGGAATGTTTTCAAGAAGATAAATCATTTCGCAGCTTCTGCAACAAATATGGTCAGGCTTCATGTTTTCCACCGCAAGGGTTACACCTAAGCTTTTACAAAGTTCATTTACACGTCTTACTTCTTCCAAGGTCTGCTCAAGATAAGCCTGCCTTTCAGGGTAAAGCTCGTCATATCCGCATGAGGGGTGAAGCACCATTATTTTAATTCCGATTTTTGCCGCAGCACGAATTGCTTTTTCAATAATTTTGTATGCTTCTTCCCTTTTTTCCTTGTCGGGAATCGAAAGGCTGACCTCCATTGAAAACGGGGTATGGAATGTAGCAAATTCTACACCCTGTGACAGAGCTATTTCTTTAATTTTTTCGGGGTGGTCGTAAAAATCAAGCTTTTCGTAATCACCTGTCCATACTGAAAGGGATAGCTCGGCATACTTTATTCCTGCATCGAGATATTTTTTAAATCCATCCTCCGTGTGATTCTTGCTTCCGCGGAGAATACAAGAAGATGCACCAAGCTTCCATGAGTGCCTGTCGGTCATAATATCAAGTCCTTTTAGTATTATTTTGTGTTTATTTCAACACGGCGAAGTTCCCCGTTCCACTCTACCCTTGCATCAAGGTTTTCTGAAATAAAACGAAGTGGTACCATAGTTCTGGAATTATATATATTAGGAGCTACATCAAGGGTTACAGAACTTCCGTTTACCTTTGCGACTGTGCTTCCAATCTGAAGCTCAATTACAGTATCGCCTCTTGTTGCTTTTACAGAGCGTGTTTCTGCTATCCACTCTACACTTGCACCCATTTCCTCAAAAATCTTGCGAAAAGGAACCATCGTTCTGCCGTTCTCGATAAATGGCATCTGGTCAAAAGAAAGCGTGAGTCCGTCCTTCATTACACGGATTTTACTTGCATCACCCGGAAGAAGGACTTCATTTGATTTATCTACCTTCAAAGTGCCGTCAAGGTACTGTTTATATACATTAAAATCATAGAGGATATTACCGTTACTGCATGTTCCCAAAAATACCTCGTCACCGTAGGGTGAAAATTCAATAGTATTTACTATTCTTGCTGACCACATTCCCTTTACCACGTGCCAGTTTTGTCCGCCGTCGTAGGTTTCAAGAAGACCGGGGGTTTTTATGGCACCGTCGGAGGAGGTCATTCCCATTAAAAGATGATTGGGGTTTTTGGGGTTCTGACCGATTTCGCAAACGCTGTTTACTGCATCGCCGAATTTTACAATGCCGTTATTCTTGTTGAATACTCTCTGGGTGTCACCTGTAACTTTAACTACATCGCCGTTGTAGCAGCCTACCCAAACGGTGTCCTTGTCTGCCACATCGGCACGGACAACCTTGGGCTGGCTTTTAATATCAGCAATGTCAGTCCAAGTACTGCCGCAGTCGGTCGACTTACGGATTACATTGCCGGTAAGTCCGTAAAGCACGTTGGAATCCACGGGAGAAACGGAGGAAATGCTCTTTGTGTTTTTCTGCCAGGTTCGTCCGTTATCAAGTGATGTATACTGATTGGTATATATCATATTGGGGTTGTTTTTGTGATACTCAAAAACAGTATAGTTGACCTGAGGAAGGTCGCTGAAGGTTTTCCATGTCTTACCGTAGTCGTAGCTTTCCATAAGTGTCTGGTCTGACCAGCCACCTTTGGTGATGAACACATGCTCGGGGTTATTGGGGTCAATTTCCACCTGACCAATAGTTCCGTCAACATCAAGACGAGTAAATGTGGGATATGTTCCTTTTTTATAAGGTGCGTTACTTACTGCCACTCCACGGTCAGTAAATGCAATCCACATATTGCCCTTTTGGTCAATGTCAAAGTCACGGGCATAGTTACAGGAGTAGCCGCCGTTGGAATATGTAAAGGTAGCACCGCCGTCTGTGGATTTATAAATATTATCACCGTAAGAGAAAATTACAAGATTATGGTTTGTGGGGCAAATTCCTATTCCCTCTACATAGTAGCCAGTGGATTTAGTGAATGTGTCTTTGTAAGGAGACTTCGGTTCAATCCATGTTTTGCCACCGTCATCGCTGTAGCGTATTGGACGGGACATTGCCGTATATAAAAGGATAAGCCTTGTAATTCCCTTTTCGGGGATATACAGTGCTCTTACCACAAGCGGTTTATTCTTGTCAGCATAGGAATAATAGCCTATAGGCTCCCACGTTTCACCGCGGTTATATGAGTGGAAAAGCCTTTCCGCTTCACCTGAAAAAATAGCATACCAGTGGTTCTCGTCCTGAGGGTCAACTGTAAAAGAGCTTGCCTGAGCTTTAAGAGAGCCGTTTGCCTGCTTCCAGAAAATACCGCCACTGGTGCTTATGCTGATACCGCTTTTTCCTGTAGCGGCAACGAGGGTTTTTCCGTCACCGGAAACCCAGAGTGAGTATACACCACCTTTTCCTTCAGCATCGATAACGCCCATATGCTCCCAGTTTGCACCTGTGTCAGCTGATTTATAGACGCCCTCACTAGTTAATACATATACGTTTTCAGCATCATCAAAAGCAATAACATTGTGAGTAGTGGCGTTTGTAAGCATTGTTGCATGAAGCACATGCTCCCAACTGTGTCCGCCATCTGTTGTGCGGTAAAGACCGTCCATTTTGGTGTTGTTAAGCTTATTAAGGGAGGAAGAATCCACACCCTTTGTTCCCTGTACGGAGAAAGCTACGTTTTCCTTTGTAGGGTGGAAAACAATGTCATTAACACTGCGGAAATTGGAATTATCGGTTACAGCGTACCAATTATCTCCGCCGTCAACACTTCTCCAAATACCAGCCATGTCGCTACCCATCAGCATCAGATTGGGGTTTACGGGAGAAATGGCAAGGCTCATTACCATCTGGCCGCCTTCACCGCCACGGATTCCCCGTACATAGTGGTCGGCAGTTTCCATATGCTGCATAGTAAACCACGGAGTATAGCTTGTGGCATTAAGAGCAATGGGATAAGGCTCGTAGGAAGCCGGATCATCCTTGTCGAGCATTGCCGGGTCGGGATATTTTACCGGTGCGGCAAATGCACAAGTGGATAATATCGCTATTAGGGTGATAAGGGATATAAACTTTTTCATTTTCATTTTCTCCTTTTAGGGACTTTTAAATCAAAAAGTCAAAATGGGAAATATTTTCACATTCTCAATTTTTGATTTAAACCCGACTGCTTGGGGCACGCACTTGCGTGCCCCTGTCGGGTTTGCGTAAATTTATTTAGGTATTGATTTGTTAATTACTGGTCATTTGCTGTAGTAATTGTAAGAGTGGGAGCAAAGCTGGTTTTTCCGGGCCAGTAAAGTCGGAATCCACCGTTCCAGTTCGCACGTGATGCCGTATAATATACGAAAATTGTTACCTTTTTCTTGCCTGCTTCTGCTTGTGATTTAAGATACTCTGTAATATCCGTAGTGAAAGTTCTATCTGTTAGCGTTGAACTATTTGTTACACTCTCACTTGCAAAATAACTTGTGGGCAAAGCAGGATTTGCAAAATCACTGTCATAGTTTCCGCTTCCTGCGAAGAATCGCAACGAGCCTCCATTATCGACTTTAGATGCACTGAGATCTATTGTTGCTGAGGTAATATTTTTAATATTTGTAAGATCAATTTCAAACAGTGCATAGCGTGATTTTTTCTCTGTAGAGT
>JAFTOF010000019.1 GCA_017451505.1 Clostridia bacterium | reverse complement strand
TCAATCCGCTTCGCTTTTTTTAGCGAGCTTGTTTATTATACATCGCTCAAAGCTCTTTGTCAACACTTTTTTTAAACTTTTTTAAGTTTTTTTGTAAGCATTTATCAATCCGCTCTTAACGCGACAACGTTGTATATATTACTACAAAAAAAGCTCTTTGTCAACACCTTTTTCAAACTTTTTTGAAAAAAATTACGGTGGGAAAAACCACCGTAAAATCACTCTTTCAGCCCCATAAAAAACAGATACCCCAGTGCCGCCAAAAGAATATAGTCATCACAGCCCTCGAGCATCAGCACTATTATCAGCCCTGCTAAAATGTAATCATCCTTTTCAAAGCGTGAGAGAATCTTCTTTATCTCTATTCCTCCGCGGCTTTCATATGCCTTGGGCGTTATCGGTACGGAAAAACTACGTTGTACACTGCCCGTACTGCCGCCTGCCGGCATTTGCGTTACTCTCATATCTCCACCGCCTTAAAACAGTTTTAAATCCTTGCCCAGCTTTCCCATTGATGCGAATTTAAGTATGGTAAGGGCACTGTCCATGTACGGTGCACGTTTTTCGCTGAGAAAAGGCTTTATCGCCATCAGAAGCCGTGTGCGGTCATCATTTACCATTCCCCCCAGAGAGGAAAGCATATTGGTAGGAAGCTTGGAAGCTTCTTTCCGGGATTCTTCTTCCTCTTTTTCTTCGTTATTATTTAAGGAAGAAAGTACGCCCTGCACCTTATTCATAATGTCGGGGTCAGACAGTGCCTTTGATATTTCTTTTTCAAAATCCAATTTTCATCAGCCCTCCGCATTAAATATATCGGAAATCATTTTTGCAAGCTCTGGGTTTTTACCTAATTCCTTCATTATATTATCTTTTTGGATTGCATCCTGCCCGTTTGGGCTTTTGATTTTTTCTACAAGCTCTTTTCCCTCCTGCGTTTTTACAAACGCCCGTGCCTGCTTTACAGCATCTTTAAGCTGAGCTTTATCCATTTTTTTAATCTGCTCAATAATATCTTTCATAAATCATCACTCCTATTTAATAATATGCTGTCTTGACAGATTGTGTTCTTTCCTATAGAATAAATATCGGAGTTGATTATATGAGAGCAATTGTACTGTCGGACAGTCACACGAATACTTCCGCCTGCGAAAGAGCTATCTTAGCAATCGGGCAGAAAAACATAGATATGATAATCCACCTTGGGGATGTTGCCCGTGATGTGGACTATCTGGAAAGCCTCTATTACCCCATAAAGGTTGTGTCGGTTTTGGGAAATAACGACTATATGCGGTGCGAGGATTTTGAGAGGGTTATAGATTTTGACGGGCATAAAATATTTCTCTGCCACGGACATACACAGTCGGTCAGCTACGGAACAGAGAAGCTGGAGCAGACCGCCCTTCAGAAAGGGTGCGAGGCGGCACTTTTCGGGCATACCCACCACGCTGTGCTGAAAAAGGGTGAGGGCGGAATGATTATTCTTAACCCCGGAAGCGTGGCAAAGCCCAGAGGCGGAGCCCCCTCCTTTGCAGTACTTGAAACAGAAAATGGAAAGCTTTCCGCCGCAATAATTGACTGGATACTCTAAGAAAGGAATATAATTATGGAAGAAAGAAAAGAAATATACAGATGCCGTGCGGTAATGCCAAAAAGCGACAAGCGGGTATTTTTTGAGCTTTTGGGAGTAGTTCTAATGTGCTTTGTTTTATTTCACATAGCAAACGCCCTCCCATTCGGCTGGTTTTTACAGATTGCAACGCTTTTTCTAAGTGCAATTCTGATAAATAAAATACTGCGTCAGGGAACCTTTATCAAAATCTACGTTTTGTATGAGGACTGCCTTTCGGTGCTTACCCGATATGGGCTGATTGAAAAGGAAACTGCATGCTATCCCCTCTCCGAAGCGAAGTTTTCAAAACAGGCCGTAGAATACCAAGGGAAAACATATCCTTTTTATCCCGATGATAAATTAAAAAAGCTTCTAAAGGAAAACCACCTCTCATAATATAGGTATGAGAGGTGGTTTTATGAATTTTCTTTTATATATACTGGGAATTGTGCTGTGCGTGCTTTTCTTCCTTAATATAGATACTGCTGCAAAGCTTCTTTTAAAAATTACAGGTGCCTTTGCAGTGCTTTTCATCTACAACACCTTAGCGGCACAGCTATCCTTTGTACAAGTCGGCATAAATCTCATAACCGCCACAACTTTAGCGGTGCTTAATCTTCCGGGTGGGGTTCTTCTGTTATTGCTATCGGCAATTTTTTAGGATACTGCCCTGTTTTCACAGTGCGTTTTATGTGATTGAAAGTTTCTTTCTCGCCCTTTTCCCGAAGCATTAGGAGCCAGCTTTCCAAAAGGTCACTGGTTTCAGGGTGAATAAATCTGTTTGGCTTACCCCTCTGAAAATATTCATAGGGGTGTTTTTCGTTGTAATTTTCTTTCTGGTAAATCTTGCTGGCGGCAACCCTGTCGCAAAACATTTCCGCCACATAGCGTACAGGCATTTTGACAGGCATTACCCGTCTTTCCACACTGTTATAGTCCGTCCAGAACTCAAAATGGTGCTTGTTTCTGCCCTTGTGGTGAAGCCATGCACCGCTGTAGCCTTTTTCCTTTCGCTCCGTTTCATTGGGGCTGAATGTGCCTGCGTAGTATTTTACTCCCTGACAGAATTCTGTGGGCGTATATTTGGACAAGTCATGCAAAAGCCCCTGCCGAAAAATACCCGCCCTTCTGCTGTGGCGGATAACGGCGTGGCGGTGGCGTGTAATTGTCCTTAGGTGGTTTATTGCATTTGAAAAATATTTGGTTTTCAAAAAAATACATTCCTTTTTGTTAAATATTTATGATTTTATAATAACACCGCTTTTCTTTTTTTTCAATATGTGTTATTATTTTTTTATGAACCTTATGGATTTATACGACTATAATTATATGAAAGGGGTTAATGTTTTGAAACAGACAGACATAAACCGCCTCGTTACATTGCACGGAAAAAAACTGTATAACTTCTGCCTGAGGCTTTGCAAAAACACACATGATGCCGACGATTTGTATCAGGATACATTTTTGAAGGCAATGGAAAAAGCCTCTCTTATTGATGAAGACAACAATCCCTCGGCATATCTTTGCACAATTGCCGTTTCGTTGTGGAAAAGTGCACTTCGTAAGGACGCCCGCAGGCAGGAAATCGCCCCCACGGTACCGATTGAAAACCAGCTTAATGCAAAAGGTGACCAAAATATTGAGGATGACGTTTTAAAAAGCGAGCTTTCGGCGGAAATTAAGCGTGCAGTTTCCTCTCTCGACGACAATCTTCGCCCGTGTGTGCTTCTTCATTACATAGGCGAAATGAACCTTGCCCAAATTGCCGAGGTGCTGAAAATTCCCGAAGGCACGGTTAAAAGCAGGCTTTTTACCGCCAGAAAAATTTTGAAAGAGAAATTTATGAAAGGAGAAGAGCTATGACAGACAAAGAATTGGACAATGCCATAAAAGAGGCACTCACCTCTGACGATGTTCCCGAGGCACTTAATTGCTCCCTGTTTAAAAAGGCACAGGGGAAAATTAAAAAAGCTAAAATATATACGTTTACAAAATTTGCAGCTACAGTGGCGGCAGTGTTTATCTGCGGAGTTTGCGTTTTTTCAGTCTACAATTCCCATGACGGCGAGGGTATGAAACAAGACCTTGTAAAAGAGAACAAACAGGAAGGAACGGTTGAAATTTCACCCAAAGCGGCTCGCTCCGTTAATGATTCCATGCAGGTCTCCGAAGAAAAGGCCATGGCGGAAAACTCCATTGATTCAGTGGATACCTTTGACTTAAGAAAGACCTTAACTCTATCTGATTTATTTAATGAGGGCTACGATTTTAAAAGCGTAATAAATGAAAAAATCAAAGAGCAAATAAACGCACTTCCCAATGCCGCAGAATATAAGTTTTCGGGGATTTCCGAAAATGTCCGCTTTTCATTGAGCGAGGAAAACACGCTCACAATTATTTTTGGCGAGGGTGAAATCACCGATTCCTCCCACGGAGAGCAGTATTTTACCGTGGGAATAGTGGCAAACGGAGTTTTAAACTAAGTTTTCCAAAAATGTTTGTTTTTTGCCTTGATTTTTACAAAAAAACGTATTATACTAAAGCACGTAAACTTAATATTTCACACAGAGTGTTGATTATACCCAGAGGGGTATAATCAATGAAAAGGGAATGGGGTGAGAATCCCCTGCGGTAAACTGTCGGTGTGTATGCCGAAGTTTTTGCATCCGTTATCGAAAGATAGTCATTGGGAAACCGAGAAGGCAGGGTGCAAAAATGCAGACTACGTAGTCTATATGGCATGAGTCACAAGACCTGCTTTGATGTTATCTCGTAAGTGCTCATTGCATAGAGGTAGCGTTTTCGGCTTATGCCGAATTGTGATTCATCACAGGAAAACTCAGCTGTGGTAATTTTTTGAAAGAAAAATTGCCGCAGTTTTTTATTTTTGCGGCGGAAACGGAGAGATTTCTTATGAAAAAGAGTACATCTAAAATTGCAAAAGAGTATGCGATGATAATAATAGGAACAATTATGCTTACTGCAGGCATTCATTTTTTCAAGATTCCTAACGGATTTGCAACAGGCGGTGTCAGCGGTATAGGTACAATATTGGGCAGAATATCGGATATTTTTTCAGCCTCGGTCTGGATTATGATTATAAATATTTTCCTGCTTTTCGTAGGATTTATTTTTTTGGGGAAAACCACAGGGTTAAGAACTGTTATATGCAGCTTGCTTTATTCCGGACTGACTATAGCTTTTGAAAAAATTTTCCCCATGCCGCACCCACTGACTGATGAAACTTTCCTTGAGCTTGTCTATGCAATGGCTCTCACCTCTATCGGTTCTGCGATTATATTCAATAATTATGCTTCTTCGGGCGGAACAGATATAGTTGCACTTATATTAAAGAAATATACTAATCTCAATATCGGCAAGGCACTTCTGGCAGTGGATTTTCTTATAGCACTTTCTTCTTTCTTTGTCTTTGGCGTGCATGCAGGTCTTTTCTCTGTGCTGGGACTGTTTGCCAAGGCTTTCCTAGTTGATTCGGTTATAGATTCAATAAATAGCTGTAAATACTTTGTAGTTATTACAGATAAAGGACAGGAAATAAACGAATATATTCTAAGCCAACTGCATCACGGCACAACGTATGTTGAGTCAAAAGGCGGCTTTAGTGATTCAAATAAAACAATGATACATACCGTCTGCAAGCGTATTGAAGCAATTTACCTGAGACGTCGTATAAGAGAGATTGACCCGCACTCTTTTGTAATTATAACAACCACAAGCGAAATTGTGGGAAGAGGCTTCAGAGAATGCTGAAACAGAGCTGATACTTTGAACACACTAAAAATTAAGCTTTACCAAAAGATACAAAAAGGGGATTGAATCAAGATGAAATTAAAGAAGATTATAAGTGTGCTTTTGCCACTTGTTATGGCTATTGGTATGTTGCCTGTGACGATTAGTGCCGCTACGAATTGCACTGTCACTGATAATATTATTGATATTACCGATAAGACAGTTTATGAAAGACGAGGATTGGGCTGTGCTAAAGTTGTGAATATCAAGGTAACAGATGCAGATGTCGAAAGTGCCTCTGAAGATAATACCACGATAAATATC
>JAFTOF010000018.1 GCA_017451505.1 Clostridia bacterium | reverse complement strand
TAATGGTGACCCGTACGAGATTTGAACTCGTGTTACCGCCGTGAAAGGGCGGTGTCTTAACCGCTTGACCAACGGGCCAAAGTGGTAGCGGCGAGTGGGCTCGAACCACCGACCTAACGGGTATGAACCGTTTGCTCTAGCCAACTGAGCTACACCGCCACATTTTGAGGCTCTCGCCTGACACATTGGCTATTATAATACAGTATCAGGCAAAAGTCAAGTATTTTTTTCACTTTTTTTGAATTTTTTCACAAAGGAAATCTATCGCCTCTATATAGCCGTCAAAGCCCTTTCCCGTAATAGTTTTCTCTGCAATGTATGACACATAGGAAACCTGCCTGAAAGGCTCTCTTTCCTCTACTGCACTGATATGGACCTCAACCGTGGGGAGTTGAACCGCCTTCAAGGCATCAAGGATTGCCACGCTTGTGTGGGTGTACGCCGCAGGATTAATTACGATTCCGTCAACGTTTTCATATGCCGCCTGAATCCTGTCAACAATATCGCCCTCATGGTTTGATTGATAAAACTCTACCTCTATGCCTTTACTATCTGCGTGAGACTGTATCATTTCAATCAAATCTTTGTAGGTTGATTTTCCATAAATATCAGGCTCGCGTATTCCCAGCATATTAAGATTAGGTCCGTTAATAACAAGTATTTTCATATTCTCACCTTTTATTCCCTTTCGGCTAAATTCTTCAAAATCAGCTCTGCCGTTTTTTCGCTGTGTTCCTGAGATTGTACTGAAAAATGGCTGAATTTTTTATAAAGGGGATATCTTATTTCGTACATGTTAATAAGCTTTTCTTCTCCCCCCTGGGAAAGAGGTCTGCCTTTTGTTGCCAGTTTTTTAATAGCTCTCTCGATAAATACAACATTAGCGTTTTGATGAATAATATCGTAATTATGCTCCCTTGTAACAACGCCGCCGCCTGTTGCAATGACGCATCCGCTTTTTTTGCAAAGTTCACGAAGTACTTCACTTTCAATCTGCCTGAAATGCTCCTCCCCGTACTTTTCTATAAGCTCTGCAGGGGTTTCGCCACGTTTTGCAATTTCCTCATCGCAGTCAAAAAATTCACGCTGTGTTTTTTCTGCGAGGTCTTTGCCGACGGTGGATTTTCCGCATCCGGGCATACCGACAAGAACAATGTTTTTCGTTTGTTTTTCAATAGATGAGCGTATCTTGGTAATTTTTATATCCTCAACACTCTCACCTGTAAATATCTCGCAAGCACGCTTTGCCTGTGCCACAAGCATACCAAGTCCGTTGGCTGTTTTGATGCCTTTCTTATCCGCATCTAACAAAAGCTGTGTTTTTGACGGATTGTAGATAAGGTCAAGCACGGCTTCACATTTTGTAAACTTATTTATGTCCACAACGGCTATCCCCGTATCGGGGTACATTCCCACAGGTGTTGCATTGATGACAATATGGGCATCATAGTACTTTTCCACATCGCCTGCCCGAAGCTCGGCGGAGGTTACTACCCGCACGCTCTTTGCACCCATATCTGTGCAAACACATACCACGGTTTTAGACGCACCGCCGTTCCCAAGGACTACCACGTCTTTACCTTTAATATCTGCACCCGATTCCTTTATTTCATAACAAAATCCGTAATAGTCGGTATTGTAACCAATTAATGTTCCGTCCTTATTTACGATGGTGTTGACTGCACCGATTTTTTGAGCTTCCTCGGAAATTTCATCGAGAAATTCCATTACCGTCCTTTTGTAAGGAATAGTTACATTAAGGCCGTCAAATTCTTTTTTATCGAAAAAGTCTTTAAGCTCGTTTTCCTCAAGCTCCTTATATTCATAGGAATAGTCGGAAAGAGCGTTATGTATCGGTTTTGAAAAAGAATGACCAAGCTTTTTTGCAATAAGATATATGTTCATGTGCATACTATTCCTTTCTGTTTTTTATCAAAGTTGTTTTTAAGCACCAAAAAGGGTGCTCAAAAATGGTGCAGAACGGACAAACTTAGCCAAGCGTAGCTTGGGTACCCGAAGGCGTACATAGGTACGTCGAGAGGCTAAGTTTGTTCGTAACAAAACGCATTTATTCCTGAAATCCGCCCAGCGGATTTCTACATAAAACGTAAAGCCGCAAACTAAAATTTATTTATAATGAGAGGAAATCCCTAAGTCATAATTGCGTTTTGTGTTCGGTGCCGTTTTTCAGTACCCTTATTTTTATGCCTCTCTGTAGCTTCCGAGATACTTAATATTCTGCTCACCCAGTGAATATTCAAGCAAATCAATAATTGCAGGGAGCTTTTCCGAATACACCGACACATCTATGTCAAAGTAGAACATAAATTCAAAATCGCTTTCGGGAATGGGACGGCTTTCAAGCTTGATTATATTGATACCCAAAGCATAAAAATTTGCAATTACGCTATAGAGTGCACCTGCACGGTGAGGGGTTTTTATAAGAAGGCTTGTTCTGTCTGCCCCAGGGAAAATCTGAAGATTTTTTGAGAAGCAAATGAAACGAGTGTAGTTATTTTTTGTGTTCTGCACGTAAGGCACTACAATTTCCAGACTGTACTGGGAAGCACACAATTCCGAGGAAATTGCCGCAATGTCCCTGCGGTCGGATTCTGAAACCATTTTTGCCGCAATAGCCGTATTTGCACATTCAGTAATCTTCACATCTTTTCCAAGCGAAGAAAGAAAGTCGCTTGACTGGCTGATTGCCTGTGGGTGAGAAAATACTTCTTTAATATCACTGAGCTTTGTGCCCTTTTTGGCAAGCAGATTATGCTGAATCTGCATCTTTGTACTGCGTACAATGCTGAACTTATGCTGGCTCATAAGATTATATATCTGTGTAACGGAGCCTGCACTACTGTTTTCAAGAGGAACTACTCCGTAAGCACAAAGTCCGCTTTCCACTGCCTGAAACACGCTTTCAAAGGACTGGCAATACATTATCGAGGGCTTTTCAAAAAATTTCTGACAAGCTGCCGAAGAATGTGCACCCTCTACTCCCTGACATGCTACAACTGCCTTTTCGGGGAAAAGCTCGGGCGTTTCTTTCACTGCTTTCACTATTGAAGCTGAAAGCCCCGATTTCTGTGCCAGGGATTTGCTCTGGTAATTACGGCTAAGCTCCAGAATAGAGCTGTAGAGTCTTCTTGCATAATCTCCAAACTCCTCGCCTGCATTTTCCTCCACCTTTTCAAGAAGCCTTCGCTCCCTTTCTGAATCATATACGGCTTTGCCCGTTGCCCTTTTATATTCGGCAACGTCCTTTGCCACATTCATTCTTTTAACGAAAAGTGCCACAAGCTCCTTATCAATAGAATCTATTTCTTTTCTGCATTCTTCAAGATTCATAAGTTTCTTCCTTTCTATAAAAGCGTATCCGCAATGGCTACAGCCGCCGCAGCTTCCACGCACACAGCCGCACGCTGAACAATACACGGGTCGTGTCTGCCGTGTATAACAAGAGCCACACTTTCCATTTTTGAAAGAGATACGCTTCTTTGTTCTTTTCCGATTGACGGTGTAGGTTTAAAAGCAACTCGGAATATAATGGGCATTCCGCTTGATATTCCTCCCATTATTCCGCCGTGGTTATTTGTTTCGGTAACAATTTTTCCATTCTTTATAATAAAAGCGTCGTTATTTTCGCTTCCGCGGAGAGCAGACGCCTCAAATCCTCTGCCAAACTCAATTCCCTTTACGGCAGGAATCGCAAATACTTTTGAAGAAATCACGCTTTCCCATCCGCCGAAGAAGGTATTACCCACGCCTGCGGGGATTCCCACAATCGCACATTCTACAGTGCCTCCGATACTGTCGGCTTCGCCTTTGGCATCAAGGATTTCTTTTTGCATTTCTTCGCCTTTACTGTCATTTATCACGGGGAAAGCCTTATCCCCCACAAAATCCTTTTCGCATACGTTTACGCTGTCGAAAAGGTCATCCTTTACTTTTCCGATTGAGGCAATATGTGCACCGATATAAATACCTTTTTTCTCTAAAATCTGCTTAAATATTCCCCCTGCAATGCATAGCGGAGCCGTAAGCCTGCCTGAAAACTGACCGCCGCCCGAAACGTCACGGTCCTCCCCGAATTTGCTCCACGCAGCAAAATCAGCATGGCCCGGTCGGGGAATGTCCTTGAGATTTTCATAATCCTTTGAGCGTGTATTTGTATTTTCTATTATAGCACAAAGTGGTGCACCGTTGGTCTTTCCGTCGGTGATTCCCGACACAAATCTAACCTTGTCCCCCTCTTTTCTTGAAGTGGAAAAGGCATCTCTGCCAGGAGCACGGCGTGCCATAAATGCGGCGAGCTTATCCTCGTCAATCATAAAGCCCGACGGAAGATTATCAATCACAACGCCCATCTCTTCGCTGTGGGATTGACCGAATATTGATATTTTAAACTTTTCACCTGTTTGAAAGCTCATCACATTTACCTCCGAGCATAATAAATTTTTCGTAGAAATCGCCATAGGATTTTTCTACTGCCTCTGCCGTATCTATCGTTACACTGCCCTCGCACACAAGTGAGGCAATGGCACCGCTCATTGCAATGCGGTGGTCGTTAAAGCTTGAAATTTCGCCGCCGGAAAGCTTAGATGCAGTGACATAAATCGTATTTTCATCAAATGTTATCGTGCCGCCTAAGCCTGAAATTAATTTTGCGGTGGATTCTACACGATCGCTTTCCTTGGCACGCAGCCTTTCAATATTTCTAAAGACAGTAGTTCCCTCTGCCTGCGTTGCCGCCACACACAAAATGGGAACTATGTCGGGAATATCGCTGCAGTCAATTACAGTCGCTTTCAGCTTGGAGCGATAGACCGTTACTCTGTCACCCTCTCGCTCTACCTTAGCTCCCATACTGCGTAGAATTTCAACTATTTTTCCGTCACCCTGAAGCGTATCCTCCCTTAGTCCTGTGCAGGTAACAGCGTCCACACTTCCGATTGCCCCTGCAACCAGCCAGAAAGCTGCATTTGAGAGGTCTCCCTCTATATGGATTTCTTCGGGAGAGGTATATTTTTGTCCCTCGGAAACTATGTATCCGCTTTCTGTTTTTATCACATTTATTCCGAATTCCCTCTGTATATCTGCCGTTATATCTATGTAGGGTGCACTTTTAAGGGGCGTTGTTGTCCTGATTTCTCCACCGCCCGTAACACCCAGAGCCAACAAAAGCCCCGTTATGAACTGACTGCTTATATCCCCCGCAATTTCGTACACGCCGCCCGAAAGTTTCCCCTCAATTTTACAAGGAAGAAAGCTTCCCTCGTATTTTGGGGTAACTCCGTGCTTCTCCATTGCCGTGCACAAAGGAAGCAGTGGTCTTTCGCCCAATCTTTTCGCCCCGACAAGGGTGCATTTTTTACCGAGTGCCGCTGCAAAGGGAAGCATGAAACGAAGTGTTGAACCGCTTTCGTTGCAGTCGAGAATACATTCCTCTCGTTGTCCTTTTTCTATCGGATAAACTATAATTCCGCCGTCAAATTCCTCAAATTTTGCACCCAATGCCTTAAGGCAGCCTATTGTCGCAAGGGTGTCCTTTGAGTATGAGCTGCAAAAAATTTTTGTAGGTCTGTCTGCCGCCGCCGCACAGATAAGTGTCCTGTGCATACAGGATTTTGACGGGGGTGCACAGACTGTGCCATTTAATTTTGACGGAGAAAGAATTACTTTCATTTTACTCCATTCCTTCCTTTAACACCAACAGAAATTCGTCCAACGTGATTTTTTGGGCGTGACATTCTCCCAAAGAATCGGGAACAATTAAATCCACAAAGCCTCCACTCGCCTTTTTGTCATTTTTTGCCCTTTCACAAAGCACCTCGGGAGAATAGGGGCAATAGGTTTTGAGGCTATGCTTATCCAGCATTTGTTTAAGTATATCACAAGTTCCCTTTTGGCACAAGCCACGTTTTTCCCATGCCCTTGTAACGATATACATTCCCACACCGACACATCTTCCGTGAGAAAGGCTAAAATCAGCCTCGGCTTCAATAGCGTGTCCTGCGGTATGTCCAAAGTTGAGGATTTTTCTGATTCCGCCCTCAAACTCATCTTCTGCTACTATATCACGCTTTATTTCTATACAACGTGTGATTATTTCTTCTAAGTTTGCGTCGGTGTCCTCCAAAAGAAGCTTATCTATACCTTTGCCACGAATCATAGCATATTTTATAATCTCCGCCATACCGTCGGAAAAATAATCTTCGGGCAAGGTAGAAAGCACCTGTGTGTCAAAAATTACTGCTCTGGGCTGATAAAACGCACCTGCTAAGTTTTTCCCCGAGGCAAGGTCAATGCCCGTCTTTCCGCCTACTGACGAATCCACACAGGCAAGAAGCGAAGTAGGAATCTGTACAAAATTAATGCCCCGCATATAGGTTGCGGCACAAAAGCCCGTCAAATCCCCTGTTACACCGCCGCCCAGTGCAAAAAGTGTGTCCTTTCTTGAAAGCTTTTTCTCCGCAAGAAAGTTCAAAATCTCAATATAGGTTTTTGCATTTTTCGATTTTTCCCCTGCCGGGAATATGTATTCAAGCACGGAAAATCCGCTTTTTTCGAGAGAGGCTTTCACTCTTTCCATATATAAAGGGGCAACGTTTGAATCGGAAATAATGCACGCTTTTCCCGAAAGGTTTATTTCCTTTGCAATTTCCCCCACACGGTCAAGGATTCCTTTTTCAATTATAACATCGTAGGTTTTTGATGCGTTAACGGTAATTTTTCTCATAATCAACCAATACTTTCTTTTATTTTTGTACCCTCGGAAAGAAGCTCCTCCAGTGTTTTTATATCGTCTTTCTTAATTGCCTCGCTGTACTTTTTAAGCTCTGTCGTAAGGTTTTCTATTTCAAAAATAATGTTCTCTTTATTTTCCATAAAAAGCTCTGCCCACATACGGGGATTGAGCTTTGCAACCCTTGTAAGGTCACGGTAGCTTCCTGCCGAAAAGCCCTTGTGTACACGTGCGTTGGGACTTTTTACATAAGCATTGGAAACAACATGTGCAAGCTGTGATGTGTAGGCAATAATTCTGTCATGCTCCTCCGCTGTGCTTATGGTAACGCTTTTAAAGCCTATATTCACCAGAAGATTTTTTACCTCCTGCAGTTTATCAATAGTTTCGTTCTTTTTAGGAACGAGAATCATCGCAGCATTCTGAAAGAGGGAGGCACGCGAATATTTAAATCCCGAAAAATGCGTTCCCGCCATAGGGTGGCCGCCCATAAAACAAAAGCCCTGCTTTTCTGCCATATCAAAGCCAACCTTGCAAATGCCCGTTTTTGTACCGCCGCAGTCAATGACGGTTGCACTCTTTGAAATAAGGGGTGCATATTCCTCAAGGAATTTTTCGGTGGCTTTAGGGTAAAGTGCCACGAAAACGTAATCACATTCCCCTATGTTTTCCTTTGTCATTTCACTATGGATTGCTCCCTCAAGCCTTGCCCGTGCCATAGTTTCCTCTGACATATCAAAGCCATAAACCGTGGTGTTTTCAATATTCATAAACGCCCTTACCAAAGAGCCGCCTATAAGTCCCAATCCAACTACTGCTATTTTCATTATACATCACCCTTTATCGCCTGTAAAACATTTTTTACCGCCTGTGCAGTTTCCTTAAACTGTGCGGGGGTAAGTGACTGTGCTCCGTCACAAAGTGCTTTTTGCGGATTATTATGCACCTCTATCATAAGGCCGTCTGCACCTGCCGCCGCCGCAGAAAGGGCAAGAGGCTTAACAAGCCTTGCAATACCGCAGGCATGGCTGGGGTCTGCAATTACGGGAAGGTGACTCAGTTCATGGAGCATGGGAATTGCGGAAACGTCAAAGGTGTTTCTCGTTGCCGTTTCATAGGTTCTGATACCTCTTTCGCAAAGAATGATATTTTCATTACCCTCGCTCATTACATATTCGGCACTCATGAGAAGTTCCTTGAGGGTGTTTGCAAGACCTCTTTTTATAAGAATCGGCTTTTTTGTTTTTCCAAGCTCTTTTAATAGCTCGAAATTCTGCATATTTCTTGCACCCACCTGAATTACATCAACATCTTCAAAAAGAGGAAGATGCTCCGCACTCATAATTTCCGTTACAATGGGAAGCCCAGTTTCCTTTTTTGCTTCTATGAGAAGCTTAAGTCCATCAGCTCTCATTCCCTGAAAATCGTAGGGAGAAGTTCTGGGTTTAAAAGCACCTCCGCGGAGGAAATCCGCACCTGCTTCTTTAACCGCCTTGGCAACCTCTATAATCTGCTCCTCGCTTTCAATAGAGCAGGGACCTGCAATTATTCCGAAATGCCCGTCACCTATTTTTGCATTGCCGCAATCAATGCAGGTGTTTTCGGGATGGAACTTTCTGTTTGCATTTTTGAACGGCTCTGTCACCCTTGTTACCTGTGATACAATATCAAGTCCTTCAAGAAGTTCTGTATCAATTCGGCTTGTATCGCCGATAAGTCCGAGTACTGTCTGATATTCACCGGAGGAAATATGCACCCTTACATTCTGGCTTTCAATCCAGTTTATTAAATTGTCGAACTGCTCTTTTGCTGCATTGTTATTTACTACTACTATCATCTTAATCACCCTTTATAACAAAATAGCTCTGCAGTGACTGTCACTGCAGAGCTTTATAAACACACTCAAATCATTCGCAGCACAAATCACTTTTACTTTTAATCATGGTAAAGTAAAAGTAATAATATGCAGCTGCAAACAAAAACAAATTCATGTGTTTTCTCCTTTAAATATTTCTTAAACTCATATTAGCACTCTAAAGTGATAAATGTCAACCATTTTTTTGAAAAAATGCCTTTTACGCTAAGAATTATTAAATTTCGCTCCTTACGGGGTCAAAAAATGTGAAATTATTCCTTAAAACTGGCTATCTTATTCCTTAGGACGGGAGCTTAAAGTCAGGCTAACGGTCTTTTCCTTATATTCTCCGCCGGAGGGTATCTGAACCTTGACCTCAACCTTCTCCCCTGATTTATAATATCTGAGCCTTTCCTGAAGCTGACTCATGGAGGATATTGTATATCCGTCAAACTCCGTTATTATATATCCGCGTTTGATGCCTGCCTTTTGTGCCGCAAGATTATCCATTACAGAATCCACAAAAACGCCTGCCGGCATTGAGTACACACGCACTGCTTCCTCACTGACATCTGCTCCGGTAATTCCCAAAAAGCCCTGCTTTGATTCGTCAACGGGATTTCGTGTCTTTTTAAGCACAAGCTCGTCAATTATATCCTCCACATCTGAAATGGGAATTGCATAGCCCATGCCCTCTACTCCCGAAACGGCTATTTTAACGGAATTAATTCCGATAAGCCTACCCTCCATATCAAGGAGTGCACCGCCACTGTTGCCGGAATTTATTGCCGCATCGGTTTGAATGAACGAATTTGTCACAACGCTTGCCCCATCAGCACCACGCATTGTTATTTTTCTGTTCACGGCACTTACAATACCCGTTGTCACACTCTGTCCGTAGCCTAAAGAGTTTCCTATTGCAACAACTCCGTCACCCTGCCTGAGGCTCTTGGAATCTCCGATAGTGGCTATTTTTATTTCGGAAAGAATATCCTTTCTTATATCCTTGAGCGGAACCGCTATTACTGCCAGATCCTTATAGGAATTATACCCCTTTACCGTTGCGGTGGGAATATATTCCTTATTTGCAACGCTATTCTTATCCGTATCGCTCTGTGCCTCTTTTTCCAGCTTGCTTTCAACACTGCTGAATACCACGCTAAGCTCCTTTGAATTTGCAACTACGTGGTAGTTGGTAACAATGAGAAGCTCCGTATCGTTCTGTCCGATAATAATGCCGCTGCCGCTGGAGGTGCTTTCCTGCTGATAAGAACCGAAGAATGTCATTACATCCTCCACCCCGCGGTTTGTAATCGCCACAACGGAGGGCATACATTCCTCTGCAATTTTAGCAGTCTGACTCTTTCCCGACACGGTAGATTCTTCATCCTGACTGAGAACTACCTTTTTCGTTACTCCTATATTTACATTGAGGTTTATAAAGCGAGACACAAGCGAATTTACTCCGCTAAATGCCGCCCCTGCAATGCACCCTGCCGCAAGTGCCATAAGGACAAGCCTGCCCCAGCTTACCCTCTTTTTCTTTTCCACCTTGTGAGTAACTGTAAAACCGGGGAACGAGGTAAAAGGATTTTCCTCCGCCTGTTCTTTGTCTTCCTCGGTTAAGGGAGCTTCATCAATGGACACATCTTGTTCCTCGGAAAAGCTTAAATCTGTGTCTTTTTCAGAATCTTCGTTATTTATCATATCATCAAATTCGTTATTCATAAGAACGCCTCCTGACAATAGTTTCGCTTTTTATTATATGCTAATTATATCACAAGGAAACGCCTTATACAATTATTATTTTAAATGTACACAAATTTTTAACTTTTAGCTTAGTTCAACAAAAACGCCAATCTTTCGGGGAGGGTGGTATAGTCGTCTATTTCGACGCTTTGAAAATCCGCCAAAAATACAGATTCGTCATTTCCGCCGTAGCCATAGTCATCACCTACATACACAACCTCGTCGTGGGCGATGCCGTTTTCTTTGCAGTAAAGGTCAAGGGCATATGCCTTATCATAGGGCTTGGGAGCCATATCAAAGGAAGATGACCCTCCCACAAATACCACATAGTCGGAAAATTCCTCCACGATTTCAGGATAGATTTTACGTCTTTTCACGCGGTCGGGGTCAAAAGCAAGCTTATCCTCCTGCTTTGCCTTTGTTCCCAATAGGGGGAAAGTAATACATCCTGACGGATGATACTCCACATTCTCCCCTGCAAACTCTGTGAATCCGTACTTTTCTCGTGCACAAGTTACTTTTTTCTCTATCTCTTCCTTATTAGTGGGACGAACCTCATCACGAACAATATCGAGAGTTTTGGTTTCGGGATTATACTTTCCGTACTGCATTCCGTAATTTCCGATTACATCAATGGGGAAAGCATCAAGCTGATTGAATATACGCATACATGTTCCTGCTCCTACCATAAGAAGCTTATATTTTTCGCTTAGCTTTGTAAGAACAGCTCTGTTTTCCTCACTTAATTTTGTCTTATGCTGGGTAAGTGTGCCGTCAAGGTCAAATGCAACAACCTTTACTTTGTCTTTATTCATAATAGATTACTCCTTTCAAAAATACAGATAATTAAGCCATAACACGCTGTAACGGTCTTTTAAATCCTTTGCATAGGAAACGGCATCTTCAATTTTTTCTTTGCCGTAAAGCTCCTCAAACTCGGAAAAATCAAGCCCTGCCCTCTCCATCATAGCACGGGTTTGCTCCGCTGTGGGTGCTTCTGCAAGGACAGCCTTTATATCCTCCCACTTTTCTTTAATGAGGTCGGAATCATCCTTTTCGTACCAACCCATTTTATCCTGAAGTGCAATTACTCCGTCGGCAGAAGTTTTATAAATACGCCTTATCTCTTTCTCCCACAATTCGCGGTCAAACTGCTTCTTTATCGGGGTGCTTTTTATAAGGTTTTCCCTAAGCTTTGCCGTCACAACAGCAGAATATGCCACGTCTATGCCATGCTTGAAATATTTCTTATTATTTAGTATTCCTGTAATTTCAAAGAAATGGGAAAGGTGATGCTCACTTCCCGACGCAGGTCGTGAACAGTCAACGTAGCTCATGGCAATTCCCACAACGACAAGAGCCTCCATGAGAGCACCTACGGCTTCCTCGTCCCTGTCCTTTATTTTTTCCGCAAGCTTTTCTACCTTTTTCACGCAGTCCATGGTAAGGTCATAAACTCTTTCGCAGAAATATTCGCCGTTTATAAGAGTACTTAAACGCCAGTCATTTAAGCAGGAGTATTTACCCATAATATCACCGTAGCCTGCCTGAATCATTTCCATAGGGGCATCCTTCAGTACCGCAGTATCTGCAAAAATAGCTTTTGGGGGACGGGCGTTGAGGGTTACCTTCATTCCCTCAAGAATAAGAGCACTGCCCACGGAAGCATAGCCGTCCATGGAGGGTGCCGTTGCCACTATGTAATAGAAAAGGCCATTCTTGTGGCTTACATATTTACAAAGGTCGTTTATTACACCACTTCCCACTCCTATAATAAGCTGGGTATCATCTGTAATTGCTTCTTCTATCTCAGCAATTTTTTCTTCGTTTGGAATTACGTCCTCTCCCTGAGGTGTGAGGATAAGATTTGTTTCTATTACATTCTCAAGAACTTTATATACTTTTTCTCCGCATACCTTTTGCGTGTTCACGTCCGAAACAAGCAGGATTTTTTTGTATCCCTGACACATTTCGGAAAGTGCAGAAAGGGCATCGCTTCCGATTTTTATGCAGTCAATAGGGCATGCGTGCTCCCTTTTGCACTCACAATCCTTTATTCCTTTTGTCAATTCTTCCATTTTCATAATTTTACCTCCTTGACAATCAATATATTTCATAGTATAATCATAAAACAATCAAAAACGATTGTCAACCGATGGCTTTAAAATAGAGAAACGCTCAAATTCAATCATTTGTAGGTGGTAATATGTTAAAAGAAGAACGTTATGACAAGATACTGCAAATATTAGAGGAAGAAACCTATGTTTCGGCAGAGGTGCTTTCCCAAAGGCTTTTCGTGAGCATGCCCACCATACGCCGTGATTTGGCTCATTTACAAAAAAGGAATTTAATTATCCGCAGTCACGGAGGGGCAAAAAAGCTAAACAGCGAGCATATAGTAACGCCTATCGACTACCGAAAATCGCAAAATTTTGCACAGAAGCGAGCTATCGCAAGAAAGGCAGCCTCACTTATAAAGGACGGCAATATTATTTTCATTGATGCCTCCACCACTGCACTTAATTTAGCGGATTTTTTGGAAGATAAGTCGGGGATTACTATCGTTACCAATGGGATTCCCCTTTCCATAGCCCTGTCCCAAAAGGGAATTAAGACCTTTTCCACAGGTGGTGAAATACAAAAAAGCTCCCTGGGCTATGCAGGAAGCTTTGCACAAAATTTTGTACGCAGTTTCAATTATGATATTTGCTTTTTTTCCGTAAGTGCACTGGATAATGCAGGGAATGTCTGTGATAGCTCTCTGGAAGAAAACCTTGTAAGAAAAGCCGCAATAGAAAGCTCAAAAAAATGTGCTTTCCTGTGCGATAAGAGTAAAATCGGACTTTCCGCTCCGTACAACCTCATACACAAGGATAAAATTGATTACATATTTACAGATTAGCTAAATACTCCTCGACGTAATGGGCAGCGGTTGCTCCGTCCCCCACTGCTGTGACAATCTGCCTTACCGGCTTTGTCCTTACGTCACCTACGGCAAATACACCTGAAATATTAGTCTTTGTAGTTTCATCGGCAATTATATATCCGTATTCGTCTATGTCAATCTGCCCTTTAAAAAGGGCAGTGTTTGGAACTCTGCCGATGCTGATAAATACGCCGTTTAGGGGTATTTCCCTTTCTTCCCCCGAAACTTTATTTTTCACCCTGATTCCTGTCACGATATTTTCAGAAAGAATTTCGCTTACGGTGCTGTCAAGAACAAATTCCACATTTTCCGCTTTCATAAGGGGACTATGGTAAGCTCTCTCGGCACGCAACGTGTCTCGGCGGTGTACCAAAATAACTTTTTCGCATATTTTTGAAAGAAGCAACGCATCTGCAGCGGCACTGTTTCCTCCACCTACAACGGCTACGGTTTTTCCGCGGTAAAACATTCCGTCACAAGCGGCACAATAGGCAACACCCCTTCCGATAAGCTTTTCTTCGTCGGGAAGTCCCAAGTGTCTGTGGTCTGCACCTGTGGCAATGATAACGCTTTTTCCGAAAAACTCTCCGTCAGCGGTTACGATTTTTTTAATTTCACCGTTAAGCTCTACGCCTATTACCTCGCTTCTCAGGGTTTTTGTGCCGAATTTTTCCGCACCCTTCTGCATTTTAAATCCAAGCTCAAACCCATCTACTCCGTCTTCAAAGCCGGGGTAGTTTTCTATTTGGGAGGTTTGCGTCATCTGTCCGCCGGGAGAAAGTTTTTCGATTACAAGCACGCTAAAAAGTGCCCTCGCACAGTAAATTGCTGAAGTGTACCCCGCGGGTCCTCCGCCGATTATTATCACATCATAAGTATTTTCCATGCTTTTCTCCCTTTACAAAAAAGAATTAAAGAAGCTCTAAAATCTGATTTTTGGGAAGTGCACCCACGCTCTGATTTGTAACCTTACCCTCTTTAATCACAAAAAGGGACGGAATACTCATTACTCCAAACTGCGATGCAAGCTCTGCTTCTTCATCCACATTGACTTTACAAACCTTGATTTCGGGATGCTCCTCGGCTATTTCGTCCACAATGGGTGAAACCATTCTGCAAGGGCCGCACCAGCTTGCCCAGAAGTCAACAAGAACAGGGCGGTCGCTTTCTATAACTTCTTTCTGAAAATTTTCTTTATTTACTGTTATAACTGACATAAAACTTTCCTCCTTGTGTTTTTTTCTTTATTATATCATATATTTCAAATAATCAACAGATATTTTAAAAAAACGTGCCAAAAAAATTTGGCACGTTTTTGTTAGTATTACTGCATTAAAATATTCCGATGTATGCATCAAGCACTGAGGAAATAAGGATTGCCAGAATGCAGATGGGTGCAAAATACTTGATTACTACATTAAAGAGGGCTTTTTTCTTGAACTTTCCTGTGAGTTCAACCTCATCAATGATTGCTTGCGGCTTAATTACATAGCCGACAAAAATACAAGTAAAGAATGCAACAATAGGCATCATCACACTATTTGTAATGAAATCAAAGAAATCGAGCATCTGCATTCCGATAACTGTTACTGCCGACCATGCACTGTAACCAAGGCAAGAAAGAAGACCCATTACCACGCAGAACATGAAAACTGCCGCACAGGCGATTTTTCTGTTCCAATGAAGCTTATCACAAACGATAGAAACTACTGTTTCCATAAGAGAAATCGAAGATGTAAGTGCCGCAAAAAGCACAAGCAGGAAAAACAGTGTACCGATAATCTGACCGCCTGCCATTGTTTCAAAAACCTTGGGAAGTGTAGCAAACATAAGGCTCGGCCCCTTACCCAATGCTTCGGGAGCACCGCCGGAAAAGGCATAAGTTGCAGGAATAATCATAAGCCCTGCGATAAAAGCAATACCTGTGTCAAAATACTCTATCTGCTTTACGGAGCTTTCCAGATTAACATCTTTTTTCATATATGAGCCATAGGTAATCATAATACCCATTGCAAGAGACATAGAGTAGAAAAGCTGCCCCATTGCGGCAAGCACAGTCGTTGCCGAGAATTTTGTAAAATCAGGGGTAATGTAGTACTTTACACCGTCAATTGCTCCTGGAATTGTAAGACCATAAATGGCTACGATGACGGACAAGACCACCAAAACAGGCATCATAATTTTACTTACTTTCTCAATACCCTTTTCAACACCGAAAAGAACAACGAGAGCCGTAAGGCCTATATATATCAAGAACCAACCTACAGGCTCACCTGCTGCTCCGATAAAATCTGTGAAATAGGTTTCACCTGCTGCCGCTACACCGCTTCCTGTGGAAAAAGCAACTAAATACTTTGTTACCCATCCTCCGATTACCGAGTAATAAGGAAGAATGATTGCCGGAACAAGTGCCGCAAGATAACCAAGAAACGAAAACTTCCTGTTAAGCTTGCTGAAAGCACCCACAACGCTAAGCCCTGTTTTTCTTCCGAGAGCGATTTCCGCCGTCATAAGAGCAAAACCAAATGTGATTGCTAAGATTAAATATGTAAGCAGAAAAATACCTCCGCCGTATTTTGCGGCAAGATATGGAAATCTCCATATGTTTCCAAGACCAACCGCACTTCCTGCGGCGGCAAGTACAAAGCCTATTTTTCCGCTGAAGCTGCTTCTTTTTTCGTTTATCATATAGGAAAGCCTCCTTTAATTATTGTCCCATATATTTTACCATATTTCTGCAATATGTCAAGTTTTATCCAAAATACTTTCTGTCAAGACTGCGGTAACCAATTGCCTCTGCAATATCCATTTCGTTGATTTTTTCTCTGCCGTCACAATCGGCAATGGTGCGTGCCACTTTCAGGATGCGGGTATATGCCCTTGCCGTAAGCCCCAGTGATTCAAAAGCATTTTTTAACATCTTGCTTTCGTTTTCGCCGATAACGCAGTATTTTTCAACAAGCGAGCCTGAAAGCTGTGCATTGGTGGTAATTGCTTCGTTTTTATATCTCTCTTTTTGAATTTCACGTGCGGCATTTACTCTTTTTTTAATGTCGGCAGAGCTTTCGCCCTTCATCGCTTTAAGGTCATTATATTTTACGGGAGCTGCCTCAAGCTGAATATCAATTCTGTCAAGCATCGGCCCGCTGATTTTTCCTAAGTATTTTCTTACTTCCGTTTCACTGCATTTGCAACGTGTTGTTCCGTCACCGTAATAGCCGCATTTACACGGATTTAAGGCAACTACCAGCATAGCGTTGCACGGGTATGTATACGATGCCGCAGCACGGGTAACGGTGATTTTCTTGTCTTCTAAAGGTTGACGCATGGATTCTATAACGTCCTTGCGGTATTCGGGAAACTCATCAAGGAACAGTACGCCGTTGTGTGCAAGGGAGATTTCCCCAGGCTTTGCCTTTGCCCCGCCGCCTACGATACTTACGGCACTTGCACTGTGATGAGGCGTTCTGAAAGGTCTTCTTGCAATAAGCTTTGTATCTGTGTCCAGTGCCCCTGCCACGGAATAAATTTTCGTGACATCTATTGCCTCCTCCAATGTCATATCGGGTAAAATCGTGGGAATCCTTTGTGCGAGCATAGACTTACCGCTACCGGGTGTTCCGATAAGAAGAAGGTTATGTCCTCCGCTGACGCAAAGCTCTATTCCCCTCCGAAGTGCTATCTGACCCCTTACTTCGGAGAAATCAATATCATAATGTGCCGCCTCGCTAAAAAGCCCTTCAACGTCACAGACTGTCGGCTCTATTTCCTTTTCTCCCATAAGATGAGAAAAAACATCGGCAAGGCATTCTGCCCCCAAAACTTCAATACCGCGGGTAAGTGCCGCCTCGTGTGCATTGTCCTTTGGAACGAAAACCTTTTTGATACCGTTTTCCTTTGCATATGACACAAGAGCCAACACACCGCTTATACTGCGAAGCTCCCCTGAAAGCCCGAGTTCTCCTATAAACATATATTCTGAGAGGTCAGCTTTCATCTGCCCTGTCCCTGCCATAATGGAAATGGCAATGGGAAGGTCGAACTGTGTCCCCTCCTTTTTTAAATCCGCAGGAGCAAGGTTTATAACGGCACGCTTTGCAGGAAACTCAAAACCGCTGTTCTTAAGTGCCGCACGCACTCTTTCCTTTGCTTCCTTAACTGTTGTATCGGGAAGCCCTACCACATCAAAAGCAGGCAGACCGTTTGAAAAGTCTGCCTCCACAATAACGCTTTTTCCCTCAAGACCGCATACAACACCCGTGTTGACTTTAACTATCATAAAAAACATCCTTGCTGTCTGTAAAATATTACCTTTAGTATACCACTAAGATGCACTAAAGTCAAATCCTGCAAAAATTTTCTTGACTTCCACTAATTAAAATAGTATAATACTTAGGTATTGAAAAGAGACTTATCTTCACCCGAAAAGATAGCAGCGTATGCGAAATCTTTTCGGAGAGGAAGAATAAACGGTTGCGAGGACAGTTCTGCATTTTCAGAACGAGACGAGCCAACCTTTATTCTGACGACGGGGTGTAGCGCAGTTTGGTAGCGTGCTTCGTTCGGGACACGATACTAACCAATTCGCAAGTATCTAGCCGAACTCCCACAAACCTTTTAACACCGCCACTTTACGGCGACTTAAAAAACAAAAACATGTGGTCAAACAAGTTTTGACCACATGTTATCCCACAGACACGGGAATATACAAAATTTAATATCGGGGTGTAGCGCAGTTTGGTAGCGCGCTTGCTTCGGGAGCAAGAGGCCGTGGGTTCAAGTCCCGCCACTCCGACCACAAAAATCTCAGTAACTAAACGGTTTCTGAGATTTTTTATTTATCAAACATATATCTCACTGCCTTTCGCAGTTCATCACTAAACCCTTCTAAATCTTCAAAACCAATCACTTCATCTTTAATCAATGAAACTATATCAAACGGAACATCCTGTTTCCTCAATTCAATTAAAACACCTATATGTTTTTTATCTTCTTTGATTCGTTTCTCAAGTTGCCAGAATTTCTCCGAAGCCTTACCTTCGTCTGTAAGAATTTTTATATATTCATTATTTATTTTTTCTATCCAGGATTCTTGCCATTCACCAATTCTATCCTGAAATAATTTCCAATCCTGTTTTGAAACTTCCATAATGTTTACCACCTTATTTTAAATTCTTTAAGTTGATTATATCAGTTATTTTATAAAAAGTAAATAAAAGTCCTTTTCTTTGTTTCCACCGTATCAAAATTTAATACGCCCAAAAGCTATGGCACGGAATTTTATGTCCGTGCCATCTGTGTTATTGGGCATTTCTGAGCTTCGCTTTTTGTTCTGCGATTTCGGCGTTCATCTCCTTTATCAGGATGGCGAGCTTTTCCTCACATTCTTCTCTTGTAGGTGCATATATGTTTCTTGCCATTCTTTTGCCGTAGGCATCCTTTGGCGAGTATCTGCCTTCGTATAGGTGGTCATTTATCTTACTGATGCATCCTGTGCCGGGCTTTCGCATCTTGCCCTTTTTAGGCTCAAATTTGGCTTGTGACGGCTTTTCTTGTTTATCTGTGATTGTTTCTTTGTTGCCGTCTGTATCCTTGTTGAATCGGGCGTTAATCTTCTCAGCTGCTTCTTTCTTCATTTCCTCGGTGCTATGCAGGTATATATCAAGTGTTGTTTTGCTTGATACATGCCCGAGGATGGTAGATAAGGTTTTGATGTCCATTCCGTTTGCTACCGATGTGGTTGCGAAGGTGTGGCGGAGATCGTGGAATCGGAGCTTTTTACATTCTGCTCTTTCTAATATTACCTGCATCATTCCATATACTGCTGATGGATCTCTTGGCATCCCTTCAACTCTTGGTGATGGGAACATCCACTCTGAGTCTATCGTTTCCTTATATTCCTTCAGGATATTTACAAGGCTTTTGGGTAGTATTATCATTCTGACCGATTCTTCAGTTTTTGGTTCTGTTATGACTAATCTGCCTTTTGTCCGTTTGACTTGTCTTCTCACCTTTAGTTCTCCTGTATCGAGGTTTAAGTCTTCCCATTTCAGTGCCATATCTTCTCCTCGCCGTAAGCCTGTAGATAAAGCTACTAAGAAGATTTCGAAGAATCCGTCATATTTTGCTTGAATAAGGAACCTTTTAATTTCATCCGGTGTCAGCACCTGCATCTCTCTTGACTTCTTGGGTGGTATCTTGCAGCCTATTGCAGGATTCTTTTTTATAAGTCTGTCATCCGTTGCCTTTTGAAGTGCAGTTCTGCAGTTCGCATGGCAGCTTCTAACGAACCTGTCGGACAGTCCTTCGCCGAGTGTATCCCGATATCTCAGTCTGCCGTCTTGTTTAAGGCTGTTATAGAATTTCTGCAGGTCGTTTTGAGTCAGTTCGTTAAGTGGTATTTTGCCTATCTTGGGGATTATGTGATTATATATTCTTGTTTCATAGCCTTCCTGAGTTGATTCCTTTATTCGTATTTTGCAGTAATTCTGATACCAGAAGTCCATCCATTCACCGAAGGTCATTCTGCTATGCACTTTTTCTCTGCGGATAAAGCCTGTTTCATCTTTTAACTTTTCCAGCTTCTCAATACATTCCGTTTTGGTTTTGGCTGTTACATTTTTGGTCTTAGGTAGACCATTTTCATCATAACCGATTACAATTCTGCCTTCCCATCGGCCGTCTTTTCTGAGTCGTACTGTTCCTTGTCCGTTTTTTCGTCTTGCCATGGTTTCATCTCCTTTCCGAGTATATCTTCCATAAAGTTTTCTATTATATTTGATGCTTTTTGTTGCATATCCGTTGTTACATGTGTGTATGTGTCGAGGGTGAAGCTTGGGTTTGTATGTCCAAGTATCGTTGATAATGTTTTTGCATCTACACCGCTTGCTATGGCATGTGTTGCGAAGGTGTGCCGGAGGTCATGGAAGGATCTGTTCGGCAGATTCAGTCTTTTTAAAATCAGCTTTGCTTTTCTGTAGGCTGCCTCCGGGGCTATAGGTAATTTCGGGGTTGTCAGGTTCGGGAATATCCATTTTGATATCCTTTTTCGCCGTTTTAACATATCCGCAGTTGTCTTTGGCAGTATGATGCATCTTTCGCCCTCGTCTGTTTTAGGTTTCCCTTCTTTTAGTTCTCCGTCATCTCTGTATATGTTTGTTCTGATGTAGAGCTTGCTTTGCTCTTCATCGAAGTTTTCCCACTTGAGTCCACATATTTCTCCTCGCCTTAAGCCTGTGGTTAGTTCGAGGTAGAAGAAGTCGCCCCATTCCTTGTCGTCATTTAAAGCTTGCATCAATTTGTCAAGTTCACTGTCATTTAGCACCTTAAGATCTTTTTTCTTTTTCTTCGGCACCGTTGTCCCTTCTGTTGGATTTTTGGCTATGAGATTCTTTTCGATTGCCGTTTCCATTGCCAGGTGCAGTGTGCTATGTATCTTTATTATCATATTATCTGCAAGCTTGTGTCCATGTACGGGATGTTTCTTAATTCTGCCTTCTTTTTTTAATTTCGCATACATTTTCTGCACATCATTTGTTGTGATAAAGGCTATCTTTTTATCTCCCAGATATGGCTTTATGTAGCATCTGCATATTAACTCGAAACCCTTTAGAGTGGTTGGTCTTACAACTTGGGGCATTAATTCCTTTATCCACTTGTCGAGCCATTCACTTAATGTTAT
>JAFTOF010000017.1 GCA_017451505.1 Clostridia bacterium | reverse complement strand
CGATAACTGCGGGTAATATCATAAAAGAAACCATCTGCAATATATTTGGTGAGTTAGGTGAATAGTTTATGGATGCAAAAAATACGAGGTTGGGATTTGCATTTACCGGCTCATTCTGCACGATGCGGAAAGTAACCGATACCCTGCGAAAAGTCAAGGAAGAAGGTTACGACATTTTCCCCATCATGAGTGAAACGGTGTATTCAACCGATACCCGTTTCGGCAAATGCAAAGACTATATTTCAGAAATTGAAGATATATGCAAACGCAAAATAATTTCAACCGTAACAGAGGCAGAGCCGATAGGCCCTAAAAAGCTTATTGATGCTCTTGTGATTGCTCCCTGTACGGGAAATACATTGGGAAAAATAGCAAACGGAATTTATGACGGATGCGTTCCCCTTGCGGCAAAGGCAACCCTCAGAAACAACCGCCCCGTTATAATTGCTCCGTCTACAAACGATGGACTCAGTATGTCGGCAAAAAATATCGGCACACTTTTGAATTCCAGAGGATTTTATTTTGTACCTTTCGGACAGGATGACCCCATCGGGAAGAATGATTCCCTTGTGGCAAAATGGGATTACCTTATCCCCGCGGTGGAAAGTGCACTCAAGGGAGTGCAGTATCAACCGATAACTATGTAAATGCGAAATTCGGAATGCGAAGTTCGAAATGATGGTGGGAATCCGTTCAGTCAGAACGGATTCCTTGTTTCATAATATTAAATCATCATTTAATAGAAAAAACTTGATTATATTACGTATTTGTGCTAAAATTAAACGGATAATTTCAAAATAAGGGTTGACTTTATCGCTTTACCGTGGTAAAATGCTAAAGTGAAATTGAAAATAAGCAAGGAATGAGCCTTAATGACACTGAATGATAACATTTTAAAAACTGAAGAAAAAATCATGTATGCCTTAAGAGCACTCTATCATGAAAGCGGATATATGCCTTTTAAGATGAGCCGTTTTGAGGAATACGACATGTATGTGAAAAACCGCAATTTCGTAGGTAGCGAGAATATCGTGTCCTTTACCGATTTAAGCGGAAGGCTTCTCGCCCTTAAACCTGATGTAACCCTTTCCATTATAAAAAATTACAAAGGGGCAGAGGGCGGAGTAAGCAAGGTTTATTATAACGAGAATGTTTACCGCCCCGACAAGACTACTCACGAAATCAAGGAAATCATGCAGTCGGGAATTGAGTGCATGGGCGAAATCAGCGAAATCGACGAGTGTGAGGTTGTAGCTCTTGCCATAAAGAGCCTTGAAACCTTAAGCGATAACTACATTCTGGACATTTCCTCCGTGGGTATTATCAAGGGGCTTTTAGGTGCGGCAGGCGTAGATGATGAAACAGAAAAGAAGCTCCTTTCCCTTTTCGGAGATAAAAACAGCTTTGCTCTCCGCACTCTTTGCGAGGAAAACGGAGTGGGCAGTGCCATCTGTGATATTGCGGTAAGCCTTTGCGAGCTTTCGGGCAAGGCAACCGAGGTTATAACAAAGCTTGAGAAGCTTTGCATCAACCGCGAAATGATTGATTCTGCGGCAGAGCTTAAAAGGCTTGTTGAAAACCTCTCCCTTTGCAATATGGCGGATAATATCTTTATCGATTTTTCAATTATAGGCGATACAAAGTATTATAACGGAATCGTTTTCCGCGGCTATGTTGATAAGCTTCCCAAAAGCGTGCTTTCAGGGGGAAGGTATGATAACCTTTTAAAAGGTATGGGAAAAGCAGGCGGAGCAATCGGCTTTGCAGTATATTCCGATATGCTGGAAAGAATTGATACTACCAATAAGGAGTATGACTGTGATGTGCTTTTGACCTATGAGGACGGAGTGTCATATGACCTTATTAAAAAAGCGGCAGACAGCCTTAAAAATAATGGAGAAAGCGTGAATATTCAAAAGACAGACAGCGGTGCAATCCGTTACAAAAGGCTCTGCAGGGTGTTGAAAGGCGGCGAAAACGTAAATGGATAATATGCTTAACATAGCTCTCCCAAAAGGAAGATTGGGAGAAAAGGTTTATGATATTTTTGAAAAAGCAGGCTACGGCTGCCCCTCAATACGTGAAAACAACCGCAAGCTCATATTTGAAAATGAAGAAACAGGTGTAAGATATTTTTGGGTGAAGCCCTCCGACGTGGCAATTTATGTTGAAAGAGGTGCGGCGGACATCGGCGTGGCAGGAAAGGATATACTTTTAGAATATAACCCCGATGTTTATGAGCTTTGCGACCTTAAGATGGGTGTTTGCCGTATGGCGGTAGCTGCAAAAAATGATTTTGTGGACAACCCCGAAAAAACCCTTCGAGTGGCAACAAAATTCCCTAACATTACAAAGAAGTATTACAGTTCATTAAGTCGTGAAATTGATATTATCAAGCTTAACGGCTCGATTGAAATTGCTCCCATACTGGGGCTTTCCGATGTGATTGTGGATATTGTGGAAACGGGCACAACCCTTAAGGAGAACAATCTTCGTCCGTATGAAACGGTAGTTCCCATAAGTGCCCGCCTTATTTCTAACAAGGTCAGCTACAAATTCCGAAACGACGTTATTGGAAAGATAGCAAATGCAATCGAAGCGTACGTTTCCGAAAAGGAGAACAAAAATGATTAGAATATATAATTATGAAGAAATCAGCATAGATGAAATATTTGCCCGTGATATTGAGGATACATCTTCTATTGAAAAGACAGTTACCGAAATTATAGAAAATGTAAAGAAAAACGGTGATAAGGCACTTTTGGAATATGCCGATAAGTTTGACGGAGGTGCTCCCGAAAGCCTTCTTGTAAGCGAGGAGGAATATGAGGAAGCAATGAATAGCGTTTCTCCCAAACTTATTGAAATTCTTAAAAAAGCGGCAAAAAATATTGAGAACTTCCATAAAAGACAGGTAAGACAGAGCTTTATTATTAACGAAGTCGAGGGTGTTGTAACAGGACAGAAGATTATCCCTATTGAAAAGGCAGGTCTTTATGTTCCGGGCGGTACGGCGGCATATCCCTCCAGCGTGCTTATGAACTGTATCCCTGCAAAGCTTGCAGGCTGCAGTGAAATAGTTATTACCACCCCTGCAAAGGCAGGCAAGGTGAATCCCGTGATTTTGGCGGCGGCAAGAATCGGCGGAGTTACAAAGGTGTTTAAAACAGGCGGTGCACAGGCTATTGCCGCACTCGCTTACGGTACACAGACCATTCCTAAGGTTGATAAGATTGTAGGACCGGGAAATGCCTTTGTGGCAGAAGCGAAAAAGCAAGTTTTCGGAAGGGTTTCAATCGATATGATTGCTGGGCCAAGTGAAATTCTTGTTATTGCCGACTCAAAAAGCAATCCTCAGTTTGTTGCGGCAGACCTTCTTTCACAGGCGGAGCATGACAAGATGGCAAGTGCCGTTTTAGTTACAGAAAGCCGTGAGCTTGCCCGGAAGGTCAGTGAGGAGCTTGAAAGGCAGATTCCCCTTCTTCAGAGAGAGGAAATTGCACGAACTTCTATTGATAACAATGGTAAAATCATTATAGTAAAGGATATTGAAACAGCGGTGGAGGCGGCAAATGAGATTGCCCCCGAGCATCTGGAGCTTTGCATGGATAATCCCTTTGATTACCTTGACCGTGTAAAGCACGCAGGAAGTATATTTATGGGAAGATACTGCCCCGAAGCATTGGGCGACTACTTTGCAGGACCTAACCATACGCTTCCCACAAGCGG
Organism: Clostridia bacterium; assembly: GCA_017451505.1. GTDB lineage: Bacteria > Bacillota > Clostridia > UMGS1883 > UMGS1883 > UMGS1883. The sequence continues at coordinate 23,069 of JAFTOF010000017.1, read as the reverse complement.
AACGGCACGTTTTTCAAGTCCCCTTTCCGTGGATGACTTTATTAAAAAGACACAATACACTTATTTCACTGAAAATGCACTTAGAAAAGTAAGCGACGACATATATAAATTTGCCATGGCTGAAGGACTTGAGGCACATGCAAAGAGTGTGGTAAGCAGATTTAAAGAAAAGGAAAATACCAATGAGTAAATTTTTCAGCCAAAAACACAGCAGACTTATTCCATATACCCCCGGCGAACAGCCCAAGAATATGAGGTATATAAAGCTTAATACAAATGAATCACCCTATCCGCCGTCGAAAAAAGCCATAGAGGAAGCGTCACGTCAGGCGGAGCTTTTAAGGCTTTATCCCGACCCCGAATGCAGTGCATTAAGGGAAGATATTGCGGCGTATTATGGAGTGGAAAAGGAAAACGTGGTGCTCTCCAACGGTTCGGATGAAATTCTGAACTTTGCCTTTATTGCATACGGAGATAAGGAGCATCCCTTTGTATTCCCCGATATTACCTACGGCTTTTACAGCGTGTTTGCCGAGGTTAATAATATCCCTTATGAGGAAATTCCGCTTGAGGATGATTTTACAATCAATTTTGACCGCTATACAGGCATCAATAAAAACATTGTTATTGCAAATCCAAATGCACCTACAGGAATTTTTGCTCCCCTTTCCGAAATTGAAAGGGTGGTAAGCTCAAATCCTGAAAACATCGTAATTGTTGACGAAGCGTATATTGATTTTGGCGGAGAAACGGCAATCCCCCTTACTAAAAAGTATGATAACTTAATTGTTGTGCAGACGTTTTCAAAATCACGCTCCATGGCAGGGGCAAGGCTTGGCTTTTGTGTGGCATCAAAGGAGCTTTGCCGTGATTTAAATACTATCCGCTACAGTATAAATCCCTATAACATAAATCGAATGACATTGGCAGCAGGCAGCGGTGCAATCAAAGACAAAGAATATTTTGAACGTAACAGGCAGGAAATTATAAAGACGCGTGAGAAAACCGCGGAGGCACTTTTAGAGATGGGCTTTACACTTCTCCCGTCCAAGACCAATTTCCTTTTTGCAAAGAGTGAGTGCATCAGCGGTGAGGAGCTTTATAAAAAGCTTAGGGAAAACGGAATTCTTGTTCGCCATTTTACGGGAGAGCGGATTTGTGAGTATAACCGAATTACCATAGGCACTCCCGACGAAATGGAAACCTTTGTAAATACCGTAAAAAATATTTTAAAGGACTGATAATATGAGAAACTCTACGATAGACAGAAAAACAACAGAAACCCAGATTAAGCTCAATCTTAACCTTGATGTGTGCGAAACGGGCGTAATTCAGACAGGGTGCGGCTTTCTTGACCACATGCTGACGCTTTTTGCAAAGCATGGCAACCTTACACTTTCTGTGCTTTGTCAGGGTGATACATATGTAGATTATCACCACACTACTGAGGATATAGGAATTGCCCTCGGTCAGGCACTCAAGGAAGCTCTCGGCGATTGCAGAGGTATTACAAGATACGCCGATATTACACTTCCCATGGACGAGGCACTTATTTTAGCGGCAGTTGATATTTCGGGCAGAGGTATGCTTTGCTGCGACCTTCCTATCCCTGCATGCAAGGTAGGGGATTTCGATACAGAGCTTGTGTATGAATTCTTCGAGGCATTTGCAAAAAATGCAGGTATTACTCTGCACATAAGAGAGCTTGCAGGCAGAAACTCTCACCACATAATTGAGGGTGCGTTTAAAGCAGTTGCCCGTGTAATACGCGGTGCAGTGAAAATTGATGCGGAGGCAAAGGACGCTATACCGTCCACAAAAGGAGTATTATGATAGCAATAACAGATTACGGAGTAGGAAATTTATTTTCCATTAAAAGCTCTTTGGATGTGATAGGTGTAGAGAGCGTTGTAACAAGTGATGAAAATGTTTTACGCACAGCCGACAAAATAATTCTTCCCGGAGTAGGAGCTTTTCGCGATGCACGAAGAAAGCTTTCGGAAAGCGGACTTGACAAGGTTATAATAGAGGAAGCAAAAAAGGGCAAGCCAATCTTAGGAATATGCCTTGGGATGCAGCTTCTTTTTGACAAAAGCTATGAGTATGGAGAGTATGAGGGACTTGGACTTATAAAAGGTGAAATCAGGCCTATTGCCGATGTGATAGGCGAGGGGTTAAGTATACCCCATATTGGATGGAATCCCCTTATATTCAAAAGAGAGACACCGCTTTTCAAATATCTTAACGACGGGGACTGCGTATATTTTGTACATTCGTACTATGCGGCAAACTGCACTGAAAGTGTGACGGCTACGGCAGAATATGGCTGTGAGCTTACCGCTTCGGCAGAGGAGGGCAATGTTTACGGTTGCCAGTTCCACCCTGAAAAAAGCGGGAAGGCAGGACTTAGTATACTTAAAGCATTTTCTGAAATGTAAATTGGAAAGGACCTAAAAAATGTTAATTTTTCCGGCAATAGATTTATATGATAAAAAAGCTGTCCGCCTGTACAAGGGCGACTATAACCAAATGACAGTTTACAGTGAAAACCCCGTCGAGGTGGCAAAGGGGTTTAAAGAACAAGGTGCTGAGTATATCCATATGGTTGACCTTGAGGGTGCGAAGGACGCCGCTACTCCCAATTTTGAGGTAGTAGCCGCAGTTGCAAAGGAAAGCGGACTCAGGGTGGAAATCGGCGGAGGAATCCGTGACGAGGAAACCGTGAAAAAATATATTGATGCAGGTGTAATGCGTGTAATCTTAGGAACGGCAGCATTAAACGACCCTGAATTTCTCGAAAGCGTATGCAGAAAATACGGTGATAAAATTGCCGTAGGTGCCGACCTTAAGGACGGACAGGTAGCTATCAAGGGCTGGCTTGAAACAAGTGATGTTTCCGGTATGGATTTCCTTTCCAAGATGCAGAATTTAGGCGTGAAAACCGGTATATGTACCGACATTTCCCGTGACGGTGCAATGCGTGGGACAAACCGTGAGCTTTACCGTGAGCTTGCCGAAAAATTCACTATGGATATTGTAGCGTCGGGCGGAGTATCGACAATTGATGATATAAAAGCACTTCGCAGTATGAACCTTTACGGAGCAATTGTGGGAAAAGCAATTTATACAGGCGACATAGACCTTAGCGAAGCAATAGAGGTGGCGAAATGATAACAAAGAGAATTATTCCCTGCCTTGATGTGAAGAACGGCAGAGTGGTTAAGGGTGTGAATTTCGAGGGACTTTCCGATGTTTCTTCCCCTGTGGAACTTGCAAAAATGTATTGGGAGCAGGGTGCAGACGAGCTTGTATTTTACGATATTACCGCCTCTTTTGAGGGGAGAAAGCTTTTTACCGATGTGCTTCGTGAGGTGGCATCCACAATTTTTATTCCCTTGACTGTAGGCGGCGGAATAAATACTGTAGAGGATTTCGACCGCGTTTTAAAATGCGGTGCAGATAAGGTCAGTGTGAATTCAGGTGCAATCAGAAACCCCAATCTCATAAACGAAGCGGCACAGATTTATGGAAATCAGTGCGTTGTCCTGTCCGTGGATATAAAGCGTGTTGACGGAACGTTCCACGTTTTTGCCAAGGGCGGCAGAGAGGACACGGGAATAGAAGCCATTGAGTGGATAAAGCAGGGCGTAGAGCGTGGAGCAGGTGAAATAGTGGTGAATTCCATTGATACCGACGGTGTTAAACGTGGCTTTGACATTGAAATGCTTAAAGCTGTACAAAGCGTTGTCAACGTTCCCGTTATAGCATCGGGCGGAGCAGGGAAAATAGAGGACTTTGTATCCCTCTTTAACGAAATTCCCAAGATGTCGGCAGGACTTGCGGCATCAATTTTCCACTTCGGTGAGGTTTCAATCGGTGACCTTAAAGAAGAACTTTATAAAAATAATATTCCTGTAAGGAGAGTTTGAAATGATAGATATAAGTAAGCTTAAATTTGACGAAAAGGGGCTTATTCCTGCTATAGTAATTGACGGGGCAACAAATAAGGTGCTTACCCTTGCATATATGAACGAGGAAAGCCTTAAAATCTCCCTTGAGAAAAAACTGACCTGTTTCTGGAGCAGAAGCCGTCAGGAATTATGGCTAAAAGGTGAAACAAGCGGTAATTATCAGCACATAATAAAAATCGTTGCCGATTGTGACAACGATGCACTTTTAGTATATGTAAAGAAAGACGGCCCTGCTTGCCATACAGGACGCGAGAGCTGCTTTAATGATGTTGTTTTTGAAAGTGATGAGGAGGGTGTATTCTCTCCCGAAGCACTTTTTGAAATGATTAAGGGCAGAAAAACAGAGAAAAAAGAAGGAAGCTACACCACCTACCTCTTTGAAAAGGGTATTGACAAAATCCTTAAAAAAGTAGGCGAGGAATGTACCGAGGTTATTATTGCCTCCAAGGATAATGATAAGAAAGAAACTATCTACGAAATAGCAGACCTTTATTATCACGTAATGGTAATGATGGTTGAGATGGGAATTGATGTTGACGATGTTTTAAAGGAACTGGCATCACGCCATGTTATTGATAAAAAAGTGAAGCAAGAGAAAATGACTTCATAATTTCAAAACAAAAAACATCTGTGACCTTTGTCACAGATGTTTTTATATTTACTCGTTTTACTCAGCTAAATATTTGCGGAACACAACCTCTAATATTTCATCACGCTCAACCTTTGTTATAAGGCTTCTTGCACCTTTATGACCTGTAATATAAGTAGGGTCGCCCGACATAATATAGCCCACAAGCTGGCTGATGGGATTATATCCTTTTTCAACCAATGCCTCGTGAACGCTGCAAATGATATTTTCAATCTCTGCATCGTGAGATTTTCCTATGTTAATATGTGTGGTCTGATTTATTGCCATGTCGGTCACCCCTTTTTATTATCTAACTACATAATACACTATATAATGTGTGTTTGCAATAACGGTAACACAATTTTAACAATACCGTTATATAACATTAATCTTGGTCGATTTTGTGTAAAAATTCCTTTATTTTGTCGAAGCTTTCCTGACTGATATCATGCTCGATCTTGCAACTGTCGGTGTAGGCAGTTTCCTCACTTACCCCTAAATACATCAGTGCTTTTGCGATGATGTTATGCCTTTCACACATTTTTTCCGCAATTTTAAGCCCTTTTTCCGTGAGCATTATTCCTCCATCTGCGTCGATGACGATATAGCCTTCCTCGCGAAAAGATTTCATTGCCACGGAAACACTTGCTTTCGAATAGCCCAGCTCGTTTGCAACATCAATACTGCGTACAAAATCTTTTTTATTTCCTAACATATATATGGTTTCAAGGTAATTTTCCGCTGATTCTTTTATCTGCATGGATTTCCCTCCAAAAAAGTCATTACAAGTATTGTAGCATAAAGCACGAAAAAAAGCAAGTAGTCAAATTTCACCGTTTCAGGAGAGTTCGACTTCCCATCAGCTTCAATTGGAAGCAGGACTTGTGAAAACATCCGCTACTTCGGTAATTGTCATAAATGCCAAAGGGTCAATTGCGTGTACAATTGTTTTCATTTTTGCAATCTGGAAACGGTTTACAACGAAGTATACCACCGATTTATCCTTGCCTGAAAAACCGCCCTTTGCAGGCATATTTGTTGTTCCGCATTCAAATTCCTCTATAAGAGCACTGCTGATTTCGGAAGGCTTTTCGGTAATTATCATAACCGCCTTTGAACGGTCAAGACCTTCTACAATAAAGTCCACGGTTTTGAGTGCTGCCCCGTAAGTCACAATGGAATACAGGGGAAGAATCCAACTTTCAATCATTACTCCGCAGATGACATAAAGAAGCACATTATACATCATCACAAAAGTGCCTACGGTTAAATTAAGCTTCTTTGCAAATATTACTGCCATTACCTCAATTCCGTCAATAGCACCGCCGTAACGAATGGTCAAACCGCTTCCTATACCCGAAATTAGTCCGCCGAAAATGGCACACAAAAGCAAGTCGTCACCTGCAAGGGGGGATGCCATGCTGACATCAATGGGAAGCACGTCAGTTATCAGCCACGCACCCAGAGAATATATGGCAACGGCATAGAGAGAATATATTGTGAAGGTAGCTCCCTGCTTGCGTAGCCCGTATAAAAACAGGGGAATATTTAACAGTAGGAGAAACAAAGAAAGCGTCATATATTCAGGTGTAATCTGGGAAAGAAGCATAGATGTGCCTGAAATTCCGCTGTCGTAAAGCTTTACGGGAGCAAGAAAAACAGTGACTCCAAAAGCATTTATAAGACCGGCTATTGTAAGGAGTATAAAGTTTGAGGGCTTAATTCGTGAAAGCTCGGCTTTAAGATTCATATTTATATTACCTTTCTATGGGTGATACATCCATTTTAACATATGGAAAAGGTTTTTTCAAAGCTTTTTTGCTCAAAAAACCGCAAAAAGTCTGTACATTTGGGAAAAAGTATGTTATAATGACTCTATCTGCGAAGATTTTTACAGATAAAAAATAACGGAGGGAATTTTTATGGCAAGTTTTTTTCATGCGAATAAATCAGTGCCGCTCCCCATGGAATTTATAAATAAATATATGATTAATGCAAATGCCACCTATGTTAAAGTTTATTTGTACGGTCTTGCCAAGTGTTATGAGGGTGAGGAAGATGTGTCAAATGCACAGATTGCAGATGCTCTCGACATATTGGAAACCGATGTAAGTAAGGCGTGGCGTTACTGGAAAAAAGTAGGTCTTGTACATAGTGAGGGCAGAGGGGTTTTAGTGTTTGATGCAATGAGCGAAGCTCCCTCAAAGGAAGCCGCCGAGAAAGAAAGCGTGGAAAAAACTGCGGTGAAGCCGCAGAGCGTAAAGGAAAATTCCGATAAAGACTCCATGAAAGAAATTTCAAAAGCTATGGGAATTAACCCAAAAATGAAAGAAACAGTTTCATTGGCAGAACAGCTTCTTAAAAAGACGCTTTCACGCCGTGAAATTAATTCCTTGTATACATTTATGCAGGAATATTCAATGACTCAGGAAATAGTATTGGTGCTTTTGGAATATTGTGTTACTATCGACAAAACTAATTTTTCTTACATAGAAAAAGTGGCAGAGGGCTGGAAAGACCAGGGTATTAACACTATTGAAGAAGCAACAAAAATTCTCAATCGCGTAATGAAAGAAGCCCGTATGCAGAAAAAGTGCAGGAAAATGTTTGGCTTGGAACGGGAATTTTCTCAAACTGAGACTAATTATATAGCCCGCTGGGTAAGTGAGTTTTCCATGAGCGAACCAATGATAAGAAACGCCTATGAGAAAACCGTCAAAAACACCGGCAAGGTTTCAATGCCGTACATGAACACAATCCTTAAATCCTGGTTTGAAAAGGGCATTAAAACTGTTTCCCAGATTGCCGAGAAAGAAAAGGCGGCACCACAAAAGGAAAAGAGCCGTTCGACAGGATATCAGCTTGATGATATGGCGGCAATCGAGAGAAAACTCAGATTAGAGAAGCAGAAAAAATAAAGGGGTGACCTTTTTTGGCTGAATCAATTTACGAAAAAGCGGCGAAAATTATCGCGGAAAGAAAAGAAAAACGTAAAAATGAGCTATCACGCCGACGCAGTGAGGTTTTTATTAAAGAGCCGAGAATAAAAGAAATTGAAGAAGAATTGGACCGCTACGGGATTCGTATGCTTAATCTCATTGCAAACGGCGAGTATGACGAGAATAGGGCAGTAAGTGCCATTACCGCAGAAAACAGGGAGTTTGTAAAAGAAAGGGAAAGACTTCTTACCGGGGCAGGCTTTGACAAGGATTACCTTAATTTAGGGTATTATTGCACTAAATGTGAGGACAGCGGTTTTGACGGCGGGAAAATTTGTTCCTGCCTTCAAAAAGAAATTACCGAAATTGCACTTAAAGAGGCAAATCTTTCCACGCTTCTTTCCGAGCAGACCTTCGATAATTTCAAGCTTTCCTACTATAGTGCGGATTTTGTTCCCGAATACGGCTGTTCCCCAAGGGAGAATATGCAGGCAATTCTTTCCGAGTGCAGAAGCTTTGCCCAAAACTTTGATACATCGGATGAAAATTTGCTCTTTTGCGGAGCGTGCGGACTTGGAAAAACCTTTCTTTCCTCCGCAGTTGCAAATGAGCTTATAAAGAAAGAAAAGGATGTTTTGTATGTAAGCTGTAATGCACTTTTCCCGATTTTAGAGGATATGCATTTCGGCAGGGAGGTTTCACAAAACGCCCAGTATATTGTAAAAAAACTTGGTGAGTGTGACCTTCTTATCCTTGACGATTTGGGAAGCGAATTTGTGACACAGTTTACCTGTGCAGAACTGTTTAGGATAATTAACAGCCGTCTTATTGCAGGGCGGAAGATGATTATTTCAACAAATCTTAACAGAAACATGCTTAAAAATACCTACAACGAAAGAATTGCTTCCAGAATTACAGGCGGTTTTTCGATGCTGGAATTTTTGGGCGATGATATCCGCAGTATTAAGAAATTAGAAGGAAAACTTTAAAATGAAAAATGCCAAAGAACTTTTGGGTGAGTATATTGCCCTTCTTGAAAAAATAATTATTGATTATAACTATAATGAAGACGAAGCCTTTAAGCTTCTGGAAAAGCTCAAGGCTTCTCTTGGGGAAAAACAAAGCGTTCCCGACTCAGAAAAGGAGCTTTTCGAGGCATGTACATATAATGCACTGGCTACCATAAACACCGTTTTGGAGCAGGAAAAGAAAAGCAGTCAGCTTCTTGGGGCACTTACCGAGGCGAAGGAAGAAATGAAGGAAATTTCTTCCATGCTTTAATTGTTTTTGCCCTGAAAAAACGAAAAATATAACGAAAATTATCATTGATACAAAAAAATATTGACAAAGGCTTTGCAAATGCTTATACTGTAACGCAAGGAACGTGAGGTTTTAAGTATGAATATGCAATCTTTCTTTACAGCAAACATACTTCTTCTCATCGCTATTATTATTCTAGCACTTGTAAAGCCGGATAAGAATAGTGCTGTTTGTCGTGTGTGTAAGTAAAAAAAGGTTGTGTTCGTATTATGAATACCAATAACCTGCGGCAAGTAGTGCCGCAGGTTATTTTGTTTCCTAAAGAATTACAAGGAGAGTTAGATATGAGAAAAATCAGTATTACCGACATTACACTTAAAAAGCTGTCACAGGACAGGGCTGTTTCTCTATTGTTCAGGGAAAAGACTGCCATTGCCTCCTGTGCCGACGCCCTTGGAGTTGATGCGGTAGAGCTATCTCCTGTAAAAAGTGTTCGTGAAGATACCATTATATACAAGACTATTTCCCGCAATGTAAAGAACAGCACTGTGGCAATCCCCGTAGGATTTAGCGAGGAAGATGCAGAAAATGCGTGGGAATGTGTTAAAGAGGCGGTGAAGCCCCGCCTTCAGGTTGAACTTCCCACCTCCACCGTTCAGATGGAGTATATTTACCATGTGAAAGCAGATAAAATGCTTTCCAAAATTGCTTTACTTACAAAGAAAGCTAAAGAGCTTTGCGACGATGTGGAATTTGCCGCACTTGATGCAACTCGTGCCGATGAGGATTTCCTTATGCAAGCTGTGAAAGAGGCAGAAGCAAACGGGGCAAAGCTTGTTACAATTTGTGACGATGCGGGAACTTCTCTTCCCGAAGAGATTGCCGCTATAGTTAAAAAGGTAAAGGAAGCTGTGGCAATCCCTGTTTATGTCCAGCTTTCCAATGCGATTGACATGGCAGTAGCATGTGCGGTTTCAGCGGCAAAGGCAGGTGCAGACGGTCTTAAATGTACCATGGCAGGTGAAAACGCCCTTTCCATGGGAACTCTTGCAGGCGTAATCAAGGCAAGAGGAGCCGAAATTGGTATTGAAAGCGGCCTTGACAATACAAAGATATACGCAAGCATTGATGAAATGCTTTCCAAGATAAACCACGAAACCTACGAAACGGCAGACGTAAGCGAGAAGAAAAAGATAGTTCTCGACGCGGGCAGTACCCTTTCAGATGTGGCACATGCCGCAAATGTATTGGGCTACGACCTTTCCGATGAGGATAATGGTAAGGTGTATAAGGCACTTTCACAGGTTTGCGAAAAAAAGGGCAGTGTAGGTGCAAAGGAACTGGAGGCACTTATTGCAAGCTTTGCAATGCAGGCTCCCTCAACCTATCATATTGAAAGCTATACCACAAACTGTTCTAACCTCACAGGCTCTATGTCACAGGTAACGCTTCGCTGCGGCGATGAAATTTTAAACGGCGTCAGCACAGGAGACGGACCCATTGACTCGGTATTCAGAGCCATTGAACAGAGCATAGGCTTCCATTACGAGCTTGACGATTTTCAGATTCATGCTGTAACCGACGGTAAGGAAGCTTTAGGTAATGCAATTGTAAGGCTTCGCAATAATGGCAAGCTTTACAGCGGTAACGGCATTTCAACAGATATTGTAGCGGCAAGTATCAGAGCTTATATCAATGCACTGAACAAGATAGTATTCGAGGAGGAATAAAATGAAAATCACATTTTCAACCAAGCATGTTACCCGTGCTTCCTTCCTTGATACGTGTAAGTTTGCGTATGACTATGGTTATGCAGGCTTTGAAATATATGATGCACTTAAAGAGAGAAAGCAACATCACGACAGTATTTTAAGACCTGACCGTACCCCCGATTCAAAGCGTAAGCTTGTGAACAGGAACCTGGCAGTATCTGCTCTTGTATATCCCTACAGTATCGAAGCCCCGGAAGCAAACGGCGACGAAATAGTAAAATATGTGGATATGGCACGCAACGCAGGCATAGAAAGGGTCATTTTGCGTAACGAGGTAAAGACCTCGAACGAAATGCTTTCCGAAAAGCTTTCAAAGGCAATAAAGCGTGCAGAGGAAGCCGACATTCAGATTCTTTTTGAAACCGCAGGCTATCTTTCCGAAACAGAAAACGTAATTGATATAATAAACTTCTTTTCCTCGGCTGTTATAGGTGCATCGTGGAACATGCGTGAAACCTACTTTAAAGCAGGGGAGAGTGCAGAAACCACTATTAAGAGCCTTGGTGCATATATAAAATATGCAAGAATGGGCGATATGAAGGACGGTAAAACAGTTCTCATCGGCGAGGGTGACCTTCCTGTTACAAACTTTATAAATGCTCTTTCTTCTCTTAATTACGAGGGCTATATTTGTGTGGCGTGGAATGAAGAAGTAAATGATGCCGATATCGTTCTTACTCACTTTGCTAACTATATAGGTGACCTTTCCAGAGAAAAGAAAGAAACAGGCAAGGCCTATTACAACCGTAGCAGAACAGGCACATTTGTATGGAAAAAGTATGATGTAATTGATGCTACTTTCTCTGATGTGCTTGATACGATGGCGGAGAAATATCCCGACCAGTACGCATTTAAGTATACCACTCTTGATTATACAAGGACTTACGCACAGTTTAGACGCGATGTTGACGAATGTGCGGCGGCACTTATTTCTCTGGGCGTAAAGGCGGGGGATCACGTTGCCGTGTGGGCAACCAACGTTCCTGCTTGGTTCATCACTTTCTGGGCAACTACAAAAATCGGTGCAGTACTGGTGACGGTGAACACCGCATATAAAATCCACGAGATTGAATATCTCCTCAGGCAGTCGGATACCCATACCCTTGTTATGATTGAGGACTGCAAGGATATTAATTATAAGGAAATAATCGAGGAGCTTTGTCCCGAACTTAAGACAATGACTCCCGGGGACGCTCTTTATTCCAAAAATCTTCCCTTCCTTCGCAATGTTGTAACAGTAGGCTTTTCTATGGACGGATGCCTTACATGGGAGCAGATGCTTCAGCGAAGCAGCTTAATCCCTCACGAAGAAGTGAGAAGACGTGCCTCTCTTGTAAAGCCTGACGATGTATGTAATATGCAGTACACATCGGGGACTACAGGCTTCCCCAAGGGCGTAATGCTTACCCACAGAAACATTGTAAATAATGGTAAGACAATCGGTGACAGAATGGATCTTTCCACGGCAGACCGTATGATGATTCAGGTACCTATGTTCCACTGCTTCGGCATGGTTCTTTCTATGACGAGCATGATGACTCACGGCGGAACACTTTATCCTATGCCTTATTTCTCTCCCAAGTCATCACTGGCATGTGTAAATGATGAACATATTACCTGCTTTAACGGCGTTCCCACCATGTTTATCGCAATGTTTAATCATGCTGATTTCGCAAAAACAGATTTTTCATATATTCGCACAGGGATTATGGCAGGTGCTAACTGTCCTGCAGACCTTATGCGTCGTGCCGCAGATGAAATGAATATGAAAGAAATCATTTCCGTTTACGGGCAGACGGAGGCTTCCCCCGGTTGTACAATGGGCGAAGTTAATGAAGATATTGACCATCGAGTTGAAACTGTTGGCAGTGCCTTTCCGGGCGTTGAGTGTAAGATTATTGACCCCGAAACGGGCGAAGAGCTTCCCGACGGAGAAAGCGGCGAATTTGTAGCACGCGGATTTAATATAATGAAGGGCTACTACAAAATGCCCGAAGCAACGGCTCAGACCATTGATAAGGAAGGCTGGCTTCATTCAGGCGATATTTGCTGCAGAACCCCCGACGGTTACTTTAAGGTAACAGGCAGACTCAAGGACATGATTATCCGTGGAGGCGAAAACCTTTACCCACGTGAAATTGAGGAGTTCTATCTTACCAATCCCAAGGTGCGTGATGTTCAGGTAGTAGGTGTTCCCGACGAAAGATACGGCGAGGAATGTTGTGCATGGATTATACTTCACAAGGGTGAGGAAGCAGACGAAAATGAAATGCGTGAATACGGCAATGCATCAATAGCACGCCATAAAGTACCCCGATATTTCATTTTTGTAAAGGAATTTCCTATGAATGCCGCAGGCAAAATCCTCAAGTACAAAATGCGTGACGAAAGCGTGGAAATGCTTGGACTTAGAAAGAATTAAAATTAAAATTTATATATAATTTAGAAAGGAAGTTTTGATATGCTTAATATCAAGATTGAAAAAACCACCACTCCCAAGGAGAAACCTGCAAAAGGACAAAAGCTTGGCTTTGGTAAAATTTTTACAGACCACATGTTTGTAATGGACTACACAGAGGGACAGGGCTGGCATGACCCCAGAATAGTTCCTTTCCAGAACCTTGTAATGTCACCTGCTGCAATGGTGTTCCATTACGGTCAGGAAATGTTCGAGGGACTTAAGGCATACAAGGGCGTTGACGGCAAGGTAAGGCTTTTCCGCCCCGACATGAACGCAAAGAGAACTAACGACACAAACGACCGTCTTTGCATTCCTCAGCTTCCTGTAGAGGATTTCGTTGAGGCTGTTAAGGCAGTAGTAAAGGTTGATGAGGACTGGATTCCCACAGAAGACGGCACATCTCTTTACATTCGTCCTTTCATTATTGCAACAGACGAGTTCTTAGGCGTTGCTCCATCAAAGACATATAAGTTTATCATCATTCTTGCTCCCAGCGGTGCGTACTACGAAAGCGGTCTTGCTCCCGTTGGTATCTGGATTGAAGATGAATATGTAAGAGCCGTTAAGGGCGGTATGGGCTTTGCAAAGACAGGCGGTAACTACGCTGCAAGCCTTATCGCACAGGTAAAGGCACACGACGACGGATATTCTCAGGTTTTGTGGCTTGACGGTGTTGAAAGAAAATATATTGAAGAAGTTGGTGCAATGAACATCTTCTTCAAGATTGACGGAAAGATTGTTACCCCCATGCTCAACGGCAGTATTCTTCCCGGTGTTACCCGTAACAGCGTAATCCAGCTTTGCAAAAAGATGGGATATGAGGTTGAGGAACGCAGAATCAGTGCAGAGGAGCTTATAGAGGCACAGAAGGCAGGAAAGCTTGAAGAGTGCTTCGGTACAGGTACAGCGGCAGTTATTTCTCCCGTTGGTAAGCTTCGTTACGTTGATGATGTAATGATTATCAATAACAATGAAATTGGTGAAGTAAGCCAGAAGCTCTATGATACACTTACAGGTATTCAGTGGGGTAAGCGTGAGGATGACATGGGATGGACAGTAGAGGTATAAAGCGTATTACCATTTTCAGCGGTCATTACGGCAGCGGAAAAACAAACGTGGCTGTAAACTATGCCCTTTGGCTCAGACAGCACAGGGAAAAGGTTTCCATTGCCGACCTTGACATTGTGAATCCCTATTTCAGGACAAAGGATTCAATGGCGGTGCTTACAGAGAGGGGAGTAGAACTTATTTCCTCCGAGTACGCCAACAGTAACGTTGACGTGCCTGCACTTCCTGCCGAAACCTACGGCGTTATTCAGAATAAGGAAATATCGGCTGTCATAGATGTAGGCGGTGACGATAGAGGAGCATTGGCACTCGGAAGATACAGCGAAGCAATAAAGGAGGACGGGGATTACGAGCTTTTGTTTGTAATCAACAAGTTCCGCCCCCTTACAAGGAATGCAGATATGACACTGGAGATTATGGCAGAGATTGAGCATGCCTGCCATATGAAATTCACTGCCATAGTAAACGATTCCAACATAGGTGATGAAACCACAGCGGAGGATATTCTTTCCTCCGTAGCATATGCAAATGAGGTTTCAGAAAAAGCGGGAATTCCCATTAAAATGACCACTGTAAAAAAGGATTTATACGAAGAACTTTCGGATAAAATTGAGAATTTAATGCCCATTGAGCTTTATGTAAGGCAAAGCTGGGCAGAAAGGAATGAATAAATATGGCAAAGGTAACCTTTGATAAGGATTTGTGTAAGGGTTGCGGTCTTTGTGTAAAGGCTTGCCCCAAGAAAATAGTTAAGCTGTCCGACGAGCTTAACAAACGCGGTTATCATCCTGCACAGGTAACAGAGCAGGACAAGTGCATCGGATGTGCTTTTTGTGCAACCATGTGTCCCGACTGCGTAATTACGGTAGAGAAATAAGGAGGTACGAATAAAATGTCTGAAAAAGTTTTGATGAAAGGTAACGAAGCTTTGGCAGAAGCTGCTATTATGGCAGGTTGTAAGCATTACTTCGGTTATCCTATTACTCCGCAGACAGAAGTTGCGGCATATATGGCAAAGAAAATGCCAAAAACAGAGGGCGGCGTTTTCCTTCAGGCTGAAAGTGAAATCGCGGCAATTAATATGGTTATAGGTGTTGCTTCCACAGGTAAGAGAGTTATGACATCCTCCTCAAGCCCCGGAATCAGCCTCAAGAGCGAGGGCATCAGCTACCTTGCAGGTTGTGACCTTCCCGCACTTATCATCAACGTACAGCGTGGCGGTCCAGGACTTGGCGGTATCCAGCCCTCACAGTCTGACTATTTCCAGGCTACAAAGGGTGGCGGACATGGTGACTTCCACCTGCTTGTACTTGCTCCCAACAGTGTTCAGGAAATGGTTGACATGGTATTCAAGGGCTTTGACCTTGCAGAAAAGTACAGAATGCCTGCAATGATTCTGTCCGACGGTACAATGGGACAGATGATGGAGCCTGTAAGTCTTGAAAAAGGCGTAGTCAATGAATATGACAAATCATGGGCACTTACAGGAACAAAGGGTGAGAGAAAGCCCAATATTGTAAACTCTCTTTACATTGCTCCCGAAGAACTCGAAAAGCTTAACTTTGAGCGTTACGAACGCTATAAGAAAATCGAGGCAGAAGAAGCTCTGTACGAAGAATATCTCATGGATGATGCTGAAATCTGTATCGTAGCATACGGTGTTGCATCACGTGTAGCGAAGAATGCTATTGATCAGGCAAGAGCAGAGGGTATCAAGGTTGGTATGATTCGTCCCATCACACTTTGGCCTTTCCCCAAGAAGGTTTTGAGTGAGGCTGCCGATAAAGTTAACAAATTTATCAGCGTTGAACTTTCTATGGGACAGATGATTGAGGACATTGAGCTTGCTATCCGTTGCAAGAAGGAAGTTCTCCTTTGTAACCGTACAGGCGGTATGATTACCACAACAGAAGATGTTCTTAATAAAATTTACGAGGCGAACGGAGGTAAAAACTAATGGTAGTATTTGAAAAACCCAACGCACTTACAGAAAACACACTCCATTATTGCCCCGGCTGTACACACGGTATTATTCACCGTCTTGTAGCCGAAGCTCTTGACGAACTTGGCGTTACAGGCAGAACAATCGGTGTTGCATCGGTAGGCTGCAGCGTATTCACATACAATTATTTCAACTGCGATATGGTACAGGCGGCACATGGTCGTGCTCCTGCTGTTGCAACAGGCGTTAAGAGAAGTGACGCAAACAACATCGTATTCACCTATCAGGGTGACGGTGACCTTGCGGCTATCGGTACTGCTGAAACTGTTCACAGTGCGGCACGCGGTGAAAATATCACTGTAATTTTCGTTAACAATGCAATCTATGGTATGACAGGCGGACAGATGGCACCCACCACACTTCCCGGTCAGAAGACACAGACTTCTCCCTACGGACGTGACGTACAGACAGTGGGCTATCCCGTAAAGGTTTGTGAGATGCTTTCACAGGTAGACGGTGCTACATACCTTGAAAGAGTTGCAGTAAATAATGTGGCAAACGTTAAGAAAGCAAAGGCAGCAATCAAGAAAGCTTTCCAGAACCAGATTGAAGGCAAGGGATTCTCCCTTGTAGAGGTTCTTTCTACATGCCCCACAAACTGGGGCCTTGCTCCGGAAAAAGCACTTGAATGGCTTGAAGAAAATATGCTTCCCTACTATCCCTTGGGAGTATATAAAGATAAGTACGCAGAAGAGAAATAAGAAAGGAGAATAAAAACCATGAATAAGGAAATATTGATTGCCGGTTTCGGCGGACAGGGAATTCTCTTTTCAGGAAAATTTCTTGCATACGAAGGTCTTATCGACGGTAAAGAGGTAAGCTGGCTTCCCTCTTACGGTCCCGAAATGCGTGGAGGTACGGCTAACTGCAGTATTATCATCAGTGATAATGCAATCGGTTCTCCCATTGTATCAAATCCCGATATTTTGATTGCGATGAATCTTCCCTCTCTTGAT
This sequence comes from Clostridia bacterium, assembly GCA_017451505.1. Taxonomy (GTDB): domain Bacteria; phylum Bacillota; class Clostridia; order UMGS1883; family UMGS1883; genus UMGS1883. The sequence goes on along the minus strand of JAFTOF010000017.1, from coordinate 6,012 downwards.
AAGTATGAAAATGAAACAAAGAAGGGCGGACAGATTTTCATTGATAGCTCTCTTATAGACAGAACGGTAGACCGCACAGATGTGGAAACCTACTATATTCCTGCTACAAAGATAGCTTCCGACGAAGGACTTACAGGTCTTGCAAATATGATTATGATTGGTCATATGATTGCAAAGAGCGGTATTGTTCCCGAGGAAAATATCGAAAAAGCAATGCATAAGGTTGTCCCCCCCACAAAGCAGAATATGTTCGACCTTAACATGAAAGCAGTTAAACTCGGTTTCGAGTATAAGGCATAATTAATTATGTAGGGGAGGGCTTGCGTGCCCTCCCGAAAAACTTACTTTAAAATGGAGGTTTAGCTATGAACACACAGATTAAAGATATCGGAATGCGTCTTGCTTCGCTTCGTGACGACTTTGAAATATCAATCGAAGAAATGGCGCAAAAGCTTGGTGAAGACGTAGAAACATATAAAAAATATGAAAATGGCGAGATGGATTTCTCATTCAGCTTTATTTACAATGCTGCAGAAATTCTCGGCGTGGACGTTCTTGACCTGATTAGCGGAGACCAGCCGACTCTTTCTATGTGCAGTATGGTTAAAAAAGGTCAGGGCTACAGCGTTAAGCGTGAACATGAGTATGACTATAAGCACCTGGCATATACCTTCAGAAACAAAAAGGCAGAGCCGTTCTTGGTTACAATTCATCCCGATGACGATGCACCTGTGCTTCACGGGCATGAAGGTCAGGAATTTAACTATGTCATTTCAGGCAAGGTGCGTCTTTTCATAGGAGATATTTCCTATGAGCTTGAGGAGGGTGACAGCGTCTATTTTGACTCAAGCGTTCCTCACGCAGAGCAGGCGATTGACGGCGAGGCTCAGTTTATTGCCGTGGTTATGAAATGATATACGATTTTTTGTAATTAAAGAATGGAGGCGTTGCCGTTATGGCAATATACGAAAAATTTGTCGGTGCATCAAGAGATGATTTCCTTTCGCTTAAAGATGCACAGACAAACTATACACTATCTTATAATGATGATTTTAACTTTGCATATGATGTAATAGATGTGCTTGGTACAGAAAAACCCGACAAGCTCGCTATGGTCTGGATTTCAAATGACAAAAGCGAGGTTAAGCATCTTACATTCCGTGATATGATGCTTAATTCCAACAAGGCTGCAAACTATTTTAAGTATATGGGCATCAAAAAAGGTGACAAGGTAATGCTTACCCTTAAAAGAAGCTACTTCTTCTGGTATTGCATACTGGGGCTTCACAAAATCGGTGCTATCGTTGTTCAGGCAACCGATATGCTTAAAGGTAAGGACTATGTTTACCGCTGTAACGTTGGTAACATCAAGGCGGCAGTAATTACAGGTGATGGTCAGGCTACGGAATATTTCGATGAAATGCAGGAAAAGTACGACCATCCCATAATCAAGTTTGTGACGAAGCATAAAAATGCAGGTGAGGGCTGGCACGATTTTGAAGAAGGCTTTGAGATGGCAAGTGACCAGTGGCAGCGTCCCACAGGGGACGAAGCTACCTGTGCCGATGATACCATGCTTATGGCATTTTCATCGGGAACGACAGGCTATCCCAAAATCATCACACATAACTTTAAATACCCCCTCGGTCATATTATGACAGGCGTGTTCTGGCACAGAGTTGTGGACGGGGGACTGCATTTTACAATTTCCGACACAGGCTGGCTTAAATCCCTTTGGGGAAAAATTTACGGTCAGTGGTTTGGGGAATCGGCAGTGCTTGTCTATGACTTTGACAAGTTCGATGGTGCAGATATCTTAGGAGTTTTGCAGGATTATAAGGTTACTACCTTCTGCGTTCCTCCCACAATGTACAGAATGATGCTTCTTAACGATGTTTCAAAGTACGACCTTTCGTCACTTACTCATTGCTGTACAGCAGGTGAGGCACTTAATCCCGAAATCTATAACAAATGGCTCGAGGCTACGGGGCATAAAATCTATGAAGGCTTCGGACAGACAGAAACCACTCTTTGTATAGCAACTATCTATCCGTGGACAGAGCCTGTTCCCGGTGCAATAGGACTTCCCGTTCCGGGGTTTGATGTTCATATCTTAGATAACAATAATCAGTCCTGCCCCAGAGGTACAACGGGCGAAATTTCCATCCGTGTATTAAGCCGTGACAGAAAGAGCTGCGGACTTCTTGATACCTACAACTTCAGTATGGAGGACACGAAAAAGGCACTTCACGACGGATTCTATCACACAGGCGATACCGCATATCGTGATGAAAGAGGTCTTTTCCGCTATGTGGGAAGAAATGATGATGTTATCAAGTCATCGGGTTACAGAATAGGGCCTTTTGAAATTGAGAGCGTTCTTTTGGAACATGCAGCAGTAAGCGAGGTTGCCGTAACAGGTGTTCCCGACCCGATTCGTGGCTTTGCCGTAAAGGCGACTATCGTTCTTGCAAAAGGCTTCGAGCCTTCCGACGAGCTTACCAAAGAGCTTCAGACATATGTTAAAACAAATACAGCTCCCTATAAATATCCCAGAATTGTGGAATATGTAGCAGAGCTTCCCAAAACCTTCAACGGAAAAATCAGACGTAACGCAATCCGTGAAAAGGATTTGGAAAATACATTGCAGTAAACAAAAAAACCGCATCGGTATTCGATGCGGTTTTTATATTTCATAAAGAACTTAGCTATTAACTTTTTCTTTTGCAAGTAAATCTCTGATTTCTTCCAAAAGTGCGATATCATCAGGCTTGGGAGCAGGCTCTGCGGGAGCTTCTTCCACAGGCTTGGGGTTTTTCAGCTTGTTCATAAGCTTAACCATAACAAACAGGCTGACAGCTATAATCGTAAAGTTAACGATATTCTGGATAAACATACCGTACTTGATACCGCCAACGAGCGTTCCGTCCTCGGCATATTCTGCAAAAGCAACGAGCTGTGAAAAGTCACTCTTGCCGAAAATGAAAGCAAATGCCGGCATAAGAAGATCGTCAACAATCGACTTAACAACTGCGTTGAAAGATGTAGCAATAATCATACCTATAGCAAGGTCAATCATATTGCCTTTGAGAGCAAATTCCTTGAATTCTGCTATAAACTTTTTCATTGGTATTAAATCCTTTCTTTATTTAATTTATACTATAAAATTACCACAAATTTCGTCAAATGTCAATCCCCTCAAGCTTTATTTGACTTTCCTTTAAATATGAAAGCACGCCCTCATATTCATCGGGGAATCCAAACCGCAGACGATATGCACAAAGAGCCTGACCGCCGCCTGTCTTTGCCCCATACTTTTTATCACCCACAAGGGGGCAGCCGATAGAGGAAAAGTATGCCCTTATCTGGTGGCTTCTCCCTGTGTGAAGAAGTACCTCGCAAAGTGCAGTGCCCTCCGCTTCTTCGATTACTTTATACTCCATGGATATTTCTTTTCCGCTGTCTGCAATACGGCTTTTGTTCTGACTTTCTTCCTTTATTATATGTGCGTTTACAAAAGCACTTTTTTCCTCAGGGATATTTTCAAGCCTGCACAGATAATATTTGTATACATTGCGAAGCTTTATCTGCTCATTCATATCCCGAAGCGATGCGGCATTTTTTGCTCCTATTACAAGTCCGCATGTGTTTGTATCAAGGCGGTTACATAAAGCAGGGGAAAAGGAGCTTTCCTCCTTAGGGTTATATTCTCCCTTTTCGGCGAGGTAGCTTTTCAGCATATCGGAAAGAGTGCCGTCTTTATGATTTGCGTCGGGTTGACAGGGGAGAGCGGCAGGCTTATTGAATATGATTATATTTTCATCCTCATATATTATTGGTGCAGTCAGCTTGCACGAGGTAACTTCTTTCTCTTTTTGAAATTCTTCCTTTATATATATACGAAGAATATCTCCCTCGCAAAGAAGATAGTCCTCTTTTATCCATTTGCCGTTAATCTTTACGTCCTTTTTTCGAAAGGCTTTGTAAATTAGTGACGACGGTGCAGTTGTAGCCTTTAAAAGAAACCTGTCCGCACGGATGCTTTTTGAGTTTCTTCCTATTATATATTCTATCATACTATCACCTGACAATCGTAGTGTTTTGAAACTTTTGCAAAAACAGTTGACAAAAGAAATTATATTTATTATAATGAGTATAGAAAAGGCAAGACCGCAAACGGTTATGCCATAGAGAGTTTTTTAATAAAAAGTAACGCTGCTATGACGGGCTGGCGTTATTTTTTTATGGCAAATGCTAAAAGCATAAGAATTAACATAAAGGTTATTATGTAATCTTTATCCATAAGCTATCACCTCCTTAAAAGAAGATGATGGCATAACCGCCCAGCTTTTACACTGTTTTAGGTCTTGCCCTATGGGACATTATATAACATATTCTGTATTATTTCAATGTTTTTTATTAAAATTATTCAGTTTGCCCACCGTCAGAAAACCCTTCCCGATAGCTTCTGCGGACTTGTTTTTCCAAAACGGCAGTAAAAGTTTTTATTAACTCACTTAATAATGCTTTGCCATCGGAAGTAAGAGTGCTTTCAAATCTATTAAGCAGAGGGAAGAGCGTAGCAAAGGCGTTATTATAAGCAGTATCATAGGCAATATCCTCGAGGGAGAGGGAAGTATTGTAATCAATACTTTCAAAATCAGATTTATTGGATAAATTCATAAAAATCACCTCAACATAATTATAGGACAATTTACTCCTAAAAACAATAGGACAATATGCCATAATTATAAGGGTGATATTTATGGAAATTGCAGAGAGATTAAGAAATCTCCGTAAAGAGAGAGGCTTTACTCAAATTAAGATGCAGATGCTTACAGGAATTGACCAAAGCCATTATTCAAAAATGGAAAGAGGAAAACGCTACTATTCCTATGAGCAATGCAGAAAGATTGCGATTGCTCTTGGAACAAGTATGGACTATCTGGCAGGACTGACAGATGTAAAAGAGCCTTATCCAAGAAAGACTGAAGAAGATTGAGTATTAAATTTAATATTGTTTATTTGCCGATTTTTATTAAATGTAAGAATCGGCTGTTTTTTATATAAACGATTGCAGTTTCATTGCAAGAAATTGCAAGCTAATTCATCGGTGCCGATGAGGGACGTGTCCTTTTGCCGCCAAAAGGACCAAAACCGCCGGGGTTCCGAATTCCCCGGACCCCAAAACGGCCTCGCGGGGGCGGCATTGTTTAGCCGTAAACTTGTTTACCTTACTAAGTTATATAATTTCGTTTAGAAGCTTCTGCGGCTTTTGTGTCACCGAAACAGATTCGGCACTCAGCCTCAGCTGTTTCTAAATTCTGCCCACCTGCAAAGGAAACTGATGTGGACAGAATTTTGACAGTCAGCCTTGAAACTTCTAAAACTACTTTGGTGCGACTATAATAAGTAAGCACTGTAGTAAGGTTTTTGCGGATTTTAAGTCGACTACCGAGAAATCGCTCGTATCATTTCCCTTTGCTGACGAGCGATTTCAGGCGGAACAGGGAAAAGGTTTCCCTTTGGAGCCGGCGGTACAAAGATTTAAAATCTGCAAAAACAAAACTCGCTGTTTAAAAGATTAGGTATGGCTATTTCTTAGCCCGACAGGAGCGTTTTAGGGGTTTGGGGAATCGCAACCCCAAAACTTTTGGTTCTTTTGGTTACAAAAGAACATAACCCTCCACGCTTCCGTGGAATTTTTGTTTTTTGGGTTGAAAAAGAATATTTTTCATTATGTTTTTTGCGAAAAACACATATTTTATCAAAATGTTTTGTGCGTATTGCACAAAATAATAAACCCCAAATTGTATAAGTCTACAAAATTTAAAAAAATTGCAATTTTTTATCAAATAACACTTGCAATTTTTTCTTTTTTATTGTACAATGGCAAGGCTGTGACATGACAGACGATGAAGCGGGAGGTTGCTACCATATGGGTAGGTTTTTCCGTGGAGAATGTCCGGTTCGTGAAACCGGGCGGCAGTCACTGTACAACATGATAAAGCT
>JAFTOF010000007.1 GCA_017451505.1 Clostridia bacterium | reverse complement strand
CAGGTCTTGGCCTTAAGGAAGCTAAGGAAGCAGTTGACGGTGCTCCCACAACTCTTAAGGAAGCAGCTTCTAAGGAAGACGCTGAAAAGATCAAGGCTCAGCTTGAAGAAGTTGGCGCAAAGGTTGAACTTAAGTAATTTTAGTTTTGCCGATTCACAAGGGTTATGCCATAGCGGCGTAACCCTTGTTTAGTTTTTACCCGTAGTCAAGGGAGGGGAGAAAGATGTCAGACTATATAGTAAATGCAATAACATCAAACGGAGCAATCAGAGTAGTTGCGGCAGATACAACAGAGCTTTGTAACCGTGCACAGGAAATTCACAAAATGTCTCCCACTGCAGCGGCAGCATTAGGCAGAGCACTTACTGCGGCGGCAATTATGGGAAGCATGCTCAAAAGCAGTGACGATAGCATTACCGTTCAACTTTCGGGCGGAGGTCCTATCGGCAGAGTAGTTGCCGTAGGTGACGGAAAGGCGAACGTTAAGGGATATGTGGATAATCCGCTCGTGGATTTACCTCTTAACGAAAAAGGTAAGCTTGACGTAGGCGGTGCTGTAGGCAGTGACGGATTTTTAAGCGTAATCCGTGATTTAGGTCTTAAAGAACCCTATGTAGGTCAGGTGCCTTTGGTAAACGGAGAAATTGCCGAGGATTTAACAAAGTACTACGCTACCAGTGAGCAGATTCCCACAGCAGTAGCGTTGGGCGTTCTTGTGGATGTGGATTATACTATCAAGGCAGCAGGCGGATTCATATTGCAGGTTCTTCCAGGAGCATATGACGAAGATATTGATAACGTGGAAAAGACAGTCGCTTCAATATCTTCTGTAACCGAGATGCTTAGCGAAGGAAAGAGGCCTGAAGATATTGTAAAACAGCTTTTAAGCGATTACGAAATAGAGTTTTTCGACAACGTTCCCACTATGTATAAGTGCGATTGCTCGCGTGAACGTACTGACCGTGCCCTTATAAGCATCGGGCAGGAGGAGCTGACAAAAATTATCGAGGAAGACGGCAAAGCACAGATAACCTGCCATTTCTGCGATAATATATATGATTATACAAAGGAAGAGCTTCAGGCACTTTTAGAAAGTGCGAAATAAAAAACGTACAATGTAAAGTGCGAAACCACGAAAAAAATCCGCATATTGCGGATTTTTTTCGTATAGGAAATTACTACTGTTAAGTTGTAATCTGCGTATTGTAACGCTTGCAAGAAATTGCAAACTAATTCATCGTGGCGATGAGAGGCGTGTCCTTTTGCCGCCAAAAGGACCAAAACCGCCGGGATTCCGATTTCCCGGACCTTTAAAACGGCCTCGCGGGGGCGGCATAGTTTATCCGTAAACTTGTCTGCCTTACTAAATTATATAATTCCGTTTTGAAGCTTCTGCGACTTTTGTGTCACCGAAACAGATTCGGCACTCAGCCTCAGCTGTTTCTAAATTCTGTTCACCTGCAAAGGAAACTGATGTGGACAGAATTTTGACAGTCAGCCTTGAAACTTCTAAAACTACTTTGGCAAACAAAAAGATAGTTTTTCAAGAGCAAGCTAACAACAAGCACCAAAGTTGCGTTTTTGCGGATTTTAGGTCGACTACCGAGAAATCGCTCGTATCATTTTCCTTTGCTGACGAGCGATTTCAGGCGGAACAGGGAATGAGTTTCCCTTTGGAGCCGGCGGTACAAAGGCTTAAAATCCGCAAAAACAAAACTCGCTATTTAAAAGATTAGGCAAGGCTATTTCTTAGCCCGACAGGAGCGTTTTAGGGGCTTGGGGAATCGCAACCCCAAAACTTTTGGTTCTTTTGGTTACAAAAGAACATAGTCCTCCACGCTGCCGTGGAATCTTTTCTTTTGGCTACAAAAGTCAAATTTTCTGCATCCTTTTTCGGTTTTATGATTTTATCAATGGTTTTCACCAAAAAACTATTGATAATTTTGTCTTTATGTGATACAATAAAATGGCTGTACCGGCCGGGGAGGTAGCGGTGCCCTGAATCCGCAACCCGCTATAGCGGAGGTTATGTCCCCGATTGAGGCGTTTTTTCCAACCGGTCAGGAGCATTTAAGTGGTGTTGACGATCGGGTCTTGCGCAATATCGACCTGTGAACCTTGTCAGGCGGGGAACCGAGCAGCAATAAGCAGCCATCGGTATGTGCCGCAAGGGTGCCTGGTTTGAGCTAACTGGATGTTTCCGCTCTTGGAGGGACGTCGATTTCGGGGTGTACGGCAAATTATTATAAAAAAGCGTTTTTAATGAATCAACCCCCTGTCCCCCAATCTTGGGGGCAGGTCGGTACGCTTGTTTGAAACAAGCTAAATTGCGTACTTTTCGCACGCAATTTCCTATGTTATAAATAAACAACGATTGGCTGTCTTATCTTGGGTTTAAGACAGCTATTCTTAAAATGTACCGTTTTGAAAGGGGAGGATAGTATGGAACATCAGGCACTTTACAGAAAGTGGAGACCGAAAACCTTTGATGATGTTGTAGGTCAGCAGCACGTTACTCAAACCATAAAAAACGAAATTAAAAATAATGTCTGCGGTCATGCTTTCCTTTTCTGCGGAAGCCGTGGTACGGGTAAGACTTCTACTGCCAGAATACTTAGTAAGGCGGTGAACTGCGAAAACCCCGTTGACGGCAACCCCTGTAACAAGTGTGCTACCTGTCTGGGGATTGAAAACGGAAGTATAATGGATATAGTTGAAATAGACGCCGCAAGTAACAGCGGTGTAGACAATATCCGCTCATTAAGAGAAGAAGCGGCATATACAGCCGCAGTAACAAGACACAAGGTCTATATTATTGACGAGGTTCATGCACTTAGTAAGGATGCGTTCAATGCCCTTTTAAAGCTTCTTGAGGAACCTCCCGCCCACGTTAAATTTGTTCTTGCTACAACGGAGGCAAACAAGGTTCTGGAAACCATTTCCTCGCGTTGTCAGCGGTTTGATTTTAAGAGAATTACTCCCGAGGACATATACCACAGGCTTGACTATATATGTAATGCAGAGGGCATCATGGCAGAGGAGAAGGCACTTCGGATGATTTCCAAGCATGCTGACGGCTCTCTCCGAGATGCACTGAGCTGCCTTGACCCGTGTATTGCCGCAGGCAAAGAGGTTGACACTAAGTTCGTGGCAGACTTTTTGGGCAGAGCAGAAAATGACTCCGTACTGGAGCTTTGCACGGCTGTGGGGCAGTGCGATACGCCACGCGTGGTGGAATGTATTGATGATGTTTGCTCAAGGGGTAAAAATTTATCGCCCTTTATTGAAACTCTTATCCGTGCAATGAGGGACATGCTGATAATTTCCGTGTCGGGAAAGTGCAAAAGCGATTTTGACGAGGATGAGTATCAGATTCTTCAGGAAAGTGCAAAGTGCTATTCTACAGAAAAGCTCCTTTACGCAATTAAATCCCTGTCAGAGGCTGTGTCAACGGCCCGTTTTATGACAAATCCCAGAGTGGTTTTCGAGGCAGCTTTGATTAAGCTTTGTACCAAAAACAATGACCCCAGCTACGAAGCACTCTTAAGCAGAATAGCGGAGCTTGAAAGAAAGATAGAAAGCGGAAATATCTCCGTGCTAAAGGCTTCTCCGAAAATAAAGGAGGAAGCGGCAGCTTCAAAGGAAGAACCCAAGGAGGAAAAGCCCCACGAGGTAAAGCTTCCCCACAGTGAATTTCTTTCTAAAATTCAGAGTGCATGGCCTGAGATAATGAGCGATTTATCAAGCAGTATACTTCTTTTTACTGCACTGGAAAATGTGGAACTGCGAGAAGAAAACGGCAGACTTGCCCTTACTTTCCCCGACAACGGAGGAAGACAGATGAAGGAAATGGTATCGGAGGGTATAGACGATATTAATGCCGCGGTAAAAGCTCATACAGGGCTTGATGCAAACACCGTGACAAGAGTTCAGAGTGATTTTTCATCTGTAAGGAAGAAAACCACGGAGCATGATCCTATGGAGGATATAATTAATCTTTCGATAACAAATATAGACTAAGGTATAAGGAAAAACAGGAAAGGATGTTTTAATATGGCAAGAGGCGGTTTCCCCAGAAATATGGGTATGGGCGGAATGGGTAATATGAACAATATGATAAAGCAAGCCCAGAAAATGCAAGAAGAAATGATGAAAGCTCAGGAGGAGCTTAATGTACAGGAATTTGAGGCAAGCGTAGGCGGCGGTGCCGTAAGCGTTAAGGCGAACGGAAGAAAAGAACTTCTTGAAATCAAGATTTCTCCCGAAGCAGTAGACCCCGAAGATGTGGAAATGCTTGAAGACATGCTTGTTTCTGCTGTAAACGAAGTATTAAGAAAGGCTGACGAAGCAGCTACAAACAATCTTAAAGGACTTACCGGAGGTCTTAACATTCCCGGACTATTCTAAGCATATCGGGTTCGATTCCCATATGCTGAAGTAAGTGAGTTGAATTAAATGTATCCGGTTTCTCTTAGTGAACTGATTGAAGAATTTAATAAGCTTCCCGGTATCGGGCATAAAAGTGCGGTAAGGCTTGCTTTTCACGTGATGAATATGCCAAACGAAAAGGTGGAAAAATTCATCGGTGCAATTAATAACGCAAAGACAAAAGTACACCTGTGCAAAAAATGCCAGAATCTTACCGATAAAGAGGAGTGTGATATTTGCTCATCCTCTAAGCGAGATAAGAGTGTGATTTGCGTTATGGAAAGTCCTAAGGATGTAACTGCACTCGAAAAAACCAAGGAGTATAACGGACTTTATCATGTGCTTCACGGTGCTATTTCTCCCATGGACGGTATAGGTCCTGACGATATAAAAATAAGGGAACTTATAGCAAGGCTTACCCCCGAAGTGACTGAAATAATAATGGCGACAAATCCCACAGTTGAGGGAGAAGCTACCGCCATGTATATTGCAAGGCTTCTTAAACCTATGGGAATCACGGTGACAAGAATTGCTCACGGAATCCCTGTAGGCGGAGATATAGAATATGCAGACGAAGTTACTTTGTCCCGTGCAATCGAGGGTAGACGGGAAATCTAAAAAAATCTTTACTAATGGATTTTTCTATGGTATAATTACTATTGATGTTGAGTTTGACTACATATAAAAGTTAGGAGTGATATTATGGCTGCTGCAGAAAGTGTTTTTACCTATAAAGGAAAACCTATGGTACGCCGTGGCGATACTATTTATTACGGAGATTTAAGCGAAAAGTATATCATTATTTTTACAATCAAGTCAAAGAAAATGGTGGGCGACGTGGAAGTTGCCGACAGCGTTGGAATTGACCTTTGCTTAAATAACGGCTTTGGAAAAGAAAAGGTTATTAAAAAGGCGAACCGCGAAAGCCTCTTTGAAGCAATTGATATTGCTGAATTCTGGCTTGAGGACGCTATAGAAAACGGCTGATTAAGATGAACAGAGTTATTGACAGTGTCAATAACTCTGTTTTAAAAACAGGAGAGGTTACAAATGTTAAACGAACAAAACTATACAATGCTTGCCGATTTTTATGAATTTACTATGGCAAACGGATATTTTAAAAATGGAACAGGGGACAAAATCTGTTATTTTGACCTTTATTTCCGCTCTGTTCCCGACGATGGCGGATTTGCTATAATGGCAGGTACCGAGCAGGTTGTGGAATATCTTTCAAACCTCAAATTTGACGAGGAGGACATTGAGTATCTTCGTGGAAGAAAGCTTTTCTGCGAGGAATTTCTTGATTATCTTAAGAACTTTAAGTTTGCTTGCGATGTATGGGCAATGCCGGAGGGAACGCCTGTATTTCCCAATGAGCCCCTTGTAATTGTACGCGGCCCTGCCATTCAGGCACAGCTTGTGGAAACAATGCTCCTTTTGCTTGTGAATCATCAGACTCTTATTGCCACCAAGACAAACAGAATTGTCCGTGCGGCACAGGGTAGAGCCGTTATGGAATTTGGTTCACGCCGTGCTCATGGGGCAAGCAGTGCAATTTTAGGTGCAAGGGCAGCATACATTGCCGGTTGTGTGGGGACGGCAAACACCCTTAGTGACGAACTTTATAATATCCCTGCCTTAGGAACTATGGCACATAGCTGGGTGCAGATGTTCCCCACGGAATATGACGCATTTAAAGCGTATGCAGAGGTTTATCCCGATAGCTGTACCCTCCTTATTGATACTTATAATGTGCTTAAAAGCGGACTTCCCAATGCCATCAAGGTTTTCAAGGAGGTCATAGTGCCTGCGGGACATAGACCCAAGGGAGTGCGTATTGACAGCGGAGATATTACCTACCTTACAAAGAAAATCAGAAAAGAGCTTGACAAAGAGGGCTTTAGTGACTGCGGTATAGTTGTGTCAAACTCTCTTGACGAATATATTATCAGGGACACCCTTTCCCATGGGGCACAGATTGACTCCTTTGGTGTGGGAGAGAGGCTTATTACTGCAAGGAGCTGGCCTGTTTTCGGAGGCGTGTACAAGCTTGTAGGCGTTGAAGAAGATGGCAAGATTATTCCGAAAATCAAAATCAGTGAAAATCCTGCCAAAATTACAACACCTGACTTCAAGCAGGTTTACCGCCTGTATGATAATGAATCGGGCAAGGCAATTGCCGATGTAATGACTCTCCATGATGAGGAAATTGATGACAAAGAGCCTTATGAAATCTTTGACCCCGTCCATACATGGAAAAGGAAAAAAGTTACTAACTTTACGGCAAGAAAGCTTCTTAAGCAAGTATTTAAAAACGGAGAGCAGGTGGCAGAGCTTCCAAAGCTTTCCGAAATCAGAAAGTATTGTGCCGAGCAGGTGGAAACCATATGGGATGAGGTAAAGCGTTTTGAGAATCCTCATTCGTACTATGTGGATTTATCTCCAAAGCTGTGGCAGGTTAAGAATGAACTGCTGGAGCGTTTTTCTAAGTAAAAGGAATGATAAAATGAATATGGAAACCTTTGATACTGCCATATTTGATATGGACGGTACCATTATGGATTCATTGGGAATATGGGAAAGGATAGACTACGACTTTCTCGAAAAAAGGCGTGGAATAAAAGTTCCGTGCGATTATGTTCACGATATTGCGGCAATGAGCTTTTCCGAAATTGCCAACTACACAAAAAATCGCTTTAACCTTCCCGATACACCCGAGCAGCTTATGCAGGAGTGGACTGACATGGCAATACACGAGTATTCCCACAATGTCCCTTTGAAACCATTCGTAAGAGAATATATTGAATATCTTAAAAAGCAGGGAAAGAAAATTGTACTGTGTACCAGTTCTCCCGAATATTTCTTTAAGCCTGCACTGAAAAATAACGGCATTTATGACTTGTTCGATGCTTTTACCAACACTTGCGAGGCAGGCGTGGGAAAAGGGTCGCCGAAGGTATATCTTCTGGCGGCACAAAAGGCAGGTGCTTCTCCTGAAAAGTGCATTGTTTTCGAGGATGTAATATCAGCGGCAAAATCGGCAAAGACAGCAGGGATGACGGTGTGCGGAGTTTATGATGAACGCAGTGAAAGCCGTCAGGAGGAGCTTTTGGCAGTGTGTGACATATATATAAAAAGCTTTAAAGAGCTTTTGGAGGATAAGTAATGTATAACCTTACCGATCCCAAAATAATTAAATATCTTTGCAATAAATACGGATTTACCTTTGCCAAAAGCATGGGACAGAATTTTATTACAGATGAGTCCGTACCCTTGGCGATGACAGCGGAAGCAACGGAGAATGCACAGGGAGTTATCGAAATAGGCCCGGGATTTGGTGTGCTTACTGCGGCTCTTGCCAATGTGGCGGAAAAGGTAGTATCCATTGAGCTTGATAAAAGACTTGGTAAGGTGTTGGAAGAAACCCTTGCCGGATTTTCCAATGTATCATTTATATGGGAGGATTGCCTTAAGGTAAACCTTGAGGAGCTTTTGGAAAAAGAGTTTTCGGGTATTGATGTAAGTGTGGCGGCAAATCTACCCTACTATATTACAACTCCGATTATTATGAATTTTCTTGAAAGCAGACTGCCTTTCAAGAAAATCGTCGTTATGATTCAAAAGGAAGTGGCAGAGCGTCTTTGTGCAAAACCGGGCGGAAAAGAATATGGTGCAATCAGCATTGCAACGCAGTATTTCTCAAAGCCCCGTATTATAAAGCATGTTCCATCATCGGCATTTATCCCTGCTCCCAAGGTAGACAGTGCCGTGGTCAGCATGGAAATCCTTGAAACACCCTCGGTTTCCCCTTGTGATGAGGAGCATTTCTTCAAGCTTATCAAGGCGGCATTTTCCCAAAGGAGAAAAACCCTTGTAAATGCTCTTTCAGGAAGCGGTGCTTTCGGCTCAAAGGAAGAAGTGACAAATGCCATACAGGCATTGGGGCTTTCCCCCACAGTCCGCGGAGAAGCCCTTTCCATCGAGGAATTTTGTAAATTAAGTGATTATTATACAAAAAAGAGAATGTAGTCATTTGGCTACATTCTCTTTTTTGGTTTATTTCTTTATATACTGCATACTGTGATTCTTTATCACAACTTTTTGTTTCTGGGTCTGCTCGCCCATTTTGTAGGTTTGCTCTGTTTCTATGCAGTTGCCGTTTTTATCATACTTGTTTTCGCTCACAAGCTCGGCGTAGTCATTTGATGCGGAAATCTTTGTAGGATTACCGTCTTTGTCGTACTCATATTCGGTAGTTATTTTTGTGCCGTACATGTCGCTTTCGATTTTCTTTACAACATTACCGTTCTTATCATAGAAAAGCTCCTCTTCGGTCTGTGTACCGCTCTGCTCAGTTATCTTTTTCTGATAGTTTTTCTTGAATTCGTATTTGTAGGTAATAGTCTGTTTTTCGGCATCAGTTTCTCCCGAAACCTCTTCCGCTTCGTATGTTTTGACGAATCTCTTAAGTTCATTTTCAGCACGCTCATAGCTTCCGTCGATTTCAGACAAAACATCGTAGGCACCCTGATAATCTCCGCTGTTAACAAGGTGCATTGCCCAAAGATATTTAATACGGGGAGTAAGCACCAGTGTCAACACAACCGTTAAAACAATAGCGGCAACTGAGACCAAAATCTTTACAATGGGCTTGGGGTTTTTGGTTTCCTCAAGCTCCGAGGGGTCAACAAAGTAAACCTCTGTTTCGCCTTCTTCAAAAGCATCTTCCGATTCTTCTGCTTCTTCTGCGGCAAACTCAGCCTCGTTAGTTTCTTCTAAAACTGAATTTTCAGCTTCTTCCGAAACTTCGGGTTGTGCTTCGGGGGAAACAGTTTCTTCTGTTACTTCATTTGTAAGTTCGTTTTTGTTTTCTTCCATTTTGATAATCTCCTTTATTTATGATATGTTTCATTAGCATTGATTTTAAAAGCTCTGTATATTTGCTCCTCCAGCATAATTCGTGCAATACGGTGGGGAAATGTCATAGAGCTCATACTCAGACGGAGGGAGGCACGTTTTTTTACTTCCTCGGAAAGCCCCAGTGAACCGCCTATTATAAAGTCGATGGTGGAGCTTTCCATTTGAAACTCGCTGAGCTTTTGTGCAAGCTGCTCGCTTGAAAGCTGTTTGCCCTCTATACACATGGCAACCACAACATCACTTTTGCCTATTTTCTTTAAAATCATTTCGCCCTCTTTTTGCAAAACCTCTCTGCACTGTGCTTCCGACGGATTTTCGGGAATACTTTTGTCGGGGATCACAATAGTGTTGAGAGTGCAAAAACGGCTGAGCCTTTTTTCAAATTCTGCTGCTGCATCGGAAAAATATTTTTCCTTTATTTTCCCTACGCAGATTATATTTATCGTCATAATCAGTCTATTAACTCCTCGCTGATAGAATACCTCTCTGCAATGAAAAGCTTAACATCCTCTCCCACCTTAAAGCCTGCCGCCTCGATACTTGCCGAAACGGATTCAAAGGCTCTGCGGGGCGTGTTGTTATCATTTGAGAGATGCCCTAAAACAATCTGACGGAGCTTTCCTTCCTTTACCAGCTTTCCGCATAACGCACCGCAAATCCTGTTGGAGAGGTGTCCGAAATCGGAAAGGATTCTCTTTTTAAGATGCTCGGGATACGGGCCCGACATCAGCATATGTTCATCATGGTTTGCTTCCAAAAGGGCAATTGAACAAGGGGAGAGAAGCTCAAAAATGTGCTTCGTTACCGTACCCAGATCCGTTGCCACTGCACCATGCTTTTCTCCGCTTGAAAACACAATGCCTATGCTTTCGGCGGCATCATGGGAGGTTTCAAAGGGATGGAATTTTATATTGGATATTTCAAAGGGTACTTCTGCTGCAATATATCTTATAAGTGAAGGGTCAATTTTGCCGATTGAATTAATCATGGATTTCCATGTGCCCAAAGTAGCATATACGGGAACCTTATATCTTCGGCACATTACGCCTACACCGCTTATGTGGTCAACATGCTCGTGAGTTACAATAATGGCATCAAGCTTGTCAGGAGAAAGTCCTGCCTGTGCAAGCTGATTTTCAGCGGCTTTACCTGTTATTCCGCAATCTATCAACACGGCACTTCCGCCACTTCTTATAAGAATACAATTTCCACTGCTACCTGACGAAAGGGCACATATTGAAATGTTGTTTTCGCTACCTGTCATGTCAGTCTGCCTCAAAAATACGCTCTATTTTCACGCCTATACTGCGGAGTCTGCGTTCAATGTCGGAATAGCCTCTATCAATATAATGGGGAGAAGAAATTTCCGTAACACCTTGTGCCGCCGCACCTGCAATTATAAGTGCGGCACCGGCCCTAAGGTCAGTTGCAGTTACCTGTGCACCGTGAAGCTTTTGTCCGCAAATGGAAGCCCTCTTTCCCGAAACACAAATATCTGCTCCCATATTCTGAAGCTGCTCCACGTATTGGAATCGGTTATCCCACACGTTTTCATCCACGGTGCTTTTTCCGTCCACTGTGGAAAGAAGTGCTACAATCTGGGGTTGAAGGTCTGTAGGAAATCCCGGATATGGCATAGTGCGTACCGAAGTGCCGCGAAGCTTACCGTTTCGCTCAATACGGATGGAATCATCATATTCGGTAATGTTGACACCCATTTCTTCAAGCTTTGATGTAAGGCAATTCATATGGCGGGGGATAATGTTTCTTACCAATACTTCTCCGCCTGCCGCTGCCGCAAGTAACATAAATGTACCCGCCTCTATCTGGTCGGGGATAATGCTGTAACTTCCGCCCCGCATTTTCTCCACGCCTGTTATCCTGATAACATCTGTTCCTGCACCGCGGACATTTGCCCCCATGGCATTTAAGAAGTTGGCAACGTCAACAATGTGCGGCTCTTTAGCGGCGTTTTCTATAATAGTTTTTCCTTTGGCAAGGACTGCCGCCAGCATTATGTTTATTGTGGCACCTACGCTTACAGTGTCGAGATAAATCGTCGCTCCGCAAAGCTTCTGGGCCTGAGCGTATACAATTCCGTCGGTAATTTCAACATTTGCCCCCATTGCACGAAAGCCTTTCTCATGCAAATCAATGGGGCGTGTGCCAAAGTTGCAACCGCCGGGAAGCGATACCTCGGCACGGTTCATTCTGCCTAAAAGTGCTCCCAGCAAATAGTAGCTGGCACGCATCTTACTGGCAAGTGAGGCAGGTGCAATACAAGTTTTAAGATTGGAAGAATCAACCTCGATTGTAGTATCGTCAATATATGTAACCCTTGCACCAAGCTGTACAAGCATATCTATAATAAGTCTTACGTCTTTTATATCGGGAATGTTTTCTATTCGGCATACACCGTCAACAAGCAATGCAGCGGGAATTATCGCAACGGCAGCATTTTTAGCACCGCATACGGCTATTTCCCCGAAAAGCTGATTTCCGCCTGTTATTTTCAGTTTTTCCAATACACACACCTCTTTTGTACAAAATACCATATTATATTTTACACCAGACAGGGTAAAATTGCAATGCTTTTTTGCTGTGGAGAGGATAAAATTTAAGAATCAGGATAGTTGATAGTTATATGCCGCAGCATCCTCGGCTTCGCCGCCTTGTTGTGGTACCCGACATCTGACATCGGGGATAAATCCCCTCGGCATCTGTCGACCACTGCTCCATTTCGCACTCCCTTTATCCGCCACCGGCGGCAGTCGTGCTCAATGCCCAAAGCAGACACCTGCTTCGCTCGCTGTATACCGCAGGTTCAAGACGTTTTAGATTCAACGCAAAAAGCGAAGAAAGCCTACGAGGTAGGATTTCTTCGCTTTTTTGGTCGGAGTGACAGGACTTGAACCTGCGGCATCCTGCTCCCAAAGCAGGCGCGCTACCAGCTGCGCTACACCCCGTAATAGTCATTATTTAGTTAAAGTTATTAAAACAATTGTCGCAGTATGCCTGCGGCATCCTCGGCTTCGCCGCCTCGTTGTGGTACCCGACATCTGACATCGGGGATAAATCCCCTCGGCATCTGTCGACCACTGCTCCATTTCGCACTCCCTTTATCCGCCACCGGCGGCAGTCGTGCTCAATGCCCAAAGCAGGCGTCGCTACCTTTTTGCGCTACACCCCGTAATAGTCATTATTTAGTTAAAGTTATTAAAACAATTGTCGCAGTATGCCTGCGGCATTGTGCCGACATTGTGCATTATAATATAAATCGGTTAAAAATGCAAGCAGAATTTGAAAAAAACAGGGATTATGGGAAATAAATTACCCAAATTAATAACTTTGAAACAAATTTTTAATCAATTTTGTTTCGGATTAATTTTCCCGACACAAAATATAGTGCCCCAAAAGGCTTTAATTTCCATATTTTGGTGATGAAAATGCTACGCAAAAAAACTTGTCCAAAATCAAAAAAATTTTTAAAAAACTATTGAAATCCTTGCAAATCTATAGTAAAATAACTTTGTAGTGCAAGAAAGTGCTATTTTGTGCAACGAAGTGCAAGATTTGGAGGTGATTTCAAATGTTCATGGGCAGTCATTCACACAATATTGACTCAAAAGGCCGTGTTATTATTCCGGCAAAGATGAGAGAGCAGCTCGGTGAGCAGTTTGTTATCACCAGAGGCTTTGAGGAATGTGTTGCAGTTTACTCAATGGAAGAGTGGGAAAAGGTTATGGAGCGTCTTTCCCAGCTTCCGTCCACACAGAAGAGTGCAAGGCGTTTGAAAAGAATGTTCCTCTCTTATGCGGTAGAGGTTGAACCCGATAAACAGGGAAAGGTTATTATCCCTTCGGTTCTTCGGGAAATGGCACATATAGATAAAGAAGTTCTGGTTGTCGGTCAGGAAAACCACATTGAAATATGGAATGCAGAAAGCTGGAATAACTATATAGGCGATGATGACGAAATGTCATTTGAAGAAGCGGCAGAAGCTATTGAGGGACTCTGCCTCTGATACGGAGGGTATGATGGAGTTTAACCACGTTACGGTGCTTTTGGAAGAAACCGTGGACAGTATAGGTGTGAAAAAAGGCGGAATATATGCCGACTTTACCTTAGGCGGCGGTGGACATACCTCCCTTATATTGGAAAGAGGGGGGACGGTTATCGGGATTGACCGTGACATCACGGCAATCGAAAATGCTAAACGCCGATTCGAGGGGCAAAGCTTTACCCCCGTCCATGATAACTTCTCTAATATTAAGGATATTGCCCAAAGACTCGGGATAGAACACTTTGACGGAATAATTGCCGATTTGGGAGTTTCCTCTCCTCAACTCGACGAGGCAGAGCGTGGATTTTCCTATATGCACGATGCTCCGCTGGATATGCGAATGAACAGAAGCGATGCCCTCACCGCCAGAGAAGTGGTCAATACATATTCTTCTTCCGAGCTTTTCAGAATCATTTCCACCTATGGAGAAGAACGCTGGGCAAGCAGAATCGTGGACTTCATTATTAAACAAAGAGAGAAAAAAAGCATAGAAACTACTTATGAGCTTGTGGATATAATCAAAGCGGCGATTCCACTTTCAGCAAGGAAGGACGGCCCCCATCCTGCAAAACGCACCTTTCAGGCAATAAGAATAGAAGTAAACGGTGAGCTGAAAATACTTGAGGGTGCAATCCGTGACGGAGTAAGCCTTCTTAAAAAAGGCGGCAGAATGGGAATAATCACATTCCACAGCTTAGAGGACAGAATCGTTAAAACCACATTTGCGTCGCTTGAAAACGGATGTACATGCCCCAAGGATTTTCCCGTGTGCGTGTGCGGAAATAAAAGCGTTGTAAAACATGTAACAAGAAAACCCCTTCTTCCGTCAAAGGAAGAATTAGAGAGAAATCCCCGTGCAAGAAGCAGTAAACTAAGGACTGTAGAAAAAATAATTTGACAGGAGTATAATTTAATGTATACAAAAGGTTCAAATGCATTAAAAACTGAATATTATACATATGATGCTCCCAAAAAATCTGAGGGAAAGATAAAGCGTATGCCTGTTAAAAAGGCGGCTTCCAAAATAAAGGCACAAGATAAAAACAAGATGATTAAAAAGCGTATGGTGTGCGTTATAGCTTTAATCTTCTCAATGGCATTTGTTATCCTTCAAAGGTACGCGGCCATTACGGAAGAATATGATAAGCTTAATAAGTCGCGTGCCAAGCTGGAGCTTATGAATGCAAAAGTGGTTGAGGAGCAGATGCACGCAAGCGGAGACCTTGACCCCAAAAGAATTGACCAGGAGGCAGAACGCCTTGGTTTAAGACCGCCGGCAAAGAATCAGATAAAATACGTTTCTCTCGGAAATAAGGACAACGGAGAGGTATTAAAGGTTGAGGAAAACGGCTCAAATAGTGCATTTATAAACGGCCTTCGGGGAATACTGGAATATTTATACTAATATAATATAAAGGGAAGTGGCGACGGGACTTTTGCCATATCCCTTTTTGCGTTTAAAAATTATAAAATCGGAGGGAAAATCTTGGTAAGGAAACGTAGCAGTGTAAAGAAAAGAATAAAAAATATAACCGCATTCTTCCTTGCTGGGGTAATGGTGCTTGTTGGAAGATTGGGCTGGATTCAGTTTGTACGCGGCGGAGAATATAAAAGACTGGCGGCAGAGCAGCAAACACGTGACAGCATTGTAAGTGCAAAGCGAGGCTCTATCTATGACCGCAATATGAAGGTTCTGGCACAGAGTGCCACGGCAGAGAGGGTAACGATAAACCCTCAGGAAATTGATAAGCATAAAAATGCAGAGGTTGTAGTTGAAACCTTGGTTAAAATCCTGAGAGTTGACGAAAAAGACCTGCGTGAAAAAATAAAGCGTACAGACAGACAGTCCGTGGTTATAAAAAAACAGGTTGAAAAAAGCGTTGCCGACCGTATAAGAAAAAAGAATATTGCAGGAATCCATTTTGAAGAAGATTCCAAAAGATATTACCCCTATGGCTCACTGGCGGCACAGGTTATAGGATTTACAGGTGCGGACAGTCAAGGTCTTGAAGGACTTGAAAATGTTCTTGATGAACAGCTTCGCGGAATTGACGGAAGAATTGTTGCGGCAAAGGACGTTTCAAATAACGAAATGCCCTATAAATATGAAAACTATATACCGGCACAGGATGGAAAGGGTGTAGTTCTGACCATAGATGAAACAATTCAGCGGTACACCGAGAAGCATCTTCAGCAGGCATATGAAGAAAATCTTTTGGGTAACGGCGGTGCGGCTATTGTAATGGATCCCAACACTGGAGAAATTCTTGCCATGGCAGTTGTTCCCACATACGACCTCAATGAGCCCAGAGTTATTACGGATCAGCTTCTTTTAGACCAGCTTGAAGATATGGAGCTTGAGGGCGAGGAATATGACAAGGCGTATAGTGCTGCAATAACAAAAATGTGGCGTAATAAAGCCGTTGTTGACTCCTATGAGCCCGGCTCTACCTTTAAGACCATTGTTGCGGCAAGTGCTCTTGAAAACGGAGTAACAAACGAACACGAAAGCTTTGTGTGCACGGGTGTGCGTCACGTTGCAAACAGAGATATCCATTGTTGGAAGACAGAGGGACACGGAGAAGAAACCTTTACCCAAGGCGTAATGAATTCCTGTAACCCCGTGTTTATGGAATTGGCATCAAGACTTGGTGCTACGAGGTTTGAAAACTGCTTCCGTGCATTTGGACTGACGGAGAAAACAGGCTTTACTATCCCCGGAGAAAGCAGCGGAACCTTCCATGACTCTTTAGGCGTGGTGGATTTGGCGACCTCATCATTCGGGCAGACGTTTACGATTACCCCCCTCCAGCTTATAAGTGCTGTTTCGGCAGTTGTTAACGGCGGAAACCTTATGAAGCCGAGAATTATAAAAGCATACACCGATAATAACGGAAAGATAATAGAAAATTTTGAGCCTGAACTTGTAAGAAATGTTATTTCAGAACAGACAAGCGTGAAAATGAGAAGCATTTTGGAGCAGGTTGTTTCAGAGGGTACAGGTAAAGGTGCTTATGTAAACGGATTTAGAATCGGAGGAAAAACGGGAACAAGTGAAAAGCTTCCCCGTGGCAACGGAAAGTACATAGCCTCCTTTGTAGGCTTTGCTCCGGCAGATAACCCTGAAATAATATGCCTTTTACTCCTTGATGAGCCTCGTGCAGGGGCAACGGGCGGTGGTGCAATCGCGGCACCGGCAGTAGGAAAAATAATGGAGGATGTTCTCCCGTATCTTGGGCATAAACCTCAATATACCGAAGAAAATGCACAGGCAATTTCAATTACTGTTCCAAATATTAAGGGAAAAACAGTGGCAGAAGCAACCGAAAAGCTGCAGAGTCTGGGTCTTGTAATAAGCGTAAAGGGCAGCGGCGAAAAGGTTACCACTCAGATTCCCGAAGCAGGAACAAAGCTTCATAAGGACAGCGTCGTTCTTGCATATACCCAAGAGGGCGAGGAAGGCGGAACAGCCATTGTTCCCAATGTTATAGGAATGAATATGGAAAATGCACAGACTGCCTTTAAAAATGCAGGACTTGTAATGAAAATTGAAGCTTCAGGTAATGAAAAAATAACTTCTGAACACATTGCCGTGAAGCAAAGTCCTCAGGCAGATTCTGAGGTTGCAGAGGGAACTAATGTGTACGTGAAATTCGTGCATCGGGACTCGGATTGACGGAGGTAAGAGATGACATTAAAAGAATTACTTAAAAATGTAGATGCTGAAATTATCGGAAACGGTAATGTGGAAATAAAGGGCATTGCCTATGATTCAAGAAAAGTTCGAGAAGGATTTTTGTTCGTTGCCATAAAGGGCTTTGAAACAGACGGACATAAATATATTGAAAGTGCCGTAAAAAACGGTGCTGTGGCAGTGCTTGGTGAGGAAGATGTTAATTGTGCGTGTGTCTATGCTAAAACATCGGACACACGAAAGGCATTGGCTCTTTGCAGTGCAGAGTTTTTCGGACACCCCGAAAAAAAGCTTAAAATAATAGGACTTACGGGAACAAACGGAAAGACCACCACTACTTATTTAATAAGACAGATTCTTATGCTAAAGGGGCTTCGGTGCGACCTTATAGGAACAAATCAAATAATTATAGGCGATGAAGTCATTGAGAGTAGCCGTACCACCCCCGAATCATTTGACTTATTTGAGATTTTCGCAAAAATGGCAAATTCGGGCGGAGAGTATGTGGTTATGGAGGTTTCCAGCCATTCATTAGACCTTGACCGTGTATACGGAGTGACCTTTGAAACGGCAGTTCTTACAAACATCACACAGGACCATCTTGATTTTCACAAGACTATGGACAATTACGCACGTGCAAAGGCAAAAATCTTTTCCATGAGCAAAAGCGGTGCTGTTAATGCCGATGACGCCTATTGCAGCTTGATGCTTGAATATGCACAGGGAAAAGCAATAACATATTCCGTAGACAATGATTCGGATGTTCATGCGGAAAATATAAGAATAAGCGAACGCGGAGTTATTTTTACCATTAATCATAATGGTCAGGAGCGTGAAATGCGGCTCGGTATTCCGGGAAAATTCTCGGTATATAATGCATTGGCGGCAATTTGTGCCTGCAAGAATATAGGCATTGAAATGACTGATATTGAAAAAGGGCTTGTCCTTGCCAAGAGCGTCAAGGGCAGAATTGAGGTTGTCCGTACAAATACACCCTACACCATGATAATTGACTACGCACATACGCCCGACGGAATGGAGAATATTATTTCTGCGGTGAGAGCGTTTGCAAAGGCACGGGTAATAACCGTATTCGGATGCGGCGGCAACCGTGACGCTACTAAACGTCCGAAAATGGGTGCAATAGCAGAGGAGCTTTCCGACATTGCCGTTGTAACAAGCGATAATCCCAGATGCGAAGAGCCTATGGCGATAATTAATGATATCCTCAAGGGTATGAAAAAGGATAATCATGTTGTCGTTGAAAACCGAAGAGAAGCCATCAAATATGCAATGGAAATAGCAAAGCAGGATGATATTATAATCCTTGCGGGAAAAGGTCATGAAACCTATCAGGAAATTGACCATGTAAAACATGATTTTGATGAGCGTGTTGTCATAAAAGAAATTCTGGCAAGCTGAAAGGTACTGATGAACGATGTGGATAAAAGCATGTATAATTAGTTTTATTATAACCGTAATACTTGAGCCTGTATTGATTCCTTTTTTACGTAAACTGAAGTTTGGGCAGACCATACTGGAGGACGGCCCGACATGGCACGAAAAAAAGCAGGGAACTCCCACAATGGGTGGAATTGCTTTCATTCTGGCAACTGTTATTGCAGGGCTTATTTTCACAAAGGACGTAAAAACAGGAGGCATTTTGCTGTGCGGAGTGCTTTTCGGATTAATAGGCTTTGTCGATGACTACATCAAAGTCGTAAAGAAGCAAAACAAGGGATTTTCCGCATCACAGAAATTTTCAGCACAGATAATAGTGAGCTTTGCATATGCAATGTTTCTTTACTGCAATTTTGACAATGCACAGGTTGCTATTCCTTTTATGGACGTAAATTTGGACCTTGGAATATTTTATGTGCCGTTTGTAATGCTGGTGCTTCTGGCGACTTCAAACAGTGCAAACCTCACCGACGGCATCGACGGGCTTGCGGCAAGTGTGGGAAGTATAATATCACTCTTCTTTGCGGTTGCATGCAGTATTATTGCAGGAAATGCAGGCGGCGGTGTTATAGCAGGTGCTCTTGCAGGCGGACTTTTGGGATTTTTAATTTTTAATGCCTATCCTGCAAAGGTATTCATGGGCGACACGGGAAGCCTTTTCATAGGCGGACTGATTAGTGCAGTGGCAATCAGTGCAGGGTTGGAATTTTTCCTTATAATAAGTGCGTTTGTATTTTTGTTTGAAGCACTCAGCGTAATTATTCAGGTAGCAGTTTTTAAAAGAACGAAGAAACGTGTGTTTAAAATGGCTCCCGTACATCATCATTTTGAGATGTGCGGCTGGAAAGAAACCAAGGTTGTGACAGTGTTCTGTCTTATTACTTTGGCACTTTGCACCGTCAGCTATTTTGCACTTTAAGCAGACTGAGCCAGCACTCATGTCGCACACCAGCTTTGTGCAAACATGGTATCATGCGTCGTTATTTCACGCGAATTTCTATATGGTAAAAAAGCAGGGAGGGGAAACAATGAAAGAAGAAACCGAAGTAAAAGGGAAAAAAGGGCAGGTAGACTTTATACTTCTCATAACAATATTGACACTGCTTTTGTTCGGACTTGTTATGTTGTTTTCTGCAAGTACTCCCTCAGCACTTCAGGACGGCAATATTTATGCGTCGATTATAAAGCAGGGCGGTATGTCGATTTTGGGAATTATCTGTATGGTGGTAGCAGCAAATTATGATTACCACTATTTTAAAAAGTTCTCAAGGTTAATTAATGTTGTTACAGTTGTCCTGATGTATGCCGTACCGCTAATTGGATTTGCCTCCCATGGTGCTACACGTCAGATTTCTTTAGGACCGATAAGCTTTCAGCCTTCGGAGCTTGCAAAGTTTTCCCTCGTAATTTTCTTTGCAAACAGATTTTCCGACAGAAGAACGTCTGACCTTGCAACGGATAAAGATAATATAATTAAATGCTTTGGAGTAATTGCATTATACGGTGCGGCATGCTTTTTGCAAAGTCATATGTCTGCGGCGGTTGTATTGGCGGTTATAGGTATGCTTATGATGATAGTTGCGGGGCTTCCTATGAAATACTTTTATCTCATGGGCGGAGCAGGTGCAGCACTTATCGCAGGAATAGGTCTTACCGCAAGCTACAGGCTTGACCGATTCAAAGCTCTTTTTGACCCCTTTGCATACGAAAGAGGAATCGGCTGGCAGATTATACAGTCGCTTTATGCAGTGGGCAGCGGCGGACTGTTCGGGTTGGGCCTTGGTCAGTCCAGACAGAAATTCAGATACCTCCCCGAAGCTCATAATGACTATATTTACGCAGTTATCTGCGAAGAACTGGGCTTTGTGGGCGGAATATTGGTTATGGCACTGTTTGTGCTTTTTGTATGGAGAGGAATAAGCATTGCACTTAATGCAAAGGATAAGTTCGGTACATATCTTGCTTTTGGCATAACTGCAATTATAGGCGTCCAGATGCTTATTAATATGGGCGTTGTGCTTTCTATTCTTCCTTCTACGGGAATGCAGCTTCCGTTCTTCAGTGCAGGCGGTACGTCCATGATAGTTATACTGGGAGCTATGGGAATACTTCTTAATATATCGAAGAGCAGTAAAATCAAAAAAATGTAGTAAAGGATTAAGTTCTATGCGAGTATTACTTACAGGCGGCGGTACGGCAGGGCATATTAACCCTGCAATAGCAATAGCAAACTATATAAAGGAAAAGGAAAAGGACAGCACTTTTCTTTTTGTGGGAACAGAGCGGGGACTTGAAAAAACCTTGGTTCCCAAATGCGGATATGATATAAAATTTATTGAAGTAATGGGGCTTAAAAGAAGCCTCAGCTTGCAGAACTTTAAGGTTTTGATTAATTATATCAAAAGCCAGAAGGATGCAAAGAAAATCATCAGGGATTTTAAGCCTGATGTTGTTATCGGCACGGGTGGATATGTGTGTGCTCCCGTGGTTAAAACTGCGGCAAAGCTTAAAATACCAACACTTATCCATGAACAGAATGTGTTCCCCGGCCTTGCCATAAAGATGCTGTCGCAGACGGCAGATGTTACGGCTATAAGCTTTGAGGAAACCAAGAATATGATGAAAGCAAAGAAAATGGTGCTTACAGGAAATCCCCTGCGTCCCAATCTTTTTGCTTCCCATGATATAGATGTAGTCCGTGCACAGTACAATTTTGATGATAAGCCCATTGTGCTTATGTTCGGAGGGTCTCTCGGTGCTGAAAAAATGAATGAAGCTCTTGTGGATATGGTTATTAACCGCCGCGTGGAGGGATTTAATCTCATTGCATCAACGGGCGAGAAGCACTTTGAAAAAATAAAAGGCGAGCTTAAGGACAAAGGGATAGATATAGATAAAATTCCCGGAGTAAGGATTTTTCCATATTTGTATAATATGGAAGAAATCTTTTTTGGTGCCGATATTATTACAGGCAGGGCAGGAGCAATTACGGTAAGTGAAATTACGGCACTGGGAAAGGCAGCTGTGCTTATTCCCAGCCCATATGTAGCCCATAATCACCAGGAATACAACGCAAGGTACCTTGAAAAGAACGGTGCGGCAAAGGTAGTGCTTGAAAGCGAAACTACAGGCGAAAGAATTGCAAGTGAAATAAAAAATATTCTTGCCGACAAGGATAAGCTAAAAAAAATGCAAAGTGCATCGAAAAAAATAGGAATTACCGATGCATGCGAAACCATATATAAATCAATAAAGGAAATAATCTGATAAATTCACCAATACAGCTCCTATAGCATAATATGTTATTGTTAGCCCGCATTTTGGTTTTTGGGGCAAGGCGATGGCTACTTCGTTTCAATTGCAGGGGGTGTCGTATTGGACAGATACATAATAAACGGCGGCAGAAAGCTTGGCGGAAGACTTCGTGTACACGGTGCAAAAAATGCAGTGCTTCCCATAATGGCGGCAGCGGTGCTTTCGGGGGATAGATGCAGTTTGTATGACTGCCCCGACCTTAGCGACGTGCATCACACAATCAAAATTTTAAGGACATTGGGATGCAGTGCGGAACTAAATGGAGATATTTTGGAGATTAATTCCGACAGTATCAACTCGTGGGAAATCCCCGAGGACCTTATGCGTGAAATGCGAAGCTCTATTATTTTTCTGGGGGCAATCGCAGGGAAAATGGGCAGAGTGCGGCTATGTGCTCCGGGTGGATGCGAGCTTGGTAACCGCCCCATTGATTTGCATCTCAAGGCTCTCAGGCAGCTGGGAATGGAAATCCGCGAGGAAAATGGATTTATTGAAGCAATAGCCGATAAAATGCACAGCGGGGATGTGCATCTCAGTTTCCCCAGCGTAGGAGCCACGGAAAATATAATACTGGCGGCAGTAGGACTCAAAGGAGAAACTACTATTTCAAATGCCGCACGTGAACCTGAAATAACCGATATGTGTGATTTTCTTAACAAAATGGGGGCGGACATAGAGGGTGCAGGAAGTGAAAACATACGCATAAACGGCGTGGCACATCTCCATGGTGCAAACCATAAGATTATGCCAGACAGAATTGTGGCGGCTACGTTTATGTGTGCGGCAATGACAACAAAAAGCGAGATTGAGCTTTTGAATGTGCGGAGCAGCCACTTAGGAGCAATTGTTTCTGCCTTTCGTGACAGCGGAGCAAAAATAGAGTTTTTTAAGGACAATATGTACATTCGTGCTCCCGAAAAAGCCCGCAGTATAGATATGATAAAAACTCAGGTTTATCCCGGATTTCCAACCGACGCACAATCACCTGTTATGGCGGCATTGTGCTTTGCGGAAGGAACCAGTGTAATAGTAGAAAACATATTTGACAGCAGATACAAAATAATTCCCGAACTCAGAAAAATGGGTGCAGATATACTTCAGGACGGCCGTGTGGCAGTTATTAAAGGACACGATTTGTGCGGAGCACATATTAAAGCAATGGATTTAAGAGGCGGTGCGGCACTTACGGTTGCGGCACTTGGAGCATCGGGGCAGACGGTACTTAACGGAGTGCATTATATAGACCGAGGATATGTAAGCCTTGAAAAGCAATTAAAATCCCTTGGTGCAGATATAGAGAGAATTTAAGTTGAGTAATAATTGGTAAAAAGTTTTCTGAACCCCAAACAGAGCATAGGCTGTATATATTATAAACACAAAAGAGGGTGAACGTATGGCTAAAAAACAGGTAAATAGTAAAAGCAAACTCAAAAGAAGACAAAAAAAACAATTAGCGTTTTTGACGATGATCACACTTATTGCCGCACTTATTGCGGTAATACTCCTGACTCCTGCGTTCAATGTGAATAATATCAAGATAACGGGAAATAGCATGGTCAGTGACGAAGAAATAATAATGGCAGGCGGACTTAGCAAAAATGTCAACATTTTGAATGTAGATATTGATTCCGCAGAAGAGAATATAAAATCACTGCCATATATAAAGAAAGCAGAGATTAAAAGAAGCTTCCCCGACACAATTAAAATCAAGGTTCTGGAAGAAGTAGGGGTTGCATATTTTACGACTAAGGACGGCTATGTAATTATTTCTTCCGATGGAAAATGTATAGACGTATCAAGTGGTCTTTCCGAAGACAAAAATTCCTCCGGGCAGGTAGCACAGCTTCCAAAGCTTCCTGTGATTAAGGGAATCAAAAATGTGAAGTACAGCAAGGGGGAAATAATAAAATCCGAGGACGCCCAGAGGCTGAAATCACTTTTTGTATGCCTTCATGAGTTTGCAAAACAGGGATACATTTTTGACATGAAGGAAATCGACATGTCAAATCCGGAGGATATCAGATTTTATTACAAGGGAAAGGACTTGTGCGTTTCCGTGGGCAACACACAGCGTATCGGATATAAAATGGAATGTTTCCGCCCGATATACGACGAGGTCGTAAATATGACAAAGAAAGGTCAGCTTCCCAAGGGGTTTATAGATTTGGAGCATAACTCATATAGGGAAAATATAGAAATTCCGACGAAAAATGCCGAAGAAACAGAGAGCGAAACCAAAAAAGCCCAATAATTTTATAAGAATTCAAAATTTTTCTTGAAACTTAGGCCTTTTGGGTGTATTATATATTATATAATCGTATTTAATATAGCTATATTACTTATAGAGGAGGATTTCCAATGAGAATGGAATATGCAGACGAGCTCGGTGCAGCTCAGAAAATTAAAGTTGTCGGTGTAGGCGGCGGCGGAAACAATGCTGTTAACCGCATTGTAGAAGCAGGAATTAAGGGCGTTGAATTTATTGCCGTTAATACAGATAAGCAGGCACTTACAAAGAGCCATGCAAGTCAGAAAATACAAATCGGGGACAAGCTCACAAAAGGTCAGGGTGCAGGCGGTAAGGCTGAAATCGGAAAGAAAGCCGCTGAAGAAAGCCGTGCAGAGATTGAGCAGGTTCTTAAAGATGCAGATATGGTGTTTGTAACAGCCGGAATGGGCGGCGGTACAGGTACAGGTGCAGCTCCCGTTGTTGCAGGCATTGCAAAGGAAATGGGTGTACTTACAGTAGCTATAGTTACAAAGCCTTTCGGATTCGAGGGAAGACGCCGTATGATTCAGGCAGAAGAGGGCGTTGAACAGCTTCGCGGAAATGTAGATACATTGGTTGTAATCCCCAATGACAGACTTCTTGATATCAGCAATAATAAGACAAGCCTTCTTGATGCGTTCAAGGACGCAGATGAAGTTCTTCGTCAGGGCGTACAGGGTATTTCCGACCTTATCGTAGGTGCAGGTCTTATCAATGTTGACTTTGCAGACGTAACAACAGTTATGAAGGACGCAGGTCTTGCTCATATGGGTATCGGTCGTGCAAGCGGCGAAAACCGTGCAGAGGAAGCTGCAAGAATGGCCATCGAAAGTGCACTTCTCGAAACAACAATCGACGGTGCTACAGGTGTTCTTATTAACGTTATCGGTGGTGCTAACCTTAACCTTCACGAAACAAATGCAGCTGCAAACCTTATCGGTGATTGCGTAGACGCTGATGCAAATGTTATCTTCGGTGCGGCTATCGACGAAAGCCTTGAAGATGATATTATCATCACTGTTATTGCTACAGGTCTTGAGGGAAAGAAAAGAGGTAAAGCAGACGGATTCTTCGGAGCTATGGGTTCTGATTCCGATCTGGAAATCCCCGGTTTTCTTCAGAAACCCAACTTTGACTAATACTAATAAAAGGAGAGAAAACAATGGAATTTTTTGAAACTGTGAAACAGGTTGCATCTGATGTTGCCACAGTATCGGCAAAGCAGAGTAAAAAGCTTTATAATATTGCAAAGCTCAAGCTTGAGGTTGTCGAGAAACAAAACATTGTTAAAAATCTCCACAAGCAAATCGGAATTGATGCGTACGAGGCATATTCTAAAGATGCAGATATTGTAGAAGCAATTTACGGAAAGCTTCAGCAAATCAGTGAAGCGGAAGTCGAAATTGAAGAGCTTAAGCAAAAAATTGCAATGGTTAAAGCGGAAAATGAAGATTTGGAGTACGTATCGGTTGATGATTATGAAGAAGCCGAGTACGAGGATGTTGAATAATCTGATTTAAAAAATAAAAGGCGTTGTAAAGAGATTAAACTTTTTACAACGCTTTTTTCTTTCTATCGTGGAAGCATGAAGGCTTATGTCCTTTTGCCGCCAAAAGGACCAAAACCGTACTTTGGTGCTGAGTTAATAGTTTTTTTATAAAAAAACAGAAAAACTATTGACTTTTTGTCTGCCATTAATTATAATGTAATTAGTGGCAGACAAAAAGTGAGGTGATAGAATGTCACCACGAACAGGAAGACCTAAAATTGAAAATCCAATGAAAGAACGGATAACTGTAAGGCTTAATGATGAAAGTGCACAAGTTTTAAAAGCTTATTGCCAACAAAAAAATGTGGATAAAGCAGAAGCTATCCGTCACGGAATTGATAAATTAAGGTCCGAAATAAAGAAATGAGCTTGTTGCTCCCCCAGCAAGGTAACAAACAAGCTCATAACCCGATAGAAGTATCTATCTGTAAATATTATACTACGGAAAAATACTTCTGTCAAATGCAAATTAAAAACGGAGGTATTTTATGAAATTTGAGGATTATTTACAACGTGCGGAATTAATTTCTCTCCAAAACTTTTTAAGGAATGGCGGAGAAACTTGTGAGAAAACTTCCCAAAAAACTTATTCGCAGCAGCTTAGCGAAGCAAGAAGTAAGGCAAATGCTTTTTTTCGGCAGAATTTCCCCGACATTGAAGAACAGGACAGAATATCGGAATATTTCTATGAGCAAGCATCAGTATACGAAGAAGTATTTTTTGAGATAGGGCTTATTGTAGGAGCTAAAATCGGTTTTCAGCTTAAAGGCAAATTTGAAGAACTTACTTGATCGATTTTAAAGGATTGTTTCTTTTGAAACAGTCCTTTTCTTTGCACATGATGAGCACCAAAGTACGGTTTTGAAAAATATTGCTCTGACTGACAAAATTCTGTCCACATCAGTTTCCTTTGCAGGTGGACAGAATTTAGAAACAGCTGAGGCTAAGTGCCGAATCTGTTTCGGTGGCACAAAAGAGTAATATTTTTCAAAACAAAACCCACTACTTAAAAGATTAGGTAAGGGTGTTTCTTAGCCCGACAGGAGCGTTTTAAGGGTCCGGGAAATCGCAATCCCAGAACTTTTGCTTCTTTTGGTTACAAAAGAAGGGGTAACCTTCCCAAGGTTAGTTGGGCAACCTTCCCAAGGTTAATTTCTTAAAACTTCATCGTAAGTGAAATTCTTTTTTTCTCTTTATCAACGTCAAGGATTTTTACTTTTACAATATCGCCTACGCTCAAAACATCTGTGGGATGCTTAATGAATTTATTTGAAATCTGGGAAATGTGCACAAGTCCGTCCTGATGCACGCCGATGTCAACAAATGCACCAAAGTCAATTACATTGCGTACAGTTCCCTCTAAAATCATATCAGTTGTAAGCTCATCAAGGGACATACATCCGCTTCGTAAAAGAGGCTTTGGAAGCTCATCACGCATATCTCTGCCGGGCTTTGCAAGAGTATCGCAAATGTCACGCAGGGTGAACATACCTATGTCAAATTGGGTGCATATTTCCTCGGCAATTTCCTTTGTCACACGGCTTAAAATATCGGGGAAGCTGCTCTTTGCAATGTCCTCTTTGCCGTAGCCGCATTTTTCAATAAGTGCTTTTGCCGCATCGTAGCTTTCGGGGTGTACGGAGGTGTTATCCAAAAATTCCTTTCCGCCGGGGATACGCATGAAACCTGCACACTGGATAAATGCCTTTTCTCCGAGCTTGCTTACCTTAAGAAGCTCTCTCCTTTTTGTGAAAGAGCCATTTTCCTCTCTGTATGCTACAATGTTTTTTGCCACGGCGGAGGAAATGCCCGAAATATATCCAAGAAGCGATGCCGATGCCGTATTAAGGTCAACGCCTACGCTATTTACGCAGTCCTCAACAACTCCTCCTAAAGCCCCGGAAAGCTTTTTCTGATTGCAGTCGTGCTGATACTGCCCCACACCGATTGAACGGGGGTCTATTTTAACAAGCTCTGCCAAAGGGTCCTGAAGCCTTCTTGCAATCGAAACTGCACTACGGAGTGATACATCGTAGTCGGGAAATTCCTTCGCCCCAAGCTCACTGGCACTGTATACGGAAGCCCCTGCCTCCGATACAACCATATATTTTACATCGCGGTCAAGCTCTCCTATAAGGGAAGCAATAAACTTTTCGCTTTCTCCCGTAGCTGTACCATTACCGATTGAAACAAGGGTCACGTTGTGTCTTTCTATCATACCCTTAATCTGCTTTTTAGCCTTTTCGGTATCGTGATGTTCAAGGGTGAAATAGCCGACGCCTGTTTCCAGTACCTTGCCCGTGGAATCAACGACAGCTAATTTACAGCCTGTTCTGTAGCCCGGATCAACGCCTAATACAATATGCCCTTTAACAGGCGGTGTCATAAGAAGATTTTTCAGATTTACGCTGAAAAGGGAAATTGCTCCGTTTTGTGCACGCTCCGTAAGGTCGGTGCGGATTTCGTTTTCAATAGAGGGGGCAATAAGCCTTTTGTAGCTGTCAAGTGTCGCCTCTTTTACAAGGTCAGCAAGGGGAGAGGATTCGTTTGTGATTACTTCCTTAAAGAGAAAGTTTGTGATTATATCCGTATCAAGCTCAATTTTAATGCTTAGAACATCCTCTTTTTCTCCACGGTCCATTGCCAGTATTCTATGGTCGGCAACGGCCTTTACAGGCTCGGAAAATTCGTAATACATCTGATATACGCTGTTTTCGCCTTTGCCCTGCTTGCTGGCAATCACACCGTTCATATAGGTGAGGCGACGTATGCCCTTTCTGTAGTTGGCATTGTCCGAAATATCCTCGGCAATAATATCCTTTGCACCCGAAATAGCATCCTCGCAGGATAAAACGCCCTTTTCCTCGTCAATATACTTTGCGGCTTCCTCGTTAATATCTACGCCGAATGTCTGCCCCATAATCAATTCCGCCAAAGGAGCCAGTCCCCTTTCGCGTGCCACGCTTGCACGTGTTTTTCTTTTTGGACGGTACGGGCGGTAGATATCCTCAAGCTCGGTAAGCGTTTTTGCATTATTAACCGCCTCTGTAATTTCATCGGTGAGCTTACCCTGCTCGTCAACAAGCCTTATTATTTCGCCCTTTCTTTCCTCAATAGCACGAAGCGATGCCAGTCTGTCGGAAATTGAGCGGATAAGCTGGTCGTCCATGTTGCCCGTAAGCTCCTTGCGGTATCGGGCAATAAAGGGGATAGTGTTCCCCTCGTCCAGTAAATTTATTACGTTTTTGGTTTTTGCTTCGTCTGTTTTTAGCTCACTGCAGAGCTGCTTTAATATATCCATCGTTTACTACCTCACATTGAGAAAATTGCACCTGCGGCACCTGCTATTATAATATAAAAAATGGGGTGAAGCTTTATCTTATTTGTGCAAACAAAAAGCACTGCAAAAAGTATAGCCGCCTTAATATCAAGCATTTTAAGGAGAGAATCTCCGCTCTTTGTAAAAATTCCGCTTTTAATCATGGTTACTGCCGCTGTGGCAATCATTCCCGTTACCGCAGGGCGTATGGCGTAGAAACTGCGGGAGACAAATTTATTTTCCTTAAATGCCTTTAGTATTCTCGCAACAATCACAATTATAATAACGGAGGGCAAAACCAAAGCAAATGTGGCAATAAATCCCCCTAAAATTGCTCCGAGAGTGCCAAACTTATCATAACCGACAGTATAGCCCACATAGGTTGCCATATTTACCCCGATAGGGCCGGGAGTGGATTCTCCCACGGCAATCATATTTCCCAAGGTTTCACGGGTGAACCAACCCCATTTTTCCGACATTGCGGTGAGGAAAGGAATGGTGGCAAGTCCGCCACCAATGGAAAAAAGACCTGTCTTAAAAAATTCAACGAAAAGATAAAGGAAAATCATTTGTCATTTCCCCCTTTCGTCATTGTGGCAAGCCCTATAAGAGCTGCCGCCAGTACCACAAATACAGGAGACAAACCAGAGAAAATCAATGATACTGCAAAGGAAGAAATAGCAAGAAATACGCAAAGATAATCTTTTATTGCTTTTTTGCCCATTGTAATAACGGCATTAACTATAAGCACCGCAACCACTACGCGTATTCCACCAAAAATGTGCTGCACTATTTCATACTCCATAAAATTCTGAAGCACAGAGGCAATAACCGTTATTATAAGAAGTGAGGGAAGCACCACACCAAAGGTTGCCGCAATAGCTCCCAAAACGCCTTTTTGTTTGTACCCCACAAAGGTTGCCGTGTTTACGGCAATTACGCCGGGGGTACATTGTGCCACGGCATAGTAGTCCAGAACCTCTTCGTCGGAAGCCCATTTTTTATTGTCCACTACCTCTTTTTGAATCAGGGACAGCATGGCATAACCGCCGCCAAAGGTGAAAGCACCGATTCTGAAAAAAGCAGAAAATAGTTGCCATAAAACTTTCAATTTAGTCACTCCTAATTGTTTTCAATTACAGTATAAAGTGAAGCAGCGTCGTTTTTCAGGGTATGCTCCTTTATATCCTCAATACGAACTTTAATGAGTCTTTCTCCAAAACGGATTTCCACAATATCTCCGCATTTTATCTCGGCACTTGCCTTGCACACCTTGCCGTTAATGCTTACACGTCCTGCATCGCAGGCTTCGTTTGCCACGGTGCGGCGTTTAATAATTCTGGAAACCTTTAAAAATTTATCAATACGCATTTTTTATACCTCATTATAGAATACATGAAAAGCTTTGTACGCCATATATACATCAAGCTTTGCTACAACCTCAAAGGGTGCGTGCATACTAAGCACAGGAACTCCGCAATCAACTGTTTCTACTCCTAAGTTGGCAACGTATTGTGCGATAGTACCGCCGCCGCCTGCATCTACCTTTCCAAGCTCTGCCACGTGCCACAAAATATCGTTGTTATTGAAAAGGGTACGCACCTTGCTCATAAGCTCGGCAGAGGCATCGCTTGAGCCGCTTTTTCCTCGTGCACCCGTATATTTGGAAATTGCAATGCCGTAATTTATTCTGGCACTGTTACGCTTTTCATAGGGAGCGGGGAAATTGGGGTCAAATGCGGCATTAACATCAGCACTGAGGCAAAAGCTTTTGTCGAGTGTGCGAAGAAGGTTTAGCTCTGTCGCACCCTCACCTTTTTTATCAAGCATTTCAAGAAGCACAAGCTTCATAAAATCGCTTTTTGCACCTGTGTTTCCCATGCTTCCCACTTCTTCTTTGTCGGTAAGAATACAAACAGCCGTCTTATCACAGGCTTCGGTGGTGAGAATCGCCATAAGGGAGGGATATGCACAAACTCTGTCATCGTGCCCGTATGAGCCGATAAGGCTTCTGTCAAAGCCTACATCCTTTGCATTTGCCGCAGGAACAATCTGCAGCTCCGCACTGAGGAAATCCTCCTCGCAGATGCCATATTTTTCGTTGAGAAGTGCAAGGACATTTGCCTTCACGCCGTCCTTTTCCTCATCTTTCATAGGGATAGAGCCTATCAGGAGATTAAGCTGTTCGCCCTCAATGACGGTGTAGGGAGTTTTTTTCATCTGCTCCTGTGCTAAGTGGGGAAGAAGGTCAGTAATAACAAAGGTCACATCATCATTTTCATCACCGATGCGTACATTCACGGCTTCACCATCTTTCTTTATCACTACTCCATGGAGAGCAAGGGGGATTGTACCCCACTGGTATTTCTTAATTCCACCGTAGTAATGTGTCTTGAAATATGCCATTTCGCCATCTTCGTACAAGGGGTTAGGCTTAAGGTCAAGACGGGGTGCATCAATATGTGCTCCCACGATATTTACGCCCGAAGTAATATCTTCGCTTCCGATTACTGCTAAAATTACACTGCGAAGCTTATTTACTGCATAAATCTTATCTCCCTCTTTGAGCGTTTCAAAGCTGTCAAGGGGTTTAAATCCGCAGTCCTCGGCAAAGCGAATTGCCTCCTGTACGGATTCACGTTCCGTTTTGCATTTTGTGAGGAAGTCCTTGTAGCCTTCGGAAAATTTAAAAACCAAATCCTTGTCAATATCGGTTGACCATCCGTTTTTAAGCTCGTATTTCATATTGAAAAATCCTTTCTGAATAAAATAAAGGGTTGAAAAAAATAGTGCAGAACGGACAAACTGAAGTCCGAAGGACTTTGCCCGAAGGCGTACGGGGGTACGTCGAGAGGTGAAGTTTGTTCGTAGCAAAGGGCATACAAAATACAGAAATTCGCATTTGCGAATTTCCACCCTGAAAAACAGGATAAATAATAAACAAAAGTAAATGCCAAAAAAATTCTATGACCTTTGCGGTCGGTGCTGTTTTTTACAACCCGTACTAATAATACTTGTATTCGGCAATAATAGTTTCCAGTGCCGCCCAGCCGCTTAAAAGCCCCTGCTTGATTTTTCTGTCACATTCACAGCACAAAGAAACTAACGTCTGTATATTTTCAAGCTTGATTTTTTCTGCCTTGCGTGTGCATTTTTCCACCGAATAACCGCCTCCCAATGTGGAGGCAACCTTACTGTGGGGCATTCCGCTCAGCAGATGAAGCTTTGCGTGGTATATGGTTATCAGCTGATTTGAAAGAAGCGACAAGATTGACACAGGCTCCTGCTTTAGCGAGCGGAGAGTATAAAGCAGATTAAAGCAGATTTCACGCCTGCCGTCAAATATTGCATCTATCAGCCCGAAAACGTTCTCCGTCACAGGCTTTACAATCACGCTGTCAATATCTTCTTTGGTAATTTGGGGAGCTTTTGAAAAAGCAATGATTTTCTCAAGCTCTATTTTTATGGACTGCATGCTTCTGTCAAGTGAATTTATCAGATAGGAAGCGTTTTTCACATCAATGGTTTTTCCGCTTGCGGCGACAATTTTTGCCACCCAGCTGCGAAGATTTGCCTCCGTTCTCAGCGGAAATTCAACAACCACCGCACCGCCTTTTTCAGCGGCTTTGCGTACGGGGCCCGCTTTTTTTCCTTTTTCGGGGGCGTTTTCCCATATAATCACGCAGTTAAAGTCTGCCACGTTCTCAAAAAGCTTTTCCCATTGAGCACGGTTTTTGATATTGCCCGAAAAAAGCCCGCATTTTCTGAAAACGACAAGCTTCCTTTCGCTCATAACGGGAAGTGTTTCCATAAAATCTCCTGCTTCGGATACGGGCGGAAGCTCGGTAAAGCTTTTGAAATTCATCATTTCCGACCATTCCTCAACAAGTGCCTTTTTAATCTCACCTATGCAGAACTCAATGAGGTATTCCTCCGCCCCTTCAAAAATATAGAGGGGGGCAAATTTTCTTTCTTTAATTGTACTGCGAAGCTCCTCGTAATACATAAATATCTATCCTTTACAGAACACAAAAATACATAATATATTTTACCATAATTTTGGGAGAAGTTC
The DNA here is from genome assembly GCA_017451505.1 of Clostridia bacterium. Classification (GTDB taxonomy): domain Bacteria; phylum Bacillota; class Clostridia; order UMGS1883; family UMGS1883; genus UMGS1883. The sequence goes on along the minus strand of JAFTOF010000007.1, from coordinate 17,341 downwards.
AATAAAAAATATATTTTTATAAAGCTTTTGCAAACTTTTTTTGAAATAGTTGATTTTTTCCTCTTTCGGCTATATACTTTAAGTAGAGAAACCCCACCAAAAAAGGAGAGGTAAAATGAGAAAAGAAGAACTTATAGGAAATGCCATGACGGCAATGAAAAATGCATATGCACCCTATTCAAAATTTACCGTGGGTGCGGCACTTTTAGGAGCAAGCGGAAAGGTGTACTTCGGATGCAATGTGGAAAACGCCTCCTATGGAGCAACAACCTGTGCGGAAAGAACCGCATTTTGCAGTGCGGTAGCTCACGGAGAAAAAGACTTTTGCTCCATTGCAATTGTAGGGGGGAAAGGCGGCAGAGTGGAAAAATATTGCCCACCCTGCGGAATCTGCAGACAGATAATCAGCGAGTTTTGCAAAAAGGATTTTAAGATTTATCTTTATAACGGGGTTGAAATCAAAACCTATACATTGGAGGAATTACTGCCCGAATCCTTTGACTTGAGGTGAATGAACATGTATAGCATCATAAGAAAAAAACGTGACGGCAAGGAACTGTCACGTGAAGAAATACAAAAATTTGTGAAAGGATATACAAACGGCGAAATCCCCGACTATCAGGCAGCGGCACTGCTTATGGCAATTTGCCTTAACGGAATGAATGAGAGGGAAACAACGGATTTAACCATGGCAATGGCACACAGCGGGGACACTATAGATTTGTCAATGCTGGGGGAACTTTCTTCCGATAAACACAGCAGCGGAGGTGTAGGGGATAAGACCACTCTGATTGCAATACCCATTGCAGCGGTTTTGGGGTGCAAAATAGCAAAAATGAGCGGCAGGGGTCTGGGACATACAGGAGGAACAATAGATAAGCTGGAATCCATAGAGGGATACTTAACGGAGCTTTCGCCCCAAAAGCTTATGGAACAGACTCAAAAAATCGGGATAGCCCTTACGGCACAGAGCGGAAATTTAGCACCTGCCGATAAGAAAATATATGCCCTGCGTGACGTTACCGCCACAGTGGACAGTATACCGCTTATTGCTTCCAGCATAATGAGCAAGAAGCTTGCTTCGGGAGCGAAAAACATCGTATTAGATGTAAAAGTGGGAAGCGGTGCTTTCATGAAAGATATTGAAAGTGCCCGTTCTTTAGCAAAATGTATGGTGGAAATAGGCAGAAACTGCAAAAGAAATGTCCGTGCCATTCTTACCAATATGGATGTGCCTTTGGGAAGCTGTGTCGGCAACAGTCTGGAAGTGATTGAGTCCGTGAATGTGCTTAAAGGGAAAGGCGATAAAAACCTTTTGGATATAAGCTGTATACTGGCGGCACATATGGCGTCAATGGCACTTAGAAAACCTTATGAAAAAATGCTTCAGGAAGCGTATAACGCAGTGAAAAGCGGTGCTGCTTATGGAAAATTCCTCACCTGGATAAAAGAGCAGGGAGGAAATATAGCATATATTGAAGATACAGACCTTTTTGAAAAAGCCTCCAAGGAGATAGAAGTGAAATGCGAAAAAACAGGCTACATATCTTCCTTAGATGCACAAGCAGTCGGAAATATTTGCGTGGAAGCAGGCGGAGGACGAAAGGAAAAAGGCGACAAAATTGATTATTCCGCAGGGATAGTGCTGATTAAGCAAAGGGGAGATTGGGTAGAAAAAGGCGAGATTATCGCAAAAATTTATACCAACAAGGGAAACATCACCGAAAAGCTGCAGAAAGATTTCCTGTCCGCCGTAGAAATTTCCGATGAATGTCCAAAGCAACAGCCGCTTGTATACGAAGTGGTCGAATAAAATGCAAGTAAAAAGCGTTTGCCTAAAATAGCGGCAAACGCTTTTGAAATGTAACAGAAAGTGGTATGTCCCCAAACTGTTCCTGAAGCGGAGCGGTACGATATTCCCGAGGACAGTGAAATTGTAGATAATATTGTTGTAGATGAACATTCAAAGAGGTTAAAAAGAGAAAATCCGAGAGCATACAGCAATATTATACGAATGGCGAAACGGTTGAGAATGAAAGTGCGTTTTGTAAAGAACCTTACGGACGAGAATGGCAATGTGCTTGACGGATTTATAACAAGCAAGGGTATATTTATAAATGCCGATGCGAAAAATCCGTCACGCTTTGTTGCAACGCACGAATTTGGACACAGAATGAAGCAGGCGGCACCAGAGGTATGGGTGGCATATCAGGAATATGTTATAAACAAACTGAAAAAAGAAAGCTTCGGCAACGGAATGACGGCGTATGATATTCTTTATGAGGAAACAAAAAACGCCTATGAAAAAAACGACACTGATTCCATCAATGAGGAAATTGCGGTAAATTATGCAGGCGAATTGTTTAACAGCGAGGAAATGCTTGAAAGCTTTATCAGAGAGGACAAGAGCCTTGCATTAAAGGTGCGTGACTGGTGGTACAAGGTGCTTGAAAGTATGGGACTTCTCAGCGAAAAGAAAAAAGCACAGCAAATGTGGCTGAGAGCTTACACTGCTGCGGGAGAGAACGTAAAAAAGGGTAAAGTTGGAGAATTTAGCGGTGAGAAGTTAAGTATACAAAAAATTTCCGGAGAAAAAGGTGATTATGGGATTGGTGTTTATCTCGACAGCGACCTTCTGACAGGGCTTACCGATGCGGAGAGAATTCAGGCGGTGAAAGAACATATTAAAAAACTTGGAGGCAGGGAATTCGTAGCTTATGACAAAAACAGAAAACCTGTCAAAATTCGCATAGCCGAGCATTCGCAGAGGTACGAAAATAGAAAAGGAGATAACGTTCGTGTCAACAGAGATTTGACAAGCTATCTCAACAATAAAGTGAAGCAAGAAGCTCTTGTTTTGGTGGATGAACTCATAGAAACCGCAAAAGAAGAAATTTCTGAAACGTCAAGATATTCTCACGGATGGCTTGACAACTATGGAAAAAACAACTGGGACTATTGGAAAGTATTTATACAGGAAAAAAATAAAACCGTTTGGGAAGCAACACTTAATGTTACAAATTCCTCAAACGGAGAAAAAATTTTGTATGATATTTTTCCAATAGAAATGGTGGAGCAGGGCGTAACATCGCCCACATCTACCACCAATCCAATTGTAACACAGAATAAACCAAGTGTCAATAGTCATTCTAGAACAGTTTGGGGACGTGTCACTTTCTGTTGCATTTATTGCATAAGCGTTACCCTCCTCAGGGCTTAGCTCCCTCAGTAAAACAAAAACACAGCCACCCTCAAAAGAGGGTAACTGTGTTTTTTTGGTGCCGATGGCGGGAGGCATATGCTTCGCATCTGCATTGCTTGCCGACCCAAATGCTAACGCATTTCGGTACCCGTCTACGCACCACCGCCCTAAAAACGATTATCAATCGTTTTCTTAACGGGCGTTGCCCTCCTCAGGGTTCGACTCCCTCAGTAAAACAAAAACACAGCCGCCCTCAAAAGAGGGTAACTGTGTTTTTTTGGTGCCGATGGCGGGAGGCATATGCTTCGCATCTGCATTGCTTGCCGACCAAAATGCTGACGCATTTCGGTACCCGTCTACGCACCAACACCCTAAAAACGATTATCAATCGTTTTCTTAACGGGCGTTGCCCTCCTCAGGGCTTAGCTCCCTCAGTAAAACAAAAACACAGCCACCCTCAAAAGAGGGCAACTGTGTTTTTTTGGTGCCGATGGCGGGAGTCGAACCCGCACGGTGTTGCCACCGACGGATTTTGAGTCCGTTACGTCTGCCAATTCCATCACATCGGCTTAGCGGATATGATTATACTACAATTTAAAAGGAAAATCAATAGTTTTATTTAAAAAATGTATAGAAAAAGGGATTTGCACAAAGCAAATCCCTCCCAAAATTTCGCACTTCGCATTTCGAATTTAAAAATCATATGTTCGGTGCTGCTTTTCCACATCCGTATTATTCTAAGAAATCTTTCAGTTTCTTACTTCTGCTGGGGTGGCGAAGCTTACGAAGTGCTTTAGCTTCAATCTGGCGGATTCTTTCTCTTGTTACGTCAAACACGCCGCCTACTTCCTCCAGCGTTCTTGCTCTGCCGTCTTCAAGACCGAAACGAAGACGGAGAACCTTTTCCTCTCTGGGGGTAAGGGTGTTGAGCACGTCCATAAGCTGTTCCTTAAGGAGCATAAATGATGCCGCCTCACTGGGAGCAGGTGCATCATCATCGGGAATAAAGTCGCCCAAGTGGCTGTCTTCTTCTTCGCCGATGGGCGTTTCAAGGGAAACAGGCTCCTGTGCAATCTTCATAATTTCACGAACTTTTTCAAGGCTCATTCCCATTTCTTTTGCAATTTCTTCGGGAGAAGGCTCTCTGCCAAGCTCCTGAAGAAGCTGACGGGAAACACGGATAAGCTTGTTAATGGTTTCAACCATATGAACAGGAATACGGATTGTCCTTGCCTGATCGGCAATAGCACGGGTGATTGCCTGTCTTATCCACCATGTGGCATAGGTACTGAATTTGTATCCCTTTGTGTAGTCAAATTTTTCAACGGCTTTTATAAGACCAAGGTTACCCTCCTGAATAAGGTCAAGGAAAAGCATACCGCGGCCTACATAACGCTTGGCAATACTTACAACAAGGCGAAGGTTTGCCTCTGTGAGCTTTTTCTTTGCTTCTTCATCGCCTTCGCTCATACGCTGTGCGTATTCAATTTCCTCGTCGGGAGAAAGAAGCGGAACTTTACCTATTTCTTTAAGGTACATTCTTACATGGTCATCTACATTGATACCCTCGGGAACAGAAAGATCCTCCAAATCCTCCTCGGAAATCTCGATTTTCTTAATTTCCTGATCAATATCTTCGCCTACGATATCAATGCCCAGCTCCTCCAGATTATCGTGGATTTTTTCAATCTGCTCCACGTCAAGCTCCAGTTCACCGAGAGCTTCCTCAATTTCATGCTCAGTAAGCATACCCTTTTGCTTGCCTTTTTCGATAAGCTCCTTAACGATGTTTTTTTTGTTTACTGTTTCGCTCATGTATAATCAAATCCTTTCGCCTGAGCAGGCATAAGATTGCCTCTCAGCCTTTTTGTTTTTTTTCTTTTAAAAGCTCGCTTATAAGCTGTAGGTTTCCCTCGTTTTGTGCTTTTTGCAGTTTTTCATTCCAAATTTCGTTTTCCATTATTTGTGCAAAGTCATCAGCCGCCCTCAGGCTGTCAGACACATTTTGCACACTCATCAAAATATTGGAAAGTTCTTTTTCATGGCCCTGCATTTCTTTCATCAAATAGTCACGGCACTGTCCTGACTTATTTTCTTTATAATATGTACAAATATGTGCAAAAACCTCTTTGTGTATATCGTTTGAAAAGCTTTCTGCATCAAACTTTTTTCCATATTCGGAGAAAACCTTTGCACTTTCGCAAAGCATACAGAGAAATCCTGCCTCGGCAGTGTGCCTTCTTCCTACCGCTTTCTTTTCGGCAGAAGCTTGTCCGACCGCCTGCCTGAGCTGTGAAGAAACCTCTTTGCGGACTTTCTTTGCGTTGCTTTTCCTTATCTCGCTGTTAATTGATTCAATGCTGATTCCCGTCTTTGCCGAAAGCCTTGCTACATAAACTTCTCTTTCCACTGCACTGGGAATATCGGCAAAAAGTTTAGATGCATTGGAAAGCATTTCTATTTTTTGTGCCGTGTCGTTTAAATCGACACCGCTTAAAAGCACGTCCATTCTATGCTCTGTCAGCGTTTTTGCCTTTTTAATTAATTCCTCAAATTCTTCCACGCCGTATTTTTTTATGAATTCATCAGGGTCTTTGGCATTTGCCATTGTAATTACACGGAGCTTTGTATCAAACTCCTTGAAAATTTCCGCCGCCCTTTCCAGAGCCTTTTGCCCTGCACCGTCACTGTCAAAGCATAAATAAACAGGACTTTTTGCAATAAGCTTTGCCTGATCACGGGTAAATGCCGTTCCGCAGGCGGCAACCGCACAGTTTATCTCTGCCTGATGCAGAGAGATAACGTCCATATTACCCTCTACCAATATATAATAACCGCGGCTGCTTTTTTTAGCAAGGTTAAGGGCATAAAGATTTTTACCCTTGTCAAAAACTATGCTTTCTGGGGAGTTCATATATTTTGCCGCATCGCCCGAAAGGATTCTTCCCGTAAAGCCGACAATGTTACTTCGTACATCAAATATAGGGAACATTACTCTCTCGCGGAATCGGTCGTAAACATGCCCTTTGTCATTCATGATGCAAAGCCCTGCCTCCACCATAAGAGCACGGTCGTAACCTTTTTTTTGCAAATGCTTTAAAAGATTATCCCAGCCCGATGGAGCAAAACCCAAGCCGAAAGCCGCTATCGTTTTGCCGCTTAGCTTTCTTTTGGTTAAATAATCCTGTGCCGTCTTGCCCTGAGAGGACAAAAGACATTCACGGAAAAACCTTGCGGCATCCTTATTCATTTCATATATCTTCTGTTTTCGTTTGTATCTTTCATCATCCCTGCCGCCGCCTGTATCCTCAGGCATCCGTATACCTGCACGGTCAGCAAGAAAACGAAGTGCATCGGGAAAATCCAGTCCCTCTGCGTTCATAATAAACTGAATCACGCTTCCGCCTGCACCGCATCCGAAGCAGTGGTAGAGCTGCTTGTCCGCACTTACGTGAAATGAGGGCGTCTTTTCCCTGTGAAAAGGACAACAGCCCATAAAACTGCTTCCTGACCTTTTCAACCGTACATACCCTGAAACAATATCCACAATGTCGTTTGCCGAAATAACTTCGTTTACAAGTTCTTCGGAATAAAAAGCCGCCATCGTAAAAACCTCTTATTATAAAGTCTATAACATTATTTTCGACACAGGCAGAGAAAATCCTTTTTTTTAATCAAAAAATTCCCTGGGAAAATAAAAAAATCTTAAAAAATTTTCAAAAAAAGCTTTACAAACCCTTTTTTGTATGCTATACTATCACTTGCCTAAGAAATGCGGGAGTGGCTCAGTGGTAGAGCGTCACCTTGCCAAGGTGAACGTCGCGAGTTCGAATCTCGTCTTCCGCTCCAGAAAAAACCTCGTTCGATTGAACGAGGTTTTTTCAACTAAATCCGTCTTGCGACGGAATAAATCCACTGCGTGGATGAAATCTGCTAATGCAGATGAAATCGCCTTGTGGCGAATAAAAGACGGATTTCATTAATCACAAAAAAACAAAGCTTGCTTTTTTAAAAAAATGATGTATAATAGAAGCGTAAGTTTATAGTACTATCATAGGGAGGTGTTTTCATGGCAAAGGTAACGAAAGACACTATTATTCTTGATGTTCTTAAGATGGACGCAGGCACAGCACCCTTTTTCCTTGAAATAGGTATGCATTGTCTTGGTTGTCCTTCAGCCAGCGGAGAGTCAATCGCAGAGGCTTGTGCGGTGCACGGTGCAGATGCAGATGCTCTTATTGCTAAGCTTAACGAATATTTGGAAAATAAATAATAAGCAGGAATGGAGTGCAGGAAGCTATGCTTTTTGCACTCCCATTTTTTTATGTTCCCGACAAGTGTCATATATTGACATTTGTGGGTGGATGGTGTAAAATAAAGCAAGACAAAATTATAATACACAAATGTTAGGAAGTATCGGTATGAAAAAACTTATTGCATTCATATTTACCGTAGCGGCAATCCTTTGCCTTTCTCACAGTGTACTTGCCGCGGATACGCTCTATGCCGCAAATGCAGAGGGCGAACTGTCGCTTCACATTTCACCAAATGAAGAAAGCTACGAAATAGCAGTTGTCCCCGCTTGCTCAAAGCTTACCCTCTTGAAACAGGATAAAACATGGGGACTTGTGGAGTTTAATAAAAAAAGCGGCTGGATAAATATGAGCTTTACACGCAACTCGTATAAAAAGGCAGCACTGGCAACAGGTAGTGATTCAGAGAAAAAGGTGAAGGTTTCTTCCAAAGAGGGAGTAGCTTATCTTTATGATGTCCCGTCGGAAGATGTGCTTTTGGGAAGCGATGTAAAGGATGTAATTACCAATGATATGGTTTTGGAAATTAAGAGAGAAACTCCTTCGGGGTGGGGTCTTGTTTCCAAAAATGACGATAAAAACTACGCGTGGATAAAGCTTAAGGATACTACTGCTTTTGAGGAATTCGACGGAGCAGAATATGGCGAAGTTGAGTATGTGTACGTTCTTTCAAAAGGCGGTAAGGGTGTAGAACTCTGGGAGGACCTTGGCAGGAAATCATATCATGCAATCATTCCCGATTGCACAAGATTAACCGTGAGAAAGAAAGAAAAGGGATATGCATATGTAGCATATAACGGACTTAACGGATGGATTGATTACTCCCGCACAACACAGTCACTTTCCAATGCTCAGAATAAGGCGGGGAAGGCCGTTAATCTTGAATTTGTTGTGGTCTCTGAGGAGGATGCGGCACTTTTGAGTCTTCCTTCCGATAATCCTGAGGACAAGGCACAACACCTTGGCGAGGTTGAGAGCGGGGCTACGGTTTTCGTACAGAGAAGTACGGCAAGCGGCTGGTGCCTTATTAACTATGACGGCGTTTTGGGCTGGGTTTCTTCCCAATATCTTCAGGAAGCTACCGAAAGTGAAAATGCGATAATACAGCTCCTTGACAAAGCAAGGGAAGGATATGTGTGCAGTGAGGACTCAGAAGGACTGCAGCTTTATGCAACTGCCGATGACGAATATGATACCTCGGTAATTCCCGAATGTGTAAAGGTCAGGGTAATTGCCGAAAAAGATGATTACGAATATGTGGTAAATGATTATGCGGCAGGCTGGGCAAAAAAAGGCTCTCTTACAGATACATATGCAAACGCACTTACACTTTATAGTCTCAGCGATGACCTGAGCTATGAGGCTATAAAAGATTTTGACATGATGAGCCTCCCGACTAATTCGGAAAAATGCCAGAGCATGATTCTTACCAATGTTAAAAAAGGAACTGATTTTAACGTAATTAAAATAGTTGAAACAGGTAAAAATGAATGGGGCCTTACAGAGATTAACGCTGTTCGGGGATGGGTAAATCTTGATAATGCAGAAAGAACGGAAATAACCGTCAGCGATATAATATTAGTGGTGCTGATTGTTGCAGGAACCCTGTTTGTGGCTTTTGCGGTGATTTTCATTCTCAAAAGAAAAAACAAAAAGACAGATTTTAATGAAAAGAAGGGTGAAGAAGATGAAAACATATCAAATGGAAATAGCATCGGTGAAAAGGAATCTGCCGATGTTTCCGGTAAATGATAAAATTTCCATTGCGGCATTTATCCTTTTTGGAGATGTGGAACTTACGGTTAATTGTGCAAGCGAGCTTTTAAAGAAAGTTCCCGAATATGACATAATGGTTACCGCAGAGGCAAAGAGTATTCCCTTAATTCACGAAATGGCACGTCAGGCAGGGGTAAATGATTATGTGATTGCCCGCAAAAAGCCAAAGGTTTATATGAGTGACGTAATAGAAGTTAGCGTGAATTCAATTACAACCCATGGAGAGCAGAAGCTTTATATAGGAAAAGAAGACGTTGAAAAAATTAAGGACAAGAGAGTTCTTATTGTAGACGACGTAATAAGTACAGGCGAATCACTAAACGCTCTGGAAAAACTGATAGAGGTTGCAGGAGGAAATATAGTGGGTAAGGCGGCTGTGCTTGCAGAGGGTGACGCCGCAGACAGAAAAGATATAATTTTCCTTAAAAAACTGCCTCTTTTTGACTCCGAGGGAAATGAGCTATAAAAAATCAGAAAAAACAGTTGACAAAAGAAAAAAGAACTGTTATAATAACTAAGCAACAAAGCAGAAGTTACCGCTTCTCACCGTGCAGGATTACTTGGTACGGTTAATAAAACAGGCTTTTATTATGTCTATGTTTTGTATAGCGGTAGGTTCTCCTGCCGCTTTTTTATTAGTGGCATGAAGCAATTTTTGGAGGTGTTTTCTATTAGCAAGGAAATGATGATTAACGAGGAAATCAGGGATAATGAACTGCGTGTAATTGATAACGACGGCAGTCAGCTGGGTATTATGTCCAGAAATGATGCTCTGGAGGCGGCAAGCAAGAAGAATCTTGATTTGGTTTTGATGTCCCCCAACGCAAATCCTCCCGTATGTAAAATTATGGATTACGGTAAATATCGTTTTGAGCTTGCTAAAAAGGAAAAGGAAAACCGCAAGAATCAAAAAGTTGTCAACCTTAAAGAGGTTCGCCTTTCACCGTCAATTGATAATCACGATTTTGAAACCAAGCTTAAAAACGCTATTAAGTTTCTTCAGCATGGTGACAAGGTTAAGGTTTCCGTCCGTTTCCGCGGCCGTGAGATTCATCACGCATCAATCGGTGAGCAAATTCTTGAACGCTTTGCAGAGGGTGCCCAGGAATTCGGAACAGTTGACAAGAAAGCAAAACTTGAAGGTAAGAACATGGCGATTACAATTTCGCCCAAGAACTGATTATCGGCTAACAAAAGTTAGTTTAGATATATACAATTGAGAGGAGAGATATTATGCCTAAAATAAAGACACACAGAGCCGCTGCAAAGCGTTTCAGTCTTACAAAGTCAGGTAAGGTAAAGAGAGCGAAAGCGTTCAAGAGTCACATTCTCACAAAGAAGGACACCAAGAGAAAGAGAAGACTCAGAAAGGGCGCTCTTGCAGATGTAACAAACGCAAAAGTTATTAAGAAGCTTATACCTTATAAATAAGAATTAGGAGGACTATAAAATGGCTCGAGTTAAGGGTGCACTCAGCACCAGAAAAAGACATAAAAAAATATTAAAGCTTGCGAAAGGCTACAGAGGTGCAAAATCCAAGCTTTACAGAATTGCTAATCAGGCAGTTATGAAATCACTTTCTTACTCATATGTAGGAAGAAAGCTTAAGAAAAGAGATTTCCGTACTCTTTGGATTACAAGAATCAGTGCGGCATGCAAGATGAATGACATCAACTATTCACGTTTCATGAACGGTCTCAAGAAGGCTAACATTGAAATCAACAGAAAGATGCTTTCTGAAATTGCAATCAATGATCCCGCAGCTTTTACCCAGCTTGTAGAAACAGCTAAGAAAAGCCTTTAATAATGCAGAAAAAAACCGTTTCCGATAATTTTCGGAAACGGTTTTTACCCATAAGGAATTGAGTAAATCAATCGCGAGCGGAATTTCTTTGTTTAAAGTTTTGTGAAGACGCGAGATGGGTGAAGCGGCACGCTTCTTTTTACAACAAAATTAATAATGGTGATTTTATGATAATTACAAGTCGTGAAAATAAGATTTTTAAGCTTGCAAAATTACTTAAAACCGCAAAAGGGCGTAGTGAAAAAGAGCTTTTTCTCATTGAAGGAATACGCTCTGTTCGTGATGCAATCGAAAAGAATGCAGACATGGAGTGCATTATCTTAAAAGATGGTACAACCCTCGATTTTAAGGCAAAATGTGATATTTTTACTTTTGCACCAAAGCTTTTTGAGGATGTCTGTGAAACGGTTTCTCCTCAGGGAGTAATGGCGGTTTGCCGCATAAAGAAAAATAACCTTGAAGATATATCAGCATCGGGGAAAAAGTGTATCGTTATGTGTGAAGCGTTGCAGGACCCCGGTAATATCGGCAGTGTTATCCGTACGGCTCATGCGGCGGATTGTGGCGGCGTAATACTTACCAAAGGTTGCTGTGATTTATATAATCCCAAAATTATCCGTGCCACTATGACGGGAATATTTTCAGTTCCCGTGGTACAAAATGCGGTAAGTGAGCAGGTAGTAGAATATTTTAAAAAGAACGGTTATAAGATTGTAGCAGGAGCACTCAGCAAAGAGAGTGTTGACTTTTACGAGGCAGATTTAACGGGGAAAGTATTGATAATTATAGGAAACGAAGGAAACGGAATAACTGACAAAACCCTTTCTCTTTGTGACAGCGTGGTTAAAATACCCATGCGAAGTGATGCGGAAAGCCTTAATGCGGCGGTTGCAGGCTCTGTCATGATATATGAGCATTACCGCCAGAATACAAAAAAACTGTAAGAATGAGAAAGTTTTCTCTTTACAAAGAGAGGTTTTTAGTGTAAGTTATTAGGGGTGCAATAAAAATGGAACTCAGGAAAAGACAGTTCATATGGACAATTAAATCACGCATGGTAAGGCAAAGTGCAAAAGCACTCCGTGAACTTTCGGAAAAAGAAGATCTTTTTGATGAAGCTTCGATAGATAAGAAAAGCAAAATATATCAAAAAACAGCAGAAGATTTTGAAATGGCACGAAAAATGGGGTGTAGTGTGGTTACTTATCTTGACGATTTGTATCCCGAAAAACTTAGAAATATTTCTCAGCCTCCGCCCGTTCTTTTCGTTTGGGGAAATCCTACACTTCTTTCAAACACTGTGTTTGCAGGGATTGTAGGAGCAAGAAAGTGTGATGACTACGCTATCAGGGTTTCGGAGAATTTTGCCATGGAAATAGGGCAGACAGGTGCAGGAATAGTATCGGGCGGTGCTCTTGGCGTAGATGCGGCATCCCACAGAGGTGCACTTCGGGCGAAAGCTCCCACGGTTGCCGTTTTAGGCAGTGGTATCGATATAGCCTATCCTCCGGAAAACCACGGACTTTTTTCCGCAATAGTAAAAGAAGGCGGCAGTGTAATCAGTGAGTTTTCCTTCGGGGAGCCTGCCAACGGAAATAATTTTCCACGGAGGAACAGAATAATTGCAGCACTTTCTGATGTGTTGATAGTTACGCGTGCAGGAAAGAGAAGCGGTTCGCTTATTACAGCTTCTCAGGCAATGGATATGAATAAGACTGTATATGCCGTTCCCGGAAATATTGACCAAAAGCTGAGTCAGGGAACAAATGAGCTTATTCGTGACGGGGCAGTGCCTCTTTTAAATGCCATTGATGTTATAGATGAACTGATTTCTATTAATCCCGACTTTTTTGTAAGGGAAGAGGAAGCGGGAAGAACTATATATGAGGATGAAAGGTATATAGAAGAACCCGAAAAAAAGAACGTATCTGTGCAAGGACTGTCGGAATATGAGGCAGAAATTGTAAACATAATAGAAAGCGGAGCAGATACGCAAAATTTGATTGAAGAAAGAATTTCATTTGACCCGTCAAGGCTGACGGCACTTATTCAAATGATGGAAATAAAAGGTATTATAAAAAAAGGACGCGGAAATAAATACGCGATAAAATAACTGGAGGGGGATGCTCATGGCAAACTATCTTGTAATAGTTGAGTCACCGGCAAAAGCAAAGACAATAAATAAATATCTCGGAAAAAATTATACGGTTATTGCTTCTATGGGTCACATGCGTGACCTTCCGAAAAGTCAGCTCGGAATAGAAATCGAAAATAACTATGAGCCTAAGTATATTACAATCCGCGGCAAGGGGGAACTGCTTACAAAACTCAAAAAAGCCGCAAAAACTGCCGATAAAGTATATCTCGCAACTGACCCTGACCGCGAGGGAGAGGCAATAAGCTGGCATCTTGCAAATATTTTGGATATTGATGCTACTAAAAAATGCAGAATAACATTTAATGAGGTTACCAAAAGTGCTGTAACGGCATCGCTTAAAGAGGCTCGTCCCATTGACGAAAATTTGGTGGATGCTCAGCAGGCACGCCGTGTTCTTGATAGAATAGTAGGCTATCAGATAAGCCCCATTTTGTGGAAAAAGGTTAAAAAAGGACTTAGTGCAGGCCGTGTCCAGTCCGTGGCAACAAAGCTTGTTGTAGACCGTGAACGTGAGATTAATGCATTTGAGCCTAAGGAATACTGGACAATCAGCGTACCCCTTAGTAAAAAAGGTGAGAAAAAGTCCATACTTGCAAAATTCTACGGCCTTAACGGCAAGAAAAAAGAGCTTACAAGCTCACAGGATACACAAAATATACTTGATATGATAGAGGACAGTGCTTTTATAGTAAAAAGTGTAAGCTACAGCGAAAAAATGAATCAACCTGCACCTCCTTTTATTACAAGCACGCTTCAGCAGGAGGCAAGCAGAAAGCTTGGCTTTACATCAAGGAGAACAATGTCTGCCGCACAGCAGCTTTATGAAGGCGTAGACGTTCCCGGAAAGGGAACACTCGGTCTTATAACATATATGAGAACTGACTCCCTCCGTCTTAATCCCGATGCACAAATTGCGGCACGGGGAATTATTGCGGATAAATTTGGAAAAGAATATTTGCCCAAGGCACCCAGAAACTATAAGACAGGGAAAAATGCTCAGGACGCACACGAAGCGATCAGACCATCAGTTCCCTCTATTGAGCCTGAGATGATAAAAGCTTCGGTAAGTGCCGACCTTTATAAGCTCTACAAGCTAATTTGGGAAAGATTTATTGCATGCCAGATGACAAATGCAGTTTATAATACACTTTCTGCAGAATTTGATGCAAATGGTGCTACCTTCCGTGCAAGTGCAAAGACGCTTAAATTTGCAGGCTACCGTGCAGTGTATGTTGAAGGAAGCGAAGAAGCTGAGGAAAAGGATGCCAAAAGCCTCCCCATGCTGGAGGAGGGCATAGAGCTTACGGCAGGTAAAATAGAACAGGAGCAGCATTTTACCGAGCCTCCCGCAAGATATACAGAGGCATCTCTCATTAAGGCTATGGAGGAAAACGGAATAGGCCGCCCCAGTACCTACGCTCCCACAATTACCACAATTCTCGGCAGAGATTATGTAACAAGGGAAAAGCGTATGCTTAAGCCCACGGAGCTTGGAACAATAGTTACCGATATTATGGCGGAAAACTTCGAGGACATTGTAGATGTTGACTTTACTGCCAATATGGAAAAGCAGCTCGATGATATTGAAACAGGCAGTGCAAAATGGGTAAAGGTTATAGACGATTTCTATCGTCCCTTTGAAGCAGTGCTTAAAAAAGCAGAAAAGTCCATTGAAAAGGTTAAAATAGCGGATGAGGTATCCGACGAAATCTGCGAAAAGTGCGGAAGAAATATGGTGATAAAGCTTGGGAGATTCGGAAAATTCCTTGCTTGTCCCGGATTCCCCGAATGTAGAAACGCAAAGCCTATTTTAAAGGACACAGGCGTTAAATGTCCCAAGTGCGACGGAAGAATTGTGGAAAGACGCAGTCAGAAGGGTAAGAAATATTTCTCCTGTGAAAATGCTCCCAAGTGCGATTTTATCCTTTGGGATGAACCTACAAAAACTCCCTGTCCCTCTTGCGGAGGCGTAATGACAAGAAAGTATCTTAAACGCGGAAGCGTAACGGTTTGCTCAAACCCTGACTGTGAAACAAACAAAAAGGAAAAGAAATAATATGGAACTTAAAATAATCGGTGGAGGTCTTGCAGGCTGTGAAGCGGCTTGGCAAGCGGCACAAAGAGGAATTAAGGTAAAGCTTTATGAAATGAAGCCTGCCGTTTTTTCCCCTGCCCATACAAATGAAAACCTGTGTGAGCTTGTCTGCTCCAATTCCCTAAAAGGAAACGGGCTTGACAATGCCTGCGGTCTGCTTAAAGAAGAAATGCGTAGAATGGGCAGCCTTGTCATAAAATGTGCCGACGAGACAAAAGTTCCGGCAGGCGGTGCATTGGCAGTAGACCGTGACCGTTTCGCTTCTCTTGTGACAAGCTATATTAAGAAGCATCCCAATATAGAACTCATAAGCGAGACGGTAAGCCAAATTGATACAGATGAATTTACCATTATCGCAACAGGACCGCTTACCCATGAAAGACTGAGTGAATCAATCGCAAACCTGACAGGTAGTGAAAGTCTGTTCTTTTTTGATGCGGCAGCTCCCGTAATAACGCGTGAAAGCATTGATGAAACGAAAACCTACCTTGCGGCAAGGTATAACAAGGGCACAGCCGATTATATCAACTGCCCCATGGAAAAAGATGAATATGAAGCTTTTTATGATGCCCTCATAAATGCCGAGCGTGCTCCGCTTCACGAGGGTGTGGAGAATATAAAGGTTTTCGAGGGGTGTATGCCCGTTGAAATTATGGCACAAAGGGGCAAGGAAACGCTTTGCTTCGGACCTCTCAAACCGAAAGGGCTTCCCAATCCCAAAACGGGAAAAGAGCCGTATGCGGTGCTCCAGCTTCGCCGTGATAATACAGAGGGAACTCTTTATAACCTTGTGGGCTTTCAGACTAATTTAAAGTTTGGCGAGCAAAAGAGAGTTTTCTCCATGATTCCCGGTCTTGAAAGTGCCGAGTTTGTCCGCTATGGAGTAATGCACAGAAACACATATATAAACTCGCCTTTGGTTTTAAACACCGATTACAGCCTGATAAAATACCCCAAGGTGTTCTTTGCAGGTCAGATAACAGGCGTGGAGGGATATGTGGAATCGGCATCATCGGGAATGATTGCAGGTATTAATGCCGCAAGAAAGCTTATGGGAGAGGAAAGCATCGTTTTCCCTGCTTCTACCTGCAGCGGTGCACTCATAAAGTATATTACAGACCGTGAAAATAAAAAATTCCAGCCGATGAATGCCAATTTCGGCATTATTGAGTGGGAAAGAGTTAAGATTAAAAATAAAAAAGAACGTTATGAATATATTTCCTCGCTTGCACTTAAGGCACTTGAGGAAGTAATAAAACAAGAGAATATATAGATTAAAAGAATGCTGTGACACATAGTCACAGCATTCTTTTACCGTATAGGAATTTGCGTTTTTTATCGCGAGCAGCATTTGTAGGTTTTAGGTTAAGTTGGGACGCGACAAGGGTGAAGCGGCACGCTTCTTTTTAGTCTATATCACGGTCACACCCTGCAACGCACTTTACAAGGCATGCAGTAGAAGTAATTATCAGTGAGAAAAACGTAAGAAGCAGTCCCGTTATGATTGCTCCGGCAATACTGGTTGCCGCAAAGGTAATGGCAAGGAGTATTACCGATGTGAGAACCGTACCTAAAATTCCCGCAAGAAAAACAGGAAGAATAGGACACAGGCAATCCCTCAGGTATGGTCTGCCGGACGATAGTGCCAAAAGTGATATTGCAAGATATGCTACGGCGATGCCGAAAGTAGTCCACAAAAATGCAGGAGTTACGGTTATAACAGCAGTAATTCTGAGAACTGTTGCAACTACGCCGATAATAATGCTTGCGATAATAGCAAAAGCACCGCAGTTGTTTCTGCAGCTGCAAGAACAATTATACATAGTTATTCACCTCCCATTTCAGCATATGTGAAACCTGCTAAATAAAGTCAATAAGTAAAATGAAAAAAATTTAATAAAGTATTAAAGTAAAGAATTGCATAGCAAACAGAGATAGCCGTATGACTATCTCAAAAAATAGACAATATGTATCAGAGATAACTGCCGAATAT
>JAFTOF010000016.1 GCA_017451505.1 Clostridia bacterium | reverse complement strand
GCCTTTACCGGGAACGAGGCGAACACGAGCAACAGACTTCTTTCTTCTACCTGTTCCGAAATACTGTGTGATTGCCATTTAATTCACCCTCCCTTATTTAATGTCGCGAGTCCAAACCTCGGGCATCTGTGCCTGATGGTTATGTTCGCTACCCTTGTAAACTCTGAGTCTTGTAAGAGCACTTCTGCCGATTGTTGTAGCAGGAAGCATACCCTTGATTGCAAGATACATAGCTCTGTCAGCATTCTTCTCCATCATATCCTTTGCACTGACAGTCTTAAGACCGCCAATCCAACCTGTATGACGATAGTAGTTTTTCTGATTAAGCTTGTTTCCTGTAAATACTGCCTTGTCACAGTTGAGAACGATTACATGATCGCCGCAATCAACGTGGGGAGTGTAAGTAACTTTTTCCTTACCGCGAAGGATGCTTGCAGCCTGTGCAGCAACACGACCAACACTCTTACCGGTTGCATCGATAATGTACCATTTTCTCTGAACCTGACCTGCTTTTTCCATAGTGGTCTTCATGTGGTTTTCCTCCTAAAATTTAGATTTTTCTTTTCAGCATGAGTTATTGTAATACATAAAAGATAGTTTGTCAACACTTTTTTTGAAATAAATTAAGTTATTATATGAATACTCTGTTTTTCTCTTGTTTTCTTTAAAATACTCTTGTTTTCTCATTTATTAAATTTAAAAATTTCAGACTATTGATTTAATTTTTCTTTTATTATATAATAAAGAAGAGATTTTCAGAGGTGACAATATGCAGAAATTACTAAGCTTTATCCGCCGCGGTGTGGATGATTACAAAATGATAAATGAAAATGACCATATCACCGTAGGCGTGTCGGGGGGAAAGGACTCTCTGGCTCTCCTTGTGGGACTGGCAAATTTGAGGCGGTTTTATCCAAAGTCCTTTAAGCTTTCAGCGGTTACCCTTGATATGGGTTTCGGGATGGACTTTTCCCCCGTGGAAAAGCTTTGTGATGAGCTTGGGGTGGAATATGTGCTGAAAAAGACCGATATTGCAGAAATTCTGTTTGATATAAGGAAAGAAACCAATCCCTGCTCCCTTTGTGCGAAGATGCGGAGGGGTGCACTTCACGATGCGGCGTTGGAGCTTGGCAGCCACAAGGTTGCACTCGGTCATCATAATGACGATGCCTTGGATACCTTTATGCTTTCATTGGTGTATGAGGGGAGAGTGAACTGCTTTTCCCCCGTGACATACCTTGACAGAAAGGACATTACCCTTATCCGCCCGATGATATATGCTCCCGAAAACTTTGTAATCGGCTTTGCAAAAAAATATGAGCTTCCCATCGTAAAAAACCGCTGTCCAGAGGATAAGCGGACAAAAAGGGAATATGCAAAAAACCTTATAAAGCAGCTTGAAAAGGAAAACCCCGGATTTAAGACACGCCTGTTTACGGCGATTGAGGGAAGTCACGCGGGCAATTTCGGCATATTTCCTGAGTGAGAATGTGATAAAGCAGCACCGAACGAAAAACGCGAATGATATATCGATAAACACTTTTATGTAGTGTATAGACACAGTTTCTTTGCTTGTTTATGGAAAGGAGTCCTTTGTGGACTCCTTGATTTTTAGCGTTTTTCTATCGTCAAACGTCACCCTCGCAGTACCCATGTACAGCTTCGGGCAAGCCCTACGGGTTCCGTTTAACAATTCTGCACTACTTTCTCCCATTCTCGGAGAGTGTAGCATCTTTGAAAATATGAACCTTTTGTGTACGGGTATTGACAAACATATCCAATAATGATAAACTATATTAGCACTCTAAGATGTAGAGTGCTAATGCCAGCCTAATGGGAAGCAATCCCCACAAGGTTTAAAAAGGGAAATTTCGTATAATACTACAGAAAATTCTGCAAATATACAATCGTATTATTTTTGAATTTTCTTTGTCTTATAACAAAATTTCCTCTTTTGAAACTCTTCGACCTTAAACGCAGAGAAATATAGGGCAATTTCAATGCGGAGGAAGAAGATAGGCGGTCGCCTTTCAATGACGACAAATTGTAAGTGCCCAAATTAATCAAGTTTAAGGCTTATGGGGATTGCTTCCCATTAGGCTCATGAAAGGAAGTTTTTATCATGGCTAAAAAGCAGTTTAAAGCAGAATCCAAAAAGCTTTTGGATATGATGATTAACTCAATTTATACTCATAAGGAGATTTTTCTTCGTGAAATCATATCAAACTCCTCCGACGCACTGGACAAGCTTTGCTATAAAGCTCTTACCGAGGACGGCGTAGGGGTATCCCGTGAGGACCTTTACATAAAGGTAACGATTGACAAGGAAAACAGAATCGTAAAAGTCAGTGACAACGGTATCGGTATGACCGAGGAAGAGCTTGAAAAGAACCTTGGCACAATCGCAAGAAGCGGTTCGCTTAATTTCAAGAATGACATGGAGAAAAAGGAAGAAATCGATATTATCGGTCAGTTCGGCGTTGGTTTTTACAGTGCTTTCATGGTTGCGGATAAAGTAACTGTTATCACAAAAGCATTCGGTTCGGACAAGGCATACTGCTGGGAGTCAAATGGGGCAGACGGCTACACAATCACTGAAACAGGAAAAGAAGGTTACGGTACAGATATATATATGAAGCTTAAAGAGGACGGGGAGGATGAACGCTACAGCGATTACCTTGAAGTTTATATGCTTCGCGGACTTATAAAGAAGTATTCCGATTATATCCGCTACCCCATTAAAATGGATATTGAAAAATCCAGAAAAGTAGAAAAGCCCGATTCCGACAAGCCCGAATACGAAAAGTATATTGAGGAGGAAACCATTAACAGTATGGTTCCCCTGTGGCAGAGAGGTAAGGATGAGGTTACCGAGGAAGACCTTAATAACTTCTACAAGGAAAAGTATTTTGATACAAAAGACCCTGCCCTTACAATTCGTGCAGATGTAGAGGGTGCATTTTCCTACAAGGCACTTTTGTTTATTCCCGAAAATACCCCTATGGGCTACTACACAAAGGAATATCAAAAAGGGCTTGAACTTTATTCATCAGGCGTTATGATAATGGATAGCTGCGAGGATTTAATTCCCGAGCATTTCAGATTTGTAAAGGGTGTTGTTGACTCACAGGATTTATCCCTTAATATTTCCCGTGAAATGCTTCAGCACAACCGTCAGCTTACCGCAATAAAGAACAATATTGAAAAGAAAGTTAAGCAGGAGCTTAAAAAGCTTCTTAATAATGACCCCGAAAGGTATGAAAAGTTTTATCAGAGCTTCGGGCTTCAGCTCAAGTACGGAATTGTGGCTGACTATGGTGCACACCGCGAGCTTCTTAAGGATTTGATTCTTTACTATACCTCAAATGAAAAGAAGATGATTACCCTTGAACGTTATGTTGAAACAATGCCCGAGGGTCAGGAGTACATTTACTATGCTTGCGGAGAATCTGTTTCAAAGATTGATAATCTCCCCCAGACGGAGCCTCTTAAGGATAAGGGATATTCAATCCTTTATATGACTGATGAGGTAGACGAGTTCGTTATAAATATGCTCGGCGAAATTGACGGAAAGAAGTTCAAGAGCATTAACGACAAGGATTTGGGAATCGAAACAGAGGAAGAAAAGAGCGACATAGAGGCAAAGCAGGAGGAAAATCAGGTGATGCTTGATTACCTTCGTGACTGCCTTGACGGAAAGGTAACTGCAGTACGCCTTTCAAACAAGCTTAAATCCCA
Organism: Clostridia bacterium; assembly: GCA_017451505.1. GTDB lineage: Bacteria > Bacillota > Clostridia > UMGS1883 > UMGS1883 > UMGS1883. The sequence continues at coordinate 21,144 of JAFTOF010000016.1, read as the reverse complement.
CCCCGTGTGCCTGACAACGGACGGCGAGGTTTCCCTTGAAATGGAGAAATACTTTGCCACAATCCCCGGTGACCACCCCGATATAAAGGCACAGAGAGTTTTAGAAATTAACCCCACACACAAAGCGTTCTATATGCTTCAGGACACATGGCAGCTTGATAAGGACAGATGTGCAAAGCTTGGCAAGCTTCTTTATAATCAGGCTCTGCTGATTGCGGATATATCCATAGAAAATCCTGCAGAATACACCGACCTTTTCTGGGAATTAATATAAGTGAGATAACAAAAAAGGAAGTCTGAATTTTCAGACTTCCTTTTTTTGTTATCTGCTAAATACTGCTTTGCGGAGGGTTTTAAGCTCCGTACCGCTTTGTCCATCGAGAATTACAAACTCCGTTTTGCCTGTTTGGGCATTATAGCTTTTTGCTTCGGCAAGGGGGATGTTGAGTGCCGCAGAAATAAGCATCGCCACATAGCTGCGGAGTGCAGGCTCATCGGCGGCGTTCATTACAGCCTCTGCGGAAAGCTCAACCTTATCAAGAAGCCCCAGCTTTTCACCCATCGCTACATAATCTGCTATGGAAAGAGAGCTTGCCTTTGCCAATTCTTCGTAACCGAGGGCTTTTACAAGTGCCATGGTAAACTGAGAAAATGTCATTTTTTCGTCGGGAGAAAAAACAGCGTTATCCTTACCTGCAAGGATATCAAGCTTTGCCACTGTTTCAATATATCCTGCAGCCCAATGATTCTGAGTGTCGGAAAAAGAAGCAGTACCTACAAAATCCTTTGCCGCATCTTCAAGCCCGAGCATGCGGCAGATTACGGTTGCCGCTTCTGCACGTGTGATTGCAACGTTTCCTTTAAAATTACCGTTCTCATCGCCAACCATTATTTTTAAATCATGCATATCAACAACTGCTTCAACCATTGCAATGTCACTAACCTTGGGAAGCTCTGCCGCAAAGGCACTGCCCATAGAAAGCACCATGGCAAAAACAAGAATTGCGGAAATAAACTTTTTGTTCATTTTCAAAACCACCTTTATTTAATTGTTTTATTATTAACTTCCTCGGTAATCTTTGCGATAAATTCCTCGATAGACATACTGCCTATATCACCGTCACGTCTGTCACGGATTGAAACAGTGCCCCCTTCGACATCCTTATCACCCACAAGGAGCATATAAGGAACCTTTTCAAGCTGTGCTTCGCGGATTTTGTAACCGATTTTTTCGCTTCTGTCGTCAATTTCAACACGGATTATGCCGCTTTCCTCGAGCTTTCTCTTAACTTCATAAATATAGTCAAGATGACGGTCTGCAATGGGAAGAAGCTTAACCTGTACAGGGGCAAGCCATACGGGGAACGCACCTGCATACTTTTCAATAAGAAGGGCAAGAGTTCTCTCATAACAGCCGATAGAAGTTCTGTGGATAATATAGGGGTTTTTCTTTACGCCGTCCTTATCCACATATTCCATACCGAACTGCTGAGCCAGCATCTGGTCAATCTGAATTGTGATAAGAGTATCCTCTTTACCGAATACGTTCTTAATCTGAATATCAAGCTTAGGTCCGTAGAATGCAGCTTCGCCGATGCCGATTTTGTAGGGGATTTCAAGGTTATCAAGAATTTTCTTCATTATTCCCTGTGCCTCGTCCCACTGCTCCTCTGTACCGATATATTTTTCGCGGTTATCAGGATCCCACTGTGAGAAACGGTAGGAAACATCCTCATAAAGACCGAGAGTTTTCAGCATATAGATAGCCAGCTCCAGACAGCCCTTAAATTCACCCTCAAGCTGTTCGGGTGTACACATAAGGTGACCCTCGGAGATTGTAAACTGCCTTACGCGGATAAGACCATGCATTTCGCCCGATGCTTCGTTACGGAAAAGGGTAGAGGTTTCGTTAAGACGCATGGGAAGGTCACGGTAGCTTCTGCCGCGGTTAAGATATGCCTGATACTGGAAGGGACAGGTCATGGGACGCAGTGCGAATACTTCCTTATCCTTTTCTTCATCGCCCAAAACGAACATACCGTCCTGATAATGATCCCAGTGACCTGAAATCTTGTAAAGGTCGCTCTTTGCCATAAGGGGAGTTTTGGTAAGAAGCCAGCCGCGTTTTTGCTCCTCGTCCTCCACGAATCTCTGAAGAAGCTGGATAACGCGGGCACCCTTGGGAAGAAGAATGGGAAGTCCCTGTCCGATAACATCGCTGGTTGTGAAAAGCTCAAGCTCACGTCCGAGCTTATTATGGTCACGCTTCTTTGCCTCTTCACGGCGGTCAAGGTCTGCCTGAAGCTCGTCTTTAGTTAAAAACGCAGTTGCGTAAATACGCTGAAGCATCTTGTTCTTTTCGTCGCCTCTCCAATATGCACCTGTCGCACTGAGAAGCTTATACGCCTTAACCTTGCTTGTGTAATTTACGTGAGGACCTGCACAGAGGTCGGTAAATTCACCCTGCTTATAGAAAGAAATTACGGCATCTTCGGGAAGCTCGTTAATAAGCTCTACCTTATAAGGCTCGTCCTTCATAAGCTCCAGTGCTTCTGCTCTGGGAAGCTCAAAACGCTCGATTTTGAGGTTTTCTTTCGCAATTTTTTTCATTTCAGCTTCGATTTTTTCCAAGTCCTCTGCAGTAAAGGGATTGGGAGTATCAAAGTCGTAGTAAAAGCCTGTGTCAATAGCAGGACCTATTGCAAGCTTTACCTCGGGGAAAAGCCTTTTTACTGCCTGTGCCATTACGTGGGAGGCACTGTGACGGAGAATTTGCAGTTCGTTCATTTCTGCCATGTGTATCATCCTTTCAATTTATATAGTAATTAAAAATACCCTTAATCCATAGAAGTTCCTACGGATTAAGGGTGCAAATGCACGGTTCCACCTTAATTTTTCACTCAATTTCCCGTTAACGCAGGCTCACGTCGGGGAATACTTAGTTTCCTCCCCGCAGCTCCAAAGTGGTATTCACCGCCCATTGCGTAAAATGCTTACAGCCACGGCATTTTTTCTCTTTCCGCAAAGATAGGTCGGCTACTGTCTTTTTCAACGCCGTTTGTGATTATTATAACATTTTTTCGGGATTTGTCAAGGGGTAAAACTTAACCTTGGGAAGGTTTCCCTTTCTTTTGTAACCAAAAGAAGCAAAAGTTTTGGGGTTGCGATTCCCCAAACCCCTAAAACGCCGCCATTCGGCACTAAGAAATACCCTTACCTAATCTTTAAAATAGCGAGTTTTGTTTTTGTGGATTTTAAGTCTTTATACCGACGCCTCCAAAGGGAAACTTATTCCCTGTTTCGCCTGAAATCGCTCGCCTGCAGCGGAAAATGATGCGAGCGATTTCTCGGTAGTCGACTCAAAATCCGCAAAAACCTGACCTCGGTGCTTATTGGCGGTCGCACCAAAGTAGTTTTAAAAGCTTCAAGACTGACTGGCAAAATTCTGTCCACATCAGTTTCCTCTGCGGGTGGACAGAATTTAGAAACAGCTGAGGCTGAGTGCCGAATCTGTTTCGGTGACACAAAAGCCGCAGAAGCTTCTAAACGGAATTATATAACTTAGCAAGATAAACAAGTTTACGGTTAAACAATGCCGCCCCTGCGAGGCCGTTTAAGCCAACGGGGTGTCAATCTCCATACGGTTTTAAAGGGTGAATTTTCCCCCATAGTGCGTTAAAATCCTTGAAAATACGAAAGTATTATCTGCGGATTTTATCTTCTCTTGAGAAAAATTCACTCTTTTAAAACTTCAGCGAACCCTGACGGAGAGAAATTTTCATAAGACGGATTTGTAAAGCTGCAGATGGGCTGTCGCCCTTCAAAGCTGACAAGTTCGTATTATGGGAATTTATTCCGTCAGGGCATATGGAGATTGGCTCCCCGTTGGCTAGTGTTCGGGGGAAATTCGGAATCTCCCGACGCTTTTCGCCATTTTGGCGTTCAAAATGGCACGCCTTCGTGCTTCCACGAAGCTTTGGTTACAAAAGAACATTGCCTTCCACGATTCCGTGGAAAAGGAGAACATTCCCAATGTCATACTTTTGTCTAAAAAAAGAGGAGCAGATTTGTTCTGCTCCCTCAAAAAGAATCTATTCTTTTTTTCTTATTTCTTCTCCAACAATGGCATTCCCAATTTTTCACGAATCTGATTTTCAATACTATCCGTGAAATCGGGATTTTCAATCATATACTGCTTCACATTTTCTCTGCCCTGACCGAGGCGTTCCTCGTTATAGCTGAACCACGAACCACCTTTTTTAATGATTTCAAGGTTGACGGCAACATCGAGTATGTTACCCTCTCTCGAAATTCCCTTGCCGTACATCATATCAAATTCAGCCTCACGGAAGGGGGGAGCAACCTTGTTCTTAACAATCTTTACACGGGTGCGGTTACCTATAAATTCGCTGCCGTTTTTAAGGGTTTCCACTCTGCGGACATCCATACGCACGGAAGCGTAGAATTTAAGTGCACGTCCGCCTGCCGTTGTTTCGGGATTTCCATACATAACTCCGATTTTTTCACGGAGCTGATTAATGAAAATACAAATCGTATTACTCTTATTCACAACGCCTGCCAGTTTACGCAGTGCCTGACTCATAAGACGAGCCTGAACGCCAACGTGGCTGTCGCCCATTTCACCATCAATTTCTGCTTTGGGAACGAGTGCTGCAACAGAGTCAACAACAATTACATCGATAGCACCGCTTCGTACCAGTGCTTCTGTAATTTCAAGAGCCTGCTCGCCTGTGTCGGGCTGAGAAACAACCAGAGAATCAACATCAACTCCGAGTGCACCTGCATAAACAGGGTCAAGTGCGTGCTCGGCATCGATAAATGCCGCTTCGCCGCCCATTTTCTGTGCCTGTGCAATAATGTGGAGGGCAATAGTTGTTTTACCGCTGGATTCAGGTCCGTATATTTCGATAATTCTTCCCTTGGGCACACCGCCGATTCCTAAGGCTATATCAAGGCTCAACGCACCGGTGGGGATAGAGTCAACATTATAATGAGCACTTTCGCCAAGACGCATTACGGAGCCTTTTCCGAACTGCTTTTCAATTTGTGCCATGGCAAGAGCGATTGCTTCTTTCTTTTCGTTAGACATATGTATCAATCCTTTCCAACAGATGAAAAATATAGCGAACATCTGTTCTTATTATAAACGGAAGATTATGATTTGTCAATACCCTATTTTTAAAAATTCATTCTTTCTTTAATTAGCTCAAAGACCTTGTCACAGGTCTTGACTCTTACCTCGTCGCGGCTTCCCGAAAGGTTAAGCTTCCTATGCTCCTCGCCGTCCTTATCCGAAATGGCAATATACACAAGCCCTACGGGCTTTTCGGCTGTTCCGCCGCCGGGACCTGCGATGCCTGTCACGCTGACGGCAATATCGCTTCCTGAAACAACCCGTGCACCTTTTGCCATCTGGAGTGCAGTGTCAGGGCTTACCGCCCCGTACTTTTCAAGGGTTTCGTGGGAAACGCCAAGGATTTTCTCCTTTGCCTCGTTAGCATAGGTGATAAATCCGTAGCCGTAAATGCTGCTTGCCCCCGGCACTGATGTGATAATTTTCCCCAAAGAGCCTCCTGTGCAGCTTTCAGCAGTGGCAATGGTGATATTATTTTCGATTAATTTTGAAATGATTTGTTTGTTAGTCATAAAACACCTTTAAGTGCGAAATGCGAAGTGCGAAATGCGAAGTGATGGAAGGTTTTCGCTGTGGCGAAAACCAACTTTCATTTCGAACTCCGAACTTCGAACTTCGAATTTAATTACGCGTTTGGTTCTATCAATACCCAATCCGTCTCAGATACCGCCTTATTCACCCAATATTCCATATCAATTTTACTCTGGCTTTTCATGATTTTTTCCAAAGTGGGCTTTGTTGTGGGGTGCTTGGGAGTAAACACCGTGCAGCAATCCTCATAAGGGAGGATAGAGGTTTCAAATGTGCCGATTACTCTTGCAATATCAACAATTTCGTTTTTATCCATACCTATAAGGGGGCGGAAAACGGGAATAGTTGTCATAACTTCATTTGTTACGCCCAGTGCCTGAATGGTCTGGCTTGCAACCTGACCGAGGCTTTCGCCCGTAATAAGAGCGAGGGAATTATTTTTAAGGGCAATTCGCTCTGCCGTCATCATCATCATTCTTCTCATAATAAGTGTAAGATGGTCTTCGGGGCAGTTGTCACGGATTGCAAGCTGCTGCTCAGTGAATGGAACTATATAAAGGTTAAATCTGCCTGTATACCCTGCCACTATTCTTGCCAGCTCTATAACCTTTTCCTTTGCTCTTTCGCTTGTATAAGGAGGGGAAAAGAAATGCACCGCATCAAGCTCCACGCCTCTTTTTGCAATCATCCATGCCGCAACGGGGCTGTCGATACCGCCCGAAAGAAGAATGGTTGCCTTTCCGCTGGAGCCTGTGGGCATACCGCCGGGGCCGGCACATCTTGCCCCTGTTGAGTAAACATAGGCTTCACTGTCGCGGATTTCCACACGGACAACCACTTCGGGATTTTGTACCTGTACTTTAAGCTTGTGCATACGGGAAAGAATCGCACCGCCCATTTCACGGCTGATTTCGGGAGAGCCTAAGGGGAATTTCTTGTCGCTTCTTTTTGCTTCAACCTTAAATGTATTCACGCCGTAGAGGTTTTCGCATACATAGTCTGCACCCTCGGAAAGGATTACGTCCATATCCTTGGGGAAAACGCCTGCCTTTGCGATGAAGATAATGCCGAAAACCTTACGGAGCCTCTCTACAACTGCATCAGCATCGGTATGGGGAGCAGGGTCAATGTAGATTACCGCCTGTGCTTTTTTTATTGAGGCAATGTTTTCCTTGCCCACAACTTTTTTTATGTTTCTGATGAGAAGATCCTCAAATTTGCTTCTGTTAAGACCTTTGAGGATAATCTCACCGTATTTTACAAGAATAATTTCTTTCATTAATTTTGTTCCTTTCTCGCCCTTTGGGCATATTGCGTAATTTAATCGCGAGCAACGGTTAGCCGTTTTGAATTCAGTCGGGACGCGAAATGGGTGAAGCGGCACGCTTCTACACTCTTAGATTTTTTGCGATTTGTGTCACCTTTTCTGCTACAAGTTTTGCTTCGTCCATTGTATTATACCTTGAGAAGCTAAAGCGGATTGCACTGTCGGGGAGTGGTACGTTCATTTCCGAAAGAACATGGCTGCCGTGGCTTCCCGAAGCACACGCACTGCCGCTTGAAACGTAAATCCCCTCGTTTGAAAGTGCGTTAAGCATTATTTCCGAGCGGATTTTGCCAAAGGAAATATTAAGAACAAAGGGGCTTTCGTCCTGACCACCGCCGTTATATACGCTGCCGTTAATTTTAAGAAGATTTTCCTTTAAAAAATTCTTAATCTCCAAAGCCCTGATACTGTCTTGTGGGTTTATCAGCTCACAGGCTTTTCCAAAACCTGCAATCGCACCTACATTTTCTGTTCCGCTGCGGATGTTTTTCTCCTGACCGCCGCCAAACACCGTGGGCTTTAAGGTTACGCCCTTTCTGATATAGAGTGCACCGATACCCTTAGGCCCGTGGATTTTGTGACTGCTTACGGAAAGGAGGTCAATTCCCCATGCCACAGGCTTTACAGGAATATGTCCGAAGGACTGCACCGCATCAACATGGAAAAGTGCTCTGGGGGCAATTCTTTTCAGCACTGTACCGATTTTTGAAATGGGCATTACCGCACCCGTTTCATTATTCACGTGCATGATGCTCAGAAGTACCGTGTCGGGGGTAATTGCATCGGCAATGTCGGTGAACTTCACCGTGCCGTCCTTTTGAGGCTTTATCCTGATTACCTGAAATCCCTGTGATTCAAGATAATCCATACAGCGAAGCACGGCAGGATGCTCAACGGAGGTTGTAATAATCCGCTTGCCCTTTTTTATGTTTGCCGCTCCTAAAATGGCAATATTGTCGCTTTCCGTTCCGCCCGAAGTAAAGTATATTTCGTCGGGGGTACAGGAAAGAGCCGCGGCAACCTTTTTCCGTGCTTCGGTCACAATCTTTTCCGCCCGAAGCCCCAATGCGTGACGGCTTGAGGGATTGCCAAAGGAGGTTTTCATATATTCGGTTATTGTTTCCACAACCTCCGATGCGGGGGGAGTTGTGGCTGAGTTGTCAAAGTATATCATAATTTACACGTCCGCTTATTCGTCAAATAGTGTTGTCTGACTGTCGTCTTTCAAATAATATCCCGACGAGGGAATAGTCCTTGCTTCATATCCGGCGGTGGATTTAAGGGAAACCTCGGGAAATTCCATTCTTGTAAGAAGTGATTTTCTTCTCATCGTCATAACCTGCACGCCCTGACTTGTGCGGCTGGTTTTGGTGAGAATGTCCTTGGTGTTAAACACCACGCACTTATCAATGTTACTGAAAAGTGCCACTTGACACTCTTCCTTGCAGTAGAGCATACCTATAATGTTACCCTTACCGTAGGCATTTGTCAGCTTTTTACGGTTGGTTTTGGTTTCGTAGCCCTTCATATCCACCTTGGCAACCTTGCCGCTTTCAAATGCAAAGAGCATAAATCCGCCGAAATCGTAAGCAGGTGTGGCGTAAAGAATCTTTTCGCCCGCTTCCATTCCGATAAGGTTGGGGAGATATTCTCCCAATGCACTTGCCTTTGTATCGGGAATATCGTAAAGCTTCATTTTGTATACATTCTGCCTGTCGGAGAAGAAAAGCATTTCCATTTTGTTTGTTGCCTCGGCTTCGCAAAGGAGGCCGTCGCCCTCTTTAAACTTCTGCTCGGCAGCGGCTCTGAGGGAAACAAGAGTGATTTTCTTGAAATAGTTTTCGCGGGACATAAATACACGCACGTTGTAATCTTCGATAAAGCTTTCTGCAGGCTCAACGACCTCGTCCTCTGTTTCAATTACCACCGTCTTACGCTCGCCGCCGTATTTTTTTGTAATTTCTTCAAGCTGTTTTGCAATAAGCTTGCGGATGCGTGCATCGCTTTCGGCAGTTTTCGTAAGGTCCTCTATTTCCTCTTTCAGCTTCTCGATTTCGCTTGTCCTCTTTAAAATGTATTCCTTGTTCAGATTACGAAGCTTTATTTCCGCAACAAATTCCGCCTGAATTTTGTCAATGCCGAAGCCCGACATAAGGTTGGGGACAACCATTGCGTCTTCGGGAGTGTTGCGGACAATGTAGATTGCCTTGTCAATATCAAGAAGTATTTTTTCAAGACCTTCTAAAAGGTGAAGCCTTGCATTCTTTTTATCAATGTCAAACCACAGCATACGGCGGATACAATCCATACGGAAATTAATCCAGTGAAGAAGTATATCCCTTACGCCAAGTACCATTGGTTCACCGTCTATAAGAATATTGAAATTACAGCTAAAGCTGTCCTCAAGCGGTGTCTGCTTATAAAGACGAGCCATCAGTTTTTCCGCGTCAACACCGCGTTTAAGCTCCAGTGTTATTTTAAGACCCGTTTTATCGGTTTCGTCACGGACATCGTTAATATCACGCAGCTTTCCTGCCTTTATAAGCTCGGCAAGCTTGTCTATAATAGCTTCAACGGTGGTGCTGTAGGGAATTTCAAGAATTTCTATTATGTTCTGCTTTTTATCATAGGCATATTTTGCACGAACCTTTACGCTTCCTGTTCCTGTTTCAAATATTTTTCCCATTACCTCGTCATCACGGATAAGAAATCCGCCTGTTGAAAAGTCAGGCCCCTTGATATGCTCGGAAAGGTCTGCCTTTTTATCTTTCATAAGTGCAACTGTTGCACTGCAAATTTCGCCTAAATTAAATGATGCAATATTGCTTGCCATACCAACGGCAATACCCTGATTGGGGTTAACTAAAATATTGGGAAATGCCGTGGGAAGAAGGGACGGCTCTTTCATCGTGCCGTCATAGTTGTCTACAAATTCCACGGTGTTTTTGTCAATATCACCGAAAATTTCGTTGCAGATGGGAAGAAGCTTTACCTCTGTGTAACGGGAAGCGGCATACGCCATATTACTGCTGTAGTGGCGGCCGAAGTTACCCTTTGAATCCACAAGGGGGTGAAGCAGAGCCATATGCCCCTCGGTAAGACGCACCATTGTTTCATAAATTGCCGCATCACCATGGGGATTGAGCTTCATTGTCTGACCGACAACGTTGGCACTTTTGGTACGGGTTGAGCCCAAAAGCCCCATTTTGTACATGGTGTACAGAAGCTTTCTGTGGGACGGCTTAAAACCGTCAATCTCAGGGATTGCACGGGATATAATTACGCTCATTGCGTAGGGCATATAATTCTTTTCAAGAGTCTCTGTGATGCCCTCAGGCATCATGATAAACTTTTCTTCATTCATGTAATTCCCTCCGAATTTCAAAGAAATTGCACATATAGAGTTATTGTATCATAATTTTTGGAAAAAAGCAAATTTCGAACAAGAAAATTTGTAAAAAAACCTATTTTTACAAGGGGAATATTTCCATATCACAACCATTGTGATAATTCTAACCTTGGGAAGGTTTCTTAATTTTCGTGGAAGCACGAAAGCTTGCCATTTTGAACGCCAAAATGGCGAAAAGCGTCGGGGGATTCCGAATTTCCCCCGAGCCCCTTTAAAACGGCCTCGCAGGGGCGGCGTTGTTTAGTCGTAAACTTGTTTACCTTACTAAGTTATATAATTTCGTTTAGAAGCTTCTGCGGCTTTTGTGTCACCGAAACAGATTCGGCACTCAGCCTCAGCTGTTTCTAAATTCTGTCCACCTGCAAAGGAAACTGATGTGGACAGAATTTTGCCAGTCAGCCTTGAAACTTCTAAAACTACTTTGGTGCGACTATAATAAGTAAGCACTGTAGTAAGGTTTTTGCGGATTTTAAGTCGACTACCGAGAAATCGCTCGTATCATTTCCCTTTGCTGACGAGCGATTTCAGGTGGAACAGGGAAAAGGTTTCCCTTTGGAGCCGGCGGTACAAAGATTTAAAATCTGCAAAAACAAAACTCGCTATTTAAAAGATTAGGTATGGCTATTTTTTAGCCCGACAGGAGCGTTTTAGGGGTTTGGGGAATCGCAACCCCAAAACTTTTGGTTCTTTTGGTTACAAAAGAACATGGTCCTCACGCTTCCGTGGAAATTGTCTTACATTTTCAATGTTACTTTGCAGAACAAAAACCGCAAAGATTTTCCATAATATTTGGTTGACTTAGTGTTTCTAAATATGTATAATGTTAAAGAGGAAAAACTTATAAATATGTGCCCGTAGCTCAGTTGGATAGAGCGTCAGACTCCGACTCTGAAGGTCGTGCGTTCAAGTCGCATCGGGCATACCATAAAAAGCGACAAGTATATACTTGTCGCTTTTTCAATGAAATAAATCCTTTCAGGATTTGTGAAATACACTTCGTATATGAAATATTGCTCCGCAATATGAAATACGCCTGCGGCGTGTGATAAAGCTTATCTTTCAATTAACCCATACTTAACCTTAATTCGCTCCAGCTTGTCGGTCATAGGTTCTGCTATAAACCAAAGGAAAAACGCAGTGGACAACGCGTGAATTAAATCAAGTGGAAGTCCTGCAATATACGATGAATAAATCATTTGGGGGGTAATTTTACTCTGTGCCATAATGACAGAGGCAGGGTTCATTATACCGCCGTAGATAATAAGAGTTGCCAAAAATCCGAAGACCGAAAGAGAGGTCTTTGTTTTTTTGAGAAAACCCTTTTTAAAAAGGATTCCGCCCAAAAAGCCAATAATTCCGAAAGCAAACATCTGCCACGGCGTCCACGGACCTTGACCGAAGAAAAAGTTTGATACAAATCCACCGACAGCCCCCACTAAAAAGCCTGTTTCTCCGCCCAAAGCTACCCCTGCAATAATCACAACTGCCGAAACGGGCTTAAACTGCGGAAGCATAAAGAATGCCGCCCTGCCTGCCACCGCAATACCGCAAAGCACGCTTATAACCACAAGCTCCCTTGCTTTTGGCTTTCTCGATTCAAACACCATACCAAAGGGAATCATGGTTTCAAGAATTATAAGAAGGCTTATAAAATAATACTTCCTGTCTCCAAAAAAGGAAACGCCCGCATAAAGTGTAAGCGGTATTAAAAGCAGTATCAAAAACATTGCCGCAAGAGTTCTTTTGGAGAGCTTTTTTCCATCTTTGGAAATCTGCACTGCTTTAATCTCTGTATCCTTTTCCCGATTTTCCCTATTGTGAAATCCTGTTTTGCGTGCTTTCTTTTCTCTTTTTTTCACACTGCCGCCGCAGGCAAGGATAATATCCTGTGCCAATACTGCATCGGGGAGGGTGGTTCTTGCCATTCGGTTTGCAGATGTGGTATAGAAGCTATTGCCCTTGAAAAACTCCCTCGGGCTGCCCATTGATGTGATGCTTCCGTCAAAAACAAGAGCACATCTGTCCGCATACTCCGCACAAAATTCAATATCGTGAGAAACCATAAGGATTGTAACACCATTTGCCTTTAAATCGGCGAGAATATCCGAAAATTCCTCTTTAAACTGTGCGTCCATACCCTTTGTAGGCTCGTCCAAAAGCAGAATCTCTGGCTCTGAAAGAAGAACCTTTGCCAGTGCCCCCCTTTGTTGTTCGCCCCCCGATAAATCGTAGGGGTGGGACTCCAAAAGCTTTTCTATTCTGCAAAGAAAAGCAATGTTTTGTATTTTTCGTTCCTTTTCTTCCTTTCCGAGCTTCTTGTCCGATAAAATTTCCATAAGGTCAAGGTAAACCGTCTTTTTTACAAATACGCTCTGCGGATTCTGGGGAAGAACTCCAAGAAGTCCGTCATACAGATTTTGTATTTTGGAAATTGGCTGACCTTTTATAATCACATTGCCCCTGTATGGGGTGTGAAGCCCCGAAACAAGAGAAAGTGCCGTGGTTTTTCCCGTACCGTTACCGCCGACTATGGCGAATAATTCGCCTTTTTGCACGCGAAGATTAAATCCTTTAATAACATCGGACGAGTTTTTTTCATAACGAAAATAGGCATCCTTAATTTCAATTACGGCGTCGTTATTACTTTGTGCTTTATCTTTCACAATGGCGTCGGGGTTCAAAGTTTTCTTTTTCGCATATTCTTCAAGCCATATTCTGCCGTCCCTGACAGTTAAGGGGCAGGGCAGAGAGCATGGAATTTCACTGTAAACTTTCATAGGAGTGGGAAGTGCCGAATACATGGGATGGTTTAAGTCCTTGAGGATTTTACCAACCTCACTCGGAGCTTCGTCAGCAATAATTCTGCCGTTATCCATAACAATTACTCTGTCGGCTATAGGAAAGGCGTCCTCCAACCTATGCTCCGTAAGAATTACCGCCACGCCAAGCTCGCGGTTGATTTTTTCTAAGGTTTTCAAAAATTCCTGTGCGGCAATCGGGTCAAGCTGGCTTGTAGGCTCGTCAAGTATCAGCACGGACGGCTGCATTACCATAACCGAGGCAAGGTTAAGAAGCTGCTTTTGTCCACCCGAAAGCTCAGTCACATTCTTGTAAAACCAATTCTGTATACCGAAAAATGAAGCCATTTCCGAAACCCGTGTCCTGATTTCGGAAGTGGAATATCCCAGACTTTCAAGCCCGAAAGCAAGCTCGTGCCATACCTTGTCCGTTACAATCTGATTGTCAGGATTTTGCATTACAAAGCCGATTTGTGCCGCTTGCTCCTTTGCGTCATAATCGGCAAGGGGTTTTGCGTCAAAATAAATATTTCCGCTTATTTCACCAAAAGGGGACAGGGAAGATTTTAAAAGCCTTAAAAGCGTGGTTTTCCCGCAACCCGACTGTCCGCAGATAAGGACAAATTCACCTTTTTTAACGGATAAATTTATATTGTCAAGGGTCTTACCCCCTGTGCCCGAATATGTGAAACTTAAATTTTCGACCTTAAAGCTTTCCATCTTCTCACCTCCCAAAGCTCAATTATAACAGGAAACATACAAAGAAGCAGATATGCCACAAATACGCTGATACCAAAGGGGGAAATATCTGCCGCTTTCATGGCGGGGAAATAAATAAAATCCATTCCACCCAACAAATTTCCTGCAAGTGTATATAACCCTAAAATCAAAATACAGATAAGTGCCTTTTTATCACGTTTATCAAATTTGAATATAGAAAATGCCGTTCTGCCCTCTGTGCCATAGCCGCGTGCTTTCATACTGTCCGCCGTTTCAATGGCGTTCTCCAGTGACCAGGTAGTCATAATTGATAAAATATTAAGTCCGTTTTTTGCACGCTTTATTATATTGCCTTGCCTCACATCACGCCCCATGCACCGCTGTGCGTTTGTAACCACCTTAAGCTGCGAAGCAAATTTAGGCACAAACCGAAGTGTCATGGAAATAATGAGGGATAGGGACGGAATTATTTTTCCGAACAGATATATAAATTTGTCACTTGTCATAACCGCGTTATAGCAGGAAAAATGGCATATGACTCCGGCAATCATAACCGCCGCACAAAGTCCGTAAATAACCGACTCCAAAGTCAGCGGATTTCCGCTCGGCAGATATTTTAATACCGTGACCCCCTCGTGATTAAAAGCAGGGTTTATCAGTGCCGTTAAAATCAGCAGGGGAAGCATATATATTAAATTTGTTTTTACCTGTTTTCTGCCCCTGAGCATCACGGAATATGTAAAGCCTGAAAGCAGAGAAATTCCGAGACACACAGGATGCATAAAAAAGCAGGTAAACCCGATTACAAGCACGAAATATGTAAAATTTACAATCGGGTGGTATGTTTTAAATTCATTCATAAAATCAGCTTCCGTTCTGTGCAGAATAGTTACCGCCCACGTCACTTCCTAAATCGCAGGTGTATACCCATTCAACCTTATCTCCGTCTTTAAGCTCATATCGGCTGCAGCCGTAATTCGGGAACCATCCGTTAACTTTATACATCCATCCCGAAAGCTCGCCACAGTCAAATTCATAAAGATTGGCAATGCCCTCGATATAAGCACTGTTATACATGGGGGTGTTTTCAAATTCCATGTGGATTTTATTTTGCTTCATTTCCCGAAGAAGCAGGTCAAATACGCTCTCACCCTCATGAAAGATAACTTCTGTTTCTTTAAATATCACGCCGTCTTTCGGCACAATATCTGCCTTTTCCTCATTAAGCCGTGTAAGGTTTTTAAGTATTGTATCACATCTTACAGATAAAGTGCAAGTGTGTTCTTTGTTTAAAGTCGTTGCCTCCTGCACCTCTGCGGGGAGGGGCTTTTCGTCGGCTGCAGGCTCAGCCGTATATTTATCTTTGACAGGAGCTTCTTCGGCAGGGCTTTGTGTGCTTTGAGGTTTGGTTTCCTTTACTTCATCTTCAGTGACAGGTGTACTGCTTTGCTCTGTATGCAGAGCTTCTTTTTGTTGCGGTGAAGTGCTTTCTTGAACCGAGGGAGAGCCGCCAAAAAAAGCAAGAGCCAAAATTATCGCAATAATAATGCCTGCTATTACTTTGTTTTTATATTTTTTCATTTCGATTCTCCTTTAAGAAGCTTTCCAAAGGGAAATATGTTTTGAAGCTCAAATGTTATTTTCACTTTTATCTGTTCAAGATAGCCCCAATCGGTATTACTCATATTATAAAGCGAATTTTTATTTTCCCCAGCACGCTTTAATGCTACGAGGGCATAGAAACATTGCTCTGTTGCCATTTGATTTGTAGTGTCATTATGAGTATGCAAAAAGCCTTTTTCGCCATCGTAGAAGGTGAGCAGACTGTCAAGAACCGTCTTTGTGTTTTTTACAAATCGCTCATCACGGATAGAAACACCAAGCTCGCACAGTGCCACAAGCACCTGCACACTGCTTTCGGAGGTTTCCGTTTCATAGCTTGCAAAGCCACCGCTTTCATTCTGCATATCGGACAGGCGGGCAAGTGCCTTTTCTGTTGCGGATTTAACCTTATTGTTGCCTTGATATTTGGATAGTGCCTGAAGAGCCATGCCCGTAATGTCGGCATCGGCATAGTCCCCTGATAATGCCCAGCCACCGTCCGGGGTTTGCTTTTGGAGAATGTGGTTTATATACATTTCTCTTGTTGCCTGAATTTTTGCATCGGGATTTTGGGGTATTTCATAATTTCCGCAATCAAGTGCGATAAGTGCCCATATTGCTCCGTTTACACCCTGCCAGACTGTTTTCTCAAAATCTCCGAGGGGTGTTAAAAGATTATACCCTGCAACGTCCTGAGGATTTTTCCCTATTGCGGTAAGGGCAACAATCACCCTTGAATATTCGGTGTATTTTCTTTTGTGCAGTATACCGCCGCGGTCTTTAACATATTGTGTGACCGACTGATAATAGTTTTCAAAATATTCGTCGGGAATCCCAAGCTCGCTTCGGGCAAGTCCTAAAACCGTCCACTCCCCGCCGACAGAGCTGACCACGGGGTTTTTTACTGTTTGATATAAGTAATTCCCGACACTTTCTGTTAAAACATTAACTTTGTCAGTGTCAAATGCCCGTGCCGAAAAGCCAAAAATCATTATCAAAGTTAAAAGTATTGATGTAATTTTTCTCATTATTAAGCTCCTTTAGCTACATTCTCGCAAAAACGCATTAGAATTGCCGCAACCTGACTGCGTGTTGCCGTAGCTTTCGGTGAAAGTGTGGTTTCACTTGTACCGGTTATAAGCTTTGTTTTGTTTGCCCACTTCATTGCATCAAGTGCCCAATCACTTACACTTTCCGCATCGGCAAAAGCTGAAACATCTGCCTCGTCACCTATATTATAACCTTGCATTTTTGCAAAGCGATAGATAATAAGTGCCATTTGCTCACGGGATATATCGCTATCGGGTGCAAACTCTGTTTTGCTGACACCGCTTACGATTCCGTTTGATGCCGCCCAGGCAATGGCATCCGAGTACCACTCTGCCTGAGGAACATCTGTAAAACTATGTTTGTTTTCACTCTTTTCGGCATTTGCCATTCTGTAAAGAACTGTAACGAGCATAGCTCTTGACATTTTGCTTTCAGGCTCAAAACTGTTGCCCGTGCCTTGCATAAGACCTCTTTCATACACATACTTTACAGATTCATAATGCCAGTCATTTTTCTTTACGTCGGCAAAGGTTGTTTCGGTAAACTGTGGTTTTTCGGGGTCTTCCTTTTTGTCTTCCTCGGTTTTATTATTCTTGCTCGAAGAAGTGTCGGAATAGAAAGGATCTCCTATATCCTCGCCTAATTGACAGGTGTACTGCCATTTGATTACATCACCGTTTTTCACCTTAAACTTGGAAGCTCCGTACTTAATAAAATCTCTATTGAGCGTAATCATCCAGCCCGAGCCGCTGCCTGCATCAAATTCACCAAAAGAATCGTAGTCGACACCTCTAAGAGTGAAATCACCAATGGACGCAAGATAAAAGCCATTCTTTGTAGTCCCTGTGTATTGATAAGTAAATCCCTGTGCATCAAGCAAACGAAGCGTTACATCTGCAATGGTGTCACCCTCGGAAAAGGGTACGCTTTTGGTTGAAATTATTGTGCCGAGAGCCTTTGGATATGTTACATTTTTTTCTCCCGAAACACGCTTGCCGTTGTCTGTAAAGCTTATTTTTACATAACCTGCAATTTCGTCGTCCGTAATATCAAATTCGGGAGAAGATGAGGAAGTCTCATCGTTTTCCTTTTCTTTAACGGTCAAGGTAATGGTATGTGCATCACTTTCTGCTGTTGCGTCATTTGCGACAAAAACTATAGTATAAGTGCCCACTGCATCGGGTGTAAATGTATAATATCCATCCTCTATTGAAGCCTCTTCACCATTATCTACCTTTGCAGTATATGTAAGGGTGTCGTCATCGCGGTCAGTGAAAACCCTTGACATACTGAGTGCATAAGTGCCGCCCAGATTCAAGGTTGCACTTTGAGGTGCATTTTCACGGATAAAGGGTGCAGTGTTTCCGCTTGGGAGCATTCCGATGCTCACTGTAATATCGGGAAGCAAACTGCGTGTTGTAAATGTGGTTTTACTGTCTCTTGTACCACTGCCGCTGTCGGGGATATTTCTGTGACTGTCGCCATCATCAGAAAATCCCTGAACTCCGATTACGCCAACACCGATATAGCCGTCAGTAAGCGTGAATTCCGTCTCCTCGCTATCTTTCGGGACTGTAAATTCCATTGTAGTGCCGTTAAGTGAAAAATCGTATTGTTTTCCTTCGCTGACTACACTTTCTTTGCCAAAGCTGTACCTGATATGTGCTTTGCTTTCTCCGTCTGTATTTCCGCTATAGCCCGGGTTGAACGTTCCCGAAATTTTCGGAACAGGCGTATGTACGCCCTCGAGCTTAAGGCTCACTTTGTCGCCTGCGGCTATGGGCTTGCCCGGATTTGTAATGTTCTTAACCGAAAGCTCAACCTTATCGCCGCGGACAATCTGATATGCTGTGCCCTTATCGGTAATAACACGGATAATATTATTGCCCGATACTATCGGGGCAGTATATACACTGTCAGCGGCTTCAAGGGTTATAAAGCTTTTGCCCTTATCGTGTGAAACGGCAACCTCGCTGATGTTTCCGTCTGTGAGTGTAGGTGAAAGCTTGATTTCACCGCTTTCGCCAAAGAAATAGAGTGTATCAAATTCACTGTCCCAGGGCTTTGTATTTGCCTCGTTATAAACGATGCTTCCCGCACCTGCTTTACTTTCGATACCGAAATCAACGTCGGGTACATCCAAACCTACTGTCACGATGAAAAGCCCGCATCTTGCAGGGTCGGTTGCACCGTAAAAACCACTATATGAACCGCCGTCAATTAAGATTGCATCGTATGTGACCTCTATAATTGCAGTTCCTTCGCCTATGGCGGTAAGTCTGCTCCAATTACCGCTGGAGTTAGTCATAGGCTGACTTTCATAAGGGGTGAGGGTTACTACATCATCACCCGAAATTATATTGAAATTAAAATCAGGCTCTATTATGTGATTTGCGGTAGTGTTGTTGACAATTTGCCATGCTCTGTATGCTTTAATAGTCTTGGTCTGCCCCACAGGGAGGGAAAGATGATTTTGCTGATTAATATTTATAAGCACACTGTCATCTGCAACGGCAGAGGCATCCGTTCCTGCACTGCTATAGTCCACTCTGTCCGTGGGGAGCTTGTCCTCCTCGGTGTGGAGAACTGTCGCAGAATTGCGTGTAAGATAACCTGCCTTTGTGATTTTGCCATCCATTGATACACGGTAGCTAAGGTTGCCGTCAGATGTAAAATAGTGCGTGGATGTTCCGTCACCATTGTCAACAGTAGCAAGCGGCTCTACCGGTGTATGCACATAGTAGTTGCTTACATACTTAAACAGTTTTGCAGTAGCTCCCGTCGTTGTTATGATCGTTTTGGGGTTCTTGTATGAAACTTTGATACTTATTGTGTTTATATCTTCTGTTAAAGCAATATTTTCGGTTGCTTTGTTATACGCGGAGGTGTTTTCGGGTGATGCCGTGAAGGTATATTCTTTTTCGGGTATAAGTAGGTATCTGCCGTCAACGCCTGCCGCGTTATGGGACTCGTAGGAAACGTCGACAGAGCCCGAAATTTCTTTTTCGCCAAAATCAATAATTTTTGTCTGTACCTTACAAAGCTTTACACTGCTTTTGCTTGATGCAGGGATTGCCATGCCACCGTACAGAGTATCACGAACGGAAATTTCTGAAATATTTTCGGGAACAGAAACGCTGTAAGCGGCAAATCCGTCTGCCGATTCGCCTTTGGCAGATGTAAGCGTATCGCCAAGAATATCTGCTCCGTTTTCGTCATAACCGTTTGTGATATAAAATGTCGGGGTTATATCATCTGGGAGCAGCACCGCCATATCGTAGGTTTGGGTGGAATTTGCTACTGTAAGTGTAACCTTATAAGACTCCGAAGAAGTGGACATAGAGTCGCTCGCAAAAAATTCAAGTTCATAGGTTCCGCCAAGCGAGGGATTAAAGCTGTAATTTGTGTCAGCCGATACTGCCGCTTCGCCGTTTATTTTTACGCTGTAAGTAAGTTCATCACCGTCTGCATCTGTAAAGATTGGTGCAAGGTCAAGGGTGAAGCTTTCACCTGCAAAAATTTCATCAGCAAAAGATTTTTCCTGACCTTCTGCAAGGGCGGGAATTTCATTTTCAATGGCATAGCTTACCGTATAAGTGGTGTAGTTATTGCTTGTCGCTTTTGGATGAGCATTATAAAGATACATCGTAACTTTGCCCATACCGTTTGTCAATGTTGTGTTATATACTTTTGTATCATTAGACCCGTTAAAAGCATTTGATGTAGATAACTTAGGCAAACCGCCGTTTTGTGTCAAATCAAATGTGGCGGTGATTTTGCCATTTGCTTCAAAAGTACGAGGAACAGTAACTGCAATATTTTTATCTTCAAGAGATGCGACAAGTCCATCAATATCATTACCATCTGCATCTGTGAATTTCACAAAATTCACACTACCGTTGGATGTAGCAATACCAAGCCAGGCACCGCTTTCGATTTCGGTTACTTCAACTGTTACCGTGACAAAATCAGGGCACGCACCGTTATCGTTGGATGCAGAAAACACCAAGGTATGTGTGCCACCGATAAAACTCTTAAATGTGTATGTTCTTCCGTCAATAAGAGTCTTTTCATCACCATCTACGAGATAATATTCCTTTGCATCTTCAAAGTAATCCTTTAAATTCAAATCTATGGCAACGCCGCTGTATGTGGATTTGCTGTCAGATTCTACAATTCGATTTGGCGGAGTGGTAGAAATTTCACCCAATGAAAAATTCAATGAATAGGTCACCGTGCCGCTAAGGCTGCTTATGGAAGAATATTGTCCTTTTAAGGTCATATCAAGAGATGCGATGCCTTCGCTCAATGTAACAGTAGCTTTGTGACCACTCATATTCATGTTTTTGTCCAAAGCTGTGCCAAATTCCACATTTACCGTTGCATCAGGCGATGTATTACCATCCAAAACGATATTTATCGTGGTATTATCTTCAGAGGCACTTTCGACATCTGCATCTGTTACCTTGATATTCACAACTTTAGCACAGCCCAATCCTCGTCTTTCATAAACTGTCTTATCGGTAATATCAATAATATTATCAGTGACAGT
>JAFTOF010000015.1 GCA_017451505.1 Clostridia bacterium | reverse complement strand
CGGCTGACACTTTCTCATACGAACGCAAAGTTCTAAGGAGGTGCCGTCAGACCATTACCTTCTCATTATAATAAAAATAAGCATAACTTGTAAATCATGCCGTGGTACCGGCTACAAGCTATGCTAATATTGTACCAAAGGGAGGTGTTTTGTTCCTTTTTGGTTATTCTTCTATGAATTTAATATTTCTTTCAAGTACGCCTTTGCCTCTCCACGAAAATGCACGGTTTTTATACTTTTTCCCAAATTCACGATTTGAAAGACCGTCAAGGTCGGAAAGGGAAATAGAGTCAATTAAATCCTTGGTAAACTCTTTCAGTGGTTTTAGTGTAATATTATTATGTGGGCAAACCCTCTGACACATATCGCACCCGAACACAAGCCCTGATTTTTTCAGTATGGCGATTTCATTTTCTGTTAGGTCGCCTTTTTTCTGGCTTATATGTGAGGCACATTTATTTATATCAAAGCTTTCTCCCAATGCACCGCCGGGGCAATTTTCTATGCAAAGATTACAGCCCATACAGGTTTTTTGAAGCGGTGTGTCAGCAGCTAAGGCTAAATCACATAAAATATATCCTATGAAAAAATAGCTTCCGAAATCATCATTTATCAGCATTTTGTTTTTTCCGTAAAATCCAAGCCCTGCCTCATATGCCAGTTGGCGGTCAACCTCGGGGCCAATATCGGCAAAAATTTGACATTCTACATCGGGGGCAATGGTGCGGATAAAATCGCACACAGGGGAGAGCTTTTCTTTTATAACCAAATGGTAATCGAGCCCCCTTGCATACAGAGAGAGATTTCCCTCACTATCACCGCAGAAATATGGAAAAAGGCAGACTATTGCACTTTTTTCTCCATAGCGTGCAGTGCCGCACTTTTCAATTCCAAGGGAATGTATGAAATTAAAAATTTTGTTTTTCATAGCCGTCAGTCATCCGTTCTTATCATTGAAATTGCAAGGTATACCCTGCTAAATCCCATTTTCCGAAGAAGCTTTGCACAGTAGTTCGATGTTGCACCTGTTGTATAAATATCGTCTACCAAAAGTGCCGTTCCGCTATAGGAGTTCTCAGTTGCGAAAAAGCACTTCTTTACATTTTCACGCCGCTCGGCAGCACTTAGTGTGTGCTGGGGCCTGCCACCGGGGATTTTGCGTAGGGTAGGAACGCAAGGGATATTAAGAATTTTGGAAAGCTCTCTTGCAATAAGCTCCGCTTGGTTATAGCCGCGGTTTTTAAACGTCATTTTGTCCTGAGGTACAAAGGTTATCAAATCAAAGCTTGTATAATGGTGCGAATTAATTACTTTATCTGCCAGTATATATGCAATTCCTTTTGCATAATAAGGATGTGCAGTCTTAAGCCCAAGGATTGCATCTTTGGCTTTTTCTTTATATATCAGCGGTATAAATGCGTGTTCAAAATACGTTTTGTTAAAACGGCAGCTTGCACATATAATGTGTGAGGTTTCTTCCACGGGTCTGCCGCAGATTTTGCAGGCTTTTCCCTTAATATAGGGGAGGGACGTCATGCAATTATTGCAGACGGGGGTTTTACCTTGCAGGATTTTTCCGCAAAAAGGGCATTTGGGAGGGAAAATGAGGTCAAGTAGCTTATTAAGCATTTCCCATACTCTCCCTAAGCCTTTTTTCAAGACTGCTGTAGCGAAGCTGAAGTTTATTATTCTTTACCATAGTGCTGACACATTGAAGATTTCCGACAAGAATTACAAGCTTTTTTCCTCTTGTTACCGCTGTGTAGAGAAGGTTTCTCGTCATCAGCATGGGCGGGAACGGGCATACGGGTATTATAACCGCACTCCACTCACTGCCCTGGCTTTTGTGTACAGTGAGGGCATATGCCATTTCCAAATCCTCCACGGAGGAAAAATCATACTCGACAATTTTGTTATCATCAAAAAGAATCCTCATGGACTTTTCTTTTTGTGATATGTCAAGGATAATTCCTATATCTCCGTTGTATATGCCGAAGCCGTCACCGCTTCCGTCGGGGAGCGTCCAGATCATATCATAATTGTTTCGTGTCTGAATTACTTTATCTCCCACACGGAAAATACGTTCACCGAACTTCTTCTCCTTTTTATCCTTAGAGGGGGGATTAAGCCTGCTTTGCAAAACCTTGTTGAGGTTATTCGTTCCCACAATTCCCTTTCGCGAGGGGGAAAGCACCTGAATATCACTGATACTGTCAAATCCGTAAACCTTGCCCAGTCTTCCCATGCAAAGCTCGCAAATTGTTTCAAGAGCGTCTTCAGGAGTTCTGCCCATAAAGAAAAAGTCTGTCTTACTGTCGTTTTCCAAAGGCATTTCACCCATGTTAATTCTGTGGGCATTGGTTACTATCCGGCTCTGTTCGGCTTGCCTGAATACTTCGTTCAACCTTATCGCAGGGATAACACCGCTTTGGAGCATATCGTGCAATACATTTCCTGCCCCCACGGAGGGGAGCTGGTCACTATCGCCTGCCATAATGAGGCATGTCCCTCTTTTAAGGGCTTTTAAAAGAGAACCGAAGAGGATAATGTCAACCATGCTCATTTCATCTACTATTACAACATCGGCATCAATGGGGTTGTACTCATTTCTGCCGAAACGCTGATTCTGTGCATCGTTTACCTCCACCTCCAGAAGACGGTGGAGGGTTTTTGCCTCCATACCACAGGATTCGGAAAGCCTTTTAGCGGCTTTTCCCGTGGGAGCACAGAGGGCAATTTTATATTCATGGCTTTGAAAAATCTCCATAATGATTTTCATAATGGTCGTTTTTCCCGTTCCGGGTCCGCCCGTGATTATGAGCACGCCGCCGCCGAGTGCTTTCTTTACGGCTTCACTCTGCATTGCAGACAACTCAATCAGGCTGTTTTTGGAATGGATAAATATATCATTCGGAATATCCTTTGAATATGGTTTTGCAAGTGCCATAAGCTCACTAAGCTTAACCGATGCGGAAAGCTCCATATTATAGTAGAGGGGGAGATATACAAAATCCTCCTCAAATATCAGCTTTGCGTCATATTTCATTTGTGCAAGTGCCATCTCGACCTCGCCAATGTCACAACCAAGAAATGATGCCGTACTATCAGTAAGCTCGGAATATTTGAGGCAGGTATGTCCGTTAAGTGCCGCATAGGTCAGCATATATATAATTCCGCCCGAAATTCTTCCCGGATGGTTTTTGGGAAGCTTCATTTCCTGTGCAATGCGGTCAGCGGTTTTAAAACCGATTCGTTCAACGCTTTCGCACAGGATATATGGATTTTCCTTTACAAGCTCTATTGCTTTTTGCCCGAAAATTTTATGAACCTTTAGTGCGAGGTTTGGGGTAACGCCGTATTCCTGAAGAAAAATAACCGTTTGTGCCGCATCCTGACGGATAAGAAATGATTCGGAAATTTTTCTGGCACGGTTTAGTGAAATGCCGTTTATCTCGGCAAGCCTTTCGGGAGAGAGGGCAATAACCTCTAAAGCTTCCTCCCCGAATTTATTGACAATCTTTTTTGCCGTAGCCTCACGAATACCGCTTATGATACCGCTTGAAAGGTAAGAGAGAACAGCACTGACCTTTTTGGGCAGTGCTCTTTCCATGGAAGTAACGGAAAACTGCTCGCCGTAGGAGGGGTGGTTTACCCATTTGCCTGTCATAACCACCTGCTCACCGGGGGCAATAAAGGGCATATGTCCGCATGCCGTAACAAGAGAGTTGTTACAGTTTACATCGCATACTGTGTAACCGTTATCTTCGTTCTGATATACTATTTCATAAATCTCGCCGTTAAGCGTCTGGGTTTCTTCGGGCATCATATGTGTTCCTTCCAATACGAATCTCGATAATGCAATTATCGGGAAGCCCTGCCGCAAAAGAGCCAAGCTCCGATTTTTTGCAATACATTGTCGTTTCCAATTTAATACTGTTACCCTTGTAAATAACAAAGGCTATCATCATTAGTGCAATTATTAAAGCAGTAATCGCACCATACATATACTATCACCAATATTATTATATGAATGTCGAAGCCGAGAAGTCAATGAAATCCGTTCTTCGGACGGGTGAAATATTGCTTCGTAATGTGAAATCCTCGCTTTGCTCGGGTGAAATGTTTGCTACGCAAACGTTATGGTAAGAAAGGCATTAACTTTTGTTAATGCCTTTCTTCTAAATCTAATTACAGAAACTTCTTTAAAACGTCAACCTTATCAAGTCTTTCCCAGGGAAGATTTAATTCGTTTCTTCCGAAATGACCGTAAGCCGCTGTCTGATAATAGATAGGCTTTCTGAGGTCAAGTGTGCTAATGATTGCGGAAGGACGAAGGTCAAAGTTTTCATTTACAATCTCGCCCAGTTTTTCATCGCTGAGTTTTCCTGTGCCGAAGGTGTCGATACGAACTGACACGGGCTTTGCAACACCGATTGCATATGCAAGCTGAATCTGGCATTTATCGGCAAGTCCTGCCGCAACAATGTTCTTGGCAATGTAACGAGACATATAGCAGGCACTTCTGTCAACCTTCGTGGGGTCTTTTCCCGAAAATGCACCGCCGCCATGGGGAGCATAGCCACCGTAGGTATCTACTATAATCTTTCTTCCGGTAAGGCCACTATCACCCTGAGGGCCGCCAATTACAAATTTGCCTGTGGGATTAATGTGATAAATTGTATCCTCGTCAATGAGGGAAGCGTCAAGAACGGGCTTTATAACGCTTTCAATCATATCTTTTCTGATTTGCTCCTGACTTACATCGGCAGTATGCTGTGTGGAAAGAACAACCGTGTCGATTCTTTTCACCTTGTCGCCGTCATATTCAACGGTTACCTGTGTTTTTCCGTCGGGACGAAGGTAGGGGAAGAGTCCATTCTTTCTTACCTCGGTAAGCTTCTTTGCCATTTTCTGTGCATAGTAAATGGGGGCGGGGAGGTATTCCTCAGTTTCGTTTGTGGCATAGCCGAACATCATACCCTGGTCACCTGCACCGATGTCGTTGCCGTCTGTGGTGCCTTCCTTTGCTTCCTTGGATTTATCAACGCCAAGAGCAATATCGGCAGACTGCTTGTTAAGAGTGCTTAAAATGGCAATGCCGTCTGCGGAAAATCCCATGTTTGGATCCGTGTAGCCAATATCCTCCAATGTGCGTTTCACGATTGAACGGACATCATAGGTGTGGGTGGTTGTAATTTCACCAAACACCATAACCATACCCGTTGCCGCACAGCTCTCACAAGCTACACGTGCCTCGGGGTCATGTGCCAAAATATCGTCTAAAACGGCATCAGAAATTTTATCGCAAACCTTGTCGGGATGCCCCTCTGTAACTGATTCTGATGTAAAAAGCTTTTTGTTTGTAATCATTTGTAAGTCCTCCTACGTTTTGTCAGATGTTTATCCGAAAATAAGACCTAAAAGGCCGTATGAAAATATACTCATTATAATTCCGGCACTTATTACTCCGCCTGTAATTGCAATCATTGCATCTTTGAATTTGAAGTCAAGGAAGCTTGCTATAAGTGCTCCCGACCATGCTCCTGTACCGGGGAGGGGAATTGCCACGAAAAGAAACAGTCCCCATTTTGCGTATTTTGTTACCTTATCCTTATTCTTTTCCACTTTTTGTTCAAGGTAAAGCGGAATTTTGGAAAGGTACTTAGTAGTTTTCATCCATGCACATATCTTCTTGATTAAAAGAAGAATAAAGGGAATCGGAATGAGATTACCGATAATCGACACAATGAATGAGGGAACAAGGGGCATCTTAAGTGCCATTGCCAGCGGTATTGCCCCACGAAGCTCAATTAATGGAACCATGGAAACCAAAACTATGTACACATAGTTTGCAAATTCCGCACCAAGTCCCACAAGCCCTACAAGCCATATGGCAAAAGAGTGTATGGCGGTTGTAACTTTATGCAATTCTATATACCTCCTGTTAGCATAGTTATTACATTATATAATACATATTCTAATAAAAAATATGCCGTTTGTCAACCAAAAGGAAGATTTATGCCTCTGAAAAAATAGAAAAACAAAAAAATGTTCATTATTTTTAAGAAAACAGACTTGATTTTCGTCATTCGGCATGATAGAATGACCAAAAATCGAACAAATGTTTTTTTGAAAAAGGGAGCCATTTATAAAATAGTGCCAAAAAATGTGCGTTCCCAAACGGTTTCTCACGAAAGAACAACGAGAAAGGAAGTAAAAAATGAAAAAATTATTTTTTTATTTGTTAACAATTATAATTCTTTGTGTTGGCGTTATTGGATTTAATCTATATAAACATAGCAAAATAGAATCATATCACAATTCTTTAAAAGTTTGTGTAGGAAAAGAACCATTCTACCTTACTGATATAACCGACTTTGAATGGGACAGGGCAGTAGCTTTTGAGTTCCCGGCAGACTTGAAGGATTTTGAAGAAGCATCGGGAATAAAAATCAACTTTGAATATGATGTAAGCGGAGGAATTATATTTATCAACAATGGAAAAATAGTTTTCAAGGATATTTCTGATATAAATCCGGAAAGGCCGTCACCTATAATCTATGAACTTAACGATAAGCATTTGTCCGTCTATGAAAAAGATACATTGGTTTATGTTGAAAAATATGACGATGAATTTTATTTCATAAAAAAAGCAGGATGATACAAACGGTCAGGAGATTTTGGAAATACCAAGGGGAGTTTTCTTGATGCTCTGAGCGATTTTTTAACTGCGGCATCATTAATTCCTGGGATAGATATTGTAACAAACTTAGCATCAATACCCGTTGACATTGCAAGGGGAGATTTTATTTCAGCCGGTCTTAGTGCTGTTGGCGTAGTTCCATTTATCGGGGAACTTGGCGACGCAGCAAAAACGGCAGATAAGGTTATTGACACAGCGAAGGTTGCAAATAAGGTGTCGGACGCAGGAAAAACCATAAAAAGACTTTCACCGGCAAAACTAACACAAACTCATAAAACTACATTGAGTAAAAAGCAATATAGCAACCTTGTAGAAAGCATAAGAAAGAATGGTATTACTGAGCCTATCAAATATGTTGAGTATAAAGGAACAAAATATGTTGTTGATGGTCACCATAGATTAAAGGCTGCTAAACAGCTTAAGTTGGATAAAGTTCCAACACAAAAGGTTTCGCTTACATATAAAGGATATAAGACTATTGATGACCTACTTTGGTTTGATTAAGAAAGGGGGTATAGAAATGATATATATTACAGGTGATACACATATACCGGTGGATGTACAAAAGCTTTCTACCAAGCGTTTTCCTGAGCAGAAAAAAATGACCAAAGATGATTATATAGTCATATGCGGTGATTTCGGTGGTGTATGGGATGGCAGCAATGAAGAAAAATATTGGATAAAATGGCTTAAAAACAAAAATTTCACGACTCTTTTTATTGACGGCAACCATGAGAATTTTGAAATGCTCTACAATCTTCCAACGGTAGAGTTTTGTGGAGGAATCGCACACAAAGTTGAAGATGGCATATATCATTTAATTAGGGGAGAGGTATATAGCATTGACGGGAATAAGTTCTTTGTATTTGGAGGAGCAAGTTCCCACGATAAAGAATATCGTACAGAAGGGAAAAATTGGTGGGCAGCAGAAATGCCCAGTGAACAAGATTACAAAAATGCAGAGGAAAATCTGAGAAAAAATAATTTTAATTTTGATTTTATCATAACTCATTCTGCTCCGACATCTGTTCAAAAGGAAGTTGCACCAAGATATGAAGTTAATAAAATTACAGAATTTCTGGAAGAAGTAAAAAAGAATATTGCGTGTAGAAAATGGTTTTTCGGGCATTATCACAGAGATATTGTAATTGATGAAAAGTTTACAGCGTTATTTGACAAAATTTTGGAGGTTTAGAGGAATAAATTAAAAGAATATATTTTTAACAAAACAAGACCTACTCCCAAGGAGCAGGTCTTGTTTTGTAGAATTCTGTTTGGCGACTACAAAGGTCGTACAATTAAAAAAGTGCACCAACAAAGTTGATGCACCGAAAAATGCACGCCCTGTGTTTACTGCGACATAAACTTAACAATTGGCATAACTATGTGTACCAAAAAACGTGCATTTTTACCGAAAAGTAAAAAATACACATAGAAATGCTCTCTATTAAGTTTATGTCGCATCACAACTATAGCACAAATACTAAAATTTGTCAACGAAATTAATCGGCAGTCCTGAAAAAACAGAAAAAATCGGAATATTTCCCTTGACACAGCTTGACAATTATGATATCATGTTATACTGCATTAAGATGCACCCATATCCCCTAAAATATGGAAGATATGGGAAAAATAAGGTTTTAACAACTACTTTTTGTGTTTTGCGGCATTGGTGCATTCTACAATCAATTCCGCAATGTGAATGAACTAAAAATTTGTTCACGGTGTGTTCCGAGTGCATTCTACACAGGAATACGGAATATTTAAAGGAAGTTGTTCGTTATTAAATTTTGAAGAGGTGATTTTATGAAGCCTATTAAATTAGGAAAGAATGAAAGAATGACCTTCGCAAAAATCGATGAAGTATTGGAAATGCCAAACCTTATCGATATGCAAAAAAGCTCCTACGAGTGGTTTATTAAGGAAGGTCTTCGCGAGGTTTTCCGTGACGTAAGCCCCATTACGGATTACGCAGGAAATCTCATTTTGGAATTTACCGATTACAGAATTGACGAACAGCCCAAGTACTCTATTGAAGAATGTAAGGAAAGGGATACTAACTACGCCGCACCGCTCAGGGTACAGGTTCGCCTTATCAATCAGGAAACAGGCGAAATCAAGGAGCAGGAAATCTTCATGGGTGATTTCCCCCTTATGACAGAGCAGGGTACCTTCATTATTAATGGTGCAGAGCGTGTTATCGTTACACAGCTTGTTCGTTCACCCGGTATTTATTACGAGCAGAAGTTTGACAAGGTTGGTAAGAAGCTTGTCAATGCTACGGTAATCCCCAACCGCGGTGCGTGGCTTGAATATGAAACAGATCCCAACGATGTTTTCTCTGTTCGTATAGACAGAACCCGTAAGCTCCCCGTTACAGTTCTTATCAAGGCTATGGGTCTTGAAACAGAGCCTGCAATACTTGAGCTTTTCGGTGAGGATGAAAGACTCCTTGCAACCTTTGCCAAGGACACAACAAAGAACCGTGAGGAAGCACTTTTTGAGATTTATCGTAAGCTTCGTCCCGGTGAGCCTCCCACGATTGACAGTGCTACCACACTTATCAACGGTCTTTTCTTTGATGCTAAGAGATACGACCTTGCTAAGGTAGGTAGATATAAGTATAATAAGAAGCTTGCTATGGCAGCCCGTCTTGAAGGACAGATTGCAGGAAGCGATATTGTCGATGAAAAGACAGGCGAAATCATAGTAGCCGAGGGAAATCGTATTGATGCAGCTGCCGCTCAGATGATTGAGGACAAGGGTATTAACCGTGTTCTTGTTTCAGTTGAGGATAAAAAGGTTGTGGTATTCTCAAACAACATGGTAGACCCCGAAAAGTATGCAGGCATCAGCCTTTACGATATTACACACGAGAAAGTAAGAAAGAATATTCTTGATGAAATTCTCGAAGAAGCAGCAGGCGATGTTGATACAATAAAGAAGCTTGCAGAGGAACGCATTGACGAGCTTGTTCCCAAGCACATTATTGTTGATGATA
The DNA here is from genome assembly GCA_017451505.1 of Clostridia bacterium. Taxonomy (GTDB): domain Bacteria; phylum Bacillota; class Clostridia; order UMGS1883; family UMGS1883; genus UMGS1883. The sequence goes on along the minus strand of JAFTOF010000015.1, from coordinate 7,648 downwards.
TGTTTGCTTCCATTAACTATTGCAGCAACCTTTGCGACGGTATCGGTCAGGTTGACGATATTGACCATCTCGGAAACCGCCGTCTCCGCAGTGTGGGCGAGCTTTTGCAGAACCAGTTCCGCATCGGTATTTCCCGTATGGAGCGTGGCGTCCGTGAGAGAATGAGTATTCAGGAGCTTGACATTGTTACTCCTCAGTCTCTTATCAATATCCGCCCCGTTGTTGCAACAATCAAGGAATTCTTCGGTTCATCACAGCTTTCACAGTTCATGGATCAGAACAACCCCCTTGCAGAGCTTACTCACAAGAGAAGACTTTCAGCACTTGGTCCCGGCGGTCTTTCAAGAGAGCGTGCAGGCTTCCAGGTTCGTGACGTTCACTACACCCACTACGGCAGAATGTGTCCCATTGAGACTCCTGAAGGACCCAACATCGGTCTTATCAGCTCACTTTCCACATATGCCCGTATCAATGAATACGGATTCATTGAAGCTCCCTACCGTAAGGTTATCAAGGGCGAGGGTATCGTAACAGACGAAATTGAATATATGACAGCCGATATCGAGGATAAGTATGTCGTAGCACAGGCTAACGAGCCTATTGATGAAAACGGCAGATTCCTTGACAAAAAGGTTTCCGCACGTTACAGAGAGGAAATCCTCGAGGTTCCTGCAGAAAACATTGACTATATGGACGTTTCGCCCAAGCAGGTTGTATCAGTTGCTACAGCAATGATTCCTTTCCTTGAAAACGATGACGCTAACCGTGCCCTCATGGGTTCTAACATGCAGCGTCAGGCAGTTCCGCTTCTTAAGCCTGAATCTCCCATTATCGGTACAGGTATGGAATACAAGGCGGCTAAGGACAGCGGTGTCGTTGTACTTGCAAAAGAAGATGGTGTTATCGAAAAGGTAAGTGCAAACGAAATCGTAATCAAGGACAAGGATGGCGTAAGACATAATTATCACCTCCTTAAGTTCCTTCGTTCAAACCAGGGTACCTGTATAAATCAGCGTCCCATTGTTGAAGAAGGGGAAGAGGTTACAAAGGGAACCATCATCGCAGACGGTCCCGCTACAGATAACGGTGAAATCGCACTGGGAAGAAACATGCTTATCGGATTTATGACCTGGGAAGGTTATAACTACGAGGATGCCGTGCTTCTTAATGAAAAGCTTGTGCGTGACGATGTTTATACCTCTATTCATATTGAAGAATACGAATCAGAATCCCGTGACACAAAGCTCGGACCGGAAGAAATCACACGCGACATCCCCAATGTGGGTGATGATGCACTTAAAAACCTTGACGAAAGAGGTATTATCCGTGTAGGTGCAGAGGTTCGCTCCGGTGATATCCTTGTAGGTAAGGTTACTCCCAAGGGTGAAACAGAGCTTACACCCGAAGAAAGACTTCTCCGTGCTATTTTCGGTGAAAAGGCACGCGAAGTTCGTGACACATCTCTCCGCGTTCCTCATGGTGAGGCAGGTATTATTGTTGACGTTAAGGTGTTCACCCGTGCCAACAATGATGAGCTTCCTCCGGGAGTAAATGAAATTGTAAGATGTTATATCGCACAGAAGAGAAAAATCAGCGTTGGTGACAAGATGGCAGGCCGTCACGGTAATAAGGGTGTCGTTTCCAGAATTCTTCCCACAGAAGATATGCCCTTCCTTCCCGATGGTACTCCGCTTGATATCGTTCTTAATCCTCTGGGCGTTCCTTCCCGAATGAACATCGGACAGGTGCTTGAAGTTCACTTGGGTATGGCAGCAAAGAGCCTCGGATTTAAGGTTGCTACACCGGTATTTGACGGTGCAAACGAAAAAGATATTATGAATCTTCTTGAAGAGGCAGGTCTTCGCCGTGATGGTAAGACAGTTCTCTATGACGGAAGAACAGGTCAGCCCTTTGATAACCCCGTAACAGTTGGTTATATGTACTTCTTAAAGCTGCATCACCTTGTTGATGATAAAATTCATGCAAGAAGTACAGGTCCCTACTCACTGGTTACTCAGCAGCCTCTGGGCGGTAAAGCACAGTTCGGCGGACAGAGATTCGGTGAAATGGAAGTTTGGGCACTTGAAGCATATGGTGCGGCTTACCTTCTTCAGGAAATTCTTACAGTTAAGTCAGATGATATAGTAGGCCGTGTAAAGACCTATGAATCAATCGTTAAGGGTGAGAATGTTCCTGCACCCGGTATTCCCGAATCATTTAAGGTTCTTATTAAAGAGCTTCAGTCTCTTGCACTTGATGTCAGCGTGCTTAATTCCGAGGGCAGTGTTGTTGAGCTTAAGAGTGACGATGATGACGAACCCAATATGGATGAATACCGTGACGAGCTTCTTACAACCGTAAATGACGGAATGGCTCCCGGTTACACCGAGGTAAATCCCGAAGATGAGATTTACGGAATTGTCGAGGGAAATTTCTCCGACGATGAAGAAGACGAAGAAGATGAAGACATTATGGCAGATTTCGATGACGATGATGATTTCGACATGGAACCCACCGATGAAGAACTCATGGAAATCGAAAATCAAAATATAAAGGATTAAGGGAGGGGTAGTAATTATGGAATTTAATACTTTTGAAGCAATGCAAATAGGCCTCGCATCTCCCGAAAAAATCAGAGAGTGGTCTTATGGTGAGGTTAAAAAGCCTGAAACTATAAATTACCGTACCTTAAAACCCGAACGTGACGGTCTTTTCTGCGAAAAGATTTTCGGACCGCAGAAGGACTGGGAATGTCACTGCGGAAAGTATAAGAGAATCAGATATAAGGGTATTGTGTGTGACCGATGCGGCGTTGAAGTTACAAAGTCCAAGGTTCGCCGTGAAAGAATGGGTCATATAGAGCTTGCAGCTCCCGTTTCTCATATCTGGTATTTCAAGGGTATTCCCAGCAGAATGGGTCTTCTTCTTGATATTTCTCCCCATATTCTTGAAAAGGTGCTGTATTTTGCACAGTATATCGTAATTGATCCCGGTAAGACAGAACTTAATAAAAAAGATCCTCTTACCGAAAAGGAATATATGGCTTACTATGAAAAGTACGGCGACCGTTTCCGTGCAGGTATGGGTGCCGAAGCCATTAAAGAGCTTCTCGCTGAGGTTGATATTGATGCTCTCAGTGCAGAACTTAAGGAGGAGCTTCAGACCGCACAGGGACAGAAGAAGGTTAAGATTTCCAAGAGACTTGAGGTTGTTGAATCTTTCAGAAAGAGCAATAACCGTCCCGAATGGATGATTCTTGACTGCGTTCCCGTAATTCCTCCGGAAATCCGCCCCATGGTACAGCTTGACGGCGGAAGATTTGCTACAAGTGACCTTAATGACCTTTACAGAAGAGTTATTAACAGAAATAACCGTCTTAAGAGACTTCTTGAGCTTGGTGCTCCCAACATTATCGTAAGAAATGAAAAGAGAATGCTTCAGGAAGCTGTGGACGCACTTATCGATAACGGCAGACGTGGCAGACCCGTAACGGGTCCCGGAAACCGTGCTCTTAAATCCCTTTCTGATATGCTTAAGGGTAAGCAGGGTCGTTTCCGTCAGAATCTTCTTGGTAAGCGTGTTGACTATTCAGGCCGAAGCGTTATCGTAGTTGGTCCTGCTCTTAAGATTTATCAGTGTGGTCTTCCCAAGGAAATGGCACTTGAGCTTTTCAAGCCCTTCGTTATGAAGAGACTTGTTGAAAACGGAAGTGCACACAACATCAAGAGTGCAAAGAGAATGGTTGAAAGAGCACGCAATGAGGTTTGGGACGTGCTTGAAAGCGTAATCCGCGAGCATCCCGTTCTTCTTAACCGTGCACCAACGCTTCATAGACTTGGTATTCAGGCGTTTGAGCCTATTTTGGTAGAAGGCAGAGCAATCAGACTTCATCCCCTTGTATGTACAGCGTTCAACGCTGACTTCGACGGTGACCAGATGGCTGTTCACGTTCCCCTTTCTCCCGAAGCACAGGCAGAGGCAAGATTCCTTATGCTCAGTGCTAATAACCTCCTTAAACCTCAGGACGGCCGTCCTGTTACCGTTCCCACACAGGATATGGTACTGGGTAGTTATTATCTTACATTGGTTAAGCCCAAGGAAGTAAAGATTACCGATGCAGGCGACTCAGACCTTGAGGCAGGAAAGGTATACAAATATTACGATGCAGTTCATGCTCAGAATATTGAGCTTGAAGCACAGGGTAAGAAGAAAATCGAATTTACCGAAGAAGGAGTGGGAACATTCCCAGGAGAAATCGGTGAAGGAAAATATTTTGCAAGCATAAATGAAGCTATGATGGCTTATGATTGCGGCGATGTAGGACTTCACGCTCCCGTTAAGGTAAGAATTGAAAAGGAAATTGACGGTGTAATCGAAAGCAGAATCGTTGAGGTTACAGTTGGTAGACTTATATTTAATGAAGTTATTCCTCAGGACCTTGGATTCGTTGACAGAACAAATCCTGAAAACGCATTCCTGCCCGAAATTCAGTTCCTTGCAGACAAGAAATCTCTCGGTAAGATTGTTGACGCTTGTATCAAGGTGCACGGCACAACAAAGACTGCCGAAGTTCTTGACTCCATTAAAGAGCTTGGCTACAAATTCTCAACCCGTGGTGCTATCACCATCAGCGTAAGCGACATGGAGATTCCCGGAAGTAAGGCAGAGCGTCTTATGGAAGCAGAGGAAGAAGTAGAAAAGATTACAAAGCTCTACAGAAAGGGCCTTATTACTGATGACGAGCGTTACAGAAAGGTTATTGAAACCTGGCAGGGTGCTAACGACAGAATTACAAAGGCTCTTATGGATAATCTTGATAAATACAACCCCATCTACATGATGGCAACATCAGGTGCCCGTGGTAGTATCAACCAGATAAGACAGCTTGCAGGTATGCGTGGTCTTATGGCAAACACTCAGGGTCGTACAGTGGAAATTCCCATTCGTGCTTCTTTCCGTGAAGGTCTGAATATTCTTGAATATTTCATTTCTACTCACGGTGCTCGTAAGGGTCTTGCCGATACAGCTCTCCGTACTGCTGACTCTGGTTACCTTACACGTCGTCTTGTTGACGTATCACAGGATGTTATCATCCGTGAAATTGACTGTAAGACACACGATGGTATCAATGTTTCCGAAATCGTAGAGGGTAAAGACGTTATCGAGCCTTTGGAAGAACGTCTTATCGGCAGAGTAAACTGCGATGATATCGTTCATCCCGAAACAGGCGAGGTTATTATCCCCGAAAACACCCTTATGAATAAGGAAATGGCAGACAAGGTTGTAGCAGCAGGTGTTAAAGAAGTTAAGATCAGAAGCGTTCTTAACTGTCATGCAAAGGTTGGCGTTTGTGCTCATTGCTACGGTGCAAACCTTGCAAGCCGCGGCGAGCTTGTTAATATCGGTGAGGCAGTTGGTATCATTGCGGCTCAGTCAATCGGTGAGCCTGGTACACAGCTTACGATGAGAACATTCCATACCGGTGGTGTTGCCGGTGACGATATTACGCAGGGTCTTCCCCGTGTCGAGGAACTTTTCGAGGCGAGAAAGCCCAAGGGTCTTGCAATCGTAACAGACATTGCCGGTACTGTTACAGTTAATAAGACCAAGAGTAAGACCGAGGTTATGGTTGCTGACAGCGAAGGTATGGCACAGACTTACCTCATTCCTTACGGTTCAACCCTTAAGGTTAATGACGGAGATATTGTGGAAGCAGGCGACGAACTTACAACAGGTTCTATCAACCCCCACGATATTTTAAGAATCAAGAATCTTCGTGCCGTTCAGGAATATCTTGTTAAGGAAGTTCAGAAGGTTTACCGTCAGCAGGCCGTTGATATTGCCGACAAACACATCGAAGTTATTGTTCGTCAGATGATGCGTAAGGTTAAAATTGAGGAACCCGGTGACAGTAATTATCTTGTTGGTGAAACAGAAGACCGTATCAAGTTCGGTGAACTTGTAGAGCAGTATAGGGCAGAGGGTAAGAATCCTCCCGTAGGCGAGGAGCTTCTCCTTGGTATTACCAAGGCAGCTCTTGCAACAGATTCTTTCCTTTCTGCAGCGTCCTTCCAGGAAACAACAAGAGTTCTTACAGATGCAGCTATCAAGGGTAAGATTGATCCCCTTGTTGGTCTTAAGGAAAATGTTATTATCGGTAAGCTTATTCCTGCAGGTACGGGCGTTCCCATGTATCACGATGTTGAAGTTGAAACAGCCGGAAGCGACTATTCCGACATTTTAGCCGATATGGTGCAGAACATGAACGCATCGGGAATTAAATAAAAATAACAATAAAAAAGAATGGAATCCGTTTTGGATTCCATTCTTTTGCTGTCAAAGCGAATTTGTGATAAAAAAAACTGATGATTTCTGCATAAAAATGCTTGACATTCCCCGAAAGCTTTGTTATAGTATTATAGTGCTATAGGTGTGAAAGTGGGCTTTTGCCGTGTTTTCACAAATATTGCAAAAGATATTATTGGAGGTGAAATCATGCCAACCTTTAATCAGCTTGTCAGAAAGGGCAGGGAAACATCTGTAACAAAGTCTACAGCTCCCGCACTTCAAAAGGGTCTTAACTCCCTCAAGAAGGCTCAGACTGATCAGAGCTCACCGCAGAAGAGAGGTGTTTGTACTAACGTAAAAACACAGACTCCCAAGAAGCCTAACTCAGCTCTTCGTAAGATTGCCAGAGTAAGACTTTCTAACGGTATCGAAGTTACAAGCTATATCCCCGGTGTAGGTCACAACCTGCAGGAGCATAGCGTTGTTCTTATCCGTGGCGGTAGAGTAAAGGATCTTCCCGGTGTTCGTTACCACATCATCCGCGGTACTCTTGATACTGCAGGTGTTAACGGTAGACTCCAGAGTAGATCTAAGTACGGTGCAAAGAGACCGAAGAAGTAATTTTTCCGTGCGAGAAACGCACAAACAGTGTGACGTACGGATTTATATATATTTGTCGTTGCACTTACGGCGGCAGAGTGCCGCAGAGTACCTATGAATTCATTTAAAATTTTATGAAGGAGGGAAGAATAGTGCCAAGAAGAGGTTTTATTCCCAAAAGAGACGTATTACCGGATCCGGTATACAATGACAAGGTGGTAACTCGCCTTATCAATAATATCATGCTTGATGGTAAGAAGGGTACTGCACAGAAGATTGTGTACGGAGCTTTCGAAATCATCCAGGAAAAGACAGGTAAAGAGCCTGTTGAAGTTTTCCGTGCAGCTATGGACAATATTATGCCCGTTCTTGAAGTTAAGGCAAGACGTGTCGGTGGTGCAACCTATCAGGTTCCCATGGAAGTTCGTCCCGAAAGAAGACAGACACTTGGTCTTCGTTGGCTTACAACTTACTCAAGAGCAAGAAGCGAAAGAACTATGGCTGAAAGACTTGCAGCAGAAATCATGGATGCTACAAACAACCTTGGTTCAGCTGTAAAGAAGAGAGAAGATACTCACAAGATGGCAGAAGCTAATAAGGCATTTGCTCATTATCGTTGGTAATCTTTCTGTTATTTGTTTTTAGTTTTATAAGGAGGATATTATGGCTAGAGAATATTCACTGCAGAAAACCAGAAATATCGGTATCATGGCTCATATCGATGCCGGTAAAACTACAACAACAGAAAGAATACTTTTCT
>JAFTOF010000006.1 GCA_017451505.1 Clostridia bacterium | reverse complement strand
TTTTTTAACAATCTCTCCGTTTTCATCACGAACGGGATATTTGAAAAGGTTATCTTTATTTGAGCTCTTGAGAATTGTACCGCCCTCACCTAAGATTTCCTGAACGTTATCAAGTGTGAGGGGCATGAAATCCTTATGATAAAGACCATGATAGCCTTTTCTGATACCTACAACCTCAAGACCATATTTTAAAATAGCAGTCTTTACAACTGCACGAATTACTGCGTTAAGTCCGGGGCAGTCTCCGCCACCGGTTAATATACCGATTTTTTTAATCTCTGCCATATCGATTTCCTCCACTTGGACATATTTTCATAGCCTGTCCAGTCTATACTACTACATTTTATTTCCGATTTCAAGCAAAAAATTGAATAAAAAGAATTTTTTGGGGAAATATTACATTTTTCATCATTTTTCTTTGCATTTTTTAAGAATAAGTTCTTGTTTTTTCAGTTTAGCCAATGAAGGATTATCCGAGCCCGCCTGAAACGGCGAAATTTCGTCCGTTTCAGGTTCGGATAATACTTCAATGGCTGAAAGAAGCATCCCTTAATTATTGGGATGCTTCTTTTGTTATTTCTCGATTTTCTCTATTATTATTTCACCGTCTGCGGCTTTTATAACAACATTATCTCCGTTTTGTATTTTTCCGTCCAGAATTTCCTGTGCAAAAAGGTCCTCTACCTTAGAAGTAATGGCACGTCTTAATGGTCTTGCTCCGTATACGGGGTCAAAGCCCTCCTTTGCCAAAAGTGCCACTGCACTTTCGTCAACTTCCGCGGTAATTTCATTTTGTGCAAGGCGTTTTTTAAGTCCCTCCAGCATTACAAGAGCGATTTTTCCGATTTCTTCTTCGGAAAGCTGTGAAAACACAATAATGTCGTCAATACGGTTTAAAAATTCAGGTCTGAACATCTTTTTAAGCTCGTCGGTAACATTGCTTCTGATGTTTTTATTGACCTGTTCTCTTGTTTCGCCTGCCGAGGCAAATCCAAGTGATTTTGGCTGGGAAATATTTCTCGCACCTACGTTACTTGTCATAATTATAACGCAGTTTTTAAAATCCACCCTTCGTCCCTGACTGTCGGTAAGCTGACCGTCGTCTAAAATCTGAAGAAGAATATTGAACACATCGGGATGTGCTTTTTCAATTTCGTCAAATAAAATTACACTGTAAGGCTTTCTGCGGACCTTCTCGGTAAGCTGACCGCCCTCGTCAAAGCCCACATACCCCGGAGGTGAGCCAACCATTTTTGAAACGGAGTGCTTCTCCATGTATTCCGACATATCAATTCTGATAAGGGCATCCTCATCACCGAAAAGTGCCTCGGTAAGAGCCTTGGAAAGCTCCGTCTTTCCCACACCTGTAGGTCCTAAGAATATAAAGGAGCCTATGGGGCGTTTGGGGTCTTTAAGCCCTACTCTGCCTCGGCGGATTGCCTTTGAAACGGCACTTACCGCTTCCTCCTGTCCGATAACACGTTTGTGGAGGACCTCCTCCATATTGCGAAGCCTTTCACTTTCTTCCTGTGCAAGCTTCTTCACGGGGATTCCTGTCCAACCGGAAATTATTTCGGCAATGTCCTCCTCGCCGATTTCACCCTTACACTGTTCGTTTTTGTTTTTCCATTCATCTCTGAGAGAGTCAAGCTTTTGCTGCATTTCCTTTTCCTTATCGCGAAGAAGTGCCGCTTTTTCAAAGTCCTGTGCATTTATGGCTTCCTTTTTCTCTGCCGCTGTGACGTCTATAGAGCTTTCAAGCTCCTTTATTTCGGGCGGAGCAGTAAGTGCTCCCAATCTTACACGGCTGCACGCTTCGTCAACAAGGTCGATTGCCTTATCGGGAAGAAAACGGTCGGTAATGTAACGGCTGCTCATTTTTGCCGCCGCCGTAATTGCCTTGTCGGAAATTTTTACGCCGTGATGGGCTTCATATTTCTCACGGATTCCCTTTAAAATCTCGATGGTTTCCTCCACTGTGGGTTCGCCCACTGTCACAGGCTGAAAACGACGTTCCAATGCCGCATCCTTTTCCACATATTTTCTGTATTCGTTGAGGGTAGTTGCTCCGATAAGCTGCATTTCTCCTCTTGCAAGTGAGGGCTTTAATATATTTGCCGCATCAATAGCACCTTCGGCAGCACCCGCCCCTATTATAGTATGCATTTCATCTATGAAAAGGATAACGTTACCTGCCCGAATTATTTCGTCCATTGCTTTTTTCAGGCGTTCTTCAAATTCTCCGCGGTATTTTGCACCTGCTACAACCCCTGAAAGGTCAAGGGACACAACCCTTTTTCCGCGAAGAAGTTCAGGCACATTTCCCGATGCAATCTCCTGTGCAAGTCCCTCTGCAACGGCGGTTTTTCCCACGCCAGGCTCGCCTAAAAGCACGGGGTTATTTTTTGTGCGGCGTGAAAGTATCTGTATGACACGCTCTATTTCCTTTTGTCTGCCGATTACAGGGTCAAACTTACCTGCTTTAGCAAGCTCGGTAAGGTCACGTCCAAACTGGTTAAGGGTAGGTGTATCTCCGCCTTTTTTTCCTGTACGCTTTTCGCTATCGGGTACTTCACCCGAAAGCTGCCCCGCAATATCTTCATAAAGATTATTCGGTGCTCCCATTGACATAAGTATTTTAAACGCGATACTGTCACGCTCTCTTGCAAGGGCAAGAAGGATATGCTCCGTCCCTATATACTGGCTGTTTGTTTTGTGTGCCTCCGCCATGGACTGCTGAAGGGTACGGTTTGTTCTGGGAGTAAACCCTGCAAAATGGCTTCCTCCGTCAATATTGCTGTTATATTTTACGATTTGCTCTCTGAGCTTTTGAGACGTAATTCCCAGTGCAGACAGGTACTTTGCGGCAAATCCGCTTCCCTCGTCCAGAAGTCCGCACAAAAGGTGTTCCGTGCCGATGTAGTTACAGCCCGTTTCCTTTGCACATTCCTGTGAAAGAGCAATGGCCCTCTGGGCTTTTTGTGTGAATTTATTTTCTATACTCATTACTTATCCTCCTTACTATTGCAATACCTCTTGAAGAATCTGTGCTCTTTTTATGTCACGTTCCTGTGGCGGTGCCTTTTCCATATGTGTGCTTAAGGTAGCCGGCATTGCTGAAAACATGGCTTTTCTGAGGCTCTGGCAGTCTATATTTTTAATTATGCCTGCATTTGCTCCCATACAAACATTGGAAACAAGATTCATTGCCTCCGACGAGGGAATCATGTAGGCATTTTTGAGAAGCCCCAGACTACGCAGACACTTATCTTTTATTTCATAGGGATTATTCTCAAAAAGCTGTGCACTGATTCGTCTTTCCTCGCTGATTAAGCTGCACGCTGCCGCAGTGAATCGGTTTATAATATCCTCCTCGCATACTCCCATGGTAATTTGATTGGAAAGCTGGTAAAGTGCTCCGCTTGCACGGCTTCCCTCACCGTAAAGCCCACGCACCGTCATACCTAAGTTTGCCGCCCATTTTAAAAGCGGGTTTACCTGTTGAGCCGCACTTACCGCAGGAAGATGAAGCATTACGGAAGCACGAAGTCCCGTTCCCGCATTTGTGGGACAGCTTGTAAGATAACCAAACTTATCATCATAATCAAAATCGAGATTTTCCGAAAGAAGCTTTTCTATTTTTTTTGCCGTGTCATACGCTGACTGTGCGTCAAGCCCGTCGGCAAAGACCTGTATCCGCAGGTGGTCTTCTTCGTTTACCATTACGCTGATTTTTTCGTCATTACTTATTATTGCCACAGACGGCACTTTTGAAGCACAAAGCTCTGAACTTATAAGATGTTTTTCAATAAGGGCTTTCTTTTCAAGCTCCGAAAGCTTTGATATTTCGTATGTTTTAAGGGTATCCTTTATGGGAGAATTGTCAAAAGCACTTCTGACTTTCTCGATAAGCTCTGTAGCCTGTATGGGTGTCATTTTCCTCGGATAAGGCGTTTTTTTAATGTTTCGGGCAAGCCTTATTCTGGTAGTTACGGCAATATCGGTTTCGTTTATGTTTTTATTCATGATGGCTTCCCTCCTTACTTTTGATTTGGTCACGGATTACGGCGGCCTCTTCATATTTTTCATCTGCAATGGCACGGGAAAGCTTTTCCTTTAAAATATCAAGCTCGCTTTTTTCTTTTAAAGGCTCTTCTTTTTTAATTTCCTCTGCCTTGATTTTTTCCTCTGCCGCAGCGTGAACAGATGTCCCGTGAATTTTCCTGAGCATTGATTTTGCCTGAATACGGAAGGTATCATAGCAGCTTCCGCATCCCATTCTGCCTTTTCTGGCAAGCTCTGCTGCGGTCATACCGCATACAGGGCAGGAAGAACCGCTCTCATTTCTGCCCCCAAAAGAAAGAAGAGAGCCAAAATTATCAAAAAGCGATTCCCCCGATGCACATTGCGAGCATATATTGAGAGAGCTTTTCTTTCCGTTTATTATTTGCGTATATAGCACCGTTGCATTTCTTTTTCCGCATTTTTCACATAACATAGTTATTCCTCCTTATCGAATCAAGCTTGTTACCATGCTTTTAAAAATCCTTGCCCTTACGGCATCCCTCACATCGGCAGTAAAAGGAAGAACCTTATCATTCACTGCACCTAAAATTATGTGGGCTTCTCTGGGAGTTATACATTCATAGTCCAGAAGATTCTGCACAAAAACCGACGCAGTGCGATAGGAAAGAGTACTTCCCACGGCATTTACTATGTGCATAGGGTATGTGCTTTTATCGGTTTTCACCGTCCTGATACGCACACCGCCGCCGCCACCGCGTCTGCTTTCAATTATATATCCACGTTCAGGTGTGAAGCGGGTTTGTATAACATAATTTATCTGACTGGGAACACAATTCAGCTCCCCTGCAAGGTTATTTCTCTGTATTTCCACCGTGCCGTCGGCTTCCCTCAGCATATCCAAAAGCATTTTTTCTATAATATCCGACATGTTCATATATAAGCACCTCTTTTTCTTCATAATTTGACTTTGACTTTCTTTGACTTTAATATAACACCTATTTTTTCAAAAGTCAATAGCTTTCTAAAAAATTTTTTGCACATCCTCGGAAAATGGGATAAAGTAGTGCAGAACGCAAAAGCATAAAAATAGAACTCCGCCTGAGCGAAGTTCTGTTTTTATCAATCTATCGGGGGATTCTCAAGGGGCACACCCCTTGAGAATAAATTATGTCAAAACCGAGGGCGTGTACCTCGGTTTTGACTCATTGCAAGGGCTACCGCGGTGAGCGGTGCGCGAGCGAAAGCCCTTTTCTCGCAGAAGAACGTTTTCCATTGAAAACTTCTTCCGCGAAAGGCTGACCTTGTCAGCCTTAATACATGGAGTTTTTCTGCATATAATCATAAAGCTGCTTTCCGTGTTCCTGCTCTTCCTTTTGTATATGATTTATCTGCTGCCTTATATTATCATCCTTAAACTCAAACACACATGTATCATACAAATGGCTTGCGTGCTTTTCCGTAGTAAGAAGGTCCTGTGCAATATAGCCATCCTGCTTTTTTTCCTCCGTATCCGCCGCACCGTAGCACTCGGTAAATGTGGGCTTTTGCTGACTCTGGCTTCCTCCCGAAGAAGACACGGGGGACTGCCCGTTTTCAATTTTGGTTAAAGTATCAAGATGCCCCTGCTCTATCTGTGCAATGTGAATGCAAAGCTGCTTAAGCTGCGGGTCGTGGGCGTTTTCCGCCCCTCTGGTATACTTTTCAATACAAAGCTTCTCCGTGTCCTTCATGTCCTTCAATAAATCTTTTTCCTTTTGGGATAACTGCATAAAAAAATCACCTCACAGGTATTTTTTACCTGTAAGGTGATTTTTATTCAAATAATTTTCTAAAGTTGTAGGTTATGGAATTACTCGTAATTCTAAAAGTCAGCCTGCACGCATTTTTTATTGAGAGAGAAATGCTGTCCTCCTGACGGGGGTCTGCTACCGTAATATAACGCACACCATCTGCAATACGGCAGAAATTCTCCTCGCCGCCTGAAATTACAAACACATTCTTTTCCTTTGTAGCTTCGGTAAGAAGGCTGTGAAATGCCTTGCGGTCAATATCCGATACAAAGCCCATTGCTTCATCGGAAATTATAAAGATATTATCTGCAGCACTCTTTAGTGCCTCGGCAAGCTTTTTCCACTGCTCCCCGCGGGAAAATTTGCCCTTGTCCTGCTTTATTGTGATGACCTTTGAATTAAAAATATCACTTTCGCTGTAGGAGTCTGTCCTTATTAAACTAAGCCTGTCGGGAGTAAGGTCATGCGGCTTATCTCCTCCTATAATAACGGAGGCATCTGCCTTTTTCAGTACGTTCATATTATGAGCGTAGGCAGCTCTGTCAAAGAGAGTGTTTATTTTTGAAGAAGCATAAATGTCAAACACAAAGCCTGCATCGGACTGCTGTGCCAATGGGTCTTTCGTAACGGGCTTTTCAGCGTCAATTTCATAATCTCCGCAAATAACCTCAATGCTTCTTTGTGCATTCCCATGTGTCAGCTTAATTTCGCTTGCACCCTCGCTTATGGCTTTCACCGTTCCATCAAGACTAAGGGATACCAAGTTTGAATCAAACCTTGGCTGAAGCAGTGTTAAATCCCTTACAACGGCTGTTTTTCCCTGCTTATCAAAGACCTTTATCTGCCCCTCGCCCTTGTAGCTTTCACCTTTTTTTAAGTTTATCTCCCTGGGAGCAATAATTCCGCTGACCTCACTTATTACGCTGACGGTGCAGCTATCGGTCTTTTTACCGCTAAGGTAGACGTCGATTACGGCAGTTTCATTTCCCTGCGGATAGAAGATATTATCCTTTATTCTGCCTTTTCCTTCCGACACGACAAGCTTTATTTTTTCAGTGCCGCTTGAGGGCTTGTTATAGTTTTTATCATATGGAGTGACAATGAGCTTTACGCTGTCCCCTGCTAAAACATAATCATTCTCCGCTTCTATGAAAGCACCTGCCGCATCACCGCTTTTGGCACTGCTTACAATGGCAGGGGCGTTTATCACCTTTCGGTTTTCTATGGGACTGTTTATAAAATGGAGGCTATCGTCATTAAGGGTTTTTCCCACCATTTGGGTAGAGCCGCCTCCGTCAAGGTTCAGGGCATTTACGCACCCTAAATCAAGGCATATGTCGGCAAGCTCGCTAAGAGACACGCCGCGGCTTTGGTTTTGTCTGCCGTCAACGGTAATAAAATAAACCACCGTTCCGTCCTCATTTGTTCCGATAGCACTTCTTGGGTTATTCCCTGCTACGTTATGGGTAATCTCTGTTTTTTTGCCGTCCTTTAAAAGAAGCGTACCCCCACCGAATGCAGTTTCCACATTTTCTATCGAGGGAGTAAATTCAATTTTTGTTTTAACAGTGTCCCCAAGGTTAAATTTATATTCCAGAAACGGAGTCATATTATCGTCAATTACCAAAATGTACCCGTCCTCGGGAATGGAAATACTTCCGCCAAGGCTTACGCCCTTTGCCGTCACAACATTATCCGTAACGGTAACTGCCGTGATGCCCTCGGGGAGAAAAGGCGAAGTGCCTGCGTTAAATTCGGGAGTATACATAAGCACCGCACCATAATAATCGGTGGGTTTGTTAATATGTGCTATGGGCATTTTTGTGCCGTCGGGTGCTTCCACCTCGCCTTGGTAGGTAAGATACGAAAAGGAAAGCACGTTTTCACTTAAAAAACCTGCCGCCATATCTGTATTTATATGGGACTGCAAAAGCTCCCCGTCCTTAACCTCGATTCCCAAAGAGAAATTCTGGTCGCCTTTATATGCAGAGAAAAAGTCGCCATTTATGGCAACAACCGTGTTTTCCTCTTTCTGTGCAAGGTCTTTCACAGTGGCGGTCTTATCACTACCCCCGCTGTGCTTTAAAAGCTCAAAGCTTAGGTTTTTATTTTTCAAATCGGCTGTTACGCAGTTTATATTCAGTGCATGAGAGCCGAAAAATTGCTGCTTTTTCGTCAGGGTAACACCGCCTGTCACAACTTCCTCCTCAGTGGAAGAATAGAGCGGTGCCGCCGATGCAGAGGCACAAGCGTATATAGCAAATGCTAAAATAAATGCAATTATTCTTTTCAATTAGATCCCTCCTTTATCCGAAAGAGAGGTTCATATAAATCAGCGGCGGAACATTTCCTCGGGAAGAACACGGATTGCCACACTAAGCTCATTTCCCACTTTTTCAAGCTCTGCCGTAAGCTCCTCCATGCCAAGAGAACTCTTTTCCAAATCCACAAGAGCAATCATGGTAAAGAGATTTTGCATCAGCTTTTGTGAAATATCGAGAATATTGATGTTCTTCTCATAAAAAAGTCCGCTGACTCTTGCAATGATACCCGTCTTATCTTTTCCTACTACTGTTACTACTGCACGCATTTTAATTACTCCTTTATAATGAATTTTGCCTTACTGCTTCATAGATAAAAAGTGCCGCTGCCACAGATGCATTAAGGGAATTAACGTCCCCTTTCATGGGAATTTTCACCTTGAAATCGCACTTTTCCAGAACAAGGCGGCTGATTCCCTCACCCTCAGAGCCTATTACGATTGCCACTGCCCCTTTAAGGTCAGCATCATAAATATCCTTGTCACCCGAGGCGTCTGCACCGCTGACCCAGATATTTTTCTTTTTTAAATCGTCAATAGTTTTGGCAAGACTTGTTACCCTTGCCACGGGGGTATACTCCACTGCACCTGCACTTGCCTTGGCACAAACAGCGGTAAGCGTTGCCGAATCGTGCTTGGAAATAATAATTCCGTGCACTCCCGCACAGTTTGCCGTTCTTATAATCGAGCCTAAGTTACGTGGGTCTGCTATGCGGTCAAGGATAACAATAAAGGGAGGCTCTCCCTTTTCCTCGGCACGCTTTAAAATATCGTCTACCGTCGCATATTCAGCCATAGCACACTGGGCAATAACTCCCTGATGTGCTCCCGTAAGGCTCATTTCGTCAAGCTTCTTTCCGTCCGTTTCCGTAACGGTGATGCCCTTTTCCTTTGCCATACGGATAATGGGAATTATACTTCCGTGCTTGTCACCCTTTTTTACATATATTTTATCTATGCTCCTGCCGCTTTTAAGTGCTTCCGTGACAGGATTTCTGCCCTCTATTTTATCATTCATACGGATTCCTCCTTTTGCTCCATTATACCACAACATATGAAAATTTCCATAGTTGTAACACAAATTTATTATTCCTTATTTTACCTTACAGTAAATTGTTTTTCCCTAAACAGTACCCTTCCACCTGTAAGAGAGGAAAACTCTGCCCCCTTCCGAGTAATTCTGTAGGGAATTTTCAGATAGTCGCATTTTATTGTAACACCCGATTCCAATAGCTTTTGCGTGTCCTTTGCCACAATTCCCTGAAGCGATACGAAAACACAATCCTCGTATTCAACACGCACGGCTCGTCCCCTCAGGTTTTTAATGGGAAAATATTCTATCCATGCTCCGTCCACGCTGATTCTCTCTGTATCTTTTAGAAATAATGTCCGTATTCCTTTGCTTGATGCCGCCCGCTCAAGCTCCAGCTTTTCCTCATTTGTTAAAAGGGCATCGGATGCAATCACCATTTGAGGGAGCTTGCTTTCCAGAAGGGAAAAGACGCCGTCCGTGGGAAGTGCTGAGATAATAAGGCACTTAACCTCCTCATCAAAATTCTCTTTTAGCTCCAATGCATCATAGTAATCGGGGCAATCAATATAAATTAGACCGCTGCCTTTAATATTGAGAGCAGAAAAGGTGTCCGAGCCGTAGTGGGCAAATCTCATATCCAATTTTTCTCCGTGATTAAAGGTTACCGCAATGCACATTGCTAAAAGCCAACCTACGCACAAACATTTTAGTGCTCCGCTTCTTGCGGGATAAATATGTATGGCTATAAGGATAAAAACCCAGCTTATCGCAAAAAAGATGCCTATTCTCCCTGTTTCCAAGCCTGCCCCCGGCACTTTTGACACGCCAAGACATACCGCCTCTATAATATCTGCCAGCTTTTGGAGTGCTATTTGCAGAAACGCTGAAACAAAAGAAATTTTTACCGTTAAAAAATACAAAAGACCCATTACTACAAACAGAGAAGAAACGGGAAATATCAATATATTTGATATAATCGAATACGGATTAACCGTCCTGAAATTTGCTATGAGAACAGGCATAATAATAATTTGTGCGGCAACGCTTACCGCTACGGCAGTACTTGCCCATTCAGGAAGGATACCCTCTATTGCTGCCTTTATTTTATCGGTGTAAAGCACAATTCCCAAAACGCACAAAAGCGACAGAATAAATCCCACGTTTGCCAGATAATACGGATTTACGGCAAGCATGATGAGAGCCGAAGCGGAAATTGTTGTGTAGGTGTCATTATCACGGTAAAGTATTTTTGAAAGATGATATATAACGCACATTATAAGTGCCCTTATTACGCTTGCACCCATTCCCGTAATATGAGCTATAAACAAAGCCCCGAAAAGCACCAATATATTTACATAGCGTTTCTTGCCGAATATTTTCCTGAGGAAGAAAACCATTGCCACAACAACGGCAGATATGTGCATTCCCGAAACTACGGCTATATGACTGAGCCCGCTTTTTTGCAGTGCATCGTCAAGTTCATCGGAAAGAAGCCTTTTATCTCCGAACACCATGGCATTAAAAAGCCCCCGGCTATCGCCGCTAAAGGCTTTCTCGCCCAAACGGTCCATATGTGTGCGGATTTTGTATATGAATCCCTCTATGCCTTTTGTCATTCGTCCGCCCCATTGAAATCTCTCCGCCTCTGCACTAAGATAAATCCCCTCACTGTGCATATACGAAGAAAAATCGAAAAGGCTGGTCTTTGACGGGGAGTATTCCGAGAGGGCAAAGCTTCCCCAAAGAATGTCCCCCGGATATAACATAGCATTGGAATTGGTTTTGAGATAAATTTTCACCCTTTTCCCGTTGTCCTTAAAGAAGGCTTCTGCTCTGCCCCTATCGGAAAAATCGGTAACCGTCACCTGTCCCTGAAAGGTACTTCCGCCATAAATCGCCGACAAGCTCTCTTTTCGGCCTTGGGCAAGCTCCATTCTGCCAAAGCCCAGCACCATAAAAAGGGAAATCCCCACGCATAGCCATCTTTTATCCCTGTATAGAAGCACGCCCCCTATACAGAGCAGGGCGGTCATTATGATTATCCAGAAAATGCCGATTCCTAAGGTGCAGAAATATATTCCTGCCGCAAAAAGAACCGACATTAACAAAACGGGTCTTACTAACATACTATTTATTTTATCTCCTGCTCAAGATTATCAAAAAGAGTGGAGGAGAAAAAATCCCTTATATGAAGATTTAATCCGTCACAAATTTTCTTTATTGTAGAAATTGTGGCTGAATTATTTCTGCCTCCCACTATATTGCTCAGCGTTGATTGCGTTATTCCGCATATGGTTGCAAGCTTGTTCACAGTAACATTCTTTTCCTTACAAAGTTCGAGAATTCTTAGCTTAACTGCTGTTCCGATGTTCAAAATCATCACCTCAAAAGAGTTTTATTTTATCTCTTGTTCCAAATTATCAAATTCACAGGTTGAAAAGAACTCTCCTAACGTAATTTCCAGCCCGTCGCAGAATTTCTTAATTGTTCGTATTGAAATATCACGGCGAGATTTATCCATCATACTATATGCCGTAGACGGAGTAACCCCCGACAAGGTTGCAAGCTCATTTATTTTAATCCCTTTTTCAGTGCACAGCTGTATAAATCGCTCTACAATAGCATCTTTTATATCCATTTTGCTTCACCTCATCGATATTGTATGCGTTTTTACGTTTCTGCGTATACGCATATGCGTAATTATAAGCAAAAACCACATTTTTTTGCGTTCGGTGCTGCTTTGGCACACGCACTGAGGAATGGGAGAAAGTAGTGCAGAATTCACGAACTGAACCCCTTGGGGTTTGCCCGAAGGCGTACGTGGGTACGTCGAGGGTGAAGTTCGTGGATAGCAAAACGCATAAAAATAGAACTTCGCCTGAGCGAAGTTCTACATTAATCAATCAAAGCCTCTTTGTTAAAAACCCAAAGAAAAGCGTCTCCCCATATAGCACCCCTCGCGTTTTGCGGTCGGTGCTGCTTTGGCTCATTCCGCCTTAGTCAGCGAGGTTGAATTTACTGTGTATTGCTCTCACTGCGTTTTCTGCATCTTTTCTGTCAATAAGAACACTTACGCGGATTTCGCTTGTGGAAATCATCTGAATATTGATTCCTGCATCATAAAGAGCCTCAAACATTGTTGCGGCAACACCGGGGTTTGATGTCATACCTGCTCCTACAACGGAAACCTTTGATACGTTTTCATCGTGGATAACCTTCTCAGCACGGATGATTGCGTTGTTTTCATTGATTATGTTAAGAGCTGTTTCAAGGTCGCCTGCACCTACGGTGAAGCTGATATCCTTGCTTCCGTCACGACCGATTGACTGAAGAATAACATCAACATTTACCTTTTTCTTAGCCAGAATTGAGAATATCTGGAAAGCCTTTCCGGGCTTATCATCAATATTTACAAGAGCAATTCTTGCAACATCATTATCACGGGCAATACCTCTGATTAACATCTTTTCCACTGTGTTTTCCTCCTTAACAATAGTGCCGGGAACTTTTTCAAAGCTTGACAGCACTTCCATATTTACATTAAATTTCTTTGCAAGCTCCACGCTTCTGTTATGAAGCACGTTTGCACCTGCACTTGCCAGCTCCAGCATTTCGTCGTAAGTAATTTCGTTAAGCTTTCTTGCTTCGGGCACGATTCTGGGGTCAGTTGTATACACGCCTGTTACATCGGTGAATATCTGACAAAGGTCAGCACCCAAAGCCGCTGCAAGAGCAACTGCCGATGTATCTGAGCCGCCTCGTCCAAGGGTTGTAATATCATCAAACTTATTAATTCCCTGGAAGCCTGCTACGATAACGATTTTCTTTTTATCAAGCTCCAGGTGAACTCTTTCGCCAATGATACGCTTAATGCGAGCCTTTGAATAATTGCTGTCGGTGCTTACACCTGCCTGCCAGCCTGTAAGTGAAACAACGGGTCTGCCCAGCTTTTCAATAGCCATTGCAAGAAGTGACATTGAAATCTGCTCACCTGCAGAGAGAAGAACGTCCATTTCTCTTTTTGATGCGTTTTTGTTGATTTCTGCCGCTTTTTCCAGCAAATCATCCGTAGTATCGCCCTGTGCGGAAACAACTACCACAACGTCGTTACCCTCGTCGTAAGTTTCCACAATACGGCTCGCTACGCGGAAAACTCTTTCCGCATTGGCAACACTGCTGCCGCCGAATTTCTGTACTATTAAACCCACTATAATTACCTCCTTGGGATTAGCTTAGCTTATTTGTAAAGCCTTATTTTATTTATAACTCCGCCGATTTTTTCAATATCGGCAGCAAGCTTTCCTATTGTTATCTCATCGGTTACAAAGCCGTAATCATTAACACCTTTTATAAATTCTCTGTCTCCGAAAACCTCTCTCGCCACAGGAATCTGGCTTTCTTCTATACGAACAAAGAATTTCGCCTCTACATCTTCATAAGGGATAAAGCTTTCCCTGTCGCTTTCCTCCCAGCTAAAATAGGGATTATATTCTCCGCTGCGGACAATATCCACAACGTCACCCACTACTGCACTGGCTGTGGGAAGCTTGCCTGCCCCTCTGCCGTAGAACATAAGGGTATCTACCATGTTTCCCTTTACCATAACGCTGTTGAAAACATCTTCCACCGTGGAAAGGGGACAGCTTTCGGGAATAAGCATCGGCTCAACAGAGGCATTTACCATGCCTTCCTTTGTAAAGCCGCATCCAATCAGCTTGATTGTATAGCCGATTGCCGCCGCATATGTCACATCCTCTGCAGTTATGGTACGGATACCTGCTATGTGTACCATTTCGGAGGGAATCTTTTTCCCTGTAACAAGTGACATAAGAATGGAAATTTTTCTGCACGCATCAAATCCGTCCACGTCTGCCGTAGGGTCTTTTTCTGCATATCCGAGCTCCTGTGCCGTTTTAAGTGCACCCTCAAAGGACTCGTTTTCCTTAAACATCTTTGTCAGAATATAGTTTGTAGTTCCGTTAAGAATACCTGAAACCTCACAAATATCATTTGCCGCCGCATCATTTGCCAAGGGGCGGATAATGGGAATACCGCCGCCGACGCTCGCCTCGTAAAGATAGCGTACATTCTTTTCCTTTGCAATGCGGAAAAATTCATCGCCGTGTGCGGCAACAAGCTCCTTATTGCTTGTAACAACGCTCTTTCCCGATGAAAGAAGTGCCTTTGTATATTCATAGGCGAATTTTATTCCGCCCATTGTTTCCACAACAATATCTATCTCACTATCTCCTACAAGGTCATTGAAATCCTTCGTGAAAAGATGTGCCTCCTCATGGGCTGAAAAATCACGAATATCAAGAATCCTCTTAACGTCGATTTCTTCACCTGCGTTTTTTGTGAGAATATCTTTATTTTTTCTTATTATCTCATATACTCCCGAGCCTACAACTCCGAAGCCGATAATTCCGATTTTTTTCATATGCTAACCTTCCTTTGTAAAACCTTTTACTATTGCTTGGCAAGTATATTTACCTTTCGCACGCCCCGTACCATCTGAAGGCCCGAAATAAGGCGGTCGGTACTAAGACGCATATTTTCCGTCTGAATGGTAACGGTTATATTGGCAACACCATTAACAGGTACATTCTGATTTATTGTTAAAATATTGCATCCTGCATCACTCATAAATGATAACATATCGCTCAGGACGCCCTTTAAGTCAATTACTGCTATAAGGAGCGTTAAAATTCCCTGCATTTGATTAAAGGGAAAAACATAGTCCTTATATTTATAATACGCACTCCTTGACACTTCTGCCATATCTGCCGCTTCGTTTACCGTTTCTGCTTCTCCCGATTCCAAAAGCTCTTTAACCTTTAAAACTTTGTGATAAACAGGGGGAAGCACCGATAAATCGGCAATTACAAGCTTTTTTTGCTCCATGTGTCCACCACCCGTGTACATTTGTCTTTTGATATAATACCACGGATTTTTTTCTTTGTCAAGCAAAAATAAAATATCTTAAAAATCATAACTACCTTTTATATTCATTATATATATCCCGCTTACTTACGCCGCGGTCTTTTGCGGTTTTTTTCAATGCTTCCTTTTCGTCAATTCCTTGATTTATATACATTTCCACATGCTCGGAGACGGACATCTTCTGCCATATGGCTTCCCTTTCGGCTTCTATCTCCTCGCTTCTTTTCCCCTCAATGACAATCACAAACTCACCGCGAGGGGGATTTTCTTCATATTTATTTATAGCATCTGAAATGGTTGTGCGGACAAATTCCTCGTGGATTTTCGTTATTTCACGGCAAAGAGCTATCCGCCTGTCACCTAAGATTGCCAGCATATCGCGAAGTGTGGAAAGAAGCTTATGGGGTGCTTCGTAAAAAATCATGGTACGCTGTTCCTGTGAAAGGGATTTAAGATGCTCCGTTCTTCCCCTTTTATTCACGGTAAGAAAGCCCTCAAAAGTGAAACGCTGTGTGGAAAAGCCGCTTGAAATAAGTGCATTTATCCCTGCAACTGCACCGGGAACGGGGACAACATCAATTTCCGCTTCTATGCACATTTTCACCAAATCCTCGCCGGGGTCGCTTACGGCGGGCGTTCCCGCATCGCTTACAAGGGCAATGTTCTTTCCCTTTTTCATTTCTGAAATAAGGTACTCGCCCTTTTCCTTTTTATTGTGTTCAAAGTAACTGGTAAGGGGTTTTTCTATGTCAAGGTGATTTAAAAGTCCCAGTGTTCTCCTTGTATCCTCCGCCGCAATAAGGTCAACACTCTTTAAAGTTTCAACGCATCTGTATGTAATATCTCCTAAGTTTCCTATGGGTGTGGCACATAAATATAATTTTCCGTTCATAGCAAATATCCTTTATTTTAAAGATTGAATATAATTTCCGTCCCTGTCGTACATGAAAATTGCACTCTCAAGCTTTAGCTGAGGCTTTCCGTCCAGTGCTCCCTCAACCAAAACCAGATTTGCCGCCTTTCCCTCGGAGGGGTATACCACGCTGAGGCGTTTTGGCTCAATTTTATATTTCCTGAAAGCAGATATGACATCGCACAGGCGGTCAGCCCTGTGCACCATAAAAAGCTTGCCCCCCGATTTAAGCACTGCCGCCGCACTTTTTACCACGCCGTCCAATGTGCAGGCAATTTCGTGGCGTGCTATGGCAAGGGCATCCTTGGGGTTTACGATTCCTCCCCCTGCGTTCATATATGGCGGATTGCAGGTAACAGCATCAAAAACGTGCCTGCCGAAAAGCATGGGGGCATCGTTAAGGTCTGCATTATGTACAATTATCTTATCCGACAGATTGTTAAGCTCCATTGTCCTTTTTGCCATGTCGCTGACTGCGGGCACAATTTCCACCGCATCAATTTGTGAAGGCTCCTGCAGTCCCCACAAAAGCACTGGGATAATCCCTGTTCCCGTACACATATCCAGCACTCTTGCCCCTTTTTTTAGCTTTACAAACCGTGAAAGAAGCACTGCATCGCTTCCGAAACAAAAGCCGTCCTTGTTTTGTATTATTTTATATCCTTTAAGACCTAAGTCCTCTACCTTTTCATTAGCTGAAATCAAATCCATTTCCCTCTCTCACAGAAAGTAAAAGCCGCCGAAAAATTTCAGCGGCTTTTCTTTGTTTATTACTGATTATTCAGCGGGGTTGGGAGCTGCAACAGGGCATACACCTGCACAAGCACCGCACTCGATGCAAGCATCAGCGTCGATTTCGTACTTTCCGTCGCACTCTTTAATGCATTCTACGGGACACTCACCTGCGCAAGCACCGCAACCGATGCACTCTTCGTTAATAATATAAGCCATTGTCTACACCTCTTTTACATAGATTCTACCTACATTGTAGCATAAAAATCATAAATTTCAATAGTTTTTTTTGCTTTTATGCGGTTTTTGCTTGAATATGGCGGTTTTTTTATATATAATATAGGAAATAATGATATGATGGAGTAGTGTTTGGAAAGGGTGCTTATGATGAAAACTTTGAAAAAAATTCTTAACCACATTTTTATTGATGGCCTCAGCGGTATGGCATACGGTCTTTTTGCCACGCTGATTGTGGGAACGATTCTCACCCAGATAGGCTCTTTTCTGGGCGGAGAAATCGGCAATCTTTTTACAATAGGCGGAAAATTTGCCTCCCTGCTTACCGGCGGTGGAATCGGTGTGGGGGTAGCATATAAATTCGGTGCATCACAGCTTACAATGGTAAGCAGTGCTGTTACGGGTATGATTGGTGCATATGCCGGCAAAATACTAAACGGAAGTATTTTTGCAGGAAGTGCTTTTTCAATCGTTGCTCCCGGAGAGCCTTTGGGTGCTTTTATTGCGGCATATGTTGCCATTCTTATAGGAAAGCTTGTAAGCGGTACTACTAAAATAGATATATTGGTAACGCCTATCTGTTGTATTTTTTCGGGTACGCTGGCGGCACTTCTGGTTGGCCCTCCCATTTCCGAATTTATGACAGAGCTTGGCGGTATGGTAAACTGGGGTACCGAGCAGAATCCTTTCATTATGGGAATCGTGGTAAGTGTTCTCATGGGAATGTTCCTCACTCTCCCCATAAGCTCTGCCGCTATCGGCATTGTGCTGGGGCTTGACGGCATTGCAGCAGGTGCGGCAACGGTTGGTTGCTGTGCCAACATGATTGGCTTTGCCGTGTGCAGCTACAGAGAAAACAAGGTGGGCGGTCTTTTCGCACAGGGACTGGGTACAAGCATGCTTCAGATTCCCAATATTGTCCGCCATCCGCTCATATGGCTTCCCTCAATTCTCACAAGTGCGATTTTGGGACCTGTCTCCACAATGGTATTTAAAATGCAGAGCAATCCCACAGGAAGCGGTATGGGAACTGCAGGTCTTGTTGGACCTTTGATGAGCTTTGAAACAATGTCCTCTTACATGAGTGCTTCTACCGCACTGCTTTTAAATCTTCTTATGTACTTTATTCTTCCCGCAATTATTGCGTTGGGAATTTCCGAGGCAATGAGGAAGCTCAATTACATAAAATATGGACAGATGAAGCTTAATTTATGATGAAAATAGGAAATGTATCTTTAAAAAACAACGTCTTTCTTGCCCCCATGGCAGGGGTGACGGACCTTGCATTCCGAATTATATGCGACCGCTTCGGGGCAGGTCTTTCCTACACGGAAATGATCAGTGCAAAGGCACTTTCATTTTCCGACAAAAAAACAAACGCCCTGATGCAGACGGACAATCTTCCCACGGCGGTACAGCTTTTCGGAAGCGATGCCGCTATTATGGCAGCAGCTGTATGCGAAGTGGAAAAGCACGGACTTTTCACCGATATTAATATGGGCTGTCCTGCACCGAAAATTGCAGGTAACGGTGAGGGAAGTGCCCTTATGCGGGACCTTGACAAAGCAGAAAGAATAATCGGCTCTGTATGCGACAAAGCCACAAAGCCCGTCACCGTAAAAATGCGAAGCGGCTGGGACAGTGAGCACATAAATGCCGTAGAGCTTGCACGGATTGCCCAAAACTGCGGTGCGGCGGCAGTAACCGTCCACGGAAGAACGCGTGAACAGTATTACAGCGGTAAAGCCGACAGGAGTATTATAAAAAGGGTATGCGAAGCGGTAAGTATCCCCGTTATTGCAAACGGTGACATATTTTGTGCCGAGGACGCACAAAGTATGCTTTCCGAAACAGGTGCGGCCGCTGTGATGATTGGCAGAGGCAGTCAGGGAAATCCGTGGATTTTCAGGCAGACAACCGAGCTTTTTGGCGTCGGACAGGTGGAAACTAACCCCACCCCCGAAGAAAGAATCTCTATGGCGATTGAGCATATTACCCTGCTTTGCTCCCTGAAGGGGGAACACAGAGGTATTTTAGAGGCAAGAAAGCACGCCTCCTGGTATATAAAAGGACTTAGCGGTGCGGCCCAGCTCCGCAATAAGATAAATACGGCTACCCGTCTTCAGGAAATGAGCAGTATCTTACGGGAGCTTTTGTAAAGGAATGATTAAAAATGCGTATAGCGATAAAAGTGGGAACATCTACTCTTGCCCACAGCACAGGGCATCTTAATATCCGCCATGTGGAGGATTTGTGCAAAGTTATAAGCGACCTTAAAAATGCAGGGAATGAAATAATCCTTGTTTCTTCGGGTGCTATCGGCATGGGCGTGGGTAAGCTTTCCTTGGGAAAACGCCCCGAGGATATGCCCACAAAGCAGGCTGCGGCGGCAGTTGGTCAGTGCGAGCTGATGTATACATACGACAAGCTTTTTTCCGAATATAATCATACTGTGGCACAGCTTCTTATCACTTCGCCTGATATTTCCGAAAACACAAGAAGCGAAAGAGGGGAAAATTTCCGCAATACCGTTCTGCGTCTTTTAGAGCTTGGTGCACTTCCGATTATAAATGAAAATGACACCGTGGCCACCGAGGAAATCTCGGTGGGTGACAATGATACATTAAGTGCCCTTGTTGCACGCAGTTGTGATGCTGAGTTGTTGGTGCTCCTTTCCGATATTGACGGACTTTACACCGCTGACCCACATACTAATCCCGATGCCCGTCTTCTGCCCGAGGTTTCTGCTATCACACCCGAGATTATCGCTATGGCAGGCGGTAAGGGAAGCGATTTGGGAACGGGCGGCATGGCTACCAAAATCCGTGCGGCACAAATCTGCACCGAAAGCGGAATAGATATGATTATTACAAATGGTGCTAACCCCTACGTTCTCTACGATATAGCAGAGGGGAAAAGCGTAGGAACAAGATTTATTAAGCAAGGTGAAAAACAAATATGACAACCAGACAAATACTTGAAAACGCCAAGGCGGCGAAGCTTAGTGCAATGCTCCTTGATACAAATACAAAGAATGACGCCCTCCTTTGTATGGCGGATAAGCTTATTGAGCACACCGATAAAATCCTTTCTGCAAACGCAGTTGATGTGGAAAAGGCAAAGGGGATAATTTCCGATGTGATGATTGACCGCCTTTCTCTTTCAAAAGAACGAATTGCCGCCATGGCACAGGGAATCCGTGACGTGGCATCACTCCCCGACCCTGTAGGACAGGTAATAGAAAGAGTGGAGCGTGAAAACGGACTTATAATCGAAAAAACCTCTGTTCCCATCGGCGTTACGGCAATAATTTACGAAAGCCGCCCCAATGTAACAAGCGATGCGGCGGCACTTTCCCTTAAAAGCGGAAACGTGTGCGTGCTTCGAGGGGGAAAAGAGGCATATAACAGTGCAAAAGCTATTGTGGACGCACTTAGGGAGGCTCTTGCAGAATGCGGACTTTCGGAAAATCTGGTAAACCTTATTTCCGACACCACTCGCCAGAGTGCGACAGAGCTTATGACGGCAGTGGGGTATGTGGATTTGCTTATTCCCCGAGGCGGTGCAGGGCTTATCAATGCATGCCTTGAAAACGCAAAAGTTCCCTGTATTCAAACAGGAACGGGAATTTGCCATATTTTTGTTGATGAAAGTGCCGATTTTGAAATGGCTCTTAATATAATCGAAAACGCCAAAACAAGCCGCCCCTCCGTTTGCAATGCGGCTGAAAGTCTGCTTGTACATAAAAATATTGCAAAGGATTTTCTCCCTCTTGTGAAAGAGAGATTAATTGATAACCGAAAGGAAAATCCCGTAGAGCTTCGTTGTGACGAAAAAGCTTATGAAATTTTAGGCACGAAAAAAGCTTCGGAAGCAGATTTTGACACGGAATTTCTTGACTACATCTTAGCCGTAAGCGTAACGGAGAACGTGAGAAGTGCCATAGAGCATATTGCACTTCATTCCACCGGGCATAGTGAAAGCATTATTACTAAAAGCGAAGAAAACGCGAAAATCTTTACCGCAGCGGTTGACAGCTCCTCCGTTTATGTAAATGCCTCCACCCGTTTTACCGACGGAGGAGAATTCGGGCTTGGCTGTGAAATGGGTATTTCCACCCAAAAGCTTCACGCAAGAGGCCCTATGGGACTACGGGAGCTTAATGCTTATAAGTATATAATAAAAGGTAACGGACAGGTAAGATAGCCAATTTTCAACTTTCAACTTTTAATTTTCCATTTTTACGAAAGGGGTTAATTAATATGTATACTGCAGGTTTTATAGGCTGCGGCAATATGGGCGGGGCACTGGCAGGTGCTGCGGCAAAAGCAATAGGCGGGGAAAATGTATTTCTCTCCGACTTTTTGGAGGAAAAAGCAATTTCATTAAGCCGTGAAACAGGTGCAAACAAATCCTCCAACGAGGATATTGCAAAAAATTGCAAATACATTTTTTTAGGTGTTAAGCCACAGGTGATTTTCGGTACGATTTCTGAGATTGCCCCTGTTTTAAAGAGCCGCAATGACCGCTATATCGTGGTTTCCATGGCGGCAGGCATCAGCATCGGTGCAATTAAGGAGGCTTTAGGATTTCAGGCTCCCGTTATCCGCATTATGCCCAATACCCCCGCATCTGTGGGAAAGGGCGTGGTTCTTTATTCGTTGGACGATAAAATCACAAAAGATGAGGAAAAGGAATTTTGTGAGATTTTCTCCCTTGCAGGCATTACCGACAAAATTGATGAAAAGCTTATTGATGCAGCAAGTGCTCTTTCGGGATGCGGCCCAGCCTTTGTATATCTCTTTATCGAGGCACTCGCTGACGGAGCCGTGGACTGCGGTCTTCCCAGAGATAAGGCTCTTTCTTATGCGGCAAACACAGTTTTGGGTGCGGCACAAATGGTTATTGAAAGCGGCAAGCACCCCGCCGAGCTTAAAGACAATGTCTGCTCCCCCGGCGGAACAACCATTGAAGGTGTGCGTGCACTTGAGGACGGCGGCTTCAGGGCAAATGCAATGAATGCGGTCATAAAAGCATACGAAAAAACATTGAAATTAAAGAAATAATCAAGATATTTTGTATAATTACAAAAAAAGCTTGCAAATTTATACATTTGTAATTATAATGAAAGGGTAATTTATAATATTGGAGGAATAAAATTATGAAAAAGATTCTCGCATTAATACTTGTTCTTGCACTCTCCGTTTTTGCTTTTGCTGCTTGCTCAAGCGACAAGGACGAAAACAAAGGTGCTCAGACAGAAAATGAAGTAGAGGCTGTACAGGACGATAAGGAAACAGCAACTCTCAAAATGGCTACAAATGCTGCTTTCCCTCCCTATGAGTATAAGGAAGGCGAAAAATTCGTAGGTATCGACGTTGAAATTGCTCGTGAAATCGCTGCAGAGCTTGGCTGCGAGCTTGAAATTATCGATATGGAGTTTGATTCCATCATCACATCAGTTAACGCAGGTGAGGCTGATTTCGGTATGGCAGGTATGACCGTTACAGAAGACAGACTTAAAGAGGTTGACTTCTCCGACAGCTACGCTACAGGCGTTCAGTCAATCATCGTAAAGAGCGGCAGCACAATCAAAACTCCCGATGACCTTGCAGGTAAGAAGATTGGCGTTCAGCTCGGAACAACAGGCGATATTTACTCCTGTGACGACTTCGGTGAAGAAAACGTAACAAAGTTCAGCAAGGGTGCTGACGCTGTTTTGGCTCTTAAAGGTGGCGAGGTTGACGCTGTTATTATTGATAACGAACCTGCAAAGGCATTTGTTGCGGCAAACACAGGTCTTGAAATCCTCGGAACAGACTATGCCGTTGAAGATTACGCAATCGCAATCAAAAAGGGCAACACAGAGCTTCTCACAAAAATTAACGATGCACTTGAAACCCTTTCTGAAAACGGAACTATTGATACAATTATCGGAAAATACATTTCTGCTGAATAAGGCTTCACATTAAAAGAACACGTTTTTTCAAAGACAGGAGAGCAGTTCTTCTGTCTTTGACTTTTTTATCAACTTTCGAAAGGCGGGAAATAAATGTCCGCAAAAAAGAAAATTATTATAGGCTTAATATCCGTACTTATTGCAATAGGCTTGATTTTTATAGGAATATACGCACTAAACAGCAGTTCAAAGGCTGATGAAACGGATATTCCCACGGCAGAAGCGTTTGTAAACGAGGAATTTGACAAAATTGCCGTTTCCCAAATATCAAAGCTCATTGCAGAAAAAAACACAATTAAGGTTGACGAGCTTTCCTACGGCAGTCAGAAAAACATTATTCTTGAATGCCGTATAAAGACGGTGGATTTACATACTCTTCTTTCACCTCATTACAATGAGTTTCTCGGCACATCCCCCAAGAAATCCACAGGAATGTATAAGTCAAAGTCAGACCTTGACAGGGAATTTCGGGAAAAGCTGACTGCTCTTATCAGCGATTGCGATACAACCGAGCAAAAGGCCACACTTACCCTTTATCAGACAGACTCAGGGCTCAGAATATTCGCAGATAAGGAAACGGCAGATTTCATCTACGGCGGAATAGATAAAATAAGGACACAAATCCTTGGGAAAACTCATTATACGGATTCTGACGGAACAGAAAGGGAAATCGGCTCTACAAATATTACACGCGGACTCGTGGAATGCTTTAAGCTCCGCTATGATGACCGCGTTCCCGACACGGGAAGCCGTATTGTGAGAATGTGGAACAGTTTTAAATACGACTTTTACCGCATTTTTATAGAAGATGCACGCTGGGAAACAATTTTCACAGGTCTTTGGGTTACTCTCAAGCTTACTTTCTTTGCTCTTATCATAGGTATTTTCCTTGGTTTTTTAGTTGCATTTATAAGATGCACCGCAATAAAGCTTAAAAAGAAGAATTTCCTTTTATCTCTGCTTGATTTAATCTGCAAGCTTTATATTTCTATAATCCGCGGAACACCTGCCATGGTACAGATAATGATTATTTATTTCGTTTTCTTTATGCCTATGGGTGTAAGCAAATTTGTTGCGGCAGTTGTGTGCTTCGGTCTTAATTCGGGAGCATACGTTGCCGAAATTGTCCGCGGCGGAATAATGAGCGTAGACGAAGGGCAGACAGAAGCAGGAAGAAGCCTTGGTTTTGGATATATGTCCACCATGTTCTATATCATTCTTCCTCAGGCATTCAAGGCAGTACTCCCTGCTTTGGCCAATGAATTTATTGTGCTTTTGAAAGAAACCTCTATAGCGTTCTACATTGGTCTTGGCGATTTGATGTACTCCGTAAACGCAATCCGTGCGGCAACCTATACCCAGTTTATGCCCCTTATTGCTGCCGCACTTATATATCTGGTGCTTGTCTTGGTGCTTAGCAAGCTTGTAAGCATATTGGAAAGGAGACTGAGAAATAATGAACGATAATAAAGTGGTTATTAAAACACAAAATCTTTCCAAATGCTTTAAAAGCACTATTCACGCCTTAAACAACGTAAACGCAGAAATAAAAAAAGGCGAGGTTGTTGTTGTAATTGGTCCTTCAGGAAGCGGAAAGTCCACTTTCCTGCGTTCTCTGACAAGGCTTGAAGAACCTACGGGCGGACATATTTATTTTGATGACATTGATGTAACCGACCATAAAACAGACCTTAACATGATTCGCAGAAGAATGGGAATGGTTTTCCAGCAGTTTAACCTTTTCCCTCATATGACGGTTCTTCGTAATATGACCCTTGCCCCGATGAAGCTCCTCAAAATGAGCAAGACGGAGGCGGAGGAAAAAGCCATCAGCCTTTTAAAAAGAGTGGGCCTTGGCGACAGGGCAAATGCGTACCCCTCCCAGCTTTCCGGCGGACAGAAACAGAGGGTGGCGATTGTACGTGCACTGTGTATGAATCCCGAAGTTCTTCTTTTTGATGAGCCTACAAGTGCTCTTGACCCCGAAATGGTAGGCGAGGTTCTTGACGTTATGAAGGAGCTTGCAAAAGAGGGTATGACAATGGTTGTTGTAACCCACGAAATGGGCTTTGCAAGGGAAGTTGCCGACACCGTAATATTTATGGATAACGGCGAAATTTTAGCAAAAGGTACTCCCGAAGAAATTTTTGAAAAGAACGAGAATCAAAGACTCAGGGACTTCTTAAGAAAAGTGCTGTAAGCGAATATTGGACGAGGGTGTAAAAAACAAAGTTTTTTACACCCTCGTTTTCTTGGAGCTCACAGCGGTAGCCCTTGACCTCGCAACGAAATATTTTCGTCAGAAACTTTTCGTTGCGAAAGGCTTACCTTATAAGCCGTTTATACTGCTAATGTTCCCCGTTCGTTTTCCAAAAGAATCTGCACGTCCTCGGTGTCGCCCGTCTGTGTGTTTACATAGATTAAGAAATGACGCCCCGAAACAACGCCCTTTATCTGATAACAACAGGCTTCGTTTCCGTTTTCGAGGGGGATTACCGCCATAGAAGTATCCTTGATTTCCAAATCGGGATTCACATTTTTTAAAGCGTCCTCGGGCGTAATTACAGGTTTGGGAATATTTCTGTAGGTGTGGTTCATCACATATCCCCGGCTTTCAAATCCGATTACTTCCCCGTCATCAAGTGCCACCTTTACCTTGACCAAATCAGGGAAAACAATATATCCGTCCTGCTCGTAGGCGTAGTTTATAACCACGCTTCCGCCCATGCTTTCGTAGTAGCTTTCACGCATGTCATTAAATCCGTTCTCCTTTAAAAAGGCGGCGGCTTTTTTCTTTGCATCGGAAACAGACAGCTTTTCTTCATCTATATGGCGGTCCTTCATCAGCATCAGAAGCACACCGCCGTGCTTTGTATATTCCGCTACGGTGGAATTTGAATTTATGCTGTAGCAGGGGAGCTTTCCTCCGATTTCGGAAACGCTTGCTTTTTCATTTCCCATAAATTTCTTTGCTTTCTTTAACGCCTGTTTTTTTGTAAGCTCTGCCTTTCCCTTTGTTAAAAGGGATTCCTTTAAGGTAAGATGCTGAGAAAAAGGCCCGTCGTAAATAAGGGAGGGATAATTATGAAATTCCTCCTCCAATGCCTCAAGCTCGTTTGCCATTGCTGTTTTCCCTCCGCGGAAAGAAGGCAGGGAGCTGTTTTCTTCATCGAATGAAATTTGTCCGTCATTTATTCCTATCAGCATTTCATCAAGACCGCTTTTTAAAGTATTGGCATACCCCGAAAGCTCCTGCATGGTTTGAATTTCTTTCTTTCCAAGCTTTTCTCCGCGAAGCATTTTTTCCGAAATACAGTTTGCATACTCGCCCACCTGTGAAAGAAATTCCGATGTCTTTTCAAGATTTCTTCCGTTTATGGGAAGAAGGGCTAAGTTTGCCTTTGCTCCGCTTGCCTGACTGTGCAACTCCGCAGAAAGCTTTGCCATCTGCATAGGCGTCGACACAACCTGTCCTTTGCAAAGCGTTATTTCAAGGTCATCTACATATTCCGTAAGCTCGGCAAAAACCCTGTTGTATTCCAAATTTCTGTGGTAGCTGAGTTCCTCGGCTCTCTTGTACTGAAACAGGGCAAACGCTGTAACAAGAAGCAAGAGTGTGGACAAAAGTAAAAATTGTCTGCGTTTTTTAATATTTTCATGCATTTTACTACACCTCTGAAGTTATATATTGCTTAAATTGACAAATTTTATTCATTCGCCTTGAAAAAACGGCAAGTTTTTGCTATAATATGAGTAAGTTTTTCCGAAAGGTCTTGATATTATGAAATATGTAATTATTCTCACGGACGGTTGTGCCGATTTGCCTGTTGAAAAATTGGGTAATCTTACACCGCTTGAAAAGAGTAATACTCCCAATATGGACTATTTTGCCGCAAACGGCGATATTTACCTTGTAAAAACTGTGCCCGATTCACTAAAGCCGGGCAGCGATGTGGCAAACCTCTCCGTTATGGGATATAATCCATTGGACTGCTATACAGGCCGTTCCCCGCTGGAAGCTGCTTCAATCGGGGTAACGCTCGCTGATAATCAGACGGCATTTCGGGCAAACCTTGTAACGCTTTCCGATGAAGAAAATTATGAGGATAAAACCATGCTTGATTATTCATCAGGCGAAATTTCCACAGAGGAAAGCCGTGCCCTTATGGCTGAAATTGAAAAAGAGCTTGGCGGCGGTGACATTCATTTTTACGGCGGAGTGAGCTACAGACACCTTTTTGTTTGGGAAAATGCTCCCGAAAGCTTCACTCTGACACCTCCCCACGATATTTCCGACAGAAAGATAAAGGATTATCTCCCCTCCGATGAAAGAATTCTGGATTTGATGAAAAAAAGTGAAAAAATCCTTAAAAACCACCCCATTAACCAAAAGAGAATTTCCGAGGGAAAAAATCCTGCCACCTCTATGTGGATCTGGGGCGAGGGAACAAAGCCTGCCCTTAATAATTTCTATGAAACCTACGGAAAAAAAGGTGCGGTTGTAAGTGCCGTTGACCTTATTAAAGGCATTGCTATCTTAGCAGGGATGAACAGTATTGACGTTGATGGTGCGACGGGAAATATCCACACTAATTTTGACGGCAAGGCAAAAGCCGCGGCAGATGCCCTTTTAAATGAGGGTGCCGACCTTGTTTATGTTCATCTTGAAGCTCCCGACGAGTGCGGACATCAGGGCGATGCAGAGGGAAAGGTTCGCTCACTTGAGCTTATAGACGAAAAGGTTATCGGTTATATAAAAAATCGCCTCGACGAAGCAGGCGAGGATTATGCCTTTTTGGTAATGCCCGACCACCCGACTCCCATTGCCACAAAAACGCACAGCCGTGAGGCAGTTCCCTGCGTGATTTACAAAAAAGGCGATAATAAGGGAAATAATATCCGCTTTATTGAAAAAGATGCCCAAATGCACGGCACGGTTATTTCCGAAGGCTATAAAATTATGAGTATTTTTCTTGATAAATGATTAAACCTTTCCTTAAAGGCGTAAAATAGAAAGAGCAAATTTGCTCTTTCTATTTTTTATTTAAGGGGGGAGTTTTTTGAAACTAATATCCTTTAAAACTCTGCGTTCTCTTTTTATTGATTTTATCATCTTCTTAGTGCCTCTTTTACTCCTTATTTGGGCTTTTCCGTACCTCGTAAGTATTTTATCCCCGTTTATAACGGCATTTTTTCTTTATCTTGCGGCAAATCCCTTAAATAAACTTTTACGCAGGAATCATCTAAATCCAACCTTATCCTCTCTTTTTTCGCTTATTTTGATTTCTTCAGTATTTTTTATTGTACTTCGCTTTCTTTTAATCACGCTTATTGGTGAGCTTTCCTCCCTTGCCGAGAACATAAACTTTCTAAGTACAGGTACTTTTCCCGACATTTCGGAAAAAGTATCCGTATTAATTGAAAGAAGCTCCCTCCCCCGAATCGTAAAAACCTCCTCCGACACAGTTCTCCCCACACTTTTTAACGCAGTCCGCGATAATCTTGTCCACTTTTTAAAAACTGCAGGGACTTTTCTTCTTGATATTATAAAGAATATTCCGTCTATGGTTATATGGCTTTTTACTACTATATTTACAACCTTTTTCCTTTTGAAAGAAGAAGACGGAATTGCTTCATTTTCAAAAAACTTTTTCGGGGAAAAGGTGTGTAACGGTTTTATGAAAATCAAAAATTCTTTTCTTTCCGTTACATTTTCATATATTAAAGCACAGCTTATTATAGAATCAATTATTTTTGCGGTGCTTTTTACGGGGTTCTTGCTCCTTAAAATTGATTTTGCCTTTCTTTTGGCACTTATTACGGCGGTTGTAGATGCCGTTCCCATTTTAGGCACGGGAACAATTCTTATTCCTTTTTCCTTATTCAATTTCTTTTTGGGGGAATACTCTCTGGGGTGGGGAGTTTTGATTTTATACGGGATTGCAATGGCAACAAGACAGCTCTGCGAGCCGAAAATCCTCGGAACAAAGTTAGGTGTTCACCCCCTTTTCACGGTTTTCTCTATGTATTCGGGAATGAAGCTTTTCGGAATTGCAGGACTTATTTTCGGACCCATTGCCGCTATTTTTATAAAAAATTTAGTTTCTCACCAGAATGAAAAAGCTACTTTATAAATAAAAATTAAGTTTTTCACAAATATTTTTCAAAAAATGCGAACATTTGTTTGCATTTTTTGTTTTTTTGTGCTATACTATTTTCACAAACGGAAAACGAGGTGTATTTCTATGGAGCTTATGGAGAAACTCAAGATTCTTGCCGACAGTGCAAAATATGATGCCTCCTGTTCTTCAAGCGGAAGCTCACGTACTACTGATTACGGAGGTATTGGCTCGCCCACTGCGGCAGGCTGCTGCCACGCATTTTCCGCAGACGGCAGATGTATTTCCCTGTTAAAAGTCCTTTTTACAAACTACTGCATTAATGATTGCAAATATTGTCACAACCGCATTTCCAACGATATTCCCAGAGCCACGTTTACTCCCGAGGAACTGTCCGAGCTGTGCATTGATTTTTACAGGCGTAATTATATAGAGGGACTTTTTTTAAGCTCCGGCATTATAAAATCCCCTGATTACACGGCGGAGCTTCTTCTAAAAACCTTGCAGCTTCTCCGTTTCAAGTATGGGTTTAACGGATATATTCATGTGAAAGGGATTCCCGGTGCATCGGAAAGGCTTACCCGTGAAATAGGCTTTCTCGCTGACAGAATGAGCGTGAACATTGAACTTCCCAGTGAAAAGGGACTGAAGCTTTTAGCACCGCAGAAAACAAAGGAAAGCGTGCTTTCCCCTATGAAGCTTATAAAAGAAACCATTTCCGAGGTAAAAGAGGCTTCCCTCACCGTGAAACACAAACAGCATTTTGTCCCTGCAGGGCAAAGCACTCAAATGATAATCGGTGCAACGGGCGATTCCGACCACCATATTTTAAACTTAACACAGGCTCTTTATAATAAATACGCCCTTAAAAGGGTTTATTTTTCCGCATATATCCCTGTGGGCAATCACCCTGCTCTGCCAAAGGACGTTCCGCCGCCGCTTCTTCGGGAGCACAGGCTTTATCAGGCTGACTGGCTTATGCGTTTTTACGGCTTTGATGCAAGGGAAATTCTTGACGAGGGAGAGTCCTTTGACCCTCTTTTAGACCCTAAATGCAACTGGGCAATGAAAAACATTCACCTTTTCCCCGTAGAAATAAACACCGCCCCCTACGAAATGCTTCTGAGAGTGCCGGGGATAGGTGTTGTCTGTGCAAAAAGGATATATCGGGCAAGAAAGGTGTCCTCTCTTGATTTTGAGGATTTGAAAAAACTGCGTGTTGTCTTAAAAAGGGCTGCGTACTTTATTACCTGCAAGGGAAAATACATGTATAACGCATTTAAAATGAACGAAGCCTTTATCTACGATTCCCTTGTGCACGCAAGCCCTATGCTTGAATCGGTAAGAAAAGTGCAGCAGCTTTCATTTTTTGACGGAAACTACGACCATCTTCTGCCTCCGCCTGCCGAGCGGCTTACGGCAGTTTCGGGACAGTTATAAGGAATTTATAAAGGAGAACGCTATGAATTACAGTAAAATAATAGATAATTCCTCCATTTATTATATTTATGACGGAAGCTTTGACGGGCTTTTAACGGTGGTGTATCAGGCGGTCTATTCCCGCATAACACCCTGCGGAATAGGAACGGAGAAAAACCTCCAGCTCAGCTTTGACACACGCTATGTGGAGGTAATCACAAACAAAAACTATGCACGCAGGGTGTACAGTGCACTTTATAAAAAAATAGGCTCTTTCGGGCTTCGCCGCATTTACTACATTTTTTTAAGCAACGACAGCCAAAAGGACCTTATTATATACAAATATATGATGCTGGGATTTAAAAACGGGCAAAAGACAAATTCGGCACTTTCCGACGATACTGTTGCCGCCGCGTTTGAGATTGCACAGAATGTTTCACGTGAAACAGAGAAATATCGTCAGTTCACACGCTTTAGCGTTATGGATTGGGGCGTTCAATATGCTAAGATAACTCCCCAAAACAATCTTCTGCCTGTTCTTACCCCGTTTTTTATACAAAGGTTAAAGGTTATCCCTTTTGTTCTTCACGATGCCACCCATAATCTTTGTGCCGTTTACGATACTAAGGATTGGCATATTTCCTCCAGCGAGGGGTTAACACCGCCCTCCAAAAGCACCCGCGAAGAAGATGTGGAAAAGCTTTGGAAAACCTTTTTTGATGCCATTGCCATAAAAGAAAGATACAACACCAAGCTTCAAAAGCAGAATATGCCGTCGGTGTACTTCAAAAGCGTGTGGAGCATAAGGTAAATGGGGAAAGGAAAAAAGTCCAGAACGCAAAAAGCAACTAATATATAAAAAATAGATGACATAAAAAGGCGGTGTAAAAAAACGAGTTTTTACACCGCCTTTTTTATATGGGGATAGGAAAAAATGCTTCAGAACGGACAAACTGAGCCAAAGCGTAAGCTTTGGGTTACCCGAAGCTGTATGTGTATACAGCGAGAGGCAAAGTTTGTTCGTAGCAAAAAGGCTTACAAAATATAGAAAAATCGAATAAAATGAGATTTTTCAACCAAATTAAAACATTTTACAAATCATAAACCGCCTTAATTCCGTATTATTGTCGCCTTTTTGCGTTCTGGACTTTTTT
>JAFTOF010000005.1 GCA_017451505.1 Clostridia bacterium | reverse complement strand
AGTTTGTTCGTAGCAAAAAGGCTTACAAAATATAGAAAAATCGAATAAAATGAGATTTTTCAACCAAATTAAAACATTTTACAAATCATAAACCGCCTTAATTCCGTATTATTGTCGCCTTTTTGCGTTCTGGACTTTTTTTACATCCCCTTCTTCTAAATCAGTTTCACAGCAGTGCAGTTACACTATCCATAAGTGCTTTTGACTTTGCCTGTGCTTCCTCCTGCGTTTTTCCGCATACACCAAAATAGAACTTGATTTTCGGCTCTGTACCGGACGGACGAACTGCAAACCAGCTTCCGTCACTGAGGAAGTATTTAAGAACATCACTCTTGGGAAGTCCATCTATACCTTGTGAATAGTCAAGAGTTTTAACGGTTTCCATGGGAACGCCTTCTTCTCTGAACTTCTTCATAATAGCCTTAATCTTTTCTACACCTTCAATACCTGTAAGGGTTTTTGTTTCAAGAGTTTCAAGGAAATAGCCGTATTTTTCGTAAAGCTCCACAAGTCCGTCGTAAAGAGTTTTACCCTGCGACTTAAGGTCTGCCGCAAGCTCTGTAACAAGCATAGAAGCAACAACTGCATCCTTGTCACGAGCATAGCTTCCCTTAAGGTAGCCATAGCTCTCTTCAAGTCCGAAAATATACTTATCGAACTTACCTTCAGCTTCAAACTCCTTAATTTTTTCACCAATGAACTTAAATCCTGTAAGAACATCGATTGTTTCCATGCCGAAGCTATCAGCAATAGCACGAATCATTTCTGTGGTAACGATAGTTTTGATTACCGCACCTTCCTTAGGAAGTGTGCCTGCATTTTTTCTTGTTCTGAGAATAAACTCACAAAGAAGTGCACCCGTTTGATTACCGTTAAGTACTGCAAAGCTTCCGTCATTCTTTCTTACCACAACACCGATTCTGTCACTGTCGGGGTCTGTACCGAAAACGATATCTGCATTCTGCTCTTTCGCATATTCAAGAGCGATTGTAAATGCTTCGGGGTTTTCGGGATTAGGGCTTTTAACAGTGGGGAAATCACCGTTAGGCTGTTCCTGTTCGGGAACTACGAATACATTTTTTACTCCAATTTCATCCAGAACACGTCTTACAAGCTTATTTCCGCTACCATGGATGGGAGTGTATACAACCTTGAAATCATCGGGGATTTTAATTCCCAGTGACTGCTCCTTAACAGCATCAATATATGCCTTGTCAACATCTTCTCCGATAGAAATATAGTCGGGAGCATCGCTGATTTTTATGTCTTCAAAAATATCTGTCTTATTAATATATCCGATAATGATATCAGCAACTTCGGGAGGAAGCTGTCCGCCGTCTTCTCCGTAAACCTTATATCCGTTATACTCCTTGGGATTATGGCTTGCAGTTACAACAATACCTCTTGCACATCCGAGATGGCGAACTGCAAAGGAAAGCTCTGGAGTAGGACGAAGTGATTCAAAAAGATAGGTCTTGATTCCGTTTGCACAAAGCA
This sequence comes from Clostridia bacterium, assembly GCA_017451505.1. Lineage (GTDB taxonomy): Bacteria > Bacillota > Clostridia > UMGS1883 > UMGS1883 > UMGS1883. The sequence continues at coordinate 93,934 of JAFTOF010000005.1, read as the reverse complement.
CCTTTGCACATTCCTTTGCAAAAAGAGCACTGTTGTTTCTTGAATCGTGTGCAATGACAACGCCTTGCTCAGCGAGAGCCGCACCCTTGTCCAGAATTTCGAGTGCAAGTCCCTGTGTTGCCTTTCTCACGGTGTAGATATTCATTCTGTTTGTTCCTGCACCCATAATTCCGCGAAGACCGCCTGTACCGAATTCCAGTTCTTTATAAAATCTGTCCTCAATTTCCTTTTCTGAAAGAGAGCGAAGTTCTGCCTTTACTTCCTCAGTAACCTTGTCCGATGTAAGCCATTTTTCGTATGCTTCTTTGTAATTCATAAATACACCTCTATAAATTTAATTTTTATCATTCATATCAACCAGACGGCAAATTGCGTCAACACTTGTATGTGTAGTATAACCGTCCTGCGGAGTATTTTTGCAGTAGTCAACCATTTTTTCAACAGTTGTGGTTGCAAGGTGAAGTCTGGTATCGGATGATGCATAATAAATATATATGTTTCCGTCCTTCTCAATAGCACCGTTTGTGAAAACAACATTGGAAACGTCGCCGATTCTTTCCTCACCCACAGGGGCAATAAGGTGACCACCGGGAGTATAAATAACCTTTCTGGGGTCTTCAAGCGAAGTCATAAAGCAGTAGATTACATATCTGAGACCTGCGGCTGTGTTTCTTACACCATGCACGATGTGAAGCCAACCATACTTTGTTTTAATGGGCGTAGCACCTGCACCATTCTTAACCTCTTTAATTGTATGATAGACTTTTTTGTCGATAATAAGCTCTTCGCCGAGAGTTGCCTTCGTCATATCGTCAATAAGTGCACAGCCGATACCGCCGCCGCCACCAACATCGATAAATCCGTCTGAGGGACGTGTATAAAGCATATACTTGCCATCCACAAATTCGGGATGAAGAACAACGTTTCTCTGCTGATTCTTTGAATCCAAATCGGGAAGTCTTTCCCAGTTTACAAGGTCCTTTGTGCGTACAATTCCGCACTTTGCAACTGCTGCAGAGGTATCGGGATTTGTTTTGTCCTTTCTTTCGCTACAGAAAAGTCCGTAAATCCATCCGTCTTCATGCTTTGTAAGACGCATGTCATAAACATTTGTATCAATTTCATCAGTTTGGGGAAGCCTTACGGGGTATTTATCAAACACGAAGTTGTCAATACCATTTTCGCTTCTTGCAACTGCAAAATAACTCTTACGGTCGTTACCCTCAACACGCACAACCAGTACATACTTTCCATCGTGGAAGATAGCCCCTGAATTAAAAGCCGCATTTGCACCTATTCTTTCGAGAAGATAGGGGTTACGCTCGTAATTCATATCATAACGCCATGTAAGAGGGATATTTGCATTTGTAAGTACGGGGTACTTATATCTGTCATACACACCGTTGTACCATGTGATATCCACCTCGTTCTTTCTTTCTGCAATGGCCTTGTAATCTGCTTTGAGCTTACTTAAAGCCGCATCAAACATTGTCTTGTCCATTTTGTCAATCTTCCTTTCTAATCTATTTTAAAACTCCTATCATTTCAATACAACATCTGCTACCCTTGGGATTGGCACCTACCTCAATCTCAAATGTGTGCTTTGTGTTTTCAAGTCCTTCGCAAAGTGTCATAAACTTGAACCAGTCATTATTTCCCTGCCACATTTCCACGGCACTTCCTCCCGGCTCGTCTATCCATTCACCGCCGTCAATGCGGTACTTGAAACACGCCGCCATAACGCCTTTCATAAGCACCAGTGAAATTCCTGTCCCCTCAAAGTCAAACTTAAGACTTGCTCCTGCCGCAGAAGTATCAAGATATTCGTTTCTGATATGGAAACGGGAGTTATCACGAAGCCTCCACGGTTTTTGCCACTTAATCAAATCAAAGGGAATCATTTCGCAATTTTCCCAGTTATCCTCTTTCAAAGGCCCAGAGAAGGGTGCACGCGGAGCATCTGATTTTATTTCAGGCTCTATAAATTTAAGCACACTCTGACCGTAGGAATAGCTTCCACGTTCCTGCGGATGAAGTCCGTCAGGGAGCCATTCTTCAAAACGCATAAGCCCTGCCCTGTACTCATCAAATGCGTATTTTCCCATCCATACACTGCTCAGTCCGTAATGCTTTGCAAGCTCCTCGTACTCGGCAATGGTATCGGGAACCTCTCCCTTCATCATCGGCTCGTACATTTCCTTGCAATATGTATATACGATAACCACATCGCAATCTGCTTTAATGAGCTTACGAATGAGACCTTCACGGCAACGCATGCGGTATTCCTTTTCCATGCCGCGGTCATTCACCGCAAACTCAACAAAAACAAGGTCACAGTTTTTACTGATTATGTCACGCTGGACTCTGAAAGCACCATAGCTTGAGCCTGTTCCCCCTACGCCTGCATTCCTCACGGAAATTGCCACATCGGGAATAAGCTGCATAAGTCCGCCTACAAAGGACTCCGTCCAGCCTCGGTATTCTGCAAACTCCGTAATTGAGCCTCCTATAAAGCCCAAACGAAGCCTGCCGTTTTCTATTGCCTTGCGAAATCGGGGTAAACCCCCGCGTCTGTTAATTACTTCCATGTCGTCACCTCTGCACAAACATATACTGTTTTTCTTTATTTTACCATATATTATTGCCTTTTACAAGAGTTATACAAAAGAAAAAGCAATAAATGGCTCGTAAAAGCCATTTATTGCAATAATTAATACGTCTTTTCTATATATAATTTAGCAACACAAAACGGAAATAATGTTTTGTTTTATATCAATTCATTAAGATTTGGGAAAACCTCGATACTTCTTTTTAGGATTCCGTTAATATATGCAATCAAAATTCCGTAATTGGTAAAGGGAATATTCTGTTTTTTCGCTCTTTCCATACGGCTTATTACTTCACGCTCGTTTATCATGCAGCCGCCGCAGTGAATGACCATTTTATACTCAGAAACATTTTCGGGGAAATCTCTGCCCGAAGTAAATTCAAAGGATATATCCTTCCCCGTGTGTTTTTTAATCCATGTGGGGATTTTTACTGTTCCTATGTCGTTACACTGCCTGTGATGAGTGCATCCCTCGGCAATTAATATTTTATCTCCGTCCTGAAGGTTTTCTATTACGCTTACAGCCTTTACCGCTTCGTCCAGAATCCCTTTATACTTTGCAAAAAGTATGGAAAACGAAGTAAGGGGCATACATTCGGGGACTATTTTTGAAACCTCACTAAATGCCTGACTGTCGGTTATAATAGCCGAAATCTTCTTTCCGAGAGTTTCAATCACACCGCTTAGTTCTTCCACCTGAACCACCAAAGTTACAGCACCTATATCCAGTAAATTCCGAAGTACATTTTGCTGAGGTAGAATTATTCTGCCCTTTGGTGCGGATTCATCAATGGGAGTTACCAAAACTATCATGTCACCTTTTTTCACAAAGGAATCGACAATCTGCATTTTATTTGATTTTTCGGGAATAAGCTCGCCAAGCTTTTCTTTAAGCTCTGCTATTCCCTCCCCTGTCATTGCACTTACATAAAACAAATCGCTCTTTCTTTCAGAAAGCGTGTCAGCTTTGTTATACACAGTTATATAGGGGATATTTTTTCCTTTGAGAAGTTCCTCTATCTCCCTGTCTTTATCTGTCATACCTTTATTGGCATCACACACAAGCACTGCGGCATCTGTGCTTTGAAGTGCTTTTTTTGTATTTTCAATTCTTTTTTCCCCCAGTATGCTTTCATCGTCAAATCCGGGAGTGTCGATTATAAGTACCGGTCCTATTGGAAGAAGCTCCATCGCCTTTCTTACAACATCGGTTGTTGTTCCCGATATTTCCGATACAAGTGCCGTTTCCTGTGATGTAACGGCATTTACAAGGCTTGATTTGCCTGCATTGGTACAGCCGAAAAAGCCTATATGAACTCTCTCGGAGGAAGTCTGTGTGTTAAGACTCATTGCTCTGCACCGTCCTTTTCTGCTATATTTGAATATGTAGCCTTAACGGTAACATTTTGAAGTCTGCCTATTTTCCCCGAAAGAGCACTGATTACACTCTGCGGTGCGTCCATTGCAATGGCAATGATATTAATATTTCTTTCTCTGTAAGGAAGCCCCATTCTGCCTATAATAAATTCTCCGTATTCATGAAGAATTTCATTAAGCTTTGGAACAGAAGAAGGCTCCTCAACTATAATCGAAAGAAGTGCTACTCTTGTTTCCATAATAACTATCCGCCTTACTTATTCTTAGGATTGACAATATCACGCCAGTCAAGGTCACCCCTCTGAAGACCGTGGATAAGCACTTCCGCTGTGGCAACGTTCGTTGCAAGGGGTACATTATGCACGTCGCAAAGACGGAAAAGTGCACTTACGTCAGGCTCGTGAGGCTGTGCCGTAAGCGGATCGCGGAAGAAGAGAACAAGGTCAATTTCATCATATGCTATGTGTGCACCTATCTGCTGATCGCCGCCCTGAGGGCCTGACAGGAAGCGATGCACATCAAGGCCTGTTGCCTCTATAATAAGACCCCCTGTTGTTCCCGTGGCAAAAAGCTTGTGTTTGGAAAGAATTCCTTTATAAGCAATACAAAACTGAACCATAAGCTCCTTTTTCTTATCATGAGCAATTAAAGCAATATTCATCCTATGTAATTCTCCTCCTTAATCGGTACATATGCCCTAAGGACTAAAAGCGTCCCATTCTCACAAGTAACCGAAACCTGCGGCGGCTGTCCATGATTCATGGAATAATTTAAAAGCACCGCCGAAACCTCTTTTTTCATTTTCTCTAATGTTTTATTCTGTGTCACATTTATTCTATCATTTTTTATTACAGATTTCAATCTGTTTTTTGCTTCTGTTACACTTTGGCTTTTAAGCCGTGCAAAAAACATTCTCATTCTATGCCCTCCGCTTTTTCTGAAAGAGTCTTTCAAAAAAGCTCTGTTTAAGTTTCATTAAATCAACATGCTCTCCGTTAAGACGGGCGGCAATATTCCTGTAGGCTTGTCCGCTGCGGGAGTTATTTATGGCACAGACATATTCGCCCTTATTTGCCGCTACAATAATATCTTCATCATCGGGGACAACTCCGACGAGGTCAATCGCCAGTATATCAAGCATATCATCAATACCCAGCATGCTTCCGTTTTCAACCATTTTAGGTCTTAATTTATTAATCACGAGTTTAATATCTTTTATATCGTGTTTTTCCAAAAGCCCGATAATTCTGTCGGCATCTCTCACGCTGGAAACTTCGGGCATTGCTACCACTATTGCCTTCCTTGCAGCGGCAACGGCATTTTCAAACCCCTGCTCGATTCCTGCAGGACAGTCAATGAGTATGTAGTCAAAGCTGTCTTCCATTTTCCTTATAAGATGCTTCATCTGCGTTGTGGTAACGGCACTTTTATCCCTTGACTGTGCCGCAGGGAGAAGAAAAAGCCCCTCATATCTTTTATCCCTTACAAGTGCCTTTTCGTAGGGAACACGGTCCTCAACCACATCTACCAGATCGTAGACAATCCTATTTTCCACGCCCATAATGACATCAAGGTTTCTAAGCCCGATATCTGTATCTATCATTACAACTTTTTTCCCTGTAAGTGCCAATGCGGCACCTATATTTGCGGTAGTTGTGGTTTTTCCTACTCCGCCTTTACCGCTTGTTATAACTATTATTTCACTCATTATTTTCACCCCACGGGTTATTTTATCATATTTTTTTATAAAGGTCTATATCAAAGTCATAAACTCTGTAAGATTATTTCGCCATTTTCCGCCACTGCTGTTGCCGAGGCGACATTTTCGTTCCTTTTGTTATAAGAACAGACCTTTCCTATCCTTATCTGCGAGGGTTGCATATAAGTGGCATATACCTTTCCGCTTCCCGTTATGTGTGCCACTCCTCTTAGTGCACCTATTACGGTTATGTTCCCCTTTGCTTTTACATATGCCCCCGGATTCACGTCACCGTAGATTATAACATCTCCGCGGCTTATGACTGTTTCCCCGCTTCTTAGAGATTTTTTAACCACGAGGCATATATTTTCCCCTTGGTTTAACGAATACTCAAGCTGTTTTAGTGAAAGGCAGTGCTTTTTTACAAGCATTGCATCTTTTTTAAAAAGCCTTTTTACTATTAATTCAAGACGCATTTCCTGATTATATTTAAGCTCTATTCCGCTGTAGGAAACACGCGTGTGGGAATTTTCAAAAAAGCTTTTTTTATCATTGGTGAGATTTTCAAGTTCCTCAATCGCCTCCGAAAAAGAAATTCCCTCAGTAAAACAAAGTTCAATTTCCTTGCCGTGACCTTTTATCGTAAGAGGACACATATTAAACCTCCCTTATTTAGTTAATACTCCTGTCTGCATATCCAAAACCTGTGAGTTTTCAAAATAGCTGTCCACTACCTTTCTCACAGCCTGTGCAACATTTGCACCGCTTCCTGCCTTTTCAATCACGCAGGCTATGGCTATACGCGGTTTTTCATAGGGTGCATAGGCTACACAAACGCCGTTGGTATAAACACCCGATGTCTGGGCACTGCCCGTTTTTGCCGCTACGGAAACCTTACATCCGTGGAAAGCATTATATGCCGTTCCCTCCGTTACCACCATGCGAAGTCCTTTAACTATTGCTTTTCTGTTTTCTTCGCTCATGTCAATTTTAGAAAGAATCTCAGGCTCGGTTTCACTGCCCGATTTTTTGTCATTGCTTTGAATTGATTTTATTATATGGGGTCTGTAACGTGTTCCGCCGTTTGCAATCGTGGCAATATAGTTTGCAAGCTGTATGGGGGTGACAAGTGTGTCTGACTGCCCTATTGCCGTCTGGCACACGTCACCGGGATACCATATGCCGTTATTCTTTTTTCTGTTTTCGGGACTTGCCACAACGCCTGTCTTTTCCTCTGCCGAAAGTTCTATTCCGCTGTTTTGTCCAAGCCCGAATTTTTCAGCATATTTATTAATCTTTTCTATGGTCAGTCTTCTTCCCACATCAAAGAAAAATACATTGCACGAATCTCTTATTGCTTCGGAGATATTAAGATACCCGTGAGTTCCGCCGGTCTGGTTATATATCCAGCACCCAGGCTGATAATCCTTAAAGAAGGTATATTTACCTGTATCAAGAATTTCTTCATCAGTGGTTATTATACCCTCCTCCAAAGCCGCAGTTCCTACCAATAATTTAAAGGTGGAAGCAGGCGAATACGTTCCTGCCAAGCTTCTGTTAAAAAGCGGTTTCGAGGGGTTTTTGAGAAGTGAATTATAATCCTGTGTAAAGGTTGTAATCTCATATGACGGATATGATGCCATTGCGAGAATATCTCCCGTATTGACATCTATTACCACCATACTGCCTGCATCGGCATCTCTACCATTTTCAGCAGTGCTTCCTGCGGAATTAATTGCTCTTATTGTATCCTCCAGTGCCTCCTCACAGGCAATCTGCATATCAAGGTCAATGGTGAGATTCACGTTTCTTCCGCTTACAGGCTCCTTTGTGATGCTCTGCCCCATACTCCTGCCGTGAGAGCTTTGTTCAACTATGCCTCTGCCGTTTTCTCCGCGAAGATATTCCTCCAGTAGCTTTTCAATTCCGTCTTTTCCTATATGGGAATTTATTGTATATCCGTTTTCCTTATTTGCCTTATATTCGTCGGCATTTACCACGCCCACTCTGCCCAGCATATGAGCTCCCAGACTTTTATAGGGATAGCTCCTTAGTGGCTGGGTTACAATGCTGACACCCCAAAAGCTTTCGGGCTGTTCCTTTATAACCGATATTTCCTCAATGGGGACATTTTCGGCGAAAAGATACGGAGTCGCCGATGAAAAGCCGAGCTTTTTCATATTAAGACGGGTGGCGGCAATCTCTATGATTTCCTGACCTGTATATTTCTTTGTATCAATATCGTACTTTTCGCAAAGGGCATTAATAATTTCCTGTGCCGATGCCTTCTTGCCAAACCCGTTTTCTTCGCTCCATTTTTTAGCTGAGGCGGATTCTATGCTGAAAAAATATTTTCCGCTTTGCTCAGTCAGCGGAAGAACACCGTCTATTCTCCCTGATGTATTGCCAAGAGTGAAAAATAAATTATTAATAACCGCATTAAGCTGACTTGAACTTCTTCCATCGACACTTAAAATGTACACACTAAAGCCTGTAGCGTTTTTAACGATTGCTCTGCCGTTACGGTCAAGTATTTCACCGCGTGGTGCTACAAGCTCTACACTTCTTACCGTGCGTGTATTGCTTTTTTCCCTGTAGTATTCACCGTGAGTCACCTGTAAATTTACAAGGCGGAGCAATATAATTACTGCTATTATTGCAAAAAGGATATAAAACGCTGTATATCTTTTAGGTTTCATACGTTTTCCTCCTTTGTTTTTCTTCTAAAGAATATGCTGATTTCTTTTCTGTACACCCACCATACAATGATGAGTATGCATATTCCGCCGAAAACGCCTTTCACCAATATATTGGTAAATAAATGACCGATGGGCAAGCTGTAACCAAGAAGCATTTTAATAACTGCAAGCAGACTTTCTTTCGCCGCTATGCTTACAAAGTAAATAAAGCTGACTATAATGGGGGAATTTTCGCTTTTCTTATCGGTGAGAAGACTTACAGAGAGTGCATAGTACATCAATATAAGCGTATTCATTCCGAAAAGCTTCCCCGACAGGGTATCTATAAGCACTCCTGCAAAGGAGCCTATGGCAGCAGAAAGCATATATCCCTCCGATACTGCAAGGATTACCAATACTACCGATATGATGTCGGGAGAACAGCCAAATATTTTGATTTCGCTTAATACAAGCGTCTGCACAAGATATGCTGCATACACCCATATAAATTTCTTCAAATGCGTCACTTTTTTCACTTCCGTAATTAATCCACTGTAACCAATACCTTGTCAAGATTTTTTATCTTAACATCTGTTTCAAGGACTGCACTCAAAGTAAGATTTCTGCTGTCCTCTTTGATTTCGGTGATTTTTCCTATTTTTATTCCGCGAGGATATATTCCGCCTGTTCCGCTGGTTTCAATAATGTCACCAACCACGGTTTTTGCACTGCGGTCAATATAATTCATACTGCATTTTTCATCTGCCGACAGATATCCCACAGGCTCTACAATACCCATATCACCGCTTCTAAGACAAATTGATGAAACGGAGCTTTCGGAATCAAATATGGTTCTGACCTTTGAGTAATTATACCCTGCTTCAAAAACCACACCCACAAGTCCGTCGGGGACAAGCACTACGGCATTTTTACCGATGCCGTCCTTTGTTCCCTTATCAATGGTTATAACACTGCCCGAATCACTAAGATTTTTTCCTATCACATTTGCTGCGGTGCTTTTAAAATCTGTGCGACTTTCGGAAAGCTCAATAAGTCTGCGAAGCTCATCATTCTCGGCTTTATAGCCCTCCAGCATCCTAAGCTGATCCTGAAGCTTCAGATTTTCTTCTTTAAGCTTTTTATTCTCGCGGGCGTTATCCCTCGAGTCTACCATATTTCCTATAAAATTCCCTGTAGAATTATAAGCCTTTGCCACCCATTTTTGCACGGGGGAAAACACTGTTCCCACTGCATTTGCCACAGGGTTATTTCCTATTTTCAACGAAACTGCGGAAAATGTAAGTATAAGCAAAGTTACACACGAAAGTATTATAATATGTTTCTTTTTCATGACAGTACCTCTACGTTAAATTCATCGCGAAGCATTTTGGAAAGAGCACAAACGGGAAGTCCAACCACGTTAAAATAATCACCGTTAATTTTTTCTATGAAAATACTTCCCTTTTCCTGAATTCCGTACGCCCCTGCCTTGTCCATCGGCTCGCGGCTTTTTACATATGCCTTGATTTCCTCTTCGGTAAGGCTTCTGAAGGTTACTTCGGTCTTTTCATATTTTGATACGGCTAAATTCGTCTTTGTGTTTATAACGCAATAGCCTGTATACACCACATGGGTTTTTCCGCTGAGGCGTCTTAGCATATTTGTGGCTTCCTCAATGTTTTTTGGCTTGCCGAATATTTCCCCGTCAAGCACTACAACTGTATCAGCACCGATTACATATACCTCGCAATTAAAAGTATGGGCAACGTGCGACGCCTTGAGCATACTAAGCTGCTGCACCAGTCTTTCAGGTGGCAAACCATTAAGAGAGCTTTCATCAATATTTGCAGGAAAAACCTGTGCATCAATTCCGATATTTTTAAGAAGCTCTTTTCTTCTGGGGGATTTTGATGCAAGTATGAATATGGGTTTTGCCATAGTTTCTCATCCTTTATCGTAAGATTTTTTCTTTGTAGGAGTCGATACATTGCTCTATTATCTTCTCGGCTTCTTCTCTGCCTAAAACCTCATTAACAGCCGTTTCCTTGTTTTCAAGCATTTTATAAACCTCAAAAAAGTGGCTGATTTCCCTCGACATATGGTCGGGAAGCTCGTGGATATCCTTATATCCTGCATAGGTTGGGTCGTTGAAAGGAATGGCGATAATCTTTTCGTCAACCTTGCCGTCATCTATCATTTTAAGAACGCCGATGGGATAACAGCGTACCAGCACCAATGAGTCGATTTTTTCCTGACAAAGCACAAGCACGTCAAGAGGGTCACCGTCATCGGCATAGGTACGGGGGATAAATCCGTAGTTTGCAGGATAATGAGTAGATGTATACAGAACTCTGTCAAGGATTATCATACCCGTTTCCTTATCAAGCTCGTATTTGTTTCTTCCGCCTTTACGAATTTCTATTACGGCAAGAAAGTCTTCTTTTTTAATTCTTTCGGGGTTAATGTTGTGCCATACGTTGAACATAAAATCAAACCTTTCTTAAATGTTTAGGATAATGGTTTTTAGCCTGTCCGTCACTGAGCTTATACCATCCTACGGGGAATTTCTCTTTATAGAGTATCACTCCATAGCCCTTTTCCCCGTTATATCCGATTGTTTCACCTTTTAAATAAGCTTCAAGCTTGTCCTCGGAAAGGGCTATACTGCGTTTAAAATCTTCCTTTTTAAGTGCCGTGGCAAGATGATGTGACGGCACAAACCTGCCCTTCCTCACTTCTCCCAGAAAAAGCCCCGGACGTATACACTTAATTTTATCAAGGGTAATCATTTCATTCGGCAAAAGGTACAGATTTTCACCAAAGGAAACAAAATTCCCGTCAAGACTTATGTTAAGGTTTTCCCTTTCAAAGTTGCGGTATGCTTCAATCATTTCCTTTTTTGCGGTTATCGGAGGGGTATGCTTTTTTGCCTGCCGCTCTCCGCTTTTTTCAAAGACTGCTGAAAAATGCCCTTCCCCATTAATTCTATGAGGCATCAGCCGATGCATTTCCCTAAGGGATATGTCGGGGTATTTTTCCGCAAACTTTTGCACCGCTTCCTCGTTTTCTTCTTTTGAAAATGTACAGGTGGAATATACAAGCCTTCCTCCGGGGGTCAGCATCTTATACGCCGAATCAAGTATTGAAAGCTGGCGGATAGCACAGGACTTTGTATGTTCTATACTCCACTCATCTACGGCTACACTGTCCTTACGAAACATTCCCTCACCGCTACAGGGAGCATCAACTACTATTTTATCAAAAAATTCATAAAACAGCTTTTCCATTTTTTCGGGGTACATATTGGTAACGACGGCATTTTTTATTCCCATACGCTCTATGTTTTCGCACAGGATTTTTGCCCTGCCCAAGTTTACCTCATTGGAGACCAAAAGTCCTTTTCCACCCAGTTTTGCGGCAAGCTGTGTGCTTTTTCCTCCCGGTGCGGCACAAAGGTCTAAAACTATGTCCCCCTCTTTCACCTCGGCAAGCTCGGCGGCAATCATTGCCGACGGCTCCTGTGAATAAAAAAGGCCTGCTATACTGGAGGGGTGGTTTCCTTTTTTTCCGTCGTAGTAAAATCCCGTAGGACACCAAGGCACATTTTCACCGCAAAAATCCACAATAGCCTTAAATTCCTCCGAGGATATTTTCAACGTATTCACACGCAGTGCAATATACGGTGCTTCGTCATAGGATTTTATAAAGCTTTCATATTCATTTTTAAGCTCGTTTTTCATTCTTTCGCAAAACTTTTCGGGTAATTTCAATTCTTATCACCTGTGCACAATAAATCTATATTATTATACCATATCGTTATGTCAAAATAAAGCGTTTTTTGTGTGAGATATAAAAAAAGTACGTTTTCAAACGTACTTTTTAATTGTAAATCCGATGATAAGGCTAATTTACTTTTCAGATGTTTCCCTTTCCGATACCATATTGAGAAAACGCTGATGGAAATTTTTCGTCAAACTCTGTTTTCTTCATGAATACCTCTTGTGTTAGCTACAACCTCTGTTTTTACTCCTTGTTGGGCATAACCAAAGCAGCAACGATATATGCTATTATGCCAGATCCGCCAAGTGCGGTAAATAAAACCCATGCCAAACGAATTATTGTAGAATCAATCTCGAAATACTCAGCAATACCGCCGCATACTCCACACATTTTTTTATCTGTTATAGATTTATAAAGTCTTTTTTTCATAATATGTACATCCTCTCAAGTCTTACTTTTTCATTTCCATATATGGTAAAACAGTAAATCCGCATTTTTTATAGAGCTTGACAGCCCTCTCATTTTCTTCTTCCACTTCCAAACGGAAAATGCAGTCTGTGTAGTTTTGCGTGATGAAGTCCATAAGCATATTGCCAAGCCCCAGGCCTCTGCAATCCTCTTTAATATACAAATCCTCAATCCATATACACGGCTTCCCAAATTCGGTGGAAAAGCTTTTCGCAACCATCGCATATCCTTGTATGCCGTTTGAATCCTCGATGACATACCCCTCAAGATAAGGGTTATCATTAATGCAATTTTCTATATCGCTCTGAAAAATCTCATCTGAGCCATTGGTATGCACTGCCGGCGAAGCGTAAAACACCCGCATCATTTCAAGAATATCGGATTTATCTTTTTCATTCATAATTCTTATTGTGCTGTTCATATTCATTTCATCTCCGTAAATCCACTTATAACATCATTATAGCATTTAATATAGTAAAAATCAACATTGTAATAAAACAAACGCAGGGCAAAAGCCCTGCGTTTGTTTATTATCAAGCTAAATTATTTAGCAAGCTCTACGAGATGCTCATACTTAGCCTTTGCTGTAGCTGCTGCCTTAGCAAAGAGTTCCTTTGCTCTTTCAGGATTAGAACGAGCAAGAGAGTTGTAACGAACCTCGTTCATAAGGAAGTCCTCATAGCTTTCGCTGGGTTCCTTAGAATCAAGCTGGAAGGGATTAAGACCTTCTTCTGCTCTTCTGGGATCGAAACGGAACAGATGCCAGTAACCTGCCTGAACGGCACGCTTTTCTTCTGTCTGAGCGATGCTCATACCGCCCTTGATACCATGGTTGATACAGGGAGCGTATGCAATAACGATTGAAGGACCGTTGTAAGTACCTGCTTCAACGAATGCCTTCATACACTGATTGTAGTCAGCACCCTGAGCAACCTGTGCAACGTATACATATCCGTAGCTCATAGCGATAGCTGCAAGGTCTTTCTTCTTAACTTCCTTACCTGCTGCTGCGAACTTAGCAATAGCACCTGTGGGAGTAGACTTAGAAGACTGACCGCCAGTGTTGGAGTAAACTTCTGTATCGAATACAAGGATGTTTACATCGTCACCGCTTGCAAGTACGTGGTCAAGACCGCCGTAACCGATATCGTATGCCCAACCGTCACCGCCGAGGATCCATACGGACTTCTTGGAAAGGTATTCCTTATCCTTAAGGATTTCAGCCGCTTCGGGTGTGTTCATCTTAGAAAGAACTTCAACAAGCTCTGCAGTTGCAACCTTGTTAGCGTTTACATCTTCCTTAGTTTCAAGGAACTTAGCGATTACTGCCTTTGAAGCATCGTCAGCCTTTTCGGAAACTGCCTGAACCTTAGAAACGAGATCCTCGCGGAGAGTATTCTGTGCAAGGTACATACCGTAACCATACTCAGCGTTGTCCTCGAAGAGTGAGTTAGCCCATGCAGGACCTTCGCCCTTTTCGTTAACTGTGTAAGGTGTAGAGGGTGAGCTTCCGCCCCAGATTGAAGAACAGCCTGTAGCGTTAGCAATGTACATCTTGTCACCGTAAAGCTGTGTAACAAGCTTAGCATAAGGTGTTTCACCACAGCCTGCACAAGCACCGGAGAACTCGAGGAGGGGCTGCTTGAACTGGCTGCCCTTAACTGTTGTTTCCTTGAACTTCTCAAGAACCTCTGCCTTTGCAGGAATCTTGATGCCGTAGTCAAATACTGCCTGCTGAGCTTCCTGTGTTTCAAGAGGCTTCATAACGAGAGCCTTTTCGCCCTTCTTACCGGGACATACGTTAGCACAAGAGCCGCAACCTGTACAGTCAAGAACGGATATTGCCATTGCAAAGTAGAGACCGTTCATACCTGTCATATTGATATACTTGATACCCTCGGGAGCATTCTTTGCTTCCTCTTCTGTAAGAACTACAGGACGGATACAAGCATGGGGACATACATAAGAACAGAAGTTACACTGGATACAGTTGTCGCTGTTCCATTCGGGAACGTCGATAGCGATACCTCTCTTCTCAAATGCAGAAGAACCAAGCGGAACTTCACCGTCAGCATAAGGAACGAATGCAGAAACGGGAAGCTTCATACCTGCGAAAGAGTTGATGGGGTTAAGAATGTTGTTGATGTAATCAACAAGTCTTCCCTGACCGTCAACCTTAACTGTAAGGTCTTCATCCTTTGCATCCTTCCAGGAAGCAGGAACTTCAACCTTAACAACCTTCTGAGCACCCATATCGATAGCATCATGGTTCATCTTAACGATTGCTTCACCCTTCTTGGAGTAAGAAGCTGTAGCAGCGTCCTTCATGTACTGAATAGCATCATCAGCGGGGATAATGTTAGCCAGCTTGAAGAATGCAGACTGAAGAACTGTGTTAATTCTGTTGCCAAGACCGATTTCCTTACCGATAGCAACACCGTCGATTACATAGAACTGAATGTCGTTTTCTGCAATGTAACGCTTAACCTGTCCGGGGATATGAGCTTCGAACTCTTCAGCCTTAGTCCAGGGGCAGTTAAGGAGGAATACACCACCGGGCTTAACGTCGCTAACCATATCGTACTTTCTGATGTAGGAAGCCTTGTGACATGCAACGAAGTCAGCCTTGTTGATGAGGTATGTGCTGGTAATCTTAGCATTACCGAAACGAAGGTGAGATACTGTAAGACCGCCTGACTTCTTGGAGTCATAGTCAAAGTATGCCTGTACGTTCATATCAGTGTGGTCACCGATAATCTTAACGGAGTTCTTGTTAGCACCAACGGTACCGTCAGCACCAAGACCCCAGAACTTACAGCTTGTGATACCTTCGGGAGTTGTGTCGGGATTTTCTGTGATTTCAAGAGATGTGAATGTAACATCATCATTGATACCGATTGTGAATCTCTTCTTGTCGTTATTCTTGTAAACAGCGATAATCTGTGCAGGAGTAGTATCCTTAGAACCAAGACCATAACGGCCGCCAAAGATTTCTACATTCTTGAACTGGCTGTCACGAAGAGCTGCAACAACATCAAGGTAAAGAGGTTCACCGATGCTACCGCATTCCTTAGTTCTGTCAAGAACGCTGATTCTCTTAACAGTTGCGGGGATAGCTTCGATAAGGTGCTTAGCACTGAAGGGTCTGTAAAGTCTAACCTTAATAAGACCAACCTTAGCACCCTGCTTTGTCATATAGTCAACAGTTTCCTGGATAGTATCGCAGGCACTGCCCATTGCAACGATTACGTGCTCAGCATCAGCTGCACCGTAGTAGTTGAACAGCTTGTAGTCTGAACCGATTTCTGCATTAACCTTGTCCATGTATTCCTGGCAAAGGTCGGGAACTGCATCATAGAACTTGTTGTTTGCTTCCTTTGCCTGGAAGAAAACGTCGGGGTTCTGTGCTGTACCACGCTGTGCAGGATGTTCGGGGTTAAGAGAGCGACGACGGAATGCGTCAACTGCATCCATGTCGACAAGCTTCTTAAGCTGCTCATCATCCCAGCACTCAACCTTCTGATATTCGTGAGAGGTTCTGAAACCGTCGAAGAAATGAAGGAAAGGAACTCTTGCCTTAAGAGTTGTGAGGTGTGCTACTGCACCGAGGTCCATAGCTTCCTGAGGGTTAACAGAGCAGAGCATTGCATAACCTGTCTGACGGCATGCATATACGTCCTGATGATCACCGAAAATTGAAAGAGCATGTGAAGCAAGTGCACGTGCAGATACGTTAATAACTGACGGAAGAAGCTCACCTGCAATCTTGTACATATTGGGGATCATAAGGAGAAGACCCTGAGAAGCAGTATAAGTAGTAGTGAGAGCACCTGCTGTAAGTGAACCGTGAACGGCACCTGCTGCACCACCCTCAGACTGCATTTCTGCAATCTTTACTGTTCTGCCGAAGATATTCTTCTTTCCTTTTGCTGCCCATTCGTCCGTAACCTCAGCCATGTTTGAGGAAGGGGTAATGGGGTAGATGGCTGCAACGTCTGTAAACGCATATGAGACATATGCGGCAGCGGTGTTACCATCCATGGTTTTCTTGTTTCTTGCCATAATGTTTTTACCTCCTTGATATATATAAAACAAAATTAAACGCACAGATAGAGCATGAAACGGCATATTTTTACAAAAAAATATACTTTTCCATACTTTTATCCTTTGTTAGTATACAGCTTTTTCGCCCTTTAGTCAAGTTTTTCGGGACAAAATTTAAACAATAATCGTAATATATTTGAAATCAGATACTTTTATTTGAAATTTCGGCTAAAATGCCCTCTATTTCCTCTTGTACTTCTTCCATTTCTTTTATAAATGCTGCGGCACTTATCCTGACTGCACCGCTGCCTAAAATTATAAGCTGTTCCAGATAATCACCCGTAGCTACCTGAACGTGATGCTTTTTCCCAAGCTCATATGCCGCCTTTTCGATGTACGCATCGGCTGTCTGTGCTTCCTTGGTATAAACCACAGTAATATTGTGGACTTTTTCCACCTCTCCCCGATTTCCCTTTACCTTGTACGCATCAAACACCAGAATTACCTCGTACGGTCTCATTGCCTTATATGAACACACTCTGTCGATAAGCATATTGCGTGCATCATCAAGACTGTCCTCTGCAATATTTTTGAGTTCTTCCCATGCAAAAATTATATTATAACCGTCAATGAGAAGATACCCCGGTCCCTCTTTCTGCGGAACGCTCCGCACTTTTTTGGGCGGTGCAGCATCCTTGGGGGTACGCATGGCGTTGTGATTTTTTCTGACAATTTTTCCGTAAGTGCGTTCAAATATCGCCATTAGCTCGTCCTCATCATAAACCGTGGCACTTTTACGCACAATCTTACGGGGTACAAATTCTTCTGTTTTTTCCTTGAAAATACTGTCAAGATGCATATAGTCCGTCACCTGATGCCAAGGGACACTGAAGCCTGCACCATGCTCACAAAATACGCTGTCGGCAGTGTTTTCAATATCCCCGTCGCAGTTGTAACCGATTTCGGCAATAACCTCTTCGGGGTTGACACATTCATCATAACCCTTAAATGAACAAGAAAGCTTTCCCAGTCCGTGGGTGTATGCCGTTACACTGCGTTGATATGAACGGATTTCACGCACAGGTGCACTGCCTCGTATTACGGACATACCGTCTGTTATTTCCGGTGGCATAAGCTTTGCCCCCATCTCATTAAGGTCTGTCATGGCTCTGCCTGTAGAGTCCATGGGTATTTCCAGAGTGAAATCGTAGTATGGTTCAAGGAGGACACTCTCTGCCATTCTAAGCCCGTGGCGTACCGCACGGTAGGTAGCCTGCCTGAAATCTCCCCCCTCGGTATGCTTAAGGTGTGCTCTGCCCGATTTAAGGGTGATTTTCATATCGGTTATACTGCTTCCCGTAAGCACTCCAACGTGGCGTTTTTCATTTAAATGTGTAAGAATAAGTCTTTGCCAGTTTCGGGCAAGAAAATCCTCACTGCAATCTGTTGCAAACACAAGTCCGCTTCCTCTTTTCAGCGGTTCTAAAAGAAGATGCACCTCCGCATAATGGCGAAGCGGTTCATAATGCCCCACCCCCTCCGCAGGAGAAGCTATTGTTTCCTTGTACACAATACTGCCACGGGCAAACTCTACGTTAAGATTAAATCTTTCAGCCAGTATACGCTTTAAAACCTCAAGCTGAACCTCACCCATAAGCTGAATATGAATTTCTCCCAGAACGCTGTTATAGCTAACACGAAGCTGAGTTTCTTCTTCCTCCAATTTTTTGAGCTGTGCCAGAGCAACTCTATAATCCGTATCGGGAGGTGTTATAACCGAATAGTTGAACACAGGCTCGAGTGTAAGTGCAGGGGAATTTTCCTCAAAGCCTATTCCGCTTCCGCCCCCAAGTGCACTAATTCCTAAAACTGCACACACGTCTCCGGGATATACCTCCTGTACGCTTTTGTACTTCTCGCCCGAATAAATTCGGATTTCACTGACTTTTTCTTCATTTTCGCCATAGGTAATTTTATCACGCACCCGAAGGACTCCGCCCGTTATTTTCAAATGGGTAAGGCGGTTTTTCCTGTCATCCTCCGTTATCTTAAACGCTCTTGCACCAAAGGACGGATTATCTCCGCAACCTGATGTATATTTCCCAATGCCGTCAAGAAGCTCCTTTACCCCCTCGTTTTTAAGAGCAGAGCCGAAATAGCAGGGGAACATTTTTCGTTTTACTATGGCGTCCAAAATTGTTTCCGAGCTAATCGTTCCGCTTTCAAGGTAGGAATTGCAAAGCTCCTCACTGCACAGTGCCGCTTCCTCAAAAAATGATTCCTCGCCCTCATTATTAAATACCACGAATCCGCTTCCGAAGGAATTTTCAAGCTCAGTCAGGATTTTTTCACGATTAGTATCGGGCATATCCATTTTATTGACAAAGACAAAGGTGGGTATAGCGTGTCCCGACAAAAGCTTCCAAAGCGTACGTGTATGGCTCTGCACGCCCTCGCTTGCACTGACTACCAAGACCGCCGCATCAAGAGCACGGAGGACTCTCTCCGTTTCCGCAGAAAAATCCACGTGACCGGGTGTATCAAGCAAGGTGATTTTCATATCGGGAAGCCCAATCACCGCTTGCTTTGAAAAAATGGTAATTCCTCGGTCACGCTCTATTTCATTTGTATCAAGGAAGGCATCACGGTGGTCAACCCTGCCTAAAGTGCGGATTTCACCTGCATTATAAAGCAAAGCCTCGGAAAGAGTGGTCTTTCCGCTGTCAACGTGTGCCAGTATTCCCAGTGCAATTCGTTTCATAGTATTTTTTCCTTTTACAAAGATTCATTTCTAATTATACAGATAAGAAAAATTAATGTCAAGAGAAAGAGGCTGCTAAAAAAGCCGAGCTTTTCTAACAGCCTCTATTGTCTGTAGTCTTTAAGACGCTTTTATTTACATCCGCAGCAGGGTTTGAAAAACGTGGTTATATCCACTTCGCATACCCCGTCCTTTACCTCGAAGCCAAGCTTTACAAGTTCAGGGAAAAGTGCTTCATTTCTTGAGTAACCTCTCTCTATCTTCTGTAAATCCAGATAGTTTAGGGTTGCACGCACCAAAAGCTCAAAAATATTGTCTTTATCCACAATATCAAGGATTTCACCCTGCTTTGAAAAGATGCAGTGACCGGGGCTTTTCTCATTTTCCTGTGCCCATGCCATTAAGACATTATCACCCTCAATTTTTGAAACAGATTTAATTATCCTTGCATCATCTATAATTGTAACTCTGATCATTTGTTTTTCCCTCTCAACTTATTTATTTCCGCATCGGAAAGCCTTCTCCACTTTCCTTCGGGGAGATTGCCCAACGTCACGGAGCCTACGGAAATTCTTTTAAGGCTCATTACATTTGCACCCACTGCATCAAGCATTCTTCTTACCTGACGGTTTCTGCCCTCGTGAATGGTTATTTTTACTTCAAAGCCCCTTTGACCACGCTTAATGTTCTCCGCCCTTGCAGGGGAGGTCATCACGCCGTCCAGCTCGATTCCGCTTCTTAATCTTTCAAGCTGAGCTTCGTCAAGAGGCTTATCTATACGTGCAATATATGCCTTATTCACCACATGCTTAGGATGGGTAAGGATATTTGCAAAATCTCCGTCATTAGTCATAATAAGGAGCCCCGATGTATCAAAGTCAAGTCTTCCTACGGGGTAGATGCGTGCCTTTATGTCCGACACAAGCTGCATAACGGTGGGTCTTCCCAAATCGTCGGAAACGGTGGTAACATAGTTTTTAGGCTTATTAAGCATGATATAGTACTTTTTACTTTCACGGCTGATAACCCTACCGTCAACCTCTACAACGTCAGTATCGGGCTCAATTTCACAACCCATATAATCCACAAGGTCGCCGTTTACGTATACTCTGCCGCTTTCAATTATCTTTTCTGCACCGCGTCTTGATGCGATGCCACATTCTGCAATAAATTTTTGTAATCTCATAATTTTGCTCCAAAAAATAAACTGTTTCGGTAGAAACAGTTTATCATATAACGCACTTGTTGTCAAATTGCTTTTTTAAGGGCTTCGTAGTTTTTTTCCATTAAATCAAGGTATGTTACACCGCTTTTAAGCTCGTCATCAGTAACACTGTGACAGGAATGAAACAAAAGTTTTTCTGCACCCGTTTCCTCACATACGGCATTGGCAAGCTGTTTGTTTGAGGTTTCCGTATAAAACACAACGGGAATTTTTTCTTTCTTAACCGTGTCTATAATCTGTGCCACGGCAGAGGCTGTCGGTTCGCTTTCGGACGAACAACCGGGGAATGCTGCAAGGTATTTAAGATTGTACTCTTTAGCAAAGTACCTGAATGGAAACTGGTCTGCAAACACAATGGTTTTGTCGCAATTCTTTGTAAGCTGGGTGAATTTTTCGTCCAGAGAATTAAGCTTTTCTTTATAAAGGGCAAGATTTTCTTTATAATAATCCGAATTCTCGGCATCCAAGGCACAAAGCCTGTCGCAGATTCTTTCGCTTATTATCCCCGCATTTTCGGGAGTTGTCCAGACGTGGGGATCCATATGCACATGGCTGGACAAAGACGGATGCTCATGCTCCTCACTCATAAGGGTGATACCCTCCAAGGCATAAAGCACATTAAGTTTTTCTGAATCGGCATCATTTATTACGGCATCTGTCCAGGGGTCTGCATCACCGCCCTGAGCTATGAATAAATCGCTTTCCTTTATTGTTATAACATCTTTCGGAGTAGGCTCATAGGAATGAACCTCCCCGCCCGTGGGCAGAATTAAGGTAAGCTGCACCTTGTCCCCACCTACTTGCCGTGCAAAGTCATAAAGCGGGAAAATTGTGGTTACAATCTGCACTTTATTTTCGTCCCTAACGTTCTTTCCACTGCAGCCTGCAAAGGAAAAGAAAACAGCCGCACACAATATAACAGCAATCAGTTTTTTCATAATAACGCTCCAATTTGAAAATCATTCTCATATTTGACCTTTTCATTTTACTATTGTTGCAATATTTTGTCAAGTTACATTCTTAAATATTGACTAAAAGAAAAAAAAGTTTTATAATAAAACCTTGAAAGGGATGATTTTTGATGACAAAAATAGATATTTTTTCGGGCTTTCTGGGAGCAGGAAAAACAACTCTCATAAAAAAGCTCATTAAGGAAGCATATAATGGCGAAAAGCTTGTCTTAATCGAAAATGAGTTTGGTGAAATCGGCATTGACGGCGGCTTTATGCAGGAAGCGGGAATACAGGTAAACGAAATGAATTCGGGCTGTATCTGCTGCTCTCTTGTAGGCGATTTTGCCGAGGCTCTGAAAAAGGTGAAAAAGGAGTACGCTCCCGACAGAATTTTGATTGAGCCGTCAGGCGTGGGAAAGCTCAGTGACGTTATCCGTGCAGTTGAGGGTGTAACGGATGAAAACACACTGCTTAACAGCTTCTGTGCAGTTGCAGATGCAAAGAAATGCAAAATGTATATGAAAAATTTCGGTGAGTTTTATAACGACCAGATTGAAAATGCGTCATGTATTATACTCAGCCACACGGCATCACTTTCCGAGGACAAGCTTGAGGAATGTGTTAATCTTATAAGAGAGCATAACAAGGATGCACAGATTATCACAACCGACTGGGAGGATATTGATGGTAAGGTAATCCTTGATGCAATAGAAAACCATAACACACTGGAAAAGGATTTAGAATCTCTTAAAGAAGAACATCATCACCATCACGAACACGATGAGCATTGTCACTGCCACGAGCATCATCATAATCACGATGAGCATTGTGATTGTCATGAGCATCATCATGAGCATGATGAACACTGCGATTGCCATGAGCATCATCACGAGCACCATCACGAACATGGCGAACATTGTGACTGTGGCTGTCATGACCATCACCATCATCACGCAGACGAGGTGTTTACAAGCTGGGGCAAGGAAACAGTGCGTTCTTTCACCAAAGAAGAGATTGAAAATATTTTAAGAGAGCTTGAAAGCATCAGCTACGGCACAGTGCTTCGTGCCAAGGGAATTGTAAAGGGTGAAGACGGTTGGATTCATTTTGACTACGTTCCCGGCGAAGCCGATGTAAGAAGCGGAAGCAGCAGTACAATCGGAAGAATCTGCGTAATAGGTGCAAATATTGATGAAGAAAAGCTATGTGAGCTTTTTAAGCTTTAATCGGAGGGATACACAATGAAAGAAATTCCCGTATATTTATTTTTAGGCTTTCTTGAATCAGGAAAGACGAAATTCATTCAGGACACTCTCTGTGACGTACGCTTTAATAACGGCGAAAAAACCCTTCTTATCATATGCGAGGAGGGTGTGGAGGAATACGAGCCTTCGCTTTTCTCGGGAAATAATGTTACCTTAAAGGTTTTTGATACTCCCGAAGAAATTACGCCCAAGGCACTTACCGCACTGCAAAAGGAAACGGCGTGTGAAAGGGTAATTATAGAGTACAACGGAATGTGGAACACCCAGGACCTTCTCTCCTCTTTTCCGAAAGGATTCACCCTTGTGCAATGTATGATGTTTGCCGATGCAACAACATTTTTGAATTATAACGCCAACATGCGAAATCAGACAGTGGATAAGCTGAGGATTTGTGAGCTTGTGGTGTTCAACAGAATGAATAAAAGCATAGACAAAACAGAGCTTCATAAAATCGTCCGCGGTGTAAACAGGCGTGCAGATATTGCCTACGAATACCCCGACGGCAATGTGGAATACGACGATATTGAAGACCCGCTTCCCTTTGACATCAATGCACCCCTTATTAAAATTGAGGATTCCGATTATGCCCTGTGGTACCGTGACCTGCTTGAAGAAACCGATAAATACAACGGCAAGAAAATCAAATTCCGCGGAATATGTGCCTATGACAACAGGATGCCCGATAATACCTTCGTGGCGGGACGCCATATTATGACCTGCTGTATTGATGATGTGGAATACAGCCCCATTGTTTGCATATGCAAGGGTAAGCATAGCATAAAAAGCCGTGACTGGATTATGGTTACAGGCACCATAAAAATTGAATATTGCAAATTCTATCAGGGAAAGGGACCTGTAATTCATATTGAAGAAACGGCAATAACCTCTGCCCCCGAGCAGGAGCTTGCAACGTTTTATTGATAAGCGTGCTGCTTAACCCTCGCTGCACACCTGCTTGGTGTTGACATTGTTGCACGCGTCTTAATTTTATCTAATTTCCTATATTGTAACAAGCAAATCACCTTACGAATATGATATTCGTGAGGTGATTTTTTATGAGCTGTAATTTTAAGTGGAACTGTCCTGCCGGCAGCTTCCCCTACACTGTAAGGCAAGGAGATACTCTTTACACTATTGCTAAAACCTTTGAAACAAGTGTGTCAAGGCTTGCCGAAATTAATTCCATAGAAAATGTAAACTTAATAAACGTGGGTGACGAGCTTTGTATTCCCCAACCACTAAGCTATTATCCCGCTTGCAGAACAACCAATTATTATGTAGTACATCAAGGTGATACAATAGACTCCATTGCTGACTATTTTGGCGTGAGCAGTGCACAAATTCTTTATTCCAATATAGGAATTGACCCTGACGACCTTTACGAGGGAATGATTCTTTGTATACCGCTGGCACCGCCCAAGCTTTGTATTGTCTTAAATGGGAATCTTCTTACCCTGTCATATAATTCGGGGGACAGCGTTTCCTTCAACTGTGTAAACCCCATGGAGGGATTTTCCTCCGCTATTGTGCAAAAGCAGATAGATACCTCATTTGGAGGAAAAAAGAGGCTTAATACCCTTGTCCCCAATGTTGCAATTTCTTCCAAATCGGCACAGAGAAGCAGTCGGGACATCATTCTTTCCGACAATGATATGGACACGGTCTTTAACCTTGTTCCTGTAGGAACGGAGGTGACGAGCGAGTAATGGCTTGCGGACAGTTTTATATTATACAGGAGGGAGATATACTCTTTACCATTGCGGCAAAATTTGATACAACTCCCGAAAATATACTGCGGCTGAATCCCGGGCTTGACCCCGCAAATCTCCCCGTGGGCAGGCGGATTTGTGTAATATCGGCAACAAATCAGCCCGTAACATGTCCTGTAGGCACGCTGCCCTATAACGTGAATGAGGGGGACACTCTTTTATCCATCGCTGTTCGTTTCGGTACTGATGTGGAGGCACTTTTAAGAACTAACCCCGATATTGACCCATATAACCTTCGTGTGGGGCAAAGAATCTGCATTGCAGAGAGGTTTCAGGAGCCGCCTATGTGTCCCACGCGGAATTTTTATGTGATAAGAAGCGGTGATACCATCCGTGCCATTGCCGCATCTTTTGAGGTGGAGGCTCAGGAAATTTTAAGGATTAATCCCGATATTAATCCCCGTAATCTTCGTGTCGGGCAGATTATCTGTATTCCTCTTGCTCCTTCGCCCATAGAAATCATTGTGAATATTAGTGCGAAAAGGCTGACAGTCAACAAAAACGGAAACCTTTTCCGCGAATACATTGTAGCCACGGGAAAGGAAGAAACTCCTACACCGGTGGGCGTGTTCGAAGTTGTAAATAAGGAAATAGACCCAGGTGGGCCATATGGAACACGGTGGTTGGGACTATCTGCAAAAGGGTACGGAATACATGGCACAAATAACCCTGCATCTATAGGAACAGCGGCATCAAACGGCTGTATTCGTATGTATAACGAGGATATAGAGGCACTCTTTGACATAACTGCTGTGGGTACTCCTGTGAGAATTTTGCCATAAAAAAAGAGCCTTAAGGCTCTTTTTTTATGGCATATTCATCTACAGACGAATCCTCCAATATAGCAATTTTTATCCCTTTATTTTTGAAGTATTCAATATTACAGCGTTTGTTTCCGTTTACCTTGGAGATGAATTTGGGATTCACACGAATTTCTGCTTCTTTTTTCCCGCAGAGGCTTTCCTCGATTCTGTTCCGAATGTCACGGCTCATTACAAGCTCCCCCAATGACGGGTGATATGCCCCTGCAATATAGTTTTCCCTTAGCTCGGCAGAATCGGGCAAGCCTATCCTGAGAACCGTTATTCCGCTTTCTTTAAAAAGCCTGTAAACCCTTGCCGATACAGCCACGGCTTCCTCCACACTTTGGGGGGTATATTCTCCGTCTGCATACATTTGGGCAAGCTTTGTTCCACGAAGAACTACAGTGGGGTATATACGGCTTTCTTTCGCACCCAGTTCACAGAATCTTTGTGCGGTGTACAAGCATTTTTCCATATTATCAAGTGGAAGTCCCGTCATCATCTGAAGTCCTAAGATTGCTCCGCATTTTAGTATGATTTCTGAGGCTTTTTCCACATCGTAGCCACTGTGTCCCCTGTTTGAAGCACGAAGCACCTCCTCGTCCATGGACTGTGCTCCCAGTTCAATATTTTTTACGCCAAATGAAATAAGCCTTTTCACCGTGTCCTCACTGATATAATCGGGACGGGTGGAGAGGCGTATGCTTCCGACCAATCCCTTTTTTATATACTCATTTGCGAGGGAGAGATATTCATTTTGTTTTAGAGCACTTATCCCTGTAAAGCTACCACCGAAAAAGGCAATCTGGTCAGCTTTTTTTGTGCCATTTTCAAGGTACTGCTCTATAATAAGCCTCGCATCGTCAAGGCTTGGGGCAGAGCTTTTTCCGCTGATTGTACGCTGATTGCAAAAGGCACAATCATTGGGACAACCTTCGTGGGGAATGAAAATAGGTATAATCATATAATCTTCCGTTCTTATTTATTAAAAAAGCAGGGTGTAAAAAATACTTTTTACACCCTCCATTTCTTATTGTTCTGTTGCAACCTGCTCTATTTCGTCAATATAACCGTTTTCTTCATATTCATCATAATCGTCATCTTCATCAGTTATCATTTTGCCCATAAGCATTATTACGATACCGATAACAACGGTAAGACCGCTCCAGATAATTGCATTATGGTTAAAGGTATTGAGTATTACCTCTGCCACATCTTTCAAAAGCTCACTGCGTGCATTAAAGAATGAAGTTGTAAAATACCCTGCAATGCCTGTCAGTGCACCGCCGATTATAATAGCCCAACCGATAATTTTATGAGCTATTCCTTTGCAGCTTACGATTACAAGTACAATCAAAAGTATCGCCGCAACAACAAGGCAAATAAGCGTTATCGTTGAAAACAGAATTGATGTAAGCTGTGTTTGCTCTGTATTTGTCTGACGCATTATGTTTTCGCGTGAAAGGTCGTCAAAGAAAGAGGAATTCTTTATATATGCCGCAAATTCCTTAGACGCACTCTCCCCTACATTTCTGCCTGTCAATCCGTAGATACGCTTGGATGCTGAAAGAATCAACGATTCAATATTTTCCTCGGTGACTCCCTGATACTCGTTCCCGAAAAGATAATAATCAATAATATCGTGGGATAGAGTTGCCAAAAAGTGCGAATAGTTGGAACGCTTTACCTCACGGGCTATATCATCATATGTAATAACATGGTCGGAGTTATCCCTTATAATATCAGCCAATGCCGCTCTGGGAGAACTGGGACTGAGATTAATTTTATCAGGCTTCTTGATTTTTCCTATAGTGAAAAGCTCGGGGTTATTGTTGCGGATTGCCGTTTCTATAGCATGCTCTGTTGTGTTCATCTTCACAAGGAGCGAGAAAACCATAGTGGTCACAACTGCCGCAAGAAGAATGAAAAGCCCTGCCGTTCTCGCAATATAAATTGCTTTCTTTAGCTTTGCCCGTCTTTTTCTTGATTTTTGGGTTACCTGTTTTTTAGCCTTTTGTCCTGCTTTTTCAGCCTTTTTCTGCTCCTTTTCCCTGTTATACTTAGGAATATTAATGGGGGCAGGTGCAAATTCCGAAACAAAGTCCGCAGTCTGCTCCTCTATACTCTTTTGGGGAGCTTCGGGAGTCTGTACATTTTCCGAAGGCTCAATATTATCAATGGCGTTTTCAGTCTGGAGATTTGTATCATCAATATTTTCATTTACATTATTTTCTGTATTCACTATGCCACTTCCTCTCTACTACATTCCCTTATATAATATCAATTTATGACAAATAAGTCAAGTAAAATTCACTCTGATTACATTATCGCTCCATAAAGCTTAAAATTTTCAACTTTTTTCGAACAAATGTTTGATTTTTGTTTTAAAGTGTGTTATAATCAATATATACTAAAATTTGGAGGGTGATATATTTGGCAGCAAATATAGATAAACAGCAGCAGATACTAAGTTTTATAGAAAAGCAGGTTTCCCAAAAAGGCTACCCACCCACCGTTCGTGAAATTTGTGAAGCCGTTGGTCTTAACTCGCCCTCTACGGTTCACGGATATTTAAAACGACTTGAAAAAAACGGACATATTATTAAGGAAAACGGAAGTTCACGAGGAATAAGGTTAAAGAACGTTCCCACAAACATTTCTGCTATGGAAAAGGAATACCTGGAAGTTCCCGTAATAGGCAGGGTAAGTGCAGGACTTCCCATTTTAGCAGAGGAAAACTTAGAACGCACCTTTCCGCTTCCTATGGACTTTGCCAAGAAGAATGATGTCTACATGCTGAAGGTTCACGGAGAAAGCATGATTAATGCAGGCATACTTGACGGGGACTATGTAATTGTAGAAAAGTGCGAGGTTGCCCGTAACGGAGAAATGGTAGTAGCACTTGTGGACGACAGTGCTACTGTAAAAACATTTTATAAAGAGGACGGGCATTTCCGCCTTCAGCCCGAAAATGATTTTATGGAGCCTATTATCGTGGAAAGTGTTTCTATTTTAGGAAGAGTAGTCGGAGTGTATAGGTTATTTTAAATAAAGAGGCAGTAAAAACATATGTTTTTACTGCCTCTTTTATTTAATTATTAGATACTAATTCCTCAATAGCATAGCCAACTGTCTTTAACGCACGGTTGGTTTTTTTATATGCTTTTTTGATTTTTGCAGTATCGGGAGGATCCATCATAAGGCACATTGCTCCTCCCATGACTGCACCTGTGGCAAGACCTTTAAGAAAACCCGTTGTACATTTCTTCATATTAAAACCTCCTTATTTTCTACGGTTATAATATTAGTATGGAGGTTTTAATTTATATTATTCTAAAGTAACGCCTTACAATTTTTACCGCCAATACACCTAATAACATTCCCAGAATTGCCCCGAAAAATACATCGGTAGGAAAATGTATATACAGATAAAGCCTTGAAAAAGAAATTATCGCAGCTAAAACTATGGCATAAATTCCCATTTTTTTATGCTGTAAAAATATAATCGTTGCACAAATTACAGATGCCATGGTATGCCCTGACGGAAAAGAAAAATCACTGGGTGCGGCAATAATAAGCTCTATCCCCTCTTTTATCTGGAAAGGGCGAAGTCTGGCAAAGGCAGGCTTTAGTATAAGGTTTGCAACAACAAGACTCATTAAAAGCCCCACCGAAAGCATTATTCCCGTATAGCGGTATTTATTACTGCACAGACACACACACGCCAAAGCTATCCATATCCAGCCTGCATTTCCCAAAAATGTGAAAAAACACATTATTTTATCCATTATCGGGGTTGACATATATTCTCGTATAAAGTCAAGGATTTTAAATTCAAACTCAAGCATGGTGTTACCTCCGCTTTTATGAAACTATATAAGTCTTTTCTTAAATGTGCCTTGGTGGAGTTCATACACATGGTCAAACCCAACGTCACGCAGCAGCTTCTTTGCTTCTTCAAAATAAAAATCCAAGGTATCTACGCTGTGGCTGTCCGAAGAAAGCATCACCTTGCTTCCTTTTTCCTTAAGTATGTAAAGAAGTTCTTCTCCGAGATACGGCGTCTTTCTTATCCCCCGTGAGATTGCTCCTGTATTCACTTCAAAAATTACATCATTTTCTGCGGCTTTTTGCAAATATTTTTTGGCAATCTTTAAATATTCGGAATTATTTAAAAAACGTTGCTCGTCAACCTCATCATATTTCGTTATCAGGTCAAAATGCCCCACAATATCAGGCTTTCTTTCCGTAATATAGCTGACGAAGGTGCTATAATAGACTTCGGCAAGCTTTGAAGCATCATTATCAAAAGCCTCCAGACATTTCTTAAAGCCTTCATAATCGGAGTCAATGGGATA
This sequence comes from Clostridia bacterium, assembly GCA_017451505.1. GTDB lineage: Bacteria > Bacillota > Clostridia > UMGS1883 > UMGS1883 > UMGS1883. The sequence continues at coordinate 64,146 of JAFTOF010000005.1, read as the reverse complement.
GTACTGCCCGTCTATATTAAAATAGTGGGAGCTTCCGATAATATAATCAAAATTTTCTCTCTGCACAGGGGAAAACGCATCCTCCTCAACTCCGCAGTAAATTTCTATTTTATCACCGTATTTTCTTTTCAGCTTTGATATTTCTTGAATGTAAGATGGGGTTTCTTTCATGCAATAGCATAAATCAAATGGAGTATATCCGTGCCCCGAAAAGCCTATTGCGGAAAGCCCTTTTTCAATAGCAGATAAAACAATCTCCTCAGGCGTGTTTTTCCCATCGCAATAGGACGTATGGGTATGATAATTCGTAAGTGTTTTATTATCCATATGTTTATCCTCCACGCTGTAAATTAATTCAATAAATTACACTTCAACCGGCAACGTCAAATATGAATTTTGCAAATATACTGTGTTATGTGCGATTTTTGCCGATGTTTGCTCGCTATATAACCCTTTTTGATTAGTATGACGAACATAATGTTCATTATCTGCTGATGCAATATCAATTCTTAACCTTTCACCTTTCTTTATTAAAAAGGCATGCTCGTCAAAATTAAACATTAAATCCACTTCACTGTTTGGCTCATAATCGCCAAGCTGATAACAAAGCGAAGTAATGTCATCCCTAAGTCCCAAATCTCCTTTTTCCTTTGTAATGCTTATTCTTACATAAAAGCACGTATCCTCACAATCTGATTTAACCTTTAACTGAGCGGACATTTTTCCTTTCACAAAGGTTTCCTTTTCAAAAGGTTCAGTGTATACAGATATAATACCGTAGTGGGAATTTGGTGCATCCTGATAAACAGTTCCACCAAAATTTCTTGACAACCCACCCTTAAATCTCGGTGCATCATATGGATTATATATATATGATGCTGTGGTGTCGCCCAATTTCATCTTCATAGTATTGCTCAATGGTTTAAAATCATCAGTTGCCCATTTATTTTCAAACAACCTGTAGTAGGTTACCTTTCCAAGTTCAAAAGGCACTTTGGCACTTGTTTTTCGTATATAGTTAAACCATTCTATTTCGTAATTTTCACCAAAATGTTCAATTAATTTACCATTCTCAAAAGCGAATGAATTTTCTTTGTTATAGCTATCACTGTGGTCATAGGGCGAAACAAGCAATGCACTATTTTTTCTGCTTTTATCATCCATCTTATTCCACATATCAAAAATTCCACCGGTATAAATATCATAAAATCCGGTTGTAAACAAAACCGGAAATGCCACGTTATCTGTAACATTTCTTGTGTCTGCCCCGCCCAGCTTTGTATTCCAGAACTCATTATCCTTATTTGGAGCTTTGAGTACATCATCAAAATCTTTCACGCTTTCCCCAAAAACGGTTTTTGTGAAATCCTTGACCGGCAGCATATCCAACGTATCCTTAGTATAATTTTTTCTCATATGGGATTTTGCTTTATACATTCTTACATACCAAGACCCACGACCTTCTTTTTTCAAGAATCCGTTTGTATAGTTCATATTATATCTTTCAGTATCCTGAACGGAGAATATTGCCCCTTTGACATCATCGGAAAATGGAGCTGTCAGATAATGAACTGAAGTATAGTAGCTCCTTCCTTTAAAATAAAGTTCTCCGTTATAAAAAGCCTGTTTTCTTATCCATTCATGCAAGTTTAGCCCGTCTTCTCGTTCGTTGATATAAGGAATGCAATCGCCTGTGCTTTTACCTCGGCCTCTGCAATGCTGAATCACTACTGCATAGCCGTTTTTCAGCCATTCTTTATATTCATTCATATATGATATTACTACATCTGCTTCTTCCCAATTTTCATACTTATCAACATATGGAGTCCTTATAATCACAACAGGAAATTTTCCTTTTTCATTCGGCAAAAGGTACATGGTAAAAAGTTCTGCTTGTTTAAAAGATATATATGTATAGCCTGCCTTGTAATTAAAAGCATTGGTCTCTTTTGATAATTTCATCTCATTTTGTCCCTTCTTCTTTTTTAAATTTGGCTATTTTAAAACCATTATATCACTACGCAGTAAAAAGCACAATACTCCTGTTGCAAAAACACCGATTAATATTTGCTCAAAAATTTGTTGAAATATGACCTGATTTGTTATATAATTAATAGAAGTGTTTTCAGGAGGGTAAATTATATGACAGTAATCGAGCGTTATGAAGCTCTTAAAAACCGTGTGGTAAAAAGAAAAGATGAATTCACCGCTTTAATTAACTTTATGGAAAATGAAACGGATTATCTCAGTTCTCCCGCCAGCACACGCTTCCACCTGTGCAGAAAGCAGGGACTTTTGGAGCATAGTGTAAATGTGGCTGAAACCATGCTCAAACTGCGTTCTTCCCTTGCTCCTGAAATTGACGAGGAAAGCTGTATTATAACGGCACTTATTCACGATTTGGGAAAGGCAGGTATGCCCGGCGTTCCCCAGTATCTTGAAAACGAGCCTACCCCCAAGCAGAAGCAATATGGTTTCCCTGCATCAATTCCTTACAGAATAAATGAAAGCCTTGTGTACCTGAGTGTTCCCGTAAGGAGTCTGTATCTTGCTATCCCCTACATTTCGCTTTCCGAAAGCGAAGTACAAGCCGTTATGTATCATGACGGTCAGTATGTGGATGATAACAAGAGTGTGGCAACAAAGGAAACACCGCTGTTGTTGCTTTTACAGTATGCAGACACGTGGAGCACCTTCGTTATAGAGAAAAACACCAAAAGGAAATAACCCGAAAGGAAGTATATAAATGATAGAACCTAAAAACATAAGAAACATTGCAATTATCGCCCATGTTGACCACGGTAAAACAACACTGGTTGACGCACTGTTACGCCAGAGCGGTGTTTTCCGTGAAAACGCACAGGTGGAAGAACGTGTAATGGACTCCAACGATATTGAAAAAGAACGCGGTATTACTATTCTTGCAAAAAACACATCACTTATGTACAATGATGTGAAAATAAATATCATCGACACCCCCGGTCATGCGGATTTCGGCGGCGAGGTTGAACGCGGTCTTAAAATGGCGGACGGTGTGCTTCTCCTTGTAGATGCTTTTGAGGGTTGTATGCCCCAGACAAGATTTGTTCTGAAAAAAGCTTTGGAACTTAACCTGTCAATTATAATGGTTGTAAACAAGGCAGACAGGCCCAATGCACGTCCTTATGAAGTAACTGACGAGCTGTTGGAGCTTTTCATTGACCTTGATGCAACTGATGAACAGCTTGATTCCCCCGTTGTTTATGTTTCTGGACGTGACGGCTGGGCGAGCCTTTCTCCTGACAATCATCCCGATGACCTTAAGGTTCTTTTTGACCTTATCGTGAAGCATATTCCTGCCCCCGAGGATACAACACAGGGAGAATTCCAGATGCTTGTATCCAATATTGATTATGACACATTTACAGGCAGAATTGCGGTAGGCAGAATTAACCGCGGCTTCGTAAAAACAAACATGCCCATTACAATAAGCCGTGAGGGTATGGATTCCTATAATTCCAGAGTATCAAAGCTTTTCTCCTACAAGGATTTGGAAAAGCAGGTTATTGACGAGGCTGGTGCAGGTGAGATTGTTGCAATCAGCGGTGTTGAAAAAATCAACATTGGCGATACCATCTGTGCTTCGGGCGTAGTAGAGCCTCTCCCCTTTACCCCTGTCGACGAGCCTGTTCTTTCCATGACCTTCAGCGTAAACAACAGCCCATTTGCAGGTCAGGACGGTGACTATGTAACAAGCCGACATCTTCGCGACAGATTAATAAAGGAGCTTGAAAGCAATATTGCACTTAAAGTAACGGAAACTGAATCTCCCGACAGCTTTGTAGTTTCGGGCAGAGGTGAGCTTCACCTTTCAGTTCTTATTGAAAATATGCGTCGTGAGGGCTATGAATTCCAAGTAAGCAAGCCCAAGACGATTAACAAGGAAATTGACGGTGTTTTGTGCGAGCCTTTTGAAATGCTGACTGTAGATGTTCCCGATGAGCATACGGGCGTTGTCATGGAGGGTATCGGTGCGAGAAAGGGCAGTCTTGTAAATATGGCTCCCGGTGCCGCAGGCTATACAAAGCTTGAGTTCAGAATCCCCTCAAGAGGACTTATCGGTTACCGCGGCGAGCTTCTGACCGCTACAAAGGGTACAGGCATTATTAACAGCGTGTTTGATTCTTACGAGCCGATGATTCCCGGAGAATTTACGACACGCTCCAGAGGAAGTCTGGTAGCATATGAAACGGGTGAATCCGTTGCTTATGGTCTTTTTAATTCACAGGACCGCGGACAGATGTTTATAGGACCCGGTGAAAAGGTTTATATGGGAATGGTTGTAGGCGAATGCAGCCGCCTTGAGGATATTGTGGTAAATGTATGCAAGAGAAAGCAGGCAACAAATATGCGTGCCGCAGGAAGCGATGAGGCACTCCGCCTGACTCCCCCCAAGCTTCTCAGCCTTGAGGAAAGCCTTGAATTTTTGGCTGATGACGAGCTTCTTGAAGTTACACCCCATTTTCTAAGAATAAGAAAAAGAATCCTTGATACTGATCTTCGTGCAAAAGAAGCAAACAGAATCAAAAAACAACAGCAATAATACACAAAAAAGAAACAAACGGCATTTCGTTTTTATCCGAAATGCCGTTTTTGATTACAATAAGATTACAATCCTTGACTTTTGCCATTTAAAGACTTATTATGTGCTTGTAAAATAAATTTAGGAGGTAATTACCATGAGTAAATTCGAAATTCACAACATTGACGTAGATGTTTTTGCAAAAGAACTTAACAACTGCAAGGGTCAGGTCTGGCTTACAACAGATGAGGGTGACAGAATCAATCTTATGTCTGCCTTCTGCCGCATGATTGGTCTTATGAGCATTATTCAGGGTGCAAAGCTCAGTCAGGCAACAATAGAGTGCGAAAACCCCGAGGACGAAAGCCGTCTTTTCAGATTAAATCTTTACGGCAGAGCCGAAAAAGAGTAACAGATAAATAATGGCTAAATAAAAATTAGTAATAACAGCCCCCTTATTCTCATATGTTAGAACGAATGAAGGGGGCTGTTAATTTTGAAAGATTATATTGAAAAGCGTGCCGTTATGCTTGCATACTATATTCTCGAAAATAATGCTACAGTCAGAGCAACTGCAAAAAATTTCGGTTTTTCCAAATCGGGTGTGCATAAAGATGTCACAACAAGATTAATGGATATAGACCCGCTTCTGGCAGAGCGTGTTCAAGAAGTGCTTGATATAAACAAAGCCGAAAGACACATTCGGGGAGGCCTTGCCACAAAGCTTAAATATGAACGGCAAAAGGTTTCTAACGGTTAACTATCCAAAGAGCTATCATACATATTAAAATCATAAATATAGCTGAAAGAGCCACCGCCACATTAGCGTTGCGTGCAGAATAGTTATTAGTGCTTTTGAGTAATCCTCCGCGTCTTAAAACCCTTGTCATAGGCTTATAAATTAGAAGAACAAGTGCAGAATTAAGCACGCATTTTATGATATTGAAAGGAAGAATTGCAGGTATTAAAAGGTCTGCAACTGCCTGTCTGGGCATACCTGTGTAGAGTGGCGTAACAAAGTAATTCATCACCATCATCATACACACTGCACAAACGGAGCCTATCACCAGCGACACCACGCCGCCCTTTATCGAGCGATACTTACTGTACACTGCCGAGGCAACGCAGGCGAAAGCACAACTTGCCGCAATGTTCATAAAGCATCCTATAATATGCGTAGAGCTTGATGTGAGCATTTCTATCAAAGAAACAATCACGGATATTACAAACGCAGTAAGCGGACCGTATATGTATCCGCCAATGACGATTATCACGTCCTTGGGGTCATATTGCAAAAATGGAAACGCCGAAAAAAGCGGCGGAAAGATATATTTTGTCAGCATAACCACATATGCAAGAGTACACAAAAGCCCTGTGGTTGTCATTTTTTTTGTATTGTTCATTAAAAGTCATTCCTTCCGATATACATATACAAATAAAATGCCCCGATACATAAACGTATCGGGGCATTGCTGTATTTAAAAACACATACATTCTTCTCTCATCCGGACTTTAGCCATAATATAGCTCAACCGTCGGTTGCAGAATCTCACTGCATCAACCTTTTAAGGCTCGCGGACTCAGGCTTCTGCCATTACCGCCGGTAGGGAATTTCACCCAACCCCGAAGAATCGTTATTCATTTTCTTTTTTCGTTTCGCTCTTTAACTCTTCCTCTGTAGGAAGGTTCAACCCCATCATTTCTTCCGTGATAGGCTCAGCACCCTTGGCACTTCTTATTTCATTAACCCAATTGAATACATATTTATCAAGCTTATCTGTTTTCCAGTTGATTTCAAAATCTTCTGCTTTGGAATTTAAAACCTCGCCAAGCTTCTGATTCAAAAGATTTTCTTTATATTCCGTAAACTCAGGAAGAGAGGCATTTACATCATATTTCTTGATAATATGATAACCATAGTCTGTTTTTACACCCTGCTTGGTATATTCTCCTACCTTAAGAGCTTTGGATGCGTCCTCAAATTCCTGAACCATTTCGCCTGTGCCGAACACATAGAATTTTCCGCTTTCCATTCCGGGGTCTTCATCATACTTGTCTATAAGAGAGTCGAAATCCTCACCCTTGGCAATCTTGCCAATAACCTCGTCTACTATTTTAAGAGCTTCTTTATCGCTTCTTGCAGGAATTACATCGCCTGTTTCAGAGTCTGTCTGCTCCTGAGTAGAAATAAGGATATGCTGAACACGCATCTTTTCTTCCGCAAAACCCTCTAAGGCCTCCTCGTCGTCAACATATGCTTCTTCGCCTTTTGCAGTAATTTTTTCCTGCAAACGAACCATAACCTCTGACATTCTGATACTGTTTTTTACAGCCTTGTCAGTAGTTTTTGCTTCGCTTAAAAACTTTTCATATTCACTGTCAGTACTGAAATTCTCTTTAAACGCCTTGTATTCTTTATCAACGGCTTTTTTGATTTCTTTACTGTCTTCTTCTATGCCATACTTTTCCTTAGCCAATGCCGATGCCGCTATCATTACTTCAAGCTGCGAAGCCGTATTCTGACTTATCATCTGACCTAAGGTGTTTATACCATCATATGACTGAACAAACCAATCTGCTCCGTAATACTGCTCATACTGAGAAACATTATCATACATCGTTCTGTAAACCAGATTGTAATCTGCCTGTGTAATTTCCACACCGTTTACAGTTCCCACAATCTCTTTATCAAGCTTTGTGTCACCTGTGGGAGCATCGCCTCCGCAAGCACTAAATAAAGATAACACAATAATCAATGCAACACAAAGTGCAAAAAATCTTTTCATTTTCATTCCTCCTGTTCAATGGCTACGTTTAATTATATACTACACTTCATCGTTTTGCAAGCACTTTAATACATTATTTACACTTTCGATGAGTTTATCACCTTTAAGACCTTTTTCACGAAGCAGAATATATGGATTATCCCCTGCTCCGAAAAGTATCTTACCGCGGTTTTTTGAGGCAAGGATTGAAATCTTATCCACCAGTTCACGGCTGAGTGCATGAAGCTTAAAAATAATACCTGCCTCCGCATGGGAAATTTCCTTAATACCTATCTTTTCTGCCGAAACACGGAGCATCTGTATTTCAAGAAGGCTATAGGTTTCATTGGGAATTTCTCCGTAGCGGTCTTCAAAGCTCCCCTCAACGGCGTATCGGTCATTTATATCCGCGATTCCCGCAATCTGCTTATACGCCTCTATTCTGAGATTTGACGTCGGAATGTAGCTGTCGGGGATAAAGGCATTTACTTCGAGGTCAATTACCGTTTCAACCTTTTCAGGGGCTTTGGGTTTGCCCATTGCCTCGTTTACGGCTTCCTCAAGGATTGCACAATACATATCATAACCCACACTTGCCATAAATCCGTGCTGTTCGGGTCCAAGGACGTTGCCTGCACCCCTTATTTCAAGGTCACGCATGGCAATACGGAAGCCTGAACCGAATTCCGTAAATTCACGGATAGCACGAAGCCTTTTTTCCGCCACCTCGTCAAGAATTTTGTTTTTCCTGTAGGTCAGATATGCGTATGCAAGGCGGTTTGTTCTTCCCACTCTGCCTCGGAGCTGATAAAGCTGACTAAGCCCCAGAGTGTCGGCATTTTCAATAATAATGGTATTTACATTCGCAATGTCAAGTCCTGTTTCAATAATTGTGGTGCAGACAAGTACATCTACCTCATGCTCCTCGACCTGCATCATAACATCATCAAGCTCACTCTCATTCATCTTGCCGTGAGCGACAGCTACCCTTGCATCGGGTACAAGCCTTCTTATACGCTCTGCCACGCCGTAAATGCTTTCCACACGATTATGCAGATAATAAACCTGACCGCCTCTTGCCAATTCCCTTTCAATGGCATTTTTAACCACTGCTTCATTATATTCCAGCACATAGGTCTGCACGGGATGGCGGTCATTGGGAGGTGCTGAAAGCACACTCATATCCCTTATACCTATCATTGCCATATGAAGCGTTCTGGGAATGGGAGTTGCACTCAGCGTAAGAACGTCTACGTTCTTTTTCATTTCCTTGATTTTTTCTTTATGAGTAACGCCGAAACGCTGTTCCTCGTCTACAATTAAAAATCCTAACTTTTTGAATACTACATTTTTAGATAAAAGCTTATGCGTTCCCACTACTATATCGCACTCGCCCGACTGAAGCATTTTAAGTGTTTTCTTGGTCTGGGCAGGAGTTGAAAATCTGGAAAGCATCCTTACCGTTATGGGAAATTCCTTCATTCTTTCCACAAAATTATGATAATGCTGTGAGGCAAGAATGGTTGTGGGTACAAGGTATGCTACCTGATAACCGTCCATAACTGCCTTGAATGCACCACGCATGGCAACCTCTGTTTTGCCGTAGCCCACATCTCCGCACAAAAGTCTGTCCATGGGGCGTGTGCTTTCCATATCCTTTTTTATTTCCGCGGTGCTTCTTAACTGGTCTTCAGTTTCCTCATAGGGAAACATGCTCTCAAAATCATGTTGCCACGGAGTATCCTTGGAAAAAGCAACGCCCTGAAGCTGTGCTCTTTCTGCGTAAAGTGCCACAAGCTTCTGTGCCATTTCCTCCACGCTCTGACGGACCTTGCGTTTTGCGTTAGCCCATTCGTTTGACCCAAGACGGTTAAGACGCACCATTTTATTTTCTCCGCCTGTGTATTTGCTGACTGCATCAAGCTGACCTACGGGAAGATAGAGAAAATCCTCTCCGCGGTATTCAATTTTGATATAGTCTTTTGTAACACCGCTTACTTTCATACGGACTATCCCTAAATATTTTCCAATACCGTGTGCACGGTGAACAACGTAGTCGCCCAAATCAAGCTGGTCGGCACTGCGGATTTTCATAGTATCTTCACTTTTTGGAGTTCTTCTTTTTTTCTTTTCTGCGGCAAAGATTTCTTTATCACTTACTATTGCATAGCCGTCTAAAGGATATTCAAAGCCCTTGGTAATACTGCCCGGCATAACCGTTACGTACTTATCTGAAAGAGCCTTCGGACATTCCTCATATGATGCACGGACATCCCTTTCGTTAAGCATTTCGGTGATTTTTTTTGCTCTGGAGGTGCTTCCTGCAAGGATAACGGTTTTCACACCCTCTTGATGCCAACGCTGTACGTCGGAAATAAGGAAATCAATATTTCCGCTGTAGCTGCTCATGCCTTTACTTGTAATTTCACATTCTGTTTTAATATCCCAATCGGGACAAGACCTTCCTATGGAGGAAAGAGCAATACTTGCACTGCTGCCTATACGCATAGCAACATCGCTGTAACGGCTGATGCAGTCATAAAGTGCTACTGCCTTTTCGTTTTCCGCATGAGTTTTTATATTTTCGGAAAGCTCCCATTCCACGGCTTTTGCACTTTCGCTCATTCTGGCAGGCTCATCCGTAAAAATAATATAGCTGTCATCTAAGTATGAGAGCATACTTTCCCTTGCATTTTGTACTTTCACGGGGAGTATTTTTGCCTCATTGATTTTTTCGATGCTCATTTGCGTTTCACAATCAAAGCTTCTTAAAGAATCAATATCATCGCCAAAAAGCTCCATTCTGACAGGAAGAAGTGCATCGGGGGAATATATGTCCACAATACCCCCTCGAATTGCAAACTGCCCCGGTAGGTTGACAACATCTACTCTGCTATACCCCATTTCGGAAAGCTTTGATGCAATATTTCCCGAATCGGTTACTCCGCCGTAGGAAAAAGTCATACAAAGGGAGTCAAAATCCTTTTTAGGCACGACAAAATGGAGAAGCGATTCTACCGACAAAACGGCATTTGCTCCCCCTGCCAGTGCACCAAGTGCTGCTGCACGTTTGTTTTCCGCCTCGTGGTTTGATGCTTCAACCTTATACAGTAAAATTTCCTTGGGCGGTATGTGAACACATTCATTTTCACTAAAGAAACGCAGGTCGTCACAAATTCTTCTTGCCTGAATTTCATTATGCGTAACGACAAACGCTTTTTTTCCCAGCTTTTCACATATAGAGTTTATAAGATGTGCTTTCTGGGCGTCAGCACTTCCGCTAATCATTAAAGGAAAGCTGCCTTTTTGAGCTTCGTGGATAATCTTTTGAAACTGCTTTGAATTATCAAGCAAACTGCTCAGTACATTCATATATCACAACACCTTGTTGTTAAAATTACTCATAGCCTCCGAAATACCCTGTTTCATAATTACGGAGAGAATGTCCTCTATTTTTTTAATTGCACGCGTTACGGCTATGCCGTCTTCTTCGTTAAAATGTCCTAAAACATGGTCTGCAAGGTCGTGCTTGGGCGCACCTACTCCGAAGCGTACACGGGGAAATTCGTCACTGCCTAAAAGATATATAATATTCTTCATTCCGTTGTGACCGCCCGCACTTCCCGATGGGCGGATTCTGACCTTTCCCACTTCAAGGGCAACATCATCATACACAACTATTATATTCTCCGTAGGAATTTTATAGAATTGAGCTGCCTCCAAAACACTCTGCCCGCTTAAATTCATAAAGGTTTGAGGTTTTAAAAGCACACATTTTTCCGTACCTATAAAGCCCTCGCCATAGACACCTTTAAACTTAATCTTTGTCATCTTAACTCCGATTTGCTCTGCAAGGTAGTCCATAGCAATAAATCCTACATTATGCCTTGTCTTTTCATATTCACGACCGGGATTTCCCAAACCTACTATCAGATGCATGGCTATACTCCTTTTTTGCATTCCACAATGCCGCCACGAGATTTCGGGGCGGCATTGTAAGTACTTTTATTATCTTCTTTTTTACAATGATTATGTAAAGAGAGGACTTACTGAAACGTCTTCGTAGATACGCTCAATAGCTTCTGCAAAAATAGGAGCTACGCTGAGTATCTTTGTCTTCTTCATAATCTTTTCGGGAGGAAGCTCTATTGTGTTAAGACAAACAAGTTCCTGAATGGGACTTGCTTCGAGTCTTTCGATAGCAGGGCCACTGAGAACAGGATGTGTACAGCAAGCATATACCTCTGTAGCACCCTTGTCTACAAGAGCCTGTGCAGCATGAACGATTGTTCCTGCTGTATCAATCATATCATCAACCAAGATAACCTTTTTGCCCTTAACTTCACCGATAATATTCATAACCTCACTAACGTTGGGCTTAGGACGACGTTTGTCAATAATTGCAATAGGAGCATTAAGCTTCTGTGCAAAGTTTCTTGCACGAGTAACGCTACCAAAGTCGGGAGATACTACTACTATATCATCCATATCATCCTTGAACTTTTCCATGAAATACGGAGCTAAAATCGGCACACCCAAGAGATGGTCAACAGGGATATTGAAAAAGCCCTGAATCTGTGCTGCGTGAAGGTCCATTGTAAGAACTCTGTCCGCACCTGCTTCTGCAATAAGGTCTGCAACAAGCTTTGCACTGATCGGATCTCTTGCCTTTGCCTTTCTATCCTGACGGGCATATCCGAAATAGGGCATTACGGCAGTAATTCTTCCTGCAGATGCTCTCTTAAACGCATCAATCATAATAAGCATTTCCATAAGATTGTCGTTTACAGGAGCACTTGTAGACTGAACTACGAAAACGTCGCTTCCGCGGACTGTTTCGCCGATGTTTACAAAGATTTCTCCGTCAGAGAAAAGACCAACCTTGGACTCACCCAAAGTAAGATTGAGCTTTCCTGCGATTTCCTCGGCAAGCTTGGGATTTGAATTTGCCGCAAAAATCTTGATGTTTTTTCCGTGTGATATCATTTTGACATTCCTCCGTATGTATATATTAAAAATTATTTCTTTCGTCTGTCGTTCCAGTTCTCTTTAACGACCTGGCGTGCACGCGCGATAGCAAGAGCATCCTTGGGAACTTCGTCGGTTATGGTTGAGCCTGCCGCAATATAAGCACCTTCGTTCACCGTAACGGGTGAAACAAGATTGGAATTGCAGCCTATAAAGGCGTTATCCTTGATAATTGTTTTATACTTGTTTTTACCGTCGTAATTGACAACTACCGTACCGCAACCAAAGTTAACCTTACTTCCTACCTCCGCGTCACCCACATAGGTAAGATGCGAAAGCTTCGTTCCGTTTCCTATAATTGCCTTTTTAAGTTCAACAAAGTCGCCGACCTTACACTCATCACCAACATTGCAGCCCGGACGCACATACGCGTAGGGACCCACGTGGGTACGGCAGCCTATCGTGCTGTCTGTTATGGTGGAAATATTGATGTCGGTTTCATCGCCGATAGCGGCATTCGTCAGCTTGCAGTTAGGGCCTATATACACGTTTTTACCGATGACACACTTTCCCTCTATTACCGTGCCGGGATAAATAACCGTATCCGTACCAATAACTGCTTCGTCACATATATATGTATTGTCGGGATCAATAATTGTTACGCCGGAGAGCATATACTTTTCGTTGATTTTTCTGCGCATGATTTTCTCACCCACAGAAAGCTGCACACGGTCATTGATTCCCATTATTTCATCGCAATCGCTGACAATGTATGCACCTGCCTTTCCTCCGTCACGGCAGATAATTTCCAGTGCATCGGTAAGATAATACTCTCCCTGTGCGTTATTATCAGTAATCGAGTCAAGAGCATTTAAAAGGCTCTTTGCCTTGAAGAAATACATTCCCGAATTGATTTCAGTAACCTTGAGTTCTTCTTCGCTTGCATCCTTATGTTCAACGATTTTCAGTACCGTGCCGTCCTCTTTTCTGATAATTCTTCCATATCCGTATGGATTTGAAAAATCAGCGGTAAGCACTGTCACATCATTATTATTCTCCGTATGCACACGCATTGCTTCACGAAGCGTTTGCTCTGAAATGAGAGGAGTATCACCTGTAAGCACACAGACATGCTCGCTTTCTTCCAAAAACGCTCGTGCCTGCATTACAGCATGACCTGTTCCCTTCTGCTCATGCTGGTACACAAAGCTGGCACGCTCACCCACGGCGTCTTTCACCATGTCGGCACAATGACCGATTACAACCTGTGCCTGCACCGCACCCGCTGAAAGGGCACTGTCAAGAACGCGGTTTACCATTTCCTTTCCGCATACCTTATGAACAACTTTCGACTTCATACTCTTCATACGTTTACCTTCGCCCGCTGCGAGAATAAGCGCTGAAAATTCTGCCATTAATATCATCCCTTCTATGTCAAAGAAGAATCTCCCCCACAGGGTTCAAATCTCCGTTAAAGTCAAAAAGGCAAGCAAACAAGCTTGCCCGGTCATTTTGAATTACTCAGCTGTCTCTTCTGCTTCTGTGGCGAGAAATTCCTCATACTTTGCAAGAATAGCATTCTGAAGCTGTTCACGCATTTCCGAAGTAATCGGATGTACGATATCTCTGTATGTGCCGTCAGCTGACTTTCTGCTGGGCATTGCCGCAAAAAGCTTTTCTTTTCCTTCGATTACCTTGATGTCATGCACTACAAAGACATCATCGAAGGTAACAGAGACAACAGCCTTCATTTTTCCTTCCTGTGAAACTTTTCTCACCTTAATGTCTGTGATTTGCATACTTTTTCCCTCCGAAAATGAATTTTTTCAAATTTTTTTCATTTTTCTATTGATTTTTTTCCCTAATATGTATAATATCAAATAATGAATGTTATTTCAACAAAAAAATTAATTTTTTTATGAATTTACTACTTTTATATAAAGGCGAGTGATTTTTTTGAGCAATATTACCATTAAAAAGGGTATGCACGTTCATTTAATAGGCATCGGCGGAGTAAGTATGTCGGGTATTGCCCAAATGCTCCTTAACGAGGGATGCATTGTTTCGGGTTCTGACAGGTCCTCCTCTGCCCTCACCGAAAAATTGGTTTCAATGGGAATTACTGTGTATATAGGACACGATGCAGACAATATCCGTGGTTGCGACCTGGTTGTATACAGTGCCGCTATCGCTGAAAATAATCCTGAGCGTGTTCGTGCGAAGGAATTGGAAATCACACAAATAGACCGTGCACAAATGCTTGGCATTATTATGAAAGAGTATGACTGCCCTATTTGCATCAGCGGAACTCACGGAAAGACAACCACTTCGGGAATGCTTACCCATATTTTCATGGAATGCGGTAAGAATCCTACAGTCACCGTAGGCGGAGAATTGGATATTATCCGCGGTAATGCACATATAGGCGGAAAGGAATTCTTTATTGCAGAAGCCTGTGAGTATCATCAAAGCTTCCTGAGATTCTTCCCCAAAATATCGGTTATCACAAATATTGAGGCAGATCACCTTGATTATTTCCGTGATTTGGATCATATTATAGATACATTCAGAGCACTTGCACTTCTTACGCCTGATGACGGTGCACTTATAATTAACGGCGAGGATAAAAATGTTCTCAAAGCTGTGTCAGGTATCGACCGCAAGATAATCACTTTCGGAATACACGGCGATTTTGATTATACTATTGACAATATGACGCATAACGGATATAACCATTATACTTTTACCGTTTGCAAAAAGGGAAATCCCGTCGGAAAAATCCGTCTTTGTGTTCCCGGTGTACACAACGTTTATGACGCACTGGCAGCATTTGCAACGGCAGACTATTTAGGGCTTGATACCGATAATATATGCGACTGTCTTTACCGTTTCGGAGGTACGCACCGCCGTTTTGAAACAAGGGGCATTATGGGCGGAATCATGGTTGTTGATGATTATGCTCATCATCCCACGGAAATAGCTGCTACATTAAGTGCCGCACGGGACATGAAATATAACAATGTATGGTGTCTTTTCCAGCCCCACACATATACGAGAACTTATAATTTCTTTGATGATTTTGTAAAGGTCCTTTCCGAAAGCGGAGCAAATATTATAATAACGGATATCTATGCGGCACGTGAAGCTGACACAGGGCTTGTCAGTGCCCAGCAGCTTGCAAATGCCATTCCCAATGCCGTATACAAAAAGACCTTTCAGGAATCTGCAGAATTTATTAAAGCACATGCAAAGCGTGGCGACATTGTAATTACAATGGGTGCAGGCGATGTTTATAAGGTCGGAGATATACTCCTTTCTCACAATGAATAAATAGGTTTGAAAAAAGGAGAGTAAAAAAGCTGAGCTTTTTTACTCTCCTTTTGTTCTAAAATATGTTTTTATATCCTCTGCATTTTTAAGGCTGATGCCCTTTACCGCCGCCAAATCATTTATTGAGGCGGTTTTTATTTTGCCTATGCTTTTAAAATGGGAAAGCAGTGCTATTCTTTTTTGCTTTCCAATCCCCACAATCTTTTCAAGCTCGCTTTCTATGGTGTTTTTTCGGTGAAGGCTTCTATGATACTCGATTGCGAAGCGGTGAACCTCCTCCTGAATATTCGCCACAAGGTTAAAAACAGAGCTGACGGGGTTAAGATATACCTCCCCCTCTTCCCCTAAAAGTGAACGGGTACGATGATTATCGTCCTTAACCATGCCGAAAACGGGGATGTCAATTCCCAATTGTGCAAAAAGAGCTTTAATTGCGTTAAGCTGCCCCACTCCTCCGTCAAGCAGTATCAAATCGGGGAGCTTACTGAATTTCCCGTCCCCCTTACGCTCTTCATGCGTAAAGCGGCGGAAAAGCACTTCACGGAGTGATGCGGTATCGTTTGCACCCTCTACGGTCTTTATTTTAAAACGGCGGTACTCTTTCCTTGCACTTTTTCCGTTTTCAAAGACAATCATTGACGCAACGCTGTCACTTCCAGATATATGAGAAATATCATAGGATTCAATACGGTCGGGAATCACTTCAAGCCCTAAAAGCTCGGATAATGAAGTAACCGATTGCTGACGAAGCTTTTCCTTTACCTGCACAGTCTTATAATTCTCAATATTCTTAAGTGCATTATTATATGCCATATCCACCGTCTTTTTATTACCACCACGGACAGGAACTTTTATATGCGTACGCTTACCTCGCTTCTCTGTAAGGTATGCCTCCACCGCCTCCAAATCATCAATATAATGAGAAAGGAGTATTGTTTCGGGAATGTAATTGTCACGGCTGTAAAAATGCGGCACAAATTCCGTCAGAAGCTGACGCGGCTCCTGATTTACCGAGCCTGATAAATCAAAGCTGTCACGCCCGATAAGCCTTCCTCCACGAATATAAAACACCTCTGCCGAGGAAAGCGAATCCTCTGATGCAACTGCGATTACATCTATATCACCAACGCTGTCGGTGATAACCTTTTGCCTCTCTCCAAGTTTTCTTACCGATGCGGCTCGGTCACGAAGAAGGGCTGCACGCTCAAATTCAAGGTTTCGGGAAGCCTCCTGCATTTCTTCTTCCAATGCATTAGCTACTTCCTCATCCTTACCCTCAAGAAAGCCTATGATGCTCTTAAATATTTTTTTATATTCCGATGATGAGATATTTCCCTGACAGATGCCCGAGCATCGTCCCATTGAGTAGTAAAGACACGGGCGTTCCTTTTTTAAATCACGCGGAAACTGCTTTCTGCAATGGGGTAAAAGAAAAATATTTTTCAAAAGCTCCATTGTTTCCTTGATGGAATACCCGCTTGGATAAGGTCCGAAATATTTAGCACCGTCATTTTCAATTCTGCGGACAAAAAGCATTCGGGGGTATTCCTCGTTCATTGTTATTTTGATGTAGGGGTAGTGCTTATCATCCTTAAGAAGAATATTGTATCGTGGCTTGTTCTCTTTGATAAGATTTGATTCAAGAACAAGTGCCTCCATTTCGCTGTCACAGATGATATAATCAAGGTCGTGTATTTTCGATACCATCACCTGCGTTTTGGGGCTATGATTTGCCCCACTTTGGAAATATTGGCGGACACGGTTACGAAGAATTTTTGCCTTTCCCACATAGATAATTCTTCCTGCACCGTCCTTCATCATATAGACGCCCGGCTTTTTAGGCAATTTATCAAGTTTTTCTCTTATAACATCGTTCATAATTATTTCTCCATTGCCGAAAGGGGGTGTAAAAAACTCGTTTTTTACACCCCCTGTTTTTAACGTATAGGAAATTACATAAAACTAAGACGCGTGCAACTATGTCAACGCCAAGCAGATACGCGACGAGGGTGAAGCGGCACGCTTCTTCTTTATAATAAACTCATTGCTATATTAACATAAATTATCAGTGATAAAGCATCTATGATTGTGGTAATGAACGGACTTGCCATTACTGCGGGGTCAAATCCGATTTTGCTTGCAACCATAGGAAGCACACAGCCTACGGCTTTTGCCGCAGTAACCGTTGAAAGCAGTGTAAGGCAAATTACCGCCGCTACTGCCACACTTTGCCCGCTGACAAAAATAAGAAACAGAAAATTCAGGAGTGCCAGTGTAATTCCGCAAAGAAGTGCTACACGGATTTCCTTCCACACAACCCGCAGTACATCCGAAAACTCTATTTCACCTATTGAAAGTCCTCGAATCACGGTAACTGACGCCTGACTTCCACAGTTGCCGCCTGTCGCCATAAGCATGGGAATACTTGCAATAAGCACGGGAAATCCCGTCAGGGCACTCTCATAATAGGAGATAATTCCCCCTGTAAAGGTTGCGGAAAACATAAGTATGAGAAGCCACGGGATACGGCTTTTGAATATTTCCAAAGCTCCCGTTTTAAGATATGGCTTTTCAAGAGGTGTGATAGCACCCATCTTTTCAATATCTTCCGTGGTTTCCTCCTGCAAAACATCAATTACGTCGTCAATCGTCACAATACCCACAAGGCGGTTTTCCTCATCTACAACGGGCATTGCGGAAAAGTCATATTTTACGAAATCCAAGGAAACCTTTTCCCTGTCATCGGTAGTGAGGGCAGAAATCACGTCCTCAGTCATAATATCCTGCATAATATCCGTTTCCTCTGCAAGAAGAAGCGTACGAACCGTAACTATACCGATAAGCTTACGGTTGTTGTCCGTTACATAGCAGGTATTAATGGTTTCCTTGTCCACACCTGTTCTTCTTATCCTCTTTATAGCGTCTTCCACCGTCATATCAGGTCTGAGGCTGACATACTCGGTAGTCATGATGCTTCCTGCACTGTCCTCAGGATATTTTAAAATTTCATTTATAAGCTTTCTTTTTTCGGGGTCTGCCTGCCTTAATATTCTTTTGACAACACTTGCTGGCATTTCTTCAACTAGGTCAACAGCATCGTCCACATACAGTTCGTCAACCACTTCTTTAAGTTCGCTGTCACTGAAGCTTTGAATCAAAAGCTCCTTTTTGTCCTCCTCCATTTGGGAAAAGGTTTCTGCCGCAAGCTCCTTGGGTAGTAATCTGAATAAAAGCGGCACCTGTTCTTTTGTACAGTCCCCCAGTGCTGCCGCAATATCGGCAGCATGCATTGTTTCCATTGCATCACGTACGGAAGCGTATTTCTTCCCACGGATAAGACTTACAAGCATTTCGCTGAGAACTGCATCTCTGTTTTCTGACATAAAAATCCCTCATTTCATTGAGTATTAAAATTATGAGGGACAAAGGGGCTACAATCTGCATCCAAACAGAAAAACAGACGCAGATTGCCGTCTACTTCGTCCGATTTTACTACTTCCTCCTGCGTCCATTCTTCTCACCTCTTTTTATAATTAATAAATTTATTTTATCATAAATTTTTCTTCTTTTCAAACAGTTTATTCATTTTTTCAGAAATTCGTTTTTTTCTTTCAAGGGTTTCCTGTTCATCAATGATGAATGCCCCGTTTTCTTCGGTCAGGACATCCCCTCTATTAGCATCGGGCAAAAGTTCCCTTTTTATATTTATACTTCCGCCTGTTTCCTCTTCCAGAACAACAAAATCTTCCTCAAACCTGTCTACAATATATTTTTTCATAAAAATCACCTTGTATGCTGTGCAAAGGTTTCGCTGAATATATGACTTCCGTCATTCTTCTGCGTGTCTGTGTGATAAAACAAATAATTATGCTTCTCAGGCTGCATCGCAGCTTCTATGGAGCTAATTCCCGGACTGCATATTGCTCCAACGGGAAGCCCCTGATATTTATATGTGTTATAGGGGGAATCAATTTCCAAATCCTTGTAAAGCACTCTGTCCACATCATACATACCCTCGGAAATTGCATATACAACGGAGGCATCAATCTGAAGAAGCATTCCCTCCTCTATTCTGTTTTGTATAACGCCCGAAATAACCCTGCGTTCAGCGGGCAACTTTGCCTCTCTTTCAATAAGGGAAGCACGGATAATCACTTCGTTCATTGTCATATCCGCAGGCTTTTTGCTCTTTATTTTATCATACTGCTTTTCAAATTCGCCTAAAAGTGTATCTATAACAACATAGGCATCAGCATCCGTGTCAAAATAATGGGTGCTTGGGAATAAATACCCCTCAAGCTTGTAACGAACTCCCTGTTTTTCCGGAATATCTGAAATAAAGCCGTAATTAAAGTCTTCCTCTTTTAAAACCTTTAAAAACTCTTCCTTAGTACAAAGCTTTTTTCTTTCACACTCTGCGGCAATTTTCTCTGCACTCCACCCTTCGGGGATTGTAAGCTTAATACTTTCAGCGAGAGTTGCAGGCTTTGAAAGGGTACGCAGAATATCCTCAAGACACATTTCCTCATACAGCGTATACACACCGTAATTAAGCTTGCCGCGGTATGGAGAAGTATACATCTTTATACGAAAGGAAAGCTCATAATTAATTACGCCTTTTTCCTTGAGAATACTTGCTATTTGCTTCTCTGACGCTCCCATTGGAATTTCCACAGTAACAGAAACCTCGGAAGAATTATCCCTTGTATATTCCAAAAACACAGGGATAGTCACTATTGCAAGCGTTGCAATAACAAGTAAAACCGCTACCGCAAAAATTTTTGAAATGAAACTTTTCTTTTTTCTGCTCATTTGTAATCTTCTCCTTCATGCACTAAAATAAAAACCCGTAAAGACCTATGCTTCACGGGTTTGAGAATTTCCGGCAAATTTTTCAGCGATAAACATTACATTTGAAATTTCGTCCAGACTGGCTTTAAGCTGTGGGTGTATGTCTTCACAATAAGAAATACCTGCGATTATATTGCCCTCTATAGAAATTTTTTCTTTGCTGAGCAAAACACATCCGATGGGAGTTCCGTGGCGTCTTTGATAACGCTGCATCATACTTTCCACATCTTCTGCTATAACCTGCCCTTCGGAATATCCGCCAAATCCGAATGATTCTGAATAATATGCAATGCCATCAACGAGCTTGTAAATTACAAGAGCGTGGCCTGCACCCGGATAACGTGCACTGTATCCCGACTGTATCGGGAAAGTGAGAACAATATTACTAAGATTATCCCCGTAGTTATCCGTAAGCTTTTCTATGCAGTCACCGCCACTCTCACGATATACATAATATCCTCCGCTTGTTACAGCTACGTTCTCAAAATTTGAATACCACTGATTTCCGTTTCCGTGAAAATCAAACTTATTATCAAATATACCCATTGCTCTGAGCTGACACCTTACATAAGTACCGCAATAGCCGCTGAAGCTACGGTTTCCGAAATATGAACGTGCTTCTGTATAAATTTCGTTTCCGTAGTTTTTAAGTTCTGTGGGAACACTGTAATTTTCTGCGTGTACCGAACTTATTACTGTAAACATTATAAGTACTAATAATACTATAGTCTTACATCTTTTTATTACAAACATACTTGCTCTCCATACAAAATATTAGGCTGCTGTTTCCAACAACTTCCTGTATTCTAACACATTTTTGTAACATTTGCAAGTGTTTTTGTAATATTTTTTAACTTTTCTTAATACTTTTTTAACATTTTGCGTTATTATGCACTTAAACAGCCATATTCTTTTCAAACCAATCAATCATTTCGTCGTACATGGGGACGTCACAATTAATGCCCTCTCTCAGTCTATATATTTCCTCGATAAGAGCTTTCACTTCATTTATTGGCTGTTCTATATATATTTTATCATGCTTGGTAGATGTATGACGCTGTTTGTCTAAAAGAAGCTCCTCATACATTTTTTCACCTGGACGAAGTCCTGAAAATTCAATCTTAATATCAACATCAGGTACGTAACCGCTAAGCTCGATAAGATTTTTTGCCAAGTCAACAATTTTTACAGGCTCTCCCATATCGAGAATAAATATCTCTCCGCCCTCTGCAAAAGCACCTGCCTGCATTACAAGCTGTGCCGCTTCGGGAATGGTCATAAAGAAACGATTAATCTCAGGATGTGTTACGGTAACGGGACCGCCTTCGCTGATTTGCTTCTTGAACAAAGGAATAACACTGCCGTTACTTCCGAGAACATTACCAAATCTTACTGCGGCAAAAATCGTCTTTCCGCCTTCTTTTTTCTGTTTAAGTGCAAAACGCTGCACAACCATTTCCGCAATACGCTTACTTGTTCCCATAATGTTTGTGGGATTTACTGCCTTATCCGTAGAAATAAGGACGAATCTTTCAACATTAAATTTTTCACACGCCCAGGCAACGTTATATGTTCCGTAAATATTATTTTTAATTGCTTCGTTGGGGCTGTCCTCCATAAGAGGAACATGCTTATGAGCAGCCGCATGGAACACAACCTTGGGTTTATATGTGCTGAAAACCTCACTAAGTCTTGCCCTGTCACGAACACTGCCTATAAGTACATCAAACTTAAGTTCGGGGTATTTTTTTCTAAGCTCCATCTGAAGCTCATATGCGTTATTTTCATATATATCAAAAATAATGAGGCGTTTAGGATTAAATTTTGCTATCTGTCGGCAAAGCTCGCTTCCGATACTTCCGCCACCGCCTGTTACAACAACGGTTTTCTGTTCTATGTATCCGAAAATATCCTTTCCGTCTACTATTTCCTCATTTCTACCCAGAAGCTCCTGAGTAGTTACTTCGCGAATCTGCCCTACGCTTGCCTTTCCGCTTGCCAATTCAAAAAGGGAAGGCACTGTAGAGGTTTTAATGCCGGTTTCCCTGCATATACGCATGATATCTCTATGTTCCTCTGTTTTTCCTGAAGGAATTGCAATAATTATTTCCTGTACTCTATATTCCTTTACAGCGGAAACAATTTTATTTCTTCCTCCGACAACAGGCACTTCCGCAACCAGCATACCATGCTTGCTTTCGTCATCATCAATGGCAACAACGGCACGCATTTTTGTATCACGACGCATGCTTCTTATAAGTGCACTGCCCGTATCCCCTGCTCCGATAATCATCACACGGGTTCTCTTTGAATTTTCACGATTTTCACGCCTGTTTAAGCCATAAATTCTTATCATTCTGCCCATGAATCTCGCAATTGTAAAACCAAAAGAGCATACCAGCGATATTATAACATAATCGGAAAATGTAAATAATGTTTCGTACATAACGATAATGTTACAAAGAGCGTATGTAAGGAGGTTTGCCGCAAATATGCCTATGTACATTATTATGTATTCACGATACTCCGCATACCGCCATGAAGTCGCATAGCTCCCTGAAAGTCCTAACACGGAATATGTAGCAAGGCACAAAACTATGAGTTCCTTATATTTTCCCATATAAAATTCTAAGGGGTTCGTTTTTAGTGAATTAAGTCTGAGAACATGTGCAAGCCAT
The DNA here is from genome assembly GCA_017451505.1 of Clostridia bacterium. Lineage (GTDB taxonomy): Bacteria > Bacillota > Clostridia > UMGS1883 > UMGS1883 > UMGS1883. Next base: position 40,993 of record JAFTOF010000005.1, on the reverse strand, counting down.
GCCGCTAATATAAGAACCACGGTATCACACAGCACAAGCATGAGAACCCTTCTGAAATTATTCATTTGCAGCGGTTTCGTATATCTTTTCTTCAGCATAATTATTCTCCTATACATTAAGCATTCCTTACTATTTTATCCTATTTTAGCAGAAATGTCAATAAAAAGACTATGGCAAAATGAACTTTTGTTCATTTTGCCATAGTCTTTTTAAAACCTTTATATTCTTGGAGTTACGCCAATCCTGTTGAAGTTTGCAATAATTTTGTCGATGTGCTGCTGAATTTCTTCCATAGAAAGAGTTCTTTCGTTGGAAGAGAAAGCAAATCTCAGCGTGATTGACATTTCTCCCTCAAGCTCATATGTGTCTACAAGCTTCACGCCATCAAGTTCGGGAATTTCTTCGTTTTCCCATGCAGTGGCAATTTCCTCATATTTTTTGCCGTTTGTCACGATGGAGAGGTCATAGTCAACTCCGGGGAACTTTGAAGGTTCATTAAACTTAAGCGGCATTGCCTTGGCTTTTTCAAAATCTGCCATGTCAATTTCAATACATACAACCGCAGCATTCTTATCAATCTTTTTAAGATTTGATGGATGAAGAGTACAAAGAACACCGATTTTCTGTCCGTTTACAGAGATTTCTGAGGTATTCTTGGGGTGCTGCCAATTATACATAGGTGCAACCCTTGTAAACTGAGGCTCGCTGTGACGAAGTTGCATGGTGATATATCTGATAATTTCCACAGCTTTAAAATAAAGCTCTTTTTCACTTGCAGTTTTGTCAAAGAGGGTAACACCCAATCTCTGTCTTTCATCGCAGATATTTTCCGCCGTTACTCCGTCTACCACTCTGCCTATTTCAAAAAGTCCGTATGAGGGAGCATACTGCTTATTCTCATATGCAAAGGTAAGAAGTGTGGGAAGCATACTCTTACGAATTGTACCGTTTTCGGGAGTTGCAATGTTAAGAATTGTAACGTTTTCGGGAACATCTATGCCCAGCTTTTTGTACTTATTTCCGTCGCACCAGATATAAGAATGAACCTCATTCATCATATAACGCTGAACTAAAATGTCCTTGATAAGTTCGCTGTCACGATGCATGACAGTTTCCCTTACAGGAGAGAGTGCACTCTTTGTTGTGGTGATTTCAAAGTTATCATATCCGTAAATACGGGTAATTTCTTCGATAACATCAGCCTTGATTGTAACGTCCTTTGTAGCTCTCCAGCTAGGAACGGTTACGCTGAACTCCTCCCCGTTAAGCTTTGCATTAAAGCCCAGAAGATTAAGAGTTGAAAGTATTTGCTCATCGGGAATATCAATACCTGTGTACCTGTCAACATATGCCTTTGTAAATGAAAGGCTTATTTCATCATACTTTTTGGTATACTCGTCTGTAATGCAGGATGACACCTTTGCATCGGGGGCAATCTCAAGAAGAAGATTAAGGAATCTCTTAATTGCAGTAATTGTAATCTCGGGGTCAAGAATCTTCTCATAACGCATACTTGCATCGGTACGAAGTCCCAGTCTTGATGATGACTTACGGACGCTTACGCCGTCAAAATTTGCACTTTCAAGTACTACAGAGGTAGTACCGTCCACAATTTCGGAATCAAGACCGCCCATGATACCTGCAATGGCAACGGGTGTATCGTTATTGTATATAAGAAGCGTGTCTGTGTCAATATCCCTCTCAACTGTGTCAAGAGTTGTAAACTTCATTGCTTTGTCGGGCGTTCCAACCTTGATTGAGTCAATCTTTCTTGCATCAAATGCATGTGTGGGCTGTCCAAGCTCCAGCATAATATAATTTGTAAGGTCTGCAAGCAGATTAATTCCCCGCATACCGCAGTAGTAAAGGCGAATACGCATATTCATGGGACTTACGCTTTCCTTAATATCGGATACCTCTATACACGAATATCTGTACACAAGGTCTTCTCTCGTAACCTTTACGGGGATTTTTTTATCGCCGTCGTATACAGGCTCTGTAAGGGAAAGCGGTTTAAGAGGCTTTTTTGTAAGTGCGGCAAATTCACGTGCTATGCCGTAATGTCCCCAAAGGTCGGGACGATTTGTAAGCGATTTATTATCAACCTCGAAAACCACGTCGTCAATATCAAAAATTTCCTTAAGGTCTGTTCCGTTTTTAAATGAAGGGTCAAGCTCCATGATTCCGCTGTTTTCATCGCTCAGCCCAAGCTCTGCTTCGCTGCAGCACATACCCTCGGAAACATAGCCTGCCACTTCCCTTTTTGCAATCTCAAGTCCGGGAACACTGCCTCCAACCTTTGCAAAAGCCGTCTTAAGACCGAGTCTTGCATTGGGTGCACCGCATACGCAGTCATAAATTCTGTCTCCGCCGTCCACCTTAAGAATGTGAAGCTTTTTGGAATTGGGGTGTGCTTCAAAGGAAACAATTTCACCAACAACTACATTCTTTACTTCCTCACCTTTTATATAAATATCCTCAACCTCTGCGGTGGAAAGAGTGAACTTCATAATAAGCTTTTGAAGGTCTTCACCCGAAAGGTCAACATATTCTTTTATCCAATTCATTGAAACAAGCATTATAGTCCCCCCTTATTCATTCTTAAACTGGGAAAGTGCTTTAAGACTTCCGCTGTTAAACGTTCTGATATCTTTAACCCCATATTTCATCATTGCAAGCCTGGTAAGTCCCAGTCCGAAAGCAAAGCCTGTGTATTCCTCAGGGTCAATTCCTCCGTGAGAAAGAACATTGGGATGAATCATACCGCAGGGGCAAAGCTCAAGCCAACCGGAATTTTTACACGAGGGGCAACCTTCACCACCACAGTTAAGACACTTAATGTCAAGCTCGAAACCGGGTTCCACGAAGGGGAAAAATCCGGGACGAAGACGAACTGTAACATCCTTCTGGAAAACTTCAGAAAGCATGGTCTTCATAAAGTAGATAAGATTAGAAATAGAAATATCCTTATCAATCATGATACCCTCCATCTGGAAGAAGGTGTTTTCGTGGCACGCATCAGTTGATTCGTTACGGAAACATCTGCCGGGGAAAATCGCACGCAGCGGTGCTCCGTATTTTTTCATAATGGCATTCTGTGCCGCCGATGTATGAGTTTTTAAAAGTTGATTTTCAGTGCTTAAGTAGTAGGTATCCTGCATATCACGTGCGGGGTGGTGCTTGGGGATGTTAAGTGCCTCAAAGCAATGATAATCGTCAACAATTTCCGAATAGTTTTCGATTGAAAAACCCATAGAGGTGAAAATTCTTTCAAGGTCACGCTGAACCAGCGTGATGGGATGATACGAACCTGTTTTAATCTCATATGGCAGAGATTCATCATACTGTTCGGCACTATCGATGATTTTCTGCTGTTCTGCCTCTAAGATTGCCGTTCTTTTCTCGGAAACGGTCTGTTCGATTTCTTGTTTAAGAACATTGATAATTCTGCCAAATTCTTTCTTTTCTTCATTGGGAATATTCTTAAGCTCGCTCATAAGTTCTGCCACAAGCCCCTTTTTTCCCAAGAATTCAACTCTCAATTCTTCAACCTGCTGGGAAGAAGAAACAGAGCTTAATTTTTCGTTAAACAGTGCTTTAATATCATTCACTTTACTGTTCATACGAATATACCTCCTTCGATTTATGTAATAAAAATAAAAACACCCTCACCCCACAAAGGGACGAGAGTTCTCGCGGTACCACCCTTATTCAAAGCAAAAGCTTTGCACTTTTACACCTTAACGCAGTATCACGTTCTGCTTAACGCAAGAGCTTTTCGCAGAAGGCTCCTGTGCTGAAATTCAGACCTGTGCACAACGGGAAAGCTTACAGCCCAATGACTTCCCCTCTCTTTGAAGTGCGGTGCAAATCCTACTTACACACATTCATCACCACTATTTTTAATGATAACACATCCTCCTAAGGTTTGTCAACATAAAAATTGCGAGCAAAGCGGGAAAAGCGGGACAGGTCAAAAATAGCAAAAAAGTACAGAGCCTTTTCAAAAGAAGCTCTGTACTTTTAATTTGCGTAATTTGTTTATTAACCCTTTACGGCACCTGCAGCAAGACCCTTTACAAAGTACTTGTTAAAGATGAGGTACATAATCATCATGGGAAGTGCAGAAATCATCGAACCTGCCATGATGATGTGCCATGAAGCAGCACCCTCACCGCTTGACTGAAGGGCACGAAGACCAACTGAAAGAGGCTGACCTTCGGGGTTACCCATTGTAACAATCATGGGCCACAGATAATCGTTCCAAGCATGACCGAAGGTAAGGATTACAAGTGTAGCAACCATGGGCTTAAGGAGCGGAAGAATAATTCTGAAGAAAATTCCTACGAATCCGCATCCGTCGATGGTTGCAGCCTCGTCAAGCTCCTTGGGAAGCTGATTGATGAATCCGCGAACAAGGTACATATCCGCAATATGAATTGCGAAGAAGCCCTTAATGATAAGACCCCAAAGAGAAGTATTGAGGTGGAACATCTTCATAAGCTGCATTGTGGGATAAAGAGAAGATGAACCGAGTGTAACGAACATCAACGAGGTGAACAAAACGAATATTGCACTCTTACCACGGAATTCACCGCGAGCAAACGCATAACCGTTAACTGTAGAAGTAAGAACTGTTATACATATGGTGAAAAATGTGTACCATACTGTATTAAATGTATACTGTGCAAAGTTTGCTTCTGTCCATGCAGTGATGTAGTTTGTAACCTGCCATGTTTCCGGAAGAATATTAGGTGAAATGAGGATTTCACGCTGTGTCTTGAAGGAGCTGAAAAGACCTACAAGGAAAGGATAGAATACTACTACAAGGAATGCACTCAAAGCTATATGTAGAATAATTGAGAAGAAACGCTTTCCGTTGAATACATTTCTCTTTACTACGTTGTCATTCTTTTTCATAAAGAATGTTGCTATAAATGCAAAGATACCAAAAAGGAATCCAAGCATGAACCACTTCTTTGAGCCGCCTTTTTTCTCGGCGAAGAAGTCAACAACATATGCACCGATTACATTACCTATAACAATTACAAAAAGTGATGAAATACCAATCTCTGCACCGTTTGCAATAACATTATAAAGTGTCCAGCCAAGACCTGCCACCAGACCTGTTACAGCGAACAAAAGCATAGTGGGAATAGTTTTTAATAAAGTTAATATAAATTTCATAATCAACCCACCTCGTCAGCATTCTTTGTAAGTCTCAAATAGATAAGGGTAACGCCGCCGATGATAAATGTAGTGATAATACCAAGAGTGGACGCATAACCGTACTGAGCCTTAATACCGTCTGTTTCAAAATACAACTGGTAGAGGTAGAGCATTACAACGTTTGTACTACCGCCGGGTGCACCGTTGGTAAGAAGCATAACGTCCTGATATACCTTCATACCGTTAACCATAGCAAGCATGAGAATAGTCTTAAGAACCGGTGCGAGCATGGGAAGGGTAATCTTGAAGAATACCTGCTTTGAATTAGCACCGTCAACCTTTGCAGCCTCTACACAATCCTCAGAAACGTTACTAACACCCGCCATGAAGTAAAGAACGTTTGTCGAGAAGCCTGCCCATGTGCTTCGAATCATGATAACTGCAAGGGCAGTCCATTTAGCACCGAGCCATGCAATAGGTTCACTGATGATACCGATATCCAAAAGGATATTATTGATAGGACCATTTACTGTAGCGAACATATATGTAAAGATAAGACAGTTAACTGCAATACCAGTCATCTTAGGAAGGTAATAACCTACCATGAATACACGCTTAAACTTTACAAGACCGCTTGTAAGAGCAAGTGCTATCAAAAACGCAAGAGGAATCTCAACTATAAGCTTACCGTAAGCGATAATAAATGTGTTGAGAACACTCTTCCAATAAAGTGCATCACGGGTGAAAGCACGGACAAAGTTTTCAAAGCCGCACCATGTTGCCGTAACGCCGTCATAATCGTAAAATCCATATCTGAAAACCCAGAGTATGGGATAGAGGCTGAAAACGAAGAAGCCCAGGAGCTGCAATCCTATCATAAGATAAGACTGGATTTCGATTTTCAGCTTCGCCTGACGAAGTGAACCTGTTTTTGCCATAATCACCAATCCTTTTTTCCTTTTTTATGTCATATAGATATATTACCATAGTTTGGGCATTGTGTCAATATTATGAACCAAACTTTTATTCTGGTATTTTACCCTTAAAATATAACAAAACAAACAACGGATTTTTGCAAAAGTAATTTTACACAAAAATCCGCTGTTTTTTTGTCAAAAAAAGCGTCATATAATACAATTTTCATAAACTCATTTTTCATTTTATGTGCATTTTTACTGTTTTTTACATATGTTTACCGAACATAAACATATAAAATGCAAAAAATTCCAAAAATGTTTATGCAAAATCAACATTTGTGCAATATGCACAAACTTAAATTACTTTGGATATATTACACGTGTTTCAAATTGGGATTTCCCCTTGGGGATAATATATTTAACGGCTTTCATATGAAGTCTGCGTGGGTCGTAAAGATTAAGATTGGGACAAGTCAATATTTCTTCCTTTTCGCCTGTTTCACTTATCACATCGCCGCTGTCTTCAAAAAGCCCAAATCCGCAGTCGTAGGCTATATATTCTCCGTCAGATTCAATAGTGTGTCTGCGTATATGACCGTCATCGGTGGGGATTACAAGCGTTTCAACTGTCACGCCGTCAAAAGGCGACCATTTTGAATATACACTTGCATCGTCATTGACTTTGTACTCCATGCAGTCCCGACGGATAAAGTAGTATCCGTGCTTTTCAAACATCAGCATATTGTCACCGCCTGCCGCGTCCTTATTAAAATATGTGCCTGCTATGCTGAATGCATACTTTGAGCTGTAGCAGAATTTTCCGTACTTCTCCCAGCTATGGTTAGCATTTCCTCCCTGCTGCCCTGTGGGAAGAAGGCAGGTATATCCGTTCATACGCTGAACCACCATATTTGCAGGCTTTATAATATGTACTTTTTCAAGAGCCGGAAGCGGTGCTTCCTCTGCAGTCCAAAATGCGTGGCTATCGGGAAGTGCCAGGAGCAAGAATGATTTCATGCACCAATAAGGAGAGCCAAAGCAGGTGTATTCCTCCGCCATATTAGTCTGCGGATAACCATATCCCACGGTAAGGATTCCTGCATGGTCAAATATAGGCTTTTTTATCCACCATCGGAGATTGCGGGAAATGATACCTTTAATAACAGGAATGGGAAAAGGCTCAATCCCTGCAAAAAGGCACGCACTCCAGAAAGCAATATGTGCAAATCGGTAAGGAAGGCTTCTTCCAAAGGGAACCTCTCTCCCCTCCTCGTCAAACCAATATATGAAGTGCTTTGCATAAAGAATGGCACGTTCTTTGAAAAGCTTACTTCTTTCGGGATCGTCCTTTTCCATGAGCTTTGCATAAATAAGCCCGTAGAAATGAAACGCAAAGGCGATGTAATAATCAAATCTCCGATTTAAATTGCCATCGGAATACCAGCCGTCCCCACGGTAGAAGGATTCAATTATCTGAAGCTTTTCGTCTATTATTTCCTGACTGTAGGACTGACCGAGCTTTTTAAGACACACGTGGTCAAGCACCTGGAAAAAGTTCCAGTTATTGTTTGCATGCCTTGCACCTCGGCTGCTATGAATCCAATTTACGATATTTTCTTTTTGTTTATCGGTAAGCGGCTCCCAAAGCTTGTCCTTTGCAAGAACAAGGGAAAGCATCACACAGGGAGATTCGCAAAGCACCTGTCCGCCATTTGCAAGTGTCCCCCAATAGGCAGGGCTATCAGGGTCGGTTCCATTTATTATCCCTGTGCGATAAATTTCTGCAAAATCTCCGCAATCACCACCTCCCGACCAAAGAGGAGCAAGTCCCCAAAGCGGACGTATAAAAGCCTCGGTACGCTGTACCTTTTCACTTGCACCCGACGAATGAACTCCGTATTTAAGCTCCGCTAACTCGACGTTATAATACGGTTTTAAAGGATTTACCAAATCTACAACACACTTTTGGAAATCTTTTTTTGTCTTAAAAGGATTATTCACTAAAATCACTCCTCAGAGAAATTTTATATACTATATCATATAGCATATAGATTGTTTTTTCAATAGTTATTTCTTGAACTTTTGTGCACATATTTTAAACTTTTTTAAACTTGACAGCGAATTGAGGGTGTGATAAACTTTTTATAGTTAATATGATTGGAGATGCTGACGATGAAAAAGTTTTTAATTCCTGAAACAGGCAGATTTTACAAGGCAAACCTTCATGCACATACCTGCCAGTCGGACGGCAGTGCTACACCGGAGGAGGTAAAGCAGGTTTTTATGGAGCTTGGTTATGATATCGTGGCATATACTGACCATGATATCATGCTTGACCGCTCTCATTTGTGCGATGATAAATTCCTTGCTTTAAATGGTTATGAAATGGAAATTAACGGCAAGGGAACACCTGACTGGGCAAATATGGAAACCTGCCATATTAATTTCATTGCCATTGAGCCTGATAATCTTAAGCAGGCATGCTGGCACAGAAGTGAATATCTTTACGCACACGCTGTAGAATACCGCGACCAAATTCAATTTTATGAAGATGAGCCTGATTATGAAAGATTCTATACTGGAGAATGTATCAGCGATATGTTTGCAGAGGGCAGAAAGCACGGCTTCTTTACTACATACAACCACCCTACAGGCTCGCTTGAAAGCTATCCTCAGTACATGAGTTATAACAATATGCACGCTATGGAAATGTATAACGGGCATGAATATAATCCCCGTGTTTATGACGATATGCTCCGCGGCGGAAAGATGATTTACTGCGTAGGCGGTGATGACAGCCATAACCGTCCCACCCTTATGAGCGGAAGCGGGCTTAGCTGGACTATGATTAAGGCGGATAAGCTTGATTACCGCACCGTAACACAGGCACTTTTAGACGGAAATTTTTATGCTTCGCAAGGTCCTGACATTCACTCACTGTGGATGGAGGATGACATGATGAATGTTGATTGTTCTGATGCGGTCGAGATTATTTTCACAGCATCCAATCGCCGTGCAAAGCATTTTTGTGCAAAGAAGGGCGAAGTAATAAACCACGCAGAGTACAAGGTATTCCCCGATTCAAAATATGTGAGAGTAACAATAGTTGATAAATCGGGCAAGACCGCAAGCTCAAATGCGTATCCCATAGAGAAGCTTTTGGGATAAAACAAATGAATAATGAAAATACAGAGGGCGGAAAAAGTGTAAACTTTTTCCGCCCTCTGTATTTTCGTTTAATCAAACAAGCTTACCTGTGCACTTTGCGGTATACCCTTAAAGCAGCCGAAGCTCTTTAAAAGCTCAATATGCGTTTCGCTGACGCTGGTACGCTGTTTAAAGTCATCGATTGAGAAGAATTTTCCTTTTTCCCTCGCATCGGCAATTGACTGTGCCGCCCTGTCACCCATTCCTGCAATGCTATTTAATGCAGGAAGAATTTTACCGTTTATATTAAGATACTTGGTGGGGTGGGAGAGATAAATATCTATCGGCATAAACTCGATTCCGCGTGCGTACATTTCATTGACAACCTCCATAATAGTAAGGGTTGCCTTATCACGTGCGGAAGGGTTTTCCATCTGCTGAAGGTCACGCATTTTAAGAAGTAAATTTTCCCTGCCCGTTGCCATGGTTTCATAGTCAAAGGTGTCGGCACGAACCGTGTAATAGGACTGATAAAATGCAACGGGATAATGCACCTTAAAATAAGCTACTCTAAGTGACATTGTAACATATGCTGCCGCATGAGCACGTGGGAACATATACTGAATTTTGTTACATGATTCAATATACCATTCGGGCACATTATGTTCCCTCATTTCAGCCTCATCCTCGGGTTTAAGCTTTTTACCCTTACGTACCTGCTCCATAATTTTAAAGGCACGCTCAGGAGGAAGCCCTCTGTTAATGAGATAAATCATAATATCGTCACGACAGCAAATAGCGTTACGAAGTGTACATGTGCCGTTCTGCACAAGAAGCTGGGCGTTATTGGTCCACACATCCGTTCCGTGGGAAAGTCCCGAAATACGGATAAGCTCGCCCAATGAGGTAGGCTTTGTATCAACAAGCATCTGACGAACAAACTTCGTACCGAATTCAGGCACGGCAAAGGTTCCCGTTTCGCTTCCTATATTCTCAGGTGTTACACCTAATGCTTCTGTGTTAAGGAACAGGCTCATTACCTTTTTATCATCAAGAGGAACCTCGGTGGGGTCTACCCCCGTAAGGTCCTGAAGCATACGAATCATAGTCGGGTCATCGTGGCCTAAGATATCCAGCTTTAGCAGGTTTTCGTCAATACTGTGATAGTCAAAGTGCGTGGTTATTATACCGCTCTCTTTCTTTTCCGCGGGGTGCTGAATAGGTGTAAATTCATGAATATCATGTCCCTTAGGAAGTACGATAACACCACCGGGATGCTGACCCGTGGTGGTTTTTACGTTCATAACGCCTTGCTTCAATCTTTCAATTTCGGCATTGTGAACATTTATGCCCTTTGCTTCAAAATATTTGCGGACGTAGCCGTACGCAGTTTTTTCTGCGACGGTACTCACCGTACCTGCACGGAAAACGTATCCCTCACCAAAAATTTCCTCAGTGTATTTGTGGGCACTTGCCTGATTTTCGCCTGAGAAGTTAAGGTCAATGTCGGGCTGTTTGTCGCCTTTAAAGCCAAGGAAGGTTTCAAAGGGGATATTGTGACCGTCCTTTACATAAGGTGTGCCGCATTTGGGGCAGTTTGCATCGGGCATATCATGGCCTGAGTCGTAGCGTTCATCATTGACAAATTCGGTGTTTTTACACTTCGGACAACGGTAATGGGGCGGAAGGCTGTTAACTTCCGTTATCTGTGCACAATAGGCAAGAAACGACGAGCCTACACTGCCACGAGAGCCTACAACATACCCCTCCTCACGGGAGTGCTTTACAAGAAGCCTCGCAATGTTATAAAGGTCGGCGTAGCCGTTACCGATGACGCTTTTAAGCTCCCTTTGAAGCCTGTCCTCTACAACCTGAGGAAGCGGAGTTCCGTAAAGATTTTCTGCCGTTTCCCTTGCAATTCTTTCAATATCCTCTGCACTACCCTCGATTTTCGGGGGGAAGTTTCCCTTTGGAACAGGACGGATATTTTCAATCATATCGGCAATTTTATTTGTATTTGTAACTACAATTTCATATGCCTTTTCGGGAGGCAGGTAGTTAAATTCATCAAGCATTTCTTGGGTATTTCTGAAATAAAGCGGTGCCTGCATATCGGCATCGGGGAATCCCTGACCTGCTTGCAGAATACGTCTGAAAATTTCATCACGCTTGCGGAGAAAATGAACGTCCCCCGTTGCAACAACCATCTTTCCCATTTTTTCTCCAAGGGCAATGATTTTTCTGTTAAGCTCGCAAAGAGCCTCCCTGTCAGGCACAGTGCCGTTACGGACAAGATACTCATTGTTGCCTATAGGCTGCACCTCAAGGTAGTCGTAATAGGAGGCGATTCTTTCAATCTTCTCCTCATCTTCTCCCGCAAGCACTGCACGGAAAAGCTCCCCTGCTTCGCACGCAGAGCCTAATATAAGTCCCTCCCTGTGTGCATCAAGCACATCACGGGGGATAAGGGGTTTTCTGTAAAAATAGTCAAGATTAGATGCACTTACAAGCTTGTACAAATTTTTAAGTCCTGTAAGGTTCTGTGCAAAAATAATTATATGGTAACGCTTGGTTTCCCTGACAAGAGGTGCACCTGCCTCAATAAGATAGCCCTCACATCCGTAAAGAATTTTAATAGTTTCATCCGCAGTATGGAATGCTTCGGGAAATGCCTGCACGCAGCCGTGATCGGTAATTGCAATTGCCTTATGTCCGTACTTCATCGCCTGTTTAACGAGGTCCTTTGCACTGACAACGGCATCCATTGCCGAGGATTTACTGTGAGCGTGAAGCTCCACACGCTTTTCCTCTGCATCATCACTTTCCTTGGGCATGGAATAGGGAACAATATCCCTTGCCATAATAGTCAGTTCGTGAGAAAAGCTGTCCATTTCCGCTTTTCCTCTGACTGCTACAGTGCCCGTTTTCTTCAGTGCTCCCATTACCTCCTCCGTTGCCGCAATAGGAACGAAGCATTTACAGGTAAGAGAGCCTGTGTAATCTGTTATGTAAAAAGATACAATGCTTTTTTTAATCTTGGTAATTTCCCTTGAGTCAAGTCCGAAGATGTCGCCGCAAATCATACACTGTCCCGCATAATTATCAATATCCTTTATATTGGTAAGGTCATTAACTGTGAAGGGCTTACCTATCAATGCACCCTCTGCGGCTACTGATACAATTTTCTTAGGAGCAGTATTTTCCTTGGGGGTAAAAATGGGATCAAGCTTTGTTTCCACACTCATCTCATCTTCCCCGAACAAAACCTCTTTTTTAATATCAAAGTGAGCTTCAATAAGCTGTGAAATTTTTCTGTCAACGCCATCCTCTGTAAGAAGCTCTCGGTTTCCGTGACGAAGAAGAATTTTTATATTTTCGCCATTCTCCTCGCAAATACAGCTATCAAGCACCATTGCCCAGAGGGGATTTTCTTTTCTAAGTTCTTCTATGCAAAATTTAATACAGCTTTGAATACTGTTCTCATCTGCAGAGGCATCGCCTGAAAATGAAAGCTCCAGATGAAAATCACTGAGTCCGTAAGAACGCTTCACGTTTTCTATAAATCTTTCCACGGTGGAATATTCAATTATTTCATCAGACTGTGCCGTGGCAGTAATAGTGCGATTTTTGGCATCTGCCAAAATCTTAGTCACCTTTACATTCTCGAGGCACTTTTCACACTCTGCGTTGGGAAACGCCGTGCTGAGAGTATAACTTTCCATCACAATTCCTCTATTTCCTTCATAAGCTCATCTGCTGCATTTTCTATGGGGATTTTCCGCAGAGTTTCGCCATGCCTGAACATCAGGGCCTCGCCCACTCCGCAGGCAATACCGATGTCGGCCTCCCTTGCCTCGCCCGGACCGTTCACTGCACATCCCATTACGGCTACGGTTATGTCCTTGTCAACTTTTGCAATACGCTGAGTTATTTCGTCTGCTATGGGAATCATATTTACACGGCATCTGCCACAGGTGGGACAGCTTACAAGGCGTGCACCTCCCCTTAATCCCAGAGCTTTAAGTATTTCTATACCTGCCGTAACCTCACGCACAGGCGGTGCTGTCAATGAAACACGGAGGGTATCACCGATTCCGTCAAGAAGAAGGCTTCCTATCCCGATACTGTTTTTAACTACGCCGCCGTACTCTGTCCCTGCCTCGGTTACACCGATATGTAATGGGTAGTCTATCATATCTGCTATCTTTCGGTATGCCTGAACGGTTGAAAGAACGTTACTTGATTTTATGGAGAGGGCAATATCGTAAAATCCGCAGTCCTCCAAAAGCTTTATATGCCCCATTGCACTTTCGCACAGTGCGTCGGGTGTAGGTGATTTGTATTTTTCCAGAAGCTCTTTTTCAAGGGAGCCACCATTTACGCCAATGCGTATGGGAATATTACGGCTTCCACATTCGTCGGCAACAACACGCACACGGTCGGGCGAACCGATATTACCGGGGTTAATGCGAATTTTGTCCACGCCGCCCTTTGCACATTCTATTGCAAGGCGATAATCAAAATGAATGTCGGCTACAAGGGGGATTTCCACCTGTTTTTTAATTTCAGAAATTGCCTTTGCCGCCTCAATATCAAGTACTGCAAGGCGTACTATGTCACACCCTGCTTCTTTAAGTGCGTTAATTTGCGTTACCGTTGCCGCTATATCACGCGTATCGGTATTACACATTGACTGTACGCTTATGGGGGCATTTCCGCCGATAAGCACACCGCCTACATTTATTTGTTTTGAAATACGCCTTTGCATTTTAATCACCTTTTTAAATCTAATATAACCATTTTACCACAAAAAAAATTCAAGGTAAAGAGCTTTTACTCTTTACCTTGAAAAAATGTTATTTATTTTAAAACGTAGATTACATTTGCCTTCGTTTCTGCGTTTGATACATTACTTGATATAACAATAACCTCACTATATCCCATATCATCGTCAGCATAAACCTCATCAATAGTTGTTGTCACAGGAACACCATTAGAAAGCTTAAACACAGTTGTACCGCCTGTTGTATACGTTCTTGTTGTAGAAGAATAGTCAAGGGTAATGGTATCGTTGCTCTTCATGTCAACAGTACCGATTCTAATGTCAAGGACTGAACCATCTTCATCTTTATGAGTGTCTGCGGTACCTGCTAAGAGAAGTTTTGCTTGGTTACTTGCATCGTATACCATCTCTATTGCTATAATTTCACCTGATATATCTGTGATATAACGAATTACGTCGCCCTCTCCGACATCTGCAACAGCTACAAGATTTGTATTGCTGTCAATATCCGTTTCAAAATCGTCTTTGGAAACATTAACTGTATCGGTTGATGATTTTCCTTTTACATAGCCCTCAAGTTTTTCTCCGCCACTGATAATTCTTGTTACAAACATGTAGGGAGATGAGCCAAGGAACTTGTGAAGAGGATTATCGCCGTACACAACAACCATACCTGCAGTCTTAGTTGAAGAATCTACTGCAAATACATCAACATAACTATTGCCAGCTACCTTAAATGCGGTGCTTGGATTTGTTCCCACATATTTATCGGTCTTTAACCTATCAGTAGGAGCATAAATAACTACGGTTGAAGAAGACACAACAAAATTTTGTCCTCCTGAGGTTACTCGGTTTTGAGAAGAACTTGCCTTTCCACTTACTACACCATCATAGGTAAATCCACCGTTTCCACCTGTTGCAACAGTATCAATAGCCTCAATTTTGCCCCCTGAAACGGAATATCTAACGGGTTGTGCGTACCCGCCGGTTGTTGTTTCTGTCAGGATACTTTTTATTGCTGCATTTGCTGTTGTTGAAGAGCTGCTAAGTGCTGTGAAAACATCCTCGGAAGGAGTAGGAGTACCATCGACATCCACTGTGCTCCTGAGCGTAAATGCTTTATAACTTCCGGAAGTTGTTACTATGCCCACCTGCTCTGTCCTGTAGTCTGCTTCTACCAGATATCCATATTCCCAATTACCTGTAGAATTTGTGGGAACATACTTAACCGCAGCTACTTGACCTGTGCAATCAAGGTAGTAGGAATATTTGTCTGAAACTTCAAACGGAGCTTTCGGATCTGTAGTATTTCCTCCAAACGTTGCATACTGCTGCGTAAGATACATAACATTTCCGTCAAGTTCTACTTTTCTCGGTTCGTCGTAGCTTGAAGTTACCTTGCCCTGCTTAGCCCCTTTTGTCACGTACATCTTACGAACAGGATCGCCCGCTGTTCCATCGGGAGATTCAAGATAATTTATTACGTCATAAGTCGAAAGAGTGAGTGAACTAAATGCTATTTTATCATATTTGGAACCACCTGAGCCCTTAACATACAACACGGGTTTTTTGCTATCGTGCGCAGGGAACTCATAATAATTATTGTTTTTATATTTGGCACCGTACTTCATGAAGAATTTGGCATTTTCTCTGTCATAATTGCTGACAACAAATACATGATAGCTTTCTACCTTAGCAATTCTTCCCTGTGTGGAATTGAACAACTCGATTCTACCATTTTTAAAGTTATCCTTGAAATTATAACTGTCAACATACTTACCGTTAACTATAAGGATAAATTCACTCATGTCCTCGGTAGCCATAGAACCGTTTGATTTTTCAAACCTTATGACCGTTCCATCAATACTGTCAATACTACTCTCCTCAATATACTCAGATGAAGAAGAGCTTATATCAATTTTTGTAATCTCACCTTCGAGACTATCATAGTAGGCAGTTACCTTTCTTCCAATAAGATTATCAAGGTCTATTGTTTCAAAATAATCTCTGTTTATAGTATAATTACCGTCGTACTCATCCTTGTTAGCATCAATTGCTATTTCATCTTCCTGAAGTCCGGTTTCATCGTCGGAAAGTCCTGTATAAAAGGTTCCAGTTACTGTGCCTATGATTGTTTTTATATTACTTTCGGTTTCCTGCTCCCCTTCTTCGGGAAGGACATAGTTACCGTTTTCATCCACCTGTAATTTAGGCACTTCAAGGGAGTTACTCGTAATAACTGCAACTACTCCACGGGAGGCAGGCTGTGTAACCTGAGCTGTATAAGCATTTTTGGTAATACCATGCTTAACGGCTGCTGAAATATATCCTGCCGACCATGTTGCATTAGGATTGGTAACCTTAATCCTATTAAGCTCGCTCTGTGCAACGACCTCATATCCAACAGCACAAACAAGCATCTTAACAGCCTGCTCATATGTAACAGGCTCGCCAGCTCTGAATGTACCATCTTCAAATCCATTAATAATCTTGAGGTCAACAGCAGCCTTTACATAGGGACGTGCCCATGCACGGGATGTATCATTGTCAAGATCGGAAAACCCTGTAACAGCGTCGGGACCGAAATTATTTTCAACGCCTTTCATCCTTGTTACAATAGCGGCAAACTCCGCTCTTGTAATCTGATTGTCGGGTCTGAAGGTGCCGTCCTCGTAGCCTGTAATAATGCCATGTGCTACAAGTTTATTTACTGCCTCGGACACCTTCTGATCTGTAATATCACTGAAATCTGCCGCAAATGTGGGAATGCCTACACATGTAAGTATCATCACAAGTGCAAGAAGTGTAGTGACAATTCTTTTTAAACTTCTCATAATATCTCTCCTTTGTATCAAATGTGTTTATATGAGTTGTAATTTTATTTTACCTTGAAAGGGGAAATAAGTCAATAGGTTATTTTTTAATAATTGACATTATTCCGTCAAAATCCCCAACTATTTCTTGGTTTTGTTTTTTGCGGATAAGTAACTAAGCACGGTTATTCCCGTTATCACACATAAAAGTGCCACAATCTGTGAAACACGCAAGGGACCTATATAAAGGCTATCCGTCCTGAGTCCCTCAATAAAGAATCTGCCTGTTCCGTACCATGTTAAATATGAAAAGAAAGTAAATCCGTAAAAAGGTCTTTTCTTATGAAGCCTCGAAAGAATTATAAATCCAATTAGATTCCATAAGGATTCATAGAGGAATGCGGGATGCACACTCATTCCTCCGTTTATGCTCATTCCCCATATATGTCCGCAGTAGCCACCGAAAGCCTCAGCATTAACAAAATTGCCCCACCTTCCCACGATTTGTCCGATAATAAGGCCAAGGCAGCAGATGTCACACATTTTAAGGATTCCCAGCTTTTTAATTTTGAAATATGTAACCCCCGCGATTATGGCACCTATAATTCCTCCGTATATGGCAAGTCCGCCCTCCCATATTTTTAATATGTCGAGAAGGCTGTCTTTGTATTTCTCCCACGAGAAAATCACGTAATAAAGCCTTGCACAAACTATTGCCACAGGGAGCGAGTAAATAAGGGTATCGTACACATTATCGGAGGGGACTCCCTCCCTCTGTGCTACCCTTACGCAGTAGCACAGGGCAAGAATGATTCCTGCTGCAATAATGACTCCGTACCAGTGAACTCCCCCGAAATAGGGGAGCTTTATTGCAACGGGATTTATATCAAAGCTTAAGCCTAACCTCGGAAAAGATATATTATTCATGTTTTCACTCCTTCTTAGGGAAAACCGCCGAAACTGCACACTGGGACTCGTTAAAGAGTTCATCTATTCTCTTTTGTGCATCTTCTACGGTAAGAGCTTTGCATACATCGGCATATTCAAAAAGATTTACGCCCTTGTGATATGCCATCATATACTCGTTGCCAAGGCTTTCCACCTTGTCAAGAATTGCCATAAACTGTCCGCAAAGAACTTTCTTCGCCCTTTCAAAGCTTTCCTTATCTATGCCATAATCCTTTGCAGCTTTTACAGTTTCAAAGATTCTGCCCTTTACTTCATCTATTTTCTCCGACTCACCGAAAAACGCCGCATATCCGCAGCTTTCCTCATATTCGTAAAAAGCTGAGAAGGTTTTATTTATTATGCCCTCCTCATAAAGCTTTTCATAAAACGAACTGCTTCTGCCGAAAAGAGTGCGGAGAAGACAGGTTGTGAGAACCTCTCTTTTAAGAATTTCATCACTGCATCCGCCCGTGGCATTATCCTTAAATCCAATCATAAACATTGGTGTGGGAATATCAAATTCCGCCTCAATACGGCTTTTGTACACGTTCTTTCCCTCAGTAGGGAATACCTGTGTTATCTTTTCCTGCGAGGGTACGGGCTTAATATTCTTTTCAACACATTCCCAAAGCTTATCCTCATCTATATTCCCCACGCAGATTAATGCCATATTTGAGGGATGATAAAAGGTCTTATAGCACTTATAAAGAAGCTCGGGGGTGGTTTTCATGATGTCCTCCACGTCGCCTGCTATGTTTATTCGTACAGGATGCTTTTCGTACATTGCCTCAAGGCAGTTGTACATACATGTCTGCTCCGGGTCATCCTTATACATTTTAATTTCCTGTGCTATAATGCCTTTTTCCTTTTCCACATTTTCTTCCGTGAAATAAGGAGTTTGTACAAAGTTTAATAAAATTTCGAGATTTTCAAAGAAGTAATCGGTACAGCTGAAAAGATAGTTTGTCACCCCAAAGCTTGTAAAAGCATTGGCATTTGCTCCGTACTTTGAAAAATCGTTAAAGGCATTACTGCCGTCGGGTTGTTCAAAAACCTTATGCTCCAGAAAATGTGCTATACCGGGGGTAACACATGTAACCTCATTTTCTCCCGGAACTACAAACTGTGTATTTATGGAGCCATATTTAGTGCTGAAAGTAGCGTAGTTTTTCTTAAAGCCTTCTTTTTTTATAAGTATAACCTTAAGTCCGCTTTCGTGGGTAGCAGAATATATCGTTTCATTCAAACTGTCGTAGTGTTTACGTGTAAATTCCATATTACGCTTCCCCCTCCATATAATATACTGTGTCAAGCCTCATCCCTTTTGCAACAAAGATGATGTCCTCCCGAGTTACCTTATTTACCATGTCAACCATCTCGGGTATGGAAATATCGGTTTCCAAAAGAAGCTGCATCATATAATATTCCTCCATAGAGGCGATGCTGTCAATATTAGCTTCGTATGCAGAGGTAAGCTGTTTTTTTGCAAATTCGATTTCTTCCTCTGTAAAATCCCCGTTTTCCATCATTTCCTGCTGATTCATAATTTCATCATAAGCAGTCTTGAAATTTTCAAATTCTACGCCACTGCGTACAATCATAATTTCCTTGAGTCGGTCAACAGAGCTTCCGACGTAGTAGCAAAGGCTGAGCTTTTCACGCACATTGTTAAAGAGCTTACTTACGGCACTGCCGCCGAACATACAGTTATACACAACGGTTTTGGCATAGTCCTCGCGGCCTAAGCCCTCCCTGCACCGAAACCCCATGCAAAGCTTACCTTGGGTCACGTCCATTTTATCGCTTACGCTTCTTACTTCACCTTTTACTTCTTTATGCACTTCTTTTATTGGTGGTATTTCACGCTCATTAAGATTTTCGGCAAACTGAGAGGCTGCAAGCTTTGCTTCCTCCTCATCAAAATTACCTGTAAAGAAAATATCAATGCGGCTTTCACAAAGTACCTTTTTATAATGAGCATAAAGCTCGTTTGTGTCTATTCTCTCCAAGTCCTCTATATATCCCATAGGATTAACGCCATATGGCTCGCCCTTACACATCTCCTCCTGAAGCCTTAAAACACTGTAGCCTCTTTTGTCATTTTTCTGTGCTGAAATGGAATCTGCAATATTTTTCTTTTCTATTCTTACTACATCTTCCGAAAATCCCTCGCCTGTTCCGCTGTTTAGGACCAAATCATAAAGAAGCTTCATTGCTCTTTTGAAGTTTCCCTTCTCTCCCAAAGCGTTATCGCTGACGGACTGGACACCCAATTTAATTATGTGTCTTTCGCCGTACTTGCTCGCTCTTGCAATCATTTCTCCACCGTAAAGGTTTTCCAGTTCCTCTGAAATTTCACGTGCGGAAGGAAAATTCTTGCTTTGCATACGCATGGTTGCAGTTAAAAGAGTATTTAAAGTTACCTCTTCCCGACTAAGGGGCCGGTGCAAAAGCACACACGCTCTGAAGGACTTAAACTTGTCATCCTTTAAGGTATACAGATTTATACCCTTTTTCAGCTCAATTCTGTCCAACTGTATTCCTCCAATCTATGTATGGGGATATAAATCCCCGAATGTTATTTGTTGTTGTCTTTATTATTGTTATTATTATCTGTCTTGTTGCTGTCTGTCATATCATCAACAGCATTTTCCACGCCGTTTGCTGCATCATCCATAGCATCGGTTGCACCGTCTACCATGTCATTTGCACCGTCTGCCATATCATCTGCAACGCTGTTTTCACGATCATCCTCGATGATTCCGTCTCCGTCCTGTACTACACCGTTATTAGTGTCGTCATTTGCATCGTTGTTTCCGCATGCAGTAAAGAGAAGCATTACCGCAGCCATCATACAAATTAGCTTTTTCATTTTTCAAAATCCTTTCTATATTGGAATATACACCTATTGTTGCCCGATTTTTTGGAATTATCACAAAATTCATAAACATTTTCGAAGCTTTGTTCATAGATTAATATTGTAGGGCGACCTACTTAATATAGATTGATTTTCAAAATTGAAAGGAGCTACTTTTTATGTGCTTTGGAAATAACAATAATGGCTGTGGTTGCGAATGGATTCTCTGGATTATCGTTATCGTAGTTATCCTTAACTGCATCTGCGGTAATGGTAACAATGACAACGGTTGCGGTTGCGGCTGCTAAAGACGCAAAGCAAAGCTTTGCTTTCGAAAGAAAAGGTGATTCCACCGTTTTCTTTCGAGGTTTTCGGAGTTGTTCGCTCGCGCCGTCGTGCATCGCATAGCGATGCGACTCGCAACTCCGCAAGGAATGGTCTGCGGAGGCACATGTCCTCCTTGACCATAGAATTTAACACAGGGTGTCACTTTGTAGTGGCACCTTGTGTTAATTATATTCCTTTTTATTAAGCTTTTCTGCGAAGATTTCGAGAGCTTTTCCTCTGTGGCTGATGGCGTTTTTTTCTTCGGGAGAAACCTCTGCCATGGTTTTACCAAATTGTTCTACAAAGAATACAGGGTCATAACCAAAACCGTTTTCACCCTTGGGTGAATAATCGATTTTTCCCTCGCACTCGCCTCTTGCTGTGATTATTCCTTCACTACTTACAAGGGTTATTACGCACACAAATCTTGCACTGCGTTTGTCATCGGGAACATCTTGCATATTTTCAAGAAGAAGTGCCGTTCTTCCTTTATCGTCAAGTCCCTCTCCGCCGTAACGGGCACTGTATATTCCCGGTTCTCCGCCCAAGGCATCCACGCACAAACCGCTGTCATCAGCAATAGCACAAATCCCCGTGGCATCAAAAATCGCCTTGGCTTTAAGATATGAGTTTTCCTCAAAGGTCGTTCCTGTTTCCTCTACGTCTATATCTACGCCTGCTTCCTCCTGACTTATAATATCAAAGCCCTTTAAAATTTCTCCAAACTCTCTGAGCTTGTTTTTATTTTTTGTTGCGGCTATTATTTTCATTTCTGTTCCTCCAGTATTTCTCTCAGTTTTTTAACAAAGCTTTCCGTTTGTTCTTTTGTTCTTTTTGAAGGCCCCTTTAATCTTCCACCCGAATTTCTGATTTTTTTGGCAATAAAACGGCTCATTAAAAGGGAATCGATGTTTTTATCCGTATATTCCATGCCGTTCTGATTGATTATCCTTGCCCCTCTTGAAAGTGCCATTGCCGCTAAAGCATAGTCCTGTGTTACGGCTAAATCGCCTTTTCCGAGCATATTCACCAGTTTAAAATCGGCACTGTCACTGCCTTTTTCCACCACTATGGTCTGTGCACCGTCTTTTTCTATACGGTGGGAGGTATCGCAGATTATAATACACTCTTTTTCAAACTCACGGCAAAGCATAACCGTTTCATTAACTACGGGACATGCGTCCGCATCTATAAAAACCTTCATAAGTCTTCAAGCTCCAAACTTAGAGTTTCCCATTCTTCCATAAGTTTCACCTGTTCTTCCTCTTTCGTGGAAAGTTCGCCGCTTAAAGCAGTTATTTTTTCATAGTCGCTGCCTGCACAGTTGATTTCCTGATTGAGCCTTTCTATTTCTGCTTCACAGCTTTCGATTGCTTCCTCGCATCTTTTGATTTTGCCTTCAAGCTTTCGGCGTTCGCTTTGAAGCTGTTTTTGTTTTTGATAATCGTTTGGTTCTTTTTTTACTTTTTCGCTCGCATTTTCGAGCGGCTGGGCATTTATAGCAATTTTATTTATATAATCATCATAATTCATGTTATAACAATTAACTGTGCCGTTTTCAAAAGCAAGGATTTTGTCTGCCATTTTATTTATAAGATAACGGTCGTGGCTGATAATGAATATAGTTCCCTCAAAATCTTCCATTGCCTGTTCCAAAGCTTCCTTTGAACGGATATCGAGGTGGTTTGTCGGCTCGTCAAGGAGAAGAAAATTTGCACCGGTCAGCATAATTTCAAGAAGTGAAAGCCTCGCCTTTTCCCCACCCGAAAGGGTATCTGTCATCTTAAAGACATCATCTCCGCGGAACAAAAATGCCGCAAGTGCATTCCTTATCTGCGTCCTGTCCATTTTGGGATAGACGTCCCAAAGCTCGCTTTCCACATCTTTCCCGCCCTGTATATCGCTTCTGTCCTGATCGTAATAAGCACAGTCAACATTTGTTCCAAAAAACACACTGCCCTCAGGCGTGGGTACCGTCCCCTTTATCATTTTATAAAGCGTTGACTTTCCGCACCCGTTTGGTCCAAGCAAAAACACACGCTCGCCACGTTTTACTTCAAAATTTACATTACGGAAAAGCGGCTTATCACCGTAGGTTTTTTCAAGGCTTGTCACCTTCAGCACATCGTTTCCGCTTTTTCTTTCCGCGGTGAAACGAAAACGTATTTTAGAGGTATCCTCCTCAGGCTTTTCCAAATCCTCACGAAGGCGGTCAATACTCTTTTGCTTATGCTCAGCAGTGCGTATATTACGCTCACGGTTCCAGCGTTTTTGCTGCTCAATAATTCCCTCGATACGCTTGATTTCCGCCATTGTATTATCATATTTACGCTCTGCTGCTTTTTTTACCTGTTCCTTTTTCTCCAAATAGGTAGTATATGAACCTGTATAGCATGAAATTTTCCTGTTTTCAAGTTCAATGGTTGTGTTTGTTACTTTATCAAGAAAATATCGATCATGACTGATAACAATAAATGCCTTATTACAGTTTTTAAGAAAATCCTCCAAAAACCTTACCGAATCTATATCAAGGTGGTTTGTAGGCTCGTCAAGGAGAAGAAAATTTGCCTCAGAAAGCAGTGCCCTTGCCAAAGAAAGGCGTGTTTTCTGCCCACCTGAAAGACTGTTCATAGGCAGATTTAATTCACTTTCCAAAAACCCCAGTCCAAGAAGCATACTGCGTGCGCGGCTACGAAATGTCAGCCCGTCGTCTCGGATATACTCGGTGTTCAGTGCCTCCTGACGGTTTATAAGACGGTTTGTGTCCCCCTCCCCTTTTTCAAGCGTAAGGCGGATTATCTCCATTTCCTTTTCAATCTCAAAAAAACGCGAAAAAACCTCCAGCGTATAATCATACGCCGTAAGGCTTTCCGATGAGGGCGGGGTCTGCTCCATTATTCCTATGCGAAGGTCGGAGGATTTTATGATTTCACCCTCAAAATCCTCATCGCCTAAAATGGCACGAAACAGCGTGGTTTTACCCACGCCGTTCGAGCCGATAAACCCCATTTTTGTGTTGTTTTCAATATTAAACGACACGTTTTCAAAAAGCACTCTTTCGCCAAAGCTTTTTGAAACGTTACTAAGCGTAAGTAGACTCATTAATTTTCTCCGTAATACTCAAAATACCATTTCGCAAATTTATCTAGTCCCGTTTCAATAGATGTGGAGGGTTTGAAATCAAAATCCTTTTGAAGCTCGCTGACGTCAGCATACGTCTGATACACATCACCCATCTGCATGGGTAAAAATTCTTTTTCTGCCGTCCTGCCGATAGCCTTTTCCAGAGTTTCTATAAAATACATCAGTTTTTCGGGATTATTGTTTCCAATGTTGTAAACCTTGGCACAATCACCGTTTTCATCAGGCAGAGGCGGATTAAGGAGCATATTCATAATACCCTGAACAATATCGTCAACATAGGTAAAATCACGGTACATATCTCCGTTATTGAATATCTTTATTGTTTCTCCGTTCATAATTTTCTTTGTGAAAGAGAAATACGCCATATCAGGTCTGCCATAAGGGCCATATACTGTAAAGAAACGAAGCCCTGTAGAGGGGAATTTATACAAATGACTGTAGGTGAATGCCATAAGCTCATTTGATTTTTTGGTAGCGGCATAAAGACTTATGGGATGGTCAACATTATCGTCCGTTGAAAAAGGCGTCTTTTTCTGGTTTCCGTATACAGACGAGCTTGATGCATAGATAAGATGCTCCACTTTATGATGGCGACAGGCTTCAAGAATATTATAAAAGCCTATGATATTGCTTTCAATATAACAATCGGGGTTATCAATAGAATATCTTACCCCTGCCTGTGCCGCAAGATTCACAATAATCTCGGGCTTGTACGTTACAAAAAGGTTTTCAACAGCCTCTTTGTCGGCAAGATTTCCTTTTATGAAAGTGAACTTTTCATATTTATTAAGAATCTCAAGACGGCTTTCTTTAAGAGAAACCTCATAGTAATCATTAAGATTATCAAATCCGATTACTTCCCCGCCTTCTTCAAGAATTCTTTTACTAAGGTGAAACCCGATAAACCCTGCTGCACCTGTAACAAGTATTTTTTTGCTGCCGTCGTATTTTTTAAAGTTTGACATCACATATTCTCCTATCAATCTCGGAAATACAAATCCCTTGTATAAACCTTATCAATTACATCTGCAATATCTTCGTTATATCTGTTTGCAATAATTACATCAGACATTTTCTTAAATTCTTCAAGGTCATTTATAACCCTTGAATTAAAAAAGCTTTCCTCTTTAAGCGTAGGCTCATAAACCACAACCTCGATGCCTTTTGCTTTAATTCTTTTCATAACGCCCTGAATTGAGCTTTGGCGGAAGTTGTCGGAATTTGATTTCATAGTCAAGCGATATATTCCCACGATGCGGGGGTTTCTTTCTATAATTCTGTCTGCAATAAAGTCCTTACGAGTGCTGTTTGCATCAACTATGGCACGGATAATGTTATTGGGAACATCATTAAAGTTTGCCAGAAGCTGCTTCGTATCCTTAGGCAGACAATATCCTCCGTAACCGAAAGACGGATTATTATAGTGACTTCCGATTCTTGGGTCAAGTCCCACACCCTCTATAATCTGCTTTGTATCAAGGCCCCTTACTTCCGCATAGGTATCAAGCTCATTAAAGAAAGATACTCTGAGGGCGAGATACGTATTGGCAAAAAGCTTTACCGCCTCTGCCTCTGTAGGATTTGTAAAAAGTGTGGGAATGTTTTCTTTAATTGCACCGTCAGCAAGAAGCTTTGCAAAAATCTTCGCTTTTTCACAAAGGCTATCATCATCAAGAGGCGTACCCACTATTATTCTTGACGGATATAAATTATCATAAAGTGCTTTTCCCTCACGCAGAAATTCGGGAGAAAAAATTATATTTTTGCAATCGTACTTTTCTCTTATGCTTTCTGTGTAACCCACGGGAACAGTTGATTTTATAACCATAATTGCATCGGAATTTATACTGATTACAGCCTCAATTACACTTTCCACGCTTGATGTGTCAAAATAGTTGAGCTTAGGGTCATAGTTTGTGGGTGTGGAAATAATAATAAAATCTGCACCCTTATATGCTTTTTCATTATCCGTTGTCGCAGTAAGGTTAAGGTCTTTTGTGGCAAGATATTCCTCTATCTCCTTATCAACAATAGGAGATTTTCTGTTATTTATCATTTCCACTTTTTCGGAAACAATGTCTACTGCCCAAACTTCATTATTCTGTGCAAGAAGCACTGCATTTGAAAGACCTACATAACCTGTTCCTGCTACTGCTATTTTCATATCCGTTCACTCCACTTCTTATAAATTGACTCCGTCTGCTGTCTTTGCAAAATGGACACCGAATTTTCCGCTGAGCTCAGGGAATTCTTTAAGATATTTTCGTGTTACCTCGAAAGCTATCTCGTCCTTATATTCGGGGTCCACAAGTGCCATTGCACAGCCTTTAAAGCCTGCACCGCTGAATCTGCCGCCATAAATTCCGTTTGTTTCAAGCATTATTTCATGAATCTTTTTGAGTTGCTCGGAGCCTGTTTCATAGTTTACAATACTGCTATGCCCGCTTTCAAAGGAAAGCTTGCCGAATGTTTCTATATCGCCCTTTTTCCAAGCTTCTGCTCCTTTTTGTACCCTTTCAAATTCCGTATAGTAGTGCTCTGCCCTTTTTCTCCAATTTTTGGGAAGCTTGTCCTTATGATTTTCAAAAACCTCTCTGGGGACATCTCTTAAACGGGTATCACTGAACTTTCCGTATTCCATACCCGAAAAAGCCTTTAGAGCATATGCGGCACTTTTAAGCTCGTCCACACGCATGTTAAACTGGCTGCCTACAAGACTTCTTTCAAGGCCGCTGAAAAATATTGCTATTTCAAAGGGCTTCATTTCTCTGCTTGCAGGGATAAGGTCATATGTATCATCCTTCATGTCTATGTATAAAAGATGGTTTTTCTTTGAGTAAACCTCGCAGGACTGGTCAAGCTTTCCCACACTTACTCCTACAAACTCATTTTCTGCCCAAAGAGCCGTCATAACCATTTCATTGTCTGAAAGGACTATGTTATTAACACGGCAAAGGGCACTCAGAAATGCAATAATGACAGCCGCAGAAGAAGAAAGCCCGCCGATAGGGAGGCTGCCTTTTACATAAGCCTTTATTCCGTAAGATAAGTCGTGATTTCTTTTGAGAGAGGCGGTTGCACCGCGGAGGTAATCCGCCCAGTCATTTTCCTTTTGCAAAGGTTTATTTATACTAAATTCTACTTTTTTCTCAAAATCACTGCTCGTAAGACTTACTTTTCCGTCAGCAGTTTTCTCATATTCAATTTCAATTCCTTTGTCAATTGCAAATCCGCTTACCACACCGTACTGGTGGTCTATATGAGCACCCAAAGGGCAAATTCTGTAGGGGCAAAAAGCTTTTTCTCGCTGCATTTTTTCATCTTCCTTTTTTATTTTTTTAAAAACTTAAAATCTCGGAGAATATTGCTGCGTTTTTCAAGTTTTTCTTCATCTATTTCCGAAGTACCGGTCACTGAATGTATTTTTTTTAATTTTCCTTTGAGCAGTATATCTATCCATCTTTTAACCCATGCATATGGAATAAACAGTATGTTGCTGTTTTCTTTCATAAAGCCTTTTGAAACCAGCTCTCTCTTTTGGGGAAATGCTATTTCAAAAAGGCGTTTTACTACATGCCTTCTTTTTTGTGCTTTGTTTCTTCCGTAAAGGCTATCGAGAAGTCTTGTTTTATATTTTGTTCTGTCTGAGTCGTTATGTCCGAATGCTCCGCCTTCATCCATATCCGAAAGGATATCTGCAGGATCTTCAAACTCACAGTTTATGTCCATTTTAAAATAATGCTTTCCTACGTAATACATAGCATTTATAAACTTTTCAAAATTCAGTTCCTCTATGGTTTTGTTAAACCTTTCCATGTCAAGCTCTTTCGAGTGCTTTTGGAAATATAAAAGCCAATCGGAAATCTGCCTCAGCCCAAGTCCGTCTTTAACAAAATGCTTTATCATATGTGAAGTGGCAAAATAAAATCCATCGTTTTTCCCGAGCACGTTTATTTTTATACCATCACTGTTTGTCATCACTTCAAAGGGTTCATTTACTTTGAATTTGCCTTTCAGTACATATTTATCAAACTCACTGTCGAAAAGCTGCACATGAATCTCATACAGCCCTGCATTTCTATGCCTTGCTTCAAAATTTTGTGCACCCTTTGGCCGCTGTTTTACAATGAAATTTCTTTCCTCAAGAAATTTCATTGTGCGTTTTTCATCTGAGGGCTTAATCAAAATATCTATATCACCCGATATTCGCATTTGAGGTGTAGCATAAAGAGCCGCCAGCGAGCACCCCTTCAGAACACAATGCTCTATCCCCGCAGAGTTAAGTTCTTCGGAAAGCTTTCCCAAAAAGAACATCTTTCTCTCATTTACAGCCACAGCCTGCATTACAAGAGGGTAATAATTATTATCTGTTTCCTCCCCGTAAAGGTTAAAATATATAATGGGAAGAATATTTTGCTCTATTGCTTTTTTCGCAATAGCATCACGGTCACAATTTTCAGGAAGAATGGTTTTTCTGCCCATAATTGAGTCACCGTAAATATATAAAAGTTCTTTAAATGCAGTTGTCATACTGCCACTCCTTAGATTTTTTCACCTTTAATAACTGTTCCGGGGAAAATGTGCTGTGCTTCATCTATTTTTGCACACTCCCATGTAATTACACCATGTCCGATATGACTGTAATTTCCTATTTTGCAATGGTGGTCTACTATTGCACCCGAATTTACAACAACATGGTTTCCCAGAGATGCAAAGGCGTTTATAATTGCACCTTTAAGAACAATACTGCCCTCACCTATCCTTACATTTTTAGCGATGTTGGCTGATTTGTCAATTACTGTCAGATAGTTAAGATCAGGATATTTTTCAGCTATTGACTTGCGGGCTTTCGGACTGCCGATTGAAATCACAAAGAAAGTGTCATCTGCGACAAATTTTTCTGCATCTTCTACCTTTCCAAGATGCGGATAGTTATAATTTATACTGCAAATTCCCTTATCGTCCAAAATACCCTCTATTTTGTACTGTGCATATTTCTCATTTTCCAAAATAGCATCAATTACAACGGGGGAAAAAGTTCCCCCGCCTATAAGAATAATCTTTTTCATAAATTCACCGACCTTTAGCGGTTATCATACATTTTTTTATAGTAGTCCTTGTATTCCCCGCTGATTATGTTCTCCCACCATGGTTTATGTTCAAGATACCAGGTAATGGTCATTTTTATACCATCATCAAATTTTGTTTCGGGAAGCCACCCAAGCTCGGTATGGATTTTTGTGGGGTCGATAGCATAACGCATATCGTGGCCTTTTCTGTCGGTAACATACGTAATAAGACTTTCAGGTTTATTAAGCTCTTTAAGAATAGTCTTTACAACATCAATGTTGGCTCTTTCGTTATGACCGCCAATATTATACACCTCACCCGCTTTGCCGCCGTGTATAATAAGGTCAATGGCACTGCAGTGGTCCTTTACATAAAGCCAGTCACGCACATTAAGCCCCTCGCCGTACACGGGAAGTGATTTATCCGCCAATGCATTTGCAATCATAAGGGGGATAAGCTTTTCCGGAAAATGATAGGGACCGTAGTTATTTGAGCAACGTGAAATCGTTGCAGGGAAATTATAAGTTCTATGGTATGCCATTACAAGAAGGTCTGCCGCCGCCTTTGATGCCGAGTAGGGGCTTGAGGTATGAATAGGCGTTTCCTCGGTAAAGAAAAGCTCGGGTCTGTCAAGGGGCAAATCCCCATACACCTCATCGGTTGAAACCTGATGATAACGCTTTACTTCAAACTCACGGGAGGCATCCATAAGCACCTGCGTACCAAGAATGTTGGTTTTAAGGAATACTTCGGGTGTTTCAATACTTCTGTCAACATGGCTCTCTGCGGCAAAGTTTACAACGATGTCAAACTTTTCTTCAGCAAAAAGCTCTCTTACCGCTTCACGGTCTGTAATATCCCCCTTTACAAACTTGAAGTCAGGATTTTTCATCGCGTCTTCAAGAGTTTCAAGGTTTCCTGCATATGTAAGTGCATCAAGACACACAATTTTATAACCCGGATGCTTTTCAAGCATATAGTATATAAAGTTACTGCCGATAAAGCCGGCACCGCCTGTAACAAGAATTTTCATAATCTTTACTCCTTTGCTATATCAAGGATATACTTACCGTAGTCTGTCATTTTAAGTTCTTCACCGATTGCCTTAAGCTGTTCTTTCGTAATAAAACCTCGTCTGTAAGCAATTTCCTCAATACAGGAAATATACATTCCCTGAACATTCTGAACGGTCTGTACAAACTGGCTTGCCTGAAGCATACCTGCAGGCGAGCCTGTGTCAAGCCATGCCATACCGCGGTTAAAAAGCTTAACCTTTAGATTACCTCTACGGAGATATTCGTTATTTACTGCAGTGATTTCAATTTCCCCACGTGCCGAGGGTTTCACATTTTTCGCTATTTCTACAACACTGTTATCGTAGAAATAAAGTCCGGGAACTGCGTATTTTGACTTGGGGTTTTCGGGTTTTTCTTCAATAGAAACAACCTTAAACTCCTTATCAAACTCAACCACACCGAATGCTCTGGGATCACTTACGGGGTAGCCGAAAATCGTTGCACCGTTGTTGTTTTCTATAGCATCAAGGAGAACGCCTGTAAGATTTTGTCCATAAAAAACATTATCTCCAAGAACGAGACACACATTGTCATCTCCAATAAATTCTTCACCTAAGATAAAAGCATCTGCAAGACCTCTGGGAGTATCCTGTACCTTGTAGGAAATATTTACGCCAATCTTTTCGCCTGTTCCCAAGAGTTTTTCGTACATAGGAGTATCTTCGGGTGTTGAAATAATAAGAATATCCTTTATCCCCGCCAGAAGAAGTGTTGAAAGCGGATAGTAAATAAGGGGCTTGTCATAAATGGGAAGAAGCTGTTTTGATACGGTTTTGGTCATGGGGTAAAGGCGTGTTCCTTTTCCACCTGCTAAGATTATACCTTTCATTAAATCAATCCTCCGTTATCTGAAGTCTTTTACATATTTTTTGTTCTGTTTTTTTATATGTTTGTGCTATTTTATCTATATATTTGTCTGCAAAACGGAAAAATGGTTTTTCAAGAAATTTTATTCGAAGATAGTCTATTATGGTACATACTATGTATATCACAATTACGCTTGTAACCATATGGACTATTAGCCATTGAGAATTAAACATTCCGGCATTATCAAGAACATCATACCAGAGCCATTTTCTCATAGTATCACTGTTTGCATGGATGAGCAGTACTCCAAAACATGATGCCGCAATCGTGTTTACAAACGCACTATTGAATTTAAGATTCTTAAAAAACATAAATGCAGATAATGCAGTAAGCACTGCTAAAAGCTTATTTGAATCCTGCAACAAATAATAGGGGTCAAATCTTGGTTTTCCAAGCCAAGTAAAGAATATTACACTTGCCATGGAAAAAGCTATCATCAATAATGCTGTAATTCCCCAGAATTTCCTATTTTTAAATATTTTTTTAGGATACAGACGAATGTAGGAAGCTATAAAGTAAAGCACTGCAAACCACGAAACATAGTTCATGTTGATGTTTTTCCCAAAAGCTGTGCCCAAAAGCACATATATAAAACACAACAGGGTTGTAATATAAATATGTTGCTTTTCTGTCATACTTTTTATAAGTATATTCAAAAATGGAATACAGAGAAAAAACAACAGATAACACCCTGTGAAGTTTGATTTAACCTGAGTGACCGGAAGAATCGTTTTGGCAAATCCGCTGACAGAAAATTCTGCGTATCCTGTCACAGTGAAAATAACATAGAACAATATCTTGTAAAACTCTATTTCAAGCAGAAATTTCAGAAATTTTTTTACTGTTATCCGGGATTTACACATAAAGTATCCTGTAATAAGAACAAAACAATTTATGCCTGTTTTTCCCCACGCACCAAAAAAAAGAAGAAAAAGACTTTGTCCAGCCATAGGGGTATTCATTATAGGACCATTTTCTCCCCAAAGCCCCGAATTTACAACATAGTGATGTGCAACAATAAGAAGCATTGTAATAATTCTAAAAAGCTCTAGTCCCGATTCTCTTTGAATACTTTTAGTTGAAGTAGCATCTTTGCTTTTCAATTCAAAGCTCTCCTCTCTGTTTATTTCAAAATAATATCGCAGATTTTATTTACCTCTTCCTCTGTAAGACCTGCATACATGGGAAGTGTCAGCACATTTTCTGAAATTTTCTTTGCTACGGGCGTATCCCCGATGTACTTTCCTTTATAGCAGGAAAACTCGTTTGTTATGGGATAGAAATACTTTCTTGCAAATATACCGTTTTCGGAAAGCTTCTGTGCTACCTCATCACGGTTATATTTATACCCGTCAAACACAACGGGAAAATATGCGTGATTTTGTGTTACACCCTTCTGTATGGGGGAAAGCTTTATTCCGTCTACCTTTTCAAGGCGTGCTCTGTATGCTTCCTCTGCCAGTTTTCTTTCAGCAATATTTTGGTCAATGTACTTAAGATTACAAAGCCCCATTGCCGCCTGAAATTCATTCATCTTTGCATTTGTGCCGAGCATATCCACGCTTTCAGGACTTGTGATACCGAAGTTACGCAGGGATGCAATCTTACTTTCAAGAGCTTTATCCCCATATGTAAGACATCCGCCCTCAATGGTATTGAATACCTTGGTTGCGTGGAAGCTGAACATACTGATATCGCCAAATGAGCCTATTCCTCTATCCCCGATTTTTACACCAAAAACGTGCGCCGCATCGTAGATGACTTTAAGATTGTGCTTCTTTGCAATGGCATCGATTTTTTCCACATCGCACACATTTCCGTAAACGTGTACAGGCATAATAGCACTTGTTTTGTCGGTAATAAGAGCTTCGATTTTATCTGCATCAATAGTATATGTATCGGGATTCACATCGCAGAAAACGGGTGTCAGTCCACAGTCAACTATTGCGTGAGTAGTGGAAGCAAAGGTAAACGGCGTTGTGATAACCTCGCCTGTAAGCTCTAACGCACGGATTGCAATGCACAGTGCCAAGTGTCCGTTAGTAAAAAGGGACACGTTATCCACACCTAAATATGTACCGACTTTATCCGCAAATTCATTATGAAGTGGCCCCATATTAGTGAGCCATCTTGATTCAAATATTGGTTTTATCGCTTCACAATATTCCTCATAAGAGGGCATACTGGAGCGTGTTACGTTGATTTTTGGCATAATTTTTCATTCTTTCATATTAAAGATTTTTCCATAATTGAAGAATCTTTTCTTTCCTCAACCTGTCTGTAGCCTAATTTCTTATAAAGAGAAATTGCAGCAACATTTTTATATTTAACCTCAAGACGTATTCTTTTAAGTTGCTTTTGTTCACAATAGTCCTCAGCCATTTTTATCAAATGAGTCGCCACACCCTTACCTCGTTCATTTCGAGATACCAAAACAGAGGTGATAAAAGCGGTTAAAGAGGCTGTGTCATTAGCATAAAAAGCTATAGCCGCACAAATCTCGTTGTTTTGTCCAACAAAACATATTCCGTGGTTATATATTTTTTTACAAAATTCTGCTAAATCTCCTTCAAACGAAAAGAACTCATTTTTTAATGCAGTAAATGCACTTAAAATATCTTCGAAAGTTTGTACTTGTTCGTACTTAATCATTTTCTTTAAGATAGGTTTTAAGACAAACTATTTCAAAAGTATTTTCCTTTTTCCTGTCCAGTCTGTCAAACCAAATATCCTCCTGTTCTTCTATCTTTATAAGTTTCTGCAAAAATTCTTCTGTATGACCCTTAACTTATACATTTTAGTATCGCCTCCTTTATTTTCTTCATTTCTTCTGTCCCGTATCGTTGATCAACGGGCAATGGAAGTATGTTTTGGGCATAGTCATCTTCTATGCTTCCCTGCTTACAATTTTCAAGAACATCAGGCCAAAGCGTTGGAATATATATTTTATCCGATGCCAATTTTTTCTTTATCTGCATCCCGTTTTCAATATATAGAGGATACATAAATGCTCCAATTGGAACAGTCAATTCAAGCTTATTTGTTTTTCCCAATGCATTATGTAAATACTCGAAATTTTTAATGCGTCTTTTTATTACAAAATCGTAATCAATGCCTTTTAATAAATTCTGTGTCAAGAGAGACATTTCTTTTAAATCTTCGTTTTCAAAAATTTTATTATTGGAAGATGCCTTCTCATAAAATTTCGATGCGTCGCATTCATACCGGCCCAATACAAATTCCATACGTTCGTAGGAAACGTCCTTTTCCATTTCCTGTGAAAGCCTTGCATCTGTATAAAGATATCCACCGTCTGTAACTCCAAAATATTTTCTGCACGTACACAGGGTATCTACACCTGATACAGGTTCTGCAAAAAAATGCTGAGAATTATCCACAATAATATTTTTTTATTTTTGCTTATAGTTAAGAATGTCAGTTTCACTTTTCTGTCCGTAGTAATTTACTATATAGACGTACGAACCTGCCATCCATATTGGAAATAAGTGGATTAAACTTAGCATCAATATGATAAAATTCATATTCTGTCTGACACTTCTCACAAATTTTCCTGACTGACGCACATAAGAAGTAGGGCAAATATATTTTCTTTATATTACGTGCTCTGAGAATATATTCCAGGCAGTGCCTTCCGCTGTTAAGCCTCAGTGCATCGGTATGATATTCACTTCCGCGAAATGTTTCCATTTCCATATATCCGCCTATTTCGATTTTACTTTTCGGCATAAGAGCCTCTCCTTATTCTAAAACTACGTTTATCCATTTCTCGGAATTGTCCATCATATCAAGCATTTGTTCCATTGTATCAAACTTCATAAGAAGAATTCCGAGAGTTGTATTTGCACCTGTAAAAGCTTGTATTTCATCCCCCGACTTCTTTAATATATGACTTTCGACAATATTATTTTTTTGTACATCTGTGTCAATGGTAATTTCTTTAAGAATGCCGTTTTGCAGACTGTGTACAGCGTAATATGCAAAATATCCGTGTCCCTCCATTGAGACGGGGGGCAAAAGTTCTTCACCCATGGCAGTACGCACGGAATATTCTACCAAATCAACACCTGTTGCATACTTTATTATCTGGGGAATATAGTTGCCTCCATCACGGGGGGCAATTTCCATAAGATATACATTATAATCGCTGTCAATACGTATATCAAAATTATATGTGGTTGATTTCATATCAAGAAGCGTAATAAGACGCTGAATCTCCGAATGTATCTTGTCGTGAACTTCCTTGGGCATATTATAAGGAAAGCTTGCTGAGATAGGCACAAACGGATTTACACATTTTGGATTGAAATGGTCGTTTGCGAAGTATCTGAAAACCAATTTTCCGTCAATCGAAAGACCGTCTCCTGCAATCTGATACCCCAGCTTTTCTACAAATTCCTCAACGATAATCTTACCATTTCGTGAAAAGTCCATTGCGTATTCGAGTTTTTCCTTTGCCCGGGAAACTTCGGAAACTTTGCCTACGCCCTTACTGCCGGAGGAATCCACAGGTTTTATAATAACGGGGAGTCTAAACACACCCGTTTCAATGTCGTAAAGTGCCTCATCAATATTTGAGTAGCCTTTTGCCAGAGGTGTACAAAATCCGTTTTCCGCGAGAAAAGCACGGAACAAATCCTTATTGCACAAAATTTCAACTGATTTGTAGGGACTTCCCGAAAGCCTCAGCTTTTCCGCAACATATGCCGCAGTCGGTGCGGCAGGGTCCGAAGCGTAGGCTAAAATTCCGTTAATCTTCTCTTTTTGAGCAACCTCCAGTACCGCTTCCTTATTAGTTGTACTTACCTGATAAAATACGTCTGCAACATATTGTCCCGGATTATCCGGAAGATAATCGCAAAGAACTGTAAAATACCCCAGTTCCTTTGCCTTCTCTATAGCAATTATTTGCTGTGCGGATCCACCTAAAAGCATCAGTTTTTTCATAGGATCAACCTCTTTTTCCTGTTAAAAAGCCTTTCGCAACTGAAAGAATGTAATCAAACGACTCATTTTTTGTTAAAAACGAAGTGCCAATATAAACTATCGCACCTGTTAACGCTTGAATCAAAATTTGCAATAATGGCTGAACGCTAATTTGGCCTAATAAAGCAACAACTATAACCATTATTAAAAGCGGAATAATTCCACTAAATAGATCTTTAATCTGCTCCATATAATTATATCTAAGTAATGTTCTATTTGGATATGCATTTACAAGTGCGGAAATAACGGTTGTCATAATGCCACTGAGAGCAATTGCCATCACGCCGTGTCGCATTGACAAAAACAGAATCGCCAATCCCGTTATTTTCTTTATTATCTCAAGTTTTAAAAATATGTCGCTTCTTCCCATAGCATTTATTGCCTGCAAGTTTGCAGTATGTATAGGCATAAAAGCAAAAACAAAACAGGAAATTCGCAAATAAGGCACACAAGGAAGCCATTTTTTTGTCAATAATAATTTCACAAAAGGCTCTGCTACAAGTGCAAGTCCAACCATGAGAGGAAGCATTATATAGCTGCTTATTCTGATTGAGCGGCGTACCATTGCCTTTACCTGTTCTTTTTTGTCCTGTGCATTCGCCATTGCAGGGAAAAGCACGCTTTGTATGGAAGAATTGATATTGGTTACTATGAGATTTGGGAAGCTTTTCCCCTTGTTATAGTAAGCCAGGTCAGCAGACGTGTACATTTTACCTATAACAAGGCTGCGCAGTTCATTATACCCCGTATCAAGAAGTGCGGAGCAAAGAAGCTTCCACCCATATGAAAAAAGTGCGCCGAGTCTTTTAAAAGAAAACAAGAATTTCGGTCTCCACCTTACCGTAAACCAAAGAACAAGTGTATCTGTAACCGTGTTAGTCATATACTGCCCGACAAGTGCCCATACTCCAAATCCATTATATGCCATTACGATACCCACAACTGCTGATGCAAGAGTACCGCCAAGCGTTGACCAAAAAAATCTGCGGAACATCATTTTCTTGGAAACGTATGCGTGTTGTACATTGTTGACACTTGCAACGATAAGCCTTAGCCCCATAACTCTTAAAACAGGTTTTAAGATAGGCATATTATAAAAGGATGCAATAAATGGTGCGATCAAAAACACAACTCCATAAAGAACTGTTCCAAGCAATATATTAAAGTAAAATACCGAAGAAAAATCTGTGTCATCGGCATCCTTCTTCTGTATAAGCGAATTTCCAAAGCCACTCACAACAAACACGTTTGCAAGCGCAATAAATATATTAACAATAGCAATTGTACCATAATGTTCAGGAGACAGTAATCGTGCAAGAATTATTGACACCACAAAAGTCACAAACTGGGCGAGGATTCTCTCAGCAAATTTCCACGCAAGTCCCGACATGACTTTTGACCTGACTGTTTTGTTTTCCATAGTTAAAGCCCTCTAATTAATTTTAGTTAAATTTCTTAAAAAGTGTTTTCCATGCCCGTACAGCTCTTTCCCTGTCGTACGGCAACATACTTTCCCCCATGCTTTCAGGGTATTCTATATCCTTTATAAAATCATTAAGTTCCATATCATCAATCTCATCCACACATTTATGCGGAATAGAGTCCTCATCGAAGGCCTCTTTTATTACGCCGTTTCTGTTAACAAACAGTTCTTTCTTTAAAAGCAATAAAACTGCTATGTTGCCCAATGCGTAAGACCTATCACCGTCAAAAATTGCAATATCCATTTTATTAAGGAACTTTACATACTCATCATAAGGCATAAATTCCTTTACAATCGTGATATTTCCCGGATTATTGTTTTCTATGTATTTTTCTACTTTCATACGATAATTTTCATTTCCGTATGAAAGGGGAACATATATTTTTATTTCATCACCGTATTTAGCAAGTTTCTTTAATATTTCTATATGGTTGTCATGATCCCACGCATTATGTCCCACGAGTACATTTATACCATCACACGGTTTTTCATCTTTGACAAGTTCTAATATTTCCTCTCTCTTTCCCATTCCATATGGAATTTCAAATAACGGCATATCAGGAAGTGTTTTTCTTATAGTGACCTTATCTACCTTGTTGGCAATTCCAAAGCCTGCAAAATGGGATACGTTACCAATATAAAGTTTATTCAGCACCTTTTTTACAACATTTTTGAATGGGGAACCCTTTTTATATTTATATCCGATACTTCCGCCCCAAAATCGTAATATTATTTTCTTTAAATATATATTTTTAATTCTTATTCCTTCTATAACAGGCAAATGTCCATGTATAATAATCCAATCACCTTGCGGGGCATATTTATTAATAAGATTTTTACCGTTCTCATCATAAATCACATTAGAAAACTCTTTTGCTGCTTCATAAACTTTCTTTCCGCCTGTTACGAAAACATGGTCATCCTTATTGAATATCTCACAATTAGTATTTATATTTCTTATAAGCGGTAAATTAAATTTTGTTTCATTTTGCAATAAAATATGGATGTACTTTGCTCTGCAACACTTCTTCATCACTAAAGATTCCCTTCTTCCAAGTTTTCTTTATTTGATACTGATTCCTCGTTTTCTTTGAAGTTTGAATAAATATTCGGGGATACTGTGAACATGATTAAAAACCAAAACGTAGTGGTTCTCCAAAACTCAGAGGAATAGCAAAGCCTTGGGATTGATAGTGTAAATAAAAGCATTAACATGGTCACAGTTTCTTTGTTAATTGAATAATCGAACATCGTTTTCCTTACAGACTTACCCACTAACCAAAGAAGGGGAAGAGACACTATTATTCCCACGTCATACCACATCTGCAGAAATAAATTGTGCGGATAAGAATATCTTCCAAAACTTTTATATAAAATTGAAGCAATTCCGTTTCCTACCAAAAAATTATCTTTTATACCTTGTATTACAAAATTAAACAGTTTACTTCTTCCGTTGGACAAATCACCCTGATTAATTTTTGCTACAGATTTAGTTATAAAAGCAACTTCTATATTCATAGATTTAAGCCAACCGTGAACCGCGAGAACTATACTTTCAATATTGTTTATAACTAAAATTGAAATAACACCTACAGATAAAGTTATAAACATAGTTTTCCCCGGACTTTTACGAATAGTGCCGTCAGGATTCTGTTTGTGCATTATAACAAGCAAAGCAAAAACTATCAACGTTATAATAGGCCCGCGATTCCCAAGATATATTACCTTTAGAAGATAGTATGTATTTATTCCGTAACATAACCATAACCAAGAGCCGGCCCTTTTACGATAATATATAAAGTGAATGGCAGCTGCAATAACAAAAGGTAATACATTGTAGCTTGTTGACATACCTATAGTTTCGTAATGGGCTGACACACCTTTAAAAAATTCATTTGAAATCGGAATTACTAGCATAGAGAAAAGCATCATATATTTTAAAACTTTCTCTGCATCTATTTTATAAAAGGATACGTAAATAGGTATAAAACAATACACCAACAACTCCGTATATGAAATTGTAGTATACCTATAAGCATATTTGTGTATCACTATAATACTGACTATATAATAAACAAAAAGCAGTGCTTTTTTATTAAGATTCAAATCTTGTTTCTTATCAGATATAAAAAAGTGCAGGAATAATAGTGCTGCCACAGGCACAAGATTCATCATCATAATTCCGTCACTTTTTTTTAATACTATTCCCACCACCTGATTAATTCCGCCGATGCTAATCAGATATGCGATTAAAAAAGATGGGATATAATTTCTCTTTTCCATATTAACCCCTTCCTGAAAGGTTACTTTCTTTTTCTTAAGGTCCAAAAATTCTTGTTTATAAAAATATACGAAAAAATTGATTTAACCACAAAAGGGATTCCGTAAAGCCCTAATTTAAAACTTCTGTACTCTTTTATAAACTTTCCTATTTTGCCTGTACGCAGAAGCTGCATCATTACACCTACATAGTTTGAGGTGATGACTTCTCTTTGCTGTTTTTTACTGAGAGTTTCTATGTACGGCATCATTTTTTCTATATAATGCACACGGTATTTCTTTGCAGTTTCATAATTTTTAGGAGAATTTCTGTATTCAAGATAACGTATATACCCGATATGATCCACTGCCTTTATTTTATACCGGTGAGCAACTCTTGCCGTAAATTCCCAGTCCTGATGACGTCTGAAGGATTCATCAAATCCTCCCAGATTTTCCCATGCTTCTTTTTTTATCAGCAATGCAGAACTTCCAATTACTACCTGATGCATACAAACTTCATAAAAAAGTTCTCCGCTTTTTGAAACATGACTCTCATCTATGAATACATCTCCCCGGCAGCTTACATCGGAACAATATGTAAGAGCATAGTCAGCAGGCAGAGAACACATAACTTTCATATGCTTTTCTATATTTTCCGGATTAAACGCATCATCATCATCCAACAAAGCAATATACTTTCCCTTTGCATATTTTACCCCGGTATTTCTTGCCGCAGATCCGTTTATATTCACCTCGTGACACACATATCTTACTTTTGGATTTCCCCTATACTCTTCCATTATATGGGCTGTTTTCAGTTGATTTTCAGTCCCAACTCCGTTATCGTCCACAACTATTATTTCTATATTTTCATAAGTTTGTTTTAGAACACTGTCCACAGCTCTTCTAAGATGTTTTCCTCCGCCATAAGACGGAATTACAACAGATACTAACTCCATATATCCTCCTATTTTACAGGGCAATCCAATTTCCCATAATATCTCCCCACTCTGGAGGTTTTACTTCCACAAAACCTCCACAATGAAAGAATGTAAGTTCGCCTGCATAAATTTTTCCATTAACATAGTAAAAATCTACTCTTAAGTGAGCAGTGTTTGCTGAAAGT
>JAFTOF010000014.1 GCA_017451505.1 Clostridia bacterium | reverse complement strand
TATTCTATGGCAGAACCTTCATTCATTTTTCCCGGACTTAACGAGCATCTTCTTCCTCAGGGAATTGCCTACAGAAAAGATACAAATCAGTTCTATCTTTCCGGGTATTTTCAGGCTGAAATAAAAAACCGCAATTCTTCAATCATTGTAGTTGATGCCGAAACAGGAAAAACCCAAGCTCAATATCAGCTCCTTCAGCCCGATGGTTCACCCCACAGGGGGCATATGGGCGGAATTGCAGTAAGCGACAAAGACATCTACTTTGAAAATGGACAAAAGATACAAAGAATTTCACTTGCAACCATTGATTCTACTCCCTCAGGCAGCTTTTTAAAGGTGGAAGAAAACATTCAGTTGACATTGGGACAACCTTGCGGAAATGACTCGCTTGAAATAAGCGACGGCTATTTGTGGGTGGGCAGCTATTGGGCTGCCGGTGACAAAACATTCTCAAAAGTACCAATAACCAACGAGTATCCATTCTTAATAAGAGGATATAAGCTTGATCCTTCGCAGTCAAATGGTTTTGCAGCTGAATATAAAGTGGAAGGTAACGATTTTTATGACTACGTTCCCGAAATTATTTACGCAGTTGATGAGGAGAGAATTCAAGGTGTGACAACTATCGGAAATTATCTTGTGACTGCTACATCTCTTCGGCAAGACCCAAGTAATATTTATGTATACGACAGATCAAAAGCAGTTGATACGGGTAAAAAGGTCACCTTGAAAGAAGGAATAGAGATACCGATTCTTCACCTTGATTTAAAAAAGTCTGTAACAGCTATGGCATACATAGAAGAAATAACAGCTGTAGATGGTAATCTATATGCAGTTTTTGAAACCGGTAGTGTGAAATTCAGAAGACCTGCAATGAAATATTCCACCGACAGTGTGTGGAAGATTAATCTTGAAAAGCTTTTTGGTGCTGAAGAAAAATAAATTATAAACATTTAATATTTCACGCCCGAAGGGTATTTCGCAAATCCGACAGGATTTATTTCATTTAAAAAAGCACTTGTAAAATACAAGTGCTTTTTTGTGGTTGCGGGGATGGGATTTGAACCACACGACCTCCGGGTTATGAGCCCGACGAGCTACCAAACTGCTCTACCCCGCGATATTGATTGTTCTCGTGAGAACATTTAATATTATAGCAGATAACTTACCATTTGTAAAGAGTTTTTTTAAAAAAATTTTATATTAATATTCTTATGCTATAAACTGTAAATTATGCTTAAATAATTAGCTAAATTATGACAAATTTTATGTCTTTTTCCCTTGACGGAAATCGGTGCTTTTGCTATAATATTATTTGTGAACGTTTGCTTTTTGTGACTGACGGAAAAGCGGATATAACCGCATGGGAGCAAGAAGCGTATTTTGCCGACCGTCTGGGTGTATCTGTTCTGCAGCAACGCAGACGGTATGCCCTTTTTATTTGTTGATAAAAAAGGACGGCATATATGATTGAAAGGAATGATTTTTCTATGAAAAAAGTCGGAATTATTATGGGCTCGGACAGCGATTTGCCCGTTGTCGATAAAGCCATTGATACATTAAAGGATTTTGGTGTGCCCTATGAGGTACATGTATTTTCTGCACACAGAACTCCAATTCAGGCGGCTGAATTTTCAAAAAATGCACGCCAGAATGGGTTCGGTGCTATTATTGCGGCTGCAGGAAAAGCGGCTCATCTGGCAGGTGCTATCGCCGCAAATACAACTCTTCCTGTAATCGGTATCCCCGTAAAGTCATCTACGCTTGACGGCTTGGATGCTCTTTTGTCAACTGTACAGATGCCCGCAGGTATTCCCGTGGCTACTGTTGCTATTGACGGTGCAGCCAATGCCGCTTTGCTCTCTATACAGGTTCTCGCAGTAGAGGATAAGGAACTTGCAAAGAAGCTTGATGATTCGAGAAAGGCTGCAAGCGAAAAGGTTCTTGAAAAGAACAAAGCTGTTGAAGCAAAATTCAATGGCTGATTTATACGACATTTAGCATAGAAGGAGACAGACAAATGGGCGGTTTTTTTGGTGCAGTAAGTAAACAGGATGCTATATCGGATGTGTTTTTCGGTACTGACTACCATTCACATCTTGGAACGAAACGCGGCGGTATGGCAGCATACGATACTCAAAAAGGTTTGCAGAGAGATATTCATAATATTGAAAATTCCCCGTTCCGTACGAAGTTTGACCATGTTTTTGACGAAATGAACGGAAATTCTGCTATCGGATGTATTAGCGACAGTGATCCTCAGCCTTTGCTTATACGCTCCAATATTGGAACGTATGCAATCTGTATTGTTGGAGTTATAAATAATTCTGAGGAATTAATTAATAATTATCTTACCTCAGGTGGAGGTCATTTCGGTGCAATGACTGGCGGAAAGGTTAATTCCGTAGAGCTTGTAGCCGCATTAATAAATCAGAAAAGCAGTTTTGTCGAGGGAATTAAGTTTGCTCAAAGCGTAATTGAAGGCTCTGCATCAATACTGATTTTAAAGAATAACGGCTCAATTATTGCCGCACGTGATAAGG
Organism: Clostridia bacterium; assembly: GCA_017451505.1. Lineage (GTDB taxonomy): Bacteria > Bacillota > Clostridia > UMGS1883 > UMGS1883 > UMGS1883. Next base: position 18,674 of record JAFTOF010000014.1, on the reverse strand, counting down.
TGGGCAGAACGCCTATTCACATCGGAAAGCGTGATGACGGATTCTGTGCATCCTTTGAATCCTTTGCTTGTCAAAAGGTAGGGTATGACCTTTACAAGGAACTTGGACCGGGTGAAATCGTTGAGTTCGATGCGGAAACCATTACTCAATTAGCAGAGCCTGGTAAGGAAATGAAGATTTGTTCTTTCCTTTGGACATATTTTGGTTACCCCAACTCAATTTACGAGGGTGTTAATGTAGAAGTAATGCGTAATCGTAACGGTCGTATTCTTGCACAGTATGATAAAGAGTACGAAAATGTTAAGGAGCTTGATTATGTAAGTGGTGTACCGGATTCGGGAACACCCCACGCAATCGGATATGCTAACGAAAGCGGTGTGCCATTCGGAAGACCCTTTATAAAATATACTCCCACATGGGCACGAAGTTTTACACCTCCAAATCAAAAAGAACGTGAACGCGTTGCGAAAATGAAGCAGCTTCCAGTCCACGATTTGATTGTTGATAAAAAGTTGTTGTTTGTTGATGACTCTATTGTAAGAGGTACTCAACTTAAGGAAACAGTAGATTTCCTTTACGACAATGGTGCTAAAGAGGTTCATATGCGTAGTGCATGTCCGCCGATTATGTATAGCTGTAAATATCTAAACTTCTCCCGTGCTACAAGCGAGATGGAGCTTATCGCAAGGCGTGTTATTGTAGAACTTGAGGGCGAGGAAGGTCTTAAATATATCGAAGAATACAGTGATGCTTCGACAGAAAGAGGAAAGTCTTTGAGAAAAGCAATCGCTGAAAAATTCAATTTTGCTTCACTGGAATTTCAGTCACTTGAAGGTGCAGTTAAAGCAATTGGTATAGAGCCGTGCAAGCTTTGCACATATTGTTGGAATGGAAAAGGTTAATTTATAGGAGGATAAAATTATGAATTCAAAATCTCAATCAGCAAGTTATGCAGCAGCAGGTGTTGACATTACAGCAGGCTACCGTGCGGTAGAACTTATGAAAAAGCATATTGCAAGAACTATGGTTAACGGAAAAAGTTCCGATATCGGTGGATTTGGCGGACTTTTCGAGCTTGATATTACAAATATGCCCCATCCTGTGCTTGTAAGCGGTACAGACGGCGTTGGCACAAAGCTTAAGCTTGCATTTTTAATGGACAAGCATAATACTGTTGGTATTGACTGCGTAGCGATGTGCGTTAATGATATAATCTGTTGCGGAGCAAAGCCTCTTCTTTTCCTTGATTATATTGCTTGCGGAAAGAACTATCCAGAAAAAATTGCCGGAATCGTATCGGGTATTGCAGAAGGATGTGTGCAGGCAGGTTGTGAGCTTGTAGGCGGTGAAACTGCTGAAATGCCCGGCTTCTACAGCGAAGATGAATACGACCTTGCAGGATTTTCTGTAGGTGCAGTTGATAAGGCTAAGGTTCTCGATAATTCCAAGGTTACTGAGGGTGACGTTATTATAGCACTTCCTTCCAGCGGTGTTCACTCAAACGGTTTCTCTCTCGTAAGAAAAGTATTTGACGTTGAAAACAGGGACCTTAAGGCTCCCGTGGAAGCTCTTGGCGGAAAGAGTATAGGGGAGACACTTCTTACACCCACCAGAATTTACGTTAAGCCTATGCTTGCACTTTTTGACGCGGTTACTGTTAAGGCAGTATCTCATATTACAGGCGGCGGCTTCTATGAAAATATTCCCCGCAGTCTTCCTGAGGGAATGGGTGCAAAAATTACGAAGAGTGCAGTTAAAATTCTTCCTATATTTGAGCTTATTGCAAAAGAGGGCAATATTTCAGAACGTGATATGTTTAACACCTTCAATATGGGCGTTGGTATGAGTGTTGTAGTTTCAAAGGATGAAGCTGATAAAGCTCTCGAAATCCTTCGTGCAAACGGAGAAGACGCTTACATAATCGGCGAAATTATCAAGAGTGAAGAAAGCGTGGTTATATGCTAAAACGCATAGCTGTGCTTGTTTCCGGAGGCGGAACGAATTTGCAGGCTCTTATTAATGCTCAAGGAAGCGGATTTATTAAGAGCGGTGAAATAACACTCGTTATTTCAAACAATCCCGAAGCTTACGCTCTGGAAAGGGCAAAAAATGCTAATATAAAAACCGAAGTAGTAAATAAAAAAGAATGTAGCACTCAGGCTGAATTTGAAAGTAAATTAATTGAAGCTTTGGAAGAAAACAAGACCGACCTCATTGTACTTGCAGGCTTCATGTGCATCCTTAGCGAGAACTTTACATCAAAATATGCAGACCGAATAATAAATGTTCATCCGTCGCTTATCCCGTCATTTTGCGGAAAGGGATTTTATGGACTCAGGGTTCACCAGGCAGCTCTTGATTACGGAGTTAAGGTAACGGGTGCCACAGTTCATTTTGTAAACGAAATTCCCGACGGTGGAAAAATTATATTGCAAAAAGCAGTATATATTGAAGATGGTGATACCCCCGAAATCCTTCAAAAGAGAGTGATGGAGGAAGCGGAGTGGAAAATTCTGCCCGAAGCTGTAGAAAAAGTTTGTAAGGAGAGTTTATAATGAAAAAAATTGATATTTACGAAGAATTAAAGCAAAATGCTTATCCCGGACGCGGAATTGTTATAGGAAAATCTGCTGACGGCAAAAGTGCCGTTACTGCATATTTTATTATGGGAAGAAGCGTAAACAGCCGCAACCGTGTTTTTGTAGAAGACGGAGACGGTATTCGTACGCAGGCGTTTGATCCTTCAAAGCTTGAAGATCCCCATCTTATAATCTATGCCCCCGTAAGAGTTCTTGGCAACAAGACCATCGTTACAAACGGTGACCAGACAGATACTATCTACGAGCTTATGAATCAGCAGCTCACTTTTGAACAGGCACTTCGTACACGTGAATTTGAGGATGATGCACCTAACTATACTCCCCGAATTTCAGGTATTATGAAGGTTGATAACGGTGAATTCAGCTACGCAATGTCAATTCTCAAGAGTGCTAACGGAAATCCCGACTCCTGCCAGAGATTCACCTACAGTTATAAAAATTCATTAGCAGGCGAGGGTCACTTTATCCATACCTATATGGGTGACGGAAATCCTCTTCCTTCATTTGAGGGTGAGCCTAAGCTTGTGGAAATTCCCAATGATATTGAGGAATTTACAAAAGGACTTTGGACAAGTCTTAACGAAGAAAATAAGGTATCTCTTTTTGTAAGATTTATTGATATTGAAACAGGCGAAGTTAAGTCCAAGATTGTAAATAAGAATAACTAATCACAGAAAGGATGAAAAAAATGAAAGAGTTTGAACTGAAATATGGCTGTAACCCCAACCAGAAGCCTTCAAAAATATTTATGCACGACCAAAGCGAGCTTCCTATTGAAATTCTTAACGGCAGACCGGGTTATATAAATTTTCTTGATGCACTTAACAGCTGGCAGCTTGTAAAGGAGCTTAAAGAAGCTCTCGGTATGTGTGCGGCAACATCATTTAAGCACGTAAGCCCCACATCTGCCGCAGTTGGTGTAAAAATGAGCGATGACCTTAAAAGGGCATGCTTTGTTGACGATGTAGAAGGTCTTGATGAATCTCCTCTCGCAACAGCATATGCAAGAGCAAGAGGTACAGACAGAATGAGCTCATTCGGTGACTGGATTGCTCTTTCAGATAAGTGCGATGTTACCTGTGCAAAGCTTATTGCTCGTGAGGTTTCAGACGGTGTAATTGCTCCCGATTACGACGATGAAGCTCTTGAAATCCTTAAAGGAAAAAGAAAAGGCACATACAACGTAATTAAAATTGATCCCAGTTTTGTTCCCGATCCTGTTGAACACAAGCAGGTTTACGGAATTACATTTGAACAGGGAAGAAACAATTTTGAAATCAACCGTGCACTTCTTGAAGATATTGTTACAGATAACAAGGAAATGCCCGAGGATGCAAAGCGTGACCTTATAATCGCACTTATTACCCTTAAATATACTCAGTCAAACTCTGTTTGCTTTGCAAAGGACGGACAGGCAATCGGTGTCGGTGCAGGACAGCAGTCAAGAATTCATTGTACACGTCTTGCAGGAAATAAGGCAGACATCTGGCATCTTCGCCAGCATGAAAAGGTTCTTAATCTGCCCTTTAAGCCTGAAATTAAGCGTCCTGACCGTGATAATGCAATTGACGTATACATTTCAGAAGATTACGAAGACGTACTTGGTGACGGAATTTGGGAAACACTCTTTACTGAAAAGCCTCAGCCCTTTACACGTAAGGAACAGAGAGAGTACCTTGCCTCACTTAAAGGTGTGGCACTTGGTTCCGATGCATTCTTCCCCTTTGGTGATAATATTGAAAGAGCTGCAAGAAGTGGTGTAAGCTACATTGCACAGCCCGGTGGTTCTATCCGTGATGATAATGTAATTGAAGCATGTAATAAGCACGGTATGGTTATGGCAATGACAAAAATGAGATTGTTCCACCACTAATACATGGAGAGGATTGAATATTATAATGAAAGTTATGGTAGTAGGCGGTGGCGGCCGTGAACATGCTATTATTAAAAAAATAAAAGAGAGTAACAAAGTCAGTGAGATATTTGCTCTCCCGGGAAACGGAGGAATTGCTCAGGATGCGACCTGTGTTGATATCGGTGCAAAAGATATTGATGCAATAGTAGAATTTGCAGTTAAAACACAGATAGACTTTGCAGTTGTAGCACCTGACGATCCGTTGGTATTGGGATGTGTTGATGCTCTTAACGAAAAAGGTATTAAAACTTTTGGTCCCAACAAAGCGGCGGCAATTATTGAGGGAAGTAAGGTTTTCTCAAAAAACCTTATGAAAAAGTACAATATTCCTACAGCTCAGTATGAAGTATTTACAGATATGAATGCAGCACTCAAATATCTTGATACTGCACCCATCCCGACTGTTGTAAAGGCGGACGGCTTAGCTCTTGGTAAAGGCGTTATAATCGCACAGACAAGAGAAGAGGCAAAGAATGCTGTTAAAAGCATGATGGAGGATAAGGTTTTCGGAGAAAGCGGAAGCAGTGTTGTTATCGAAGAATTCCTTACAGGCCCTGAAGTATCCGTGCTTTCATTCACCGACGGTGAAACTCTTATTCCTATGGTTTCTTCAATGGACCATAAGAGAGCACTTGACAATGATATGGGACTTAACACCGGCGGTATGGGAACAGTAGCTCCCAATCCTTATTACACTGAAGAAGTTGCCAAAGAGTGTATGGAAAAGATTTTCATTCCTACTATGGAGGCAATGAATAAAGAGGGAAGAAGCTTCTCAGGCTGTCTTTACTTCGGACTTATGCTTACCTCTGACGGCCCCAAGGTAATTGAGTATAATTGCCGTTTCGGTGACCCTGAAACACAGGTTGTGCTTCCTCTCCTTGAAAGTGATTTGCTTGAGATTATGCTCCATATTTCCGACAAGACATTGAAAGATGCAGATGTCCGTTTCTCAAATGGCAGTGCTTGCTGTGTTGTAATGGCATCAAACGGTTATCCCGGAAAGTATGAAACAGGCTATGAAATCACAATACCCACTGACAAAAATATTTATGTTGCAGGTGCAAAGCTTGCAGACGGAAAGCTTCTTACAGGCGGAGGAAGAGTTCTTGGCGTAACCGAAACCGCCCCAAACCTTAAAGAGGCAATTGATAAAGCTTATGCTACTGTAAAGGAAGTAAGCTTTGCAAACGCATATTACAGAAGTGATATCGGTGCAAAGGCCCTTAAAGCACTTAACTGATTTTTCAGAAAGGAGAACACAAAAATGGTTTTTAGAATATATGTAGAAAAGAAAACTGGACTTGACCATGGTGCAAATGCACTGAAGAAAGACCTTAAAGACCTTTTAGGAATTAAGGGAATAGAAGAACTTCGTATGTACAACCGCTATGATGTTGAGAATATTACAGAAGAGCTTTTTGAAAAATCAGTGAAAACTGTATTTTCGGAGCCTCAGACAGATAACACATATTCAGATTGCCCTAAGGGTGATGTGGTTTTTGCAGTTGAATATCTTCCCGGTCAGTTTGATGCACGTGCGGCGTCTGCGGCGGAGTGTATTCAGATTATTTCAAAAGGTGACAGACCTGATGTGAGAACGGCTACCGTATATGTAATTAACGGCAGTCTTACAGCGGAAGAGATAAGCAGCATAAAGAAATATGTTATAAACCCTGTAGAGGCAAGGGAGGCTTCCCTTGAATGTGTGGAAACTCTTAAGGCGGACTACACAATTCCCACAGAGGTTGAAATTCTTGATGGATTTTGTGCCCTTTCACGTGATGAGCTCCAGAAGTTTATTGAAAAGCGCGGTCTTGCAATGGATATTGATGATATTTTATTCTGTCAGCAGTATTTCATTGGTGAGAAGCGTGAGCCTACAATCACGGAAATAAAAATGATTGACACCTATTGGTCAGACCATTGCCGTCACACAACCTTCCTCACAACTATTGATAATGTAAAATTTGAGGACGAGCTTCTTCAAAAGACATATGATGAGTATATTTCCGACCGCAGGGAGCTTGGAAGAACAAAGCCTGTAAATCTTATGGATATTGCTACTTTGGCAACACGTGTTCTTAAAAAGGCAGGCAAACTCCAAAAACTTGATGAATCGGAAGAAATCAATGCTTGTACAGTAAAAATTGATGTTATGAAGGATGGAAAGAAGGAAAAATGGCTTCTTCTTTTCAAGAATGAAACCCATAACCATCCCACAGAAATCGAGCCTTTCGGTGGTGCGGCAACCTGTATAGGCGGAGCAATCCGTGACCCGCTTTCAGGCAGGAGCTATGTTTATGCGGCTATGCGTGTAACAGGTGCGGCTGATCCTACAGTTCCCGTGTCCGAAACAATGCAGGGTAAGCTCCCCCAGAGAAAAATTGTTACTACAGCGGCAAACGGCTATAGCTCTTACGGTAATCAGATAGGTCTTGCAACAGGACAGGTTGATGAAATCTACCACGACGGTTACGTTGCAAAAAGAATGGAAATCGGTGCGGTAATTGCTGCAGCTCCCGAAGAAAATGTCCGCAGAGAACGTCCCGAGGACGGCGATATTGTTATCCTTTTGGGCGGAAGAACAGGCCGTGACGGTTGCGGTGGTGCTACAGGTTCTTCAAAATCCCATAATCTTTCGTCCCTTGAAAACTGTGGTGCAGAGGTTCAGAAGGGTAATGCCCCCGAAGAAAGAAAGCTTCAGAGGCTTTTTAGAAATAAAGAGGTTTCATGCCTTATAAAGCGTTGTAACGACTTTGGTGCAGGCGGTGTATCCGTAGCTATTGGCGAGCTCGCAGACGGTCTTGAAATTGACCTTAATGCAGTTCCCAAGAAATACGAGGGTCTTGACGGCACAGAGCTTGCAATCAGCGAATCACAGGAAAGAATGGCTGTTGTTGTTGAAAGCAAGGATGTGGAGAAGTTCTGTGCTCTTGCTAAGAAAGAAAACCTTGAGGCTACAGTTGTTGCAACAGTAAAGGCTCATCCGTATCTTGTAATGCACTGGAACGGAAAGACGATTGTAAATCTTTCCAGAGAATTCCTTAATTCAAACGGTGCAGAGAAGCATATTGATATTGCACCTGCAAAGGCAGAAAGCTTTACAAAGGAAATCAAGGGCGGATTTTGTGAAAACTATAAAGAGCTTGCCGAGGATCTTAACGTATGCTCAAAGCGTGGCCTTTCAGAAAGATTTGACTCAACAATCGGTGCAGGAAGCGTTCTTATGCCTTTTGGCGGTAAGTATCAGCGTACACCCGTTCAGGCAATGGTTAATAAGATTTCCACCCCCGACGGCGACAGTGAAACCTGCTCTATTATGAGCTGGGGCTACAATCCCTTTATTATGGAAAAGAGCCCTTATCACGGTGCATATCTTGCCGTTGTTGAATCTGTGTGTAAGCTTGTAGCCCATGGCGGTTCGTTTAATGAGGTATATCTTACTTTCCAGGAATACTTTGAAAAGCCTAAGGCTGACCCTGCACGTTGGGGTAAGCCCATGGCGGCACTTCTGGGAGCATATAAAGCACAGAAAGATTTTGAAATTGCATCTATAGGCGGTAAAGACTCAATGAGCGGAAGCTTTGAAAATATTGATGTTCCTCCCACGCTTGTTTCGTTTGCTGTTACAACCGATGATATAAACTGCGTAATTTCTCCCGAATTTAAAAAGTCGGGAAGTAAGGTTTATATAATTAAGCCTGAATATAACGAGGATAATCTTCCCGATGCAACTTCTCTTAAGAATGTATTTGACCGTGTGACCAAGCTCATGCGTAGCGGAAAGGTGCTTAGTGCTTATACCCCCACCTATGGCGGTGTAGCAGAAGCAATCCTTAAAATGGCAATGGGTAACAATATCGGATTTAAATATAGCGATAATGTTTCTATGGAAGAAATATTCGGTTATAATTACGGTGCGTTTATTCTTGAAACTACAGAAGAACTTGACGACGCAATGCTTCTTGGTGAAACAGTATTAGAGGGTGAAATTTCAATCGGTGCTGAAAAACTCACACTTACCGAGCTTTGCAACCTTTATGAAAATAAGCTTGAAAAGATTTATCGTTGCAATATTGAAACACCCGATACAAAAATTGAGCCTTTCAGCTATGAAAATAAGACAGTGTTCACGGCAACCTCAAAAATTGCACAGCCCAAGGTGCTGATTCCCGTATTCCCCGGAACAAACTGCGAATACGACAGTGCAAAGGCATTTGAGAAAGCCGGTGCAAAGGCGGAAATCTTTGTTATCAACAATCTTACCTCTGCAAATGTAGCAGAGTCTGTATCGGAGTTTGCTAAGAAAGTAAATGATTCACAGATTGTATTTATTCCCGGCGGATTTTCCGGTGGTGATGAGCCTGATGGAAGCGGTAAGCTTATTACAGCATTCTTTAGAAACAAGGAAATCAGCGATGCAGTAATGAATCTTCTTCGTAATCGTGATGGACTTATGGCAGGTATTTGTAATGGATTCCAGGCACTTATCAAGCTTGGTCTTGTACCTTATGGTGAAATTCTTGAAGCTGACGAAAATAGTCCCACACTTACATTTAATACAATTTCACGCCATCAGTCAAAGATTGTAAAGACAAGAATAGCTTCCAATAAATCACCTTGGCTTATGGAAACAAAGGTGGGCGATATATACAGTGTTCCGATTTCTCACGGCGAGGGAAGATTCCTTGCAAGTGAAGCTCTTATTAAAAAGCTTGCACAAAACGGACAGGTTATTACTCAATATGTAGACCTTGAGGGCAATCCCACATATGACATTCAGTATAACCCCAACGGCTCAATTTGTGCTGTTGAAGGTATTGTTTCCCCCGACGGTAGAGTACTTGGTAAAATGGGCCACTCAGAGCGTGTAGGTGCTAACCTTTACAAAAACGTTGAGGGTAATTATGAAATGGGAATGTTTAACTCTGCTGTGAAATATTTTGGATAATTTACAAACAATGGTTGATTATTCATTTAAAGAAGTGTATACTTAAACATAAGGGAGTTGATTTAATGGACAATGTAAGAGAAAGAGTTATTGAACACAGAAGGTTGAGCCGTAAAAAGGTGTTATTGGGTTTCATTTTAATAGTTATGCTGGTTTTTGTTGCAGTATTGATTGAAAATTGGCTTGTGGAGAATCCCAATACTACTGATATTGCGATTAAAAAAGATAAAATCTCTGAAGGAAAAGCATTGTTCGTTAAGGTAGATGCACTCGATACTAATATTATTGCAGTTAAAGCCGAAGATGGAGATGATTACAGATATAGCTTTGTCTTTGATGACTGCGAAGGTTGTTATCAGCAGTTCGGGAAACACTTTTCGTACCGTGTAAATGAAGATGAAACCGGTATTGTTTGTAAAAATTGCGGCCATGGTGCGGCATTTGAAGAAATGGGATTTGTGGCAGAGGATTGCCATCCTGTGATGATTCATCCTCAGGATATTATAGATAATGGTGATTCATTTGTATTCACAGCGGAATATCTTAAAGAAAAACAAACTGAACTTGAGGATAAACGCAGTGGAAAAGCCATGATAGATAGCGATACAACGGTTAACCATTAAAATTACAAAATTTTTCAGACATTAAAACCTCTTTTCTTGCTTAAAATAAGTAGGGAAAGAGGTTTTTGTTATGAAAAAAATATTTTTACTGCTTCTCATTTTTTTAACTGCTTGCAGTACTATTGAAAATGAAACTACAGAGGAAAAAGGCAGAGCTTTAAGACAAAATCAAAAATATGAAGAGAGAGAAATAACTCTGGGAGAAGCAACAACAAAAATTATAGACACAGGCGAAAATCGGGTTTCAAACATAAAGAAAGCGTGTGAAAGCGTAAGCGGAAGTGCAGTTTATCCTGAATTGGAATTCAGCTTTAATAAAACTACGGGACCCAGAAGCCGCGAAAACGGATATAAAAATGCCCCTGTAATAGTAGAGGGAGAAAAAAGCTACGGAATAGGGGGAGGTGTATGTCAGGTAAGCACAACTATTTATATGGCGGCCCTTAAAGCAAATTTAGCCATTACGGAGCACCATAATCACAGTGAGGCAGTAATGTACGCTCCCGACGGAAACGATGCAACGGTAGTATACGGGGCAAAGGATTTTAAATTTAAAAACAATACCAATAATACTCTTTATATTTATGTTTGGGTAGAAAAAGACAGAGTCGTTTCAAAAATTGTGCAAAAAACAGTAGAAATCAGTCATTGAAAAAGTGTACAAAAAATTTTTTAAAAATTTTCAAAAAAACTGTTGACTAAATTAAAATTGCGGAGTATAATGAACCACAAGATTTGAATATCACAAAAAACGACTGTGACGAGGACGGTCGGATTGTGAAGCCTTGAGAGAGTTGCCGGGTGGTGCGAGGCAATGGCGGAGCTTTCCAATGACTTATCACCTCTGAGTCGAAGGACCGAAAGCGAAAGCAAGTAGACTCCTTCCGTAATGCTGCGTAAAGGCAAAGGGCTTGTTAGAGCTCGGTAAGTGACGGAATGTTTATATTCCGTAATTTGAGTGGTACCGCGGGTTTATTAACTCGTCTCAAAGTTATCTTTGAGACGAGTTTTTTGTTTTATTCAAATTAGTAACCAAATAACAAATTTGTCAAAATTGAAAGGAGACAAACACAATGGATTACAGTTTGAAAGAAGTGGCAAGCAGAATTAAGGAGCTGCGTGAAGCAAAAGGATACACACAGTCAGAGCTTGCAAAGCTCACAGGTGTATCGGAGGAAGATTACAAGGTTTTGGAGATGGGCGAAACAGATTTCAGTTTCACATTCATCTACAAATGTGCAAAAGCATGCGGGGTTGAGGTTGTTGATTTACTTGAGGGAACAAGTACAACCCTTACATCATTTTCAATCACAAGGAAAGGCGAGGGCCTTAAAATAGTAAAGAAGCATGGTGTCGAGTATAACAACCTTGCTCCCAAGTTTAAAGAAAAATTAGCGGAACCCTTTCTTGTTAAATTCCCGTATCTTGAAGAAGAACAAAATGCCCCTATTCAGTTGAATTCACACAATGGTCAGGAATTTGATGTTATCGTTAAAGGCTCTCTCAAGGTTCAGGTCGGAAATCACGTAGATGTACTTCACGAAGGAGACTCTATCTTCTATAACAGTCTTATCCCTCACGGAATGGTTGCAGCAAGCGAAGGAGGTTGCGAATTCCATGCAGTTGTATTAAATCCGCACAATGGAACAGTTAGTGAAGAATATCCCGAAGCTCCGATGATTGCTAAAAAATTAGCTGTCAAAAAAGCAAAATCAGAAACAGTTGCAGATAAATTTATTGAATCATCTTATGATGAAAACGGTGTATTTAACGGCATTTCCTTCAAAAATGACGATACCTTCAATTTTGCGTTTGATTGCGTGGATGCCATCGCTGAAAAAACACCCGATAAGCTTGCAATGATGTGGGTGGCAAACGATAAGACAGACCGACGCTTTACCTTCAGTGATATGAAGAAGTATTCTGCAAAGACTGCAAATTACTTTGAATCACTTGGTATCAAAAAGGGCGACACTGTAATGCTCGTACTAAAAAGACATTATCAGTTCTGGTTCTGTATGCTGGCACTTCATAAAATCGGTGCTATCGCAATCCCTGCAACAAATCAGCTCGTAGAACACGATTTTGATTACAGATACAAAGCCGCAAGAGTAAAAGCCGTTGTATGTACTGCAGACGGTGAGGTTTCAGACGAAGCTGAAAAGGCAGCTGCAAACTATCCTGATATGCTTAAGGTATTAGTTGGCGGTAAAAAAGAAGGCTGGCACGATTTTAATGTTGAAGTGGAACGTTTCAGCACACACTATAACAGAACAGAAAATACTCCTTGTGGAAATGATCCAATGCTTATGCTGTTTACCTCAGGAACAACAGGTTATCCCAGAATTGCAACTCATTCATATAAGTATGCACTCGGTCATTATCCCACCGCAAAGCATTGGCATAATGTAAATCCTGACGGACTTCACTTTACAATCTCCGACACCGGTTGGGGTAAAGCTCTTTGGGGGAAACTTTACGGTCAGTGGCTCTGTGAAGCAGCACAGTTCACATATGACTTTGATAGATTCCATTCGGAAGATATCCTACCGATGTTTGCTAAATACCATATCACGACATTCTGTGCTCCTCCTACCATGTATCGTTTCTTTATCAAAGAGGATTTATCAAAGTATGACCTTTCTTCTATCGAGTACGCTACAACAGCAGGCGAGGCGCTTAACCCCGAAGTATTCAATCAGTTTAAAAAAGCAACAGGACTTACCATAATGGAAGGCTTTGGTCAGACAGAAACAACCCTTTCTATCGCGAACTTTGTCGGCTCTACACCCAAAATCGGTTCTATGGGCAAACCAAGTCCGCTGTACGATGTTGTTGTTCTTGATCCCGACGGCAATGAATGTAAAACCGGTGACACAGGTGAAATCTGCATCCGCGTAAAGGATAACGTTCCTTGCGGTCTCTTTATCGGATATTATCTTGACGAAGAAAAGACAAACGAAGTATGGCATGACGGTTACTATCATACCGGTGATCAGGCAACAATGGACGAAGACGGCTACCTTTGGTATGTAGGTCGTATCGATGACGTTATCAAATCATCAGGATACCGCATAGGGCCTTTTGAAATCGAAAGTGTAATTATGGAGCTTCCTTATGTTCTGGAATGTGCAATCACACCTGTTCCCGATGAAGTACGCGGTCAGATTGTAAAAGCTACTATCGTGCTTGTAAAAGGTAATGAAGGAACAGAAGAACTGAAAAAGGAAATTCAGGAATATGTTAAATCGCACACTGCTCCTTACAAATATCCAAGAATCGTTGAGTTTGTGGATGAACTTCCCAAAACAATCAGCGGTAAGGTAAGACGCGTTGAAATCCGTAAAAACGACCTGGAGAAAATGAATAAATAATTTTATAATCAGCATATAAACGAGGTGATTAAAGTGAAAAAGACTTATGTAACATCTATGCCAAATCATATAGGAGCATTTTTGAAAGCAAGTAAATGCTTTTCACTGCTTGGAATAAACATTACCCGAGTAAGTTACAATAAAGCGGTTGATTCACACACCTTGTTTATTGATGCAGAGGGCACAGAGGAACAATTAAAGAAAGCAGATACAGAGCTTGAAAAAATTGGATATCTGCAAAGTAACGCAAACAAAACAAGTATTGTTTTGATAGAATTCTGCCTTGAGGATATTCCCGGAAGTGTGACCAATGTACTTGAACTTATAAATGAATTCAATTTTAATATTTCTTATATTAGTTCTCAGGAAAACGGGACTGACTACCAATACTTTAAAATGGGCTTGTATGTTGATGATTATAATAAAATTTCTGAATTCTTAAAAGAAGCCGAAAAGCTCTGTAAGGTTCGTGTGATAGACTACAACAGCTCGGAAAAAGTATATGACAACAGCATATTTTATAATACCTATGTTATGGGGTTATCTCAGACGATGGGGCTTTCGGAAGAAATAAGCAGTGAACTTTTAGTCCATGTCAACCTTGCAATGCAAACTCTTGATGAACAAGGACTATCACCATACCGCACATTTGACAGTATCAGTAAGTTTGCCGAGCTTTTAGGTGCTTCAAAGGGAAAAAACTTTACCCCTCGTATAAGCACTCATAAGGTAACGAATAATACTGAAATAACACTTGTTGAGCCACCTTGCGGAAGCAATACAATAATCATAAAAAGCAATGGCAAGGTATTTTTTGTGGATAGTGGATACGCTTGTTACAGTGATGAAATGCTGGATGTTTTTAGAAAAACACTTCCTGAATTTGATACAATGGAAAAGACAATCCTTGTGACGCATGCCGATGTTGACCACTGTGGGCTTTTGCCACTGTTTGATAAAATAATCGCAAGTACAAAAACTGCAAATTGTCTTGTAAATGAATATGAAGGCAGGAACGGCTACCGTGAATCAAATCCTCTCCACAAACCATATATAAATATTTGCAAAATTCTGACTTCGTATAAAGCGGTAAATCCCGAAAAGATAACCGCATTATGGAATGATACCCAAAACTTAAAAGAACCGCTTACGCAAATCGGATTTTTCGACTTTGAAGAATTACATTTCGAAGTTTACGAGGGAAAAGGTGGTCATCTGCCGGGTGAAATTGTGCTGATAGATTATTTAAACCATATTGCAATAACCGGAGATATTTATATCAATACACACGGGTTAACTCATGAGCAAGCAGAATATAACCAATATGCACCGATACTGATGACATCTGTTGACACCGATCCAAAGCTGTGTCTGGAAGAAAGAAAAGCGATTATGCAAAGGCTGGGTGTTGGACAGTGGCAAATTTTTGGTGCACATGGATTTAAAAAAGATTATTCCGTTACTGGATGAAAATAGCAGAAAACTGATTTCCTGTTTTGGGAAATCAGTTTTCTGCTATACATATCAGATAATCTTTTTCTTCAAATTTCATTAGATTTGCATTACAGGATAGGATATTTAACGCTTTTGGGTTTTTTATACCTGTTCCAATGCACTTATAATACGCTTCCTTTGCCGTCCAGATTTCAAGAAAGCGTTTAATAACATCGGGTGGTTGCTTACTATCAAAATCTATGTCAGCTCTGTTTTTGCCAAATATATAGTATATTTCTTCGTCACAACATATTTTTTTTGAAGCCTTTACAGATAAAAACCGAAGCTTTTCAATATCTATCCCGACCTGCCTGTCCGAGATTACTGCGGCAACAAAATTTTCACTATGGCTGATGCTAAAGAATATTTCCTGAAAATCAGGAGTGAAAGGCTTTCCAAGCTCATCTCTTGATATAATAATATCATATGGGGAAATCTTGCTGTAATCGGATAGAAGCTTCCTTACAAGCCATTCTCCGCCTATTGAAAGTTTTTGAGCGAGAGAATCTCTATACCTTTTAATTTTTTCTTGCTTTTCTTTATTCATATAAAAAAAACAGTTTATTAATTCTTCATCAGGAACTTCAGATATATCAATGATTTCATATTTAATCAAAATTATCACCGCCTTATATAAAGGGGCAATAGGATAGCGTATTGCCTGCCCCTGTTAAAAAAGAAGACACCAACTTGCGTCGATGTCTTCTTTTTCGTGGCAGGGGCAGTAGGATTCGAACCCACGACCTGCGGTTTTGGAGGTCGTGTCAAATTAAAAAGACCGTCCAAATTGTTCCCACTGTTGAGCCGTTTGTAGCACTCGGTCTTTTGAACCTTATGCCTTTTGATGCTTTATTGATGCTATGTAAAAATCTCATCAAATTTGATGCCCAACTGCCAAAAAATCGACACTCGTAATTTTATTTAAGTATAACATACATTCCGTGAAATTGCAACTGCAATCAAACGAAATTACCCGATTTGAGAATGGCAGAATGAAATGAACAGAATTGCTCGACTAACAAAATTAAATGCAATACAAAGCATTTTTGAGCCAATTACGACATAACATTCACCGAACACCATATTAAAATATGATACACCTTAAACAAAGAAAAAGCGGAATCGAGAAATCGGAAAATCTCGGTTCCGCTTGTTTCATTTTACGGCAAAAACTCCGGCATAATTTTATATCTATTAACGCCGTGATTTGTTGAACGAATTAAAATATCCTCGGGGATTGTTGCAAGAAGTTTCTTTGTGAATGTGCCATAGCCAAGATATCCGTCAAGATTTATATGTGATATAACAACCCAATCAGTATCCGCCTGCCTGTTTGCAATATAATACTTGATTAATACCTCAACTCCCTCAATACAATTCTCGGGGAGAATTTCGTGAAGTTTATGCAGAATTGAATCGGGAATTTCGACTTCTTCTTCACGAAGAGGTCCAAGCTCAATAGCATCGGATATAATTCCGTCAAACCGTATTATCCAACCGTTTATAGTATCAGTATCATAAATGGATGTATGAAATTGCTTAATTTTTTCTCGCCATTTCTTTTCAAAACCCTTCAAATACTCATTTGTTTTCGTGGTTGCAGCTTGGCTTACCTTGTCAGGGTTCTTTTTTACATAAGCCACAATATTCGCAATATGCCTGCATAGCCAGCCTTTGCCATTCTTATCAACAAGCTCGGGGAATTCATCATGTAACGCACGAAAATCGGTTATATATTGCCAATCCTCTAAAGGCTTGGCATTTTTATTATCCGGAACACTGCACCAAGCACGGATTGCCCTTTCTGCACGTGTAATATCTGCATTTCCTTCTTCGTCAAACATATATCCTCTTGCAAGAATGGTAAGGACTCTGTTAAATCCGGTTAAATCCTCAAACATTTCCAAAGTGAATCTGCCAAGATAACCATAATCCGTCTTGCTATGTGAATTGTATTCGGGGAAATTTATATAACTTAAAAATTCTTCTCTTTCGTTAATCATAAATCATCCCTCCTGACCTTTAATGCATTTTTGGATACACAATCAATAAGCACATCCCACATAAAACCTCGTTTACCAAGTGCAACGGCATACTTAACTGCATCCGCAGGCTTAATAATTTTCTCCAAAATCTCACGGCATTTTTTTGCCACTGCTTCACGGTAACTGTCAGAGGCAAGTTTATTTACATAAGCATCTGTCATAGCAACCATATTCTCGGTGTCTCCGTCACGATATAACTGTCTTGATGATTCTACGGAATTGGCTTCTCTTATGTCCAGAATTAAGTCATTTAGAATTCTGTAACCGCTGAATGTGAAATCGGACAGAATATCAAAATATTCTTCTAACTCGGGCAACCACTCAGAAAGAAATGCTTCCCGATCTTCTTTTATCATAAGATGCCAATTCTGCTCAATCATAGCCTCGTGAATTTTCTGCAAATGCTCATCACTTATTTTAGAAAATTCTGCATACAAGACATCTGCATCAAAATCTTCATCCTTGCCTTGTGAGAACAGAATTCTGTCAATGTCCTTATACCGCTTTTTTGTCTGTATATCAGCACGGCTTACTCTGATTCTCCTTAGCACCTCATTGTATTCCGAAATCAAAGTGTTGACAGCATCTAAAATACCTGTATCAAGTTTTTCTTTCCAACCATCTTCTGCGGCGAAATTGAAAAGCTTGCTGTCCGGAATTGTCACGGCTTTAATTTTAGGAATTCCCTCTTTGAGCATTTTTGCATAGTACGGAAGCTTTTCCACATTGGAATCAATTTCGTCCCAATTTGTATTTTCAAAGAATTTATTTAACTTGTTTTTTGCATCGGCTACGCCTTTGCTAACATTTTCAAGCAGTCTCTTATAGGTTAAAAAGATACTTCTTTGCCTTTTTGATTTTCCCAAATATTCTGATAAATCAGGTTTAATTCCGGTTTTGGCAGAATCAATTTCAAGTCCCGTTAAAATTGCAAGACTCTCAGCCTCTTCACGGCATTTCTGTCGTTCCTCGCTGGTAGAGTTTTCGTTATACGCAATAACACTACGGTCAAATGCAGCATTGGAAATTTGACCTACCCGTGATGAAAATGTATTTTTTACCGTTTCGAATCTTGCTTCCCAATCATTTGCATCGCTTATTAACGGTTCTGCTGACGGAATTTTCAAAAATGGCATATTGTTTCTGTCTTCAAAGGAGCCTTCAAATTCATAGTTTCTCTGTACACATATATTTACAATAGGATCGGCAATAGTTTTTATAGTATCACCGTCATAGTCCGCACCACCAAGTCTCTCTGCAGCGTACATTTCAGAATCCACCATAACAACATCACTGAGATGTCCTAAATAATGTTCACGCATTCTTTGAATTTCCTTCATGAGTTTAAGGATAATTTCCTCGTTTCGAGCAATATGCGGATTACGAAGAAGCGTACATAATGTATCCGCTTCATACGCCGCCTTTGGAGCATAGAAGGATTGCTCGGAAAAACGGTCGCTCATGAGAGTAGCATAAAATTTCTTTTCGCTTTCTGTAAGCTTGGATTTTCGTGTCATCGGTATTATAGATAACAACCTTAATAAATCTGCAGATAAGTATCTACTATCTCCGGCAACAAGTAGTGTGCCGAGAGAATAATCCTTTAAAATACTTTCTGCTCTGTCCTCAAGCTCCTTTGAATATATAGATTCGTTTATAAACAAAGGAT